>NZ_QUDY01000001.1:0-622547 GCF_003477745.1 Clostridium sp. AF35-15 | reverse complement strand
CTTAGAATTTTCAGGGTTTTACATACTGTTCAGTTTTCAAGGTTCTTTGTTGTCTCAGCGACAGCTCATATATTTTATCATAAGCATTCTTGCTTGTCAACAACTTTTTTTAATTTATTTTTTGTTTTTCTTTTTCAAAAGCGCCGTTTCTTCAACAGCTCAGCTAGTTTATCACGAAAACTCATCAGTGTCAAGCACTTTTTTGTTTTTATTTTTTCTAGCTTTTTTAAAAAAAGAAACGGAGAAAGAGGGATTTGAACCCTCGCGCCGGTTGCCCGACCTACACCCTTAGCAGGGGCGCCTCTTCGGCCTCTTGAGTATTTCTCCGCAGTAATAAAAAAAATATTCAATTGCATCTTAACGCATTTCTTTGTCAGACGCGTATCTCATTGTATCAAAGAAAATTTAAAATGTCAAGCAAATTTATCCAAGTTTTTTCTTTTTTTTTATTTCCTTTAAACCACCATTTTTCAATATATTTTATGATATGATACTATAGATGTTTTGGCGGATTGCAGGAGTGCACCGCATCGCACGCAGCAATCCAGATTAGGATTCAGAAAGGAGTTTTTTTATGAATTTAAAATATATGATCCTGGGAGCCGGCGGTACTGGTGGAATTCTTGGCTCTGCTCTTACAAAAGCTGGAAAGGATGTTACATTCATTGCCCGTGGTTCCAACCTTGATGCTATGCGTAATAACGGTCTCATCATTCGTCATCTCTGGGATCAGACGGAAGAACATCTTGAGGTTCGTGCATTATCCATGGAAAAATCCTGTGCTCTTTCCCTGGCTCCGGAGGTTATCTTTATATGCGTAAAAGAATATTCCCTTGATTCCGTCCTTCCTTTTATCCGACAGACCGCTGGTCCCCGCACAATTATTATTCCCATCTTAAATATATATGGAACCGGTGCCAGGGTGCAGAAAGAATTACCGGATTGTACCGTTCTGGATGGATGCATCTATGTTTCTGCATCCTTAGAACATCCCGGTGTTCTGGTTCAGCACGGTCCTATCTTAAGGGTTGTCTTCGGTCCCAGGGATCCTTCCTATATTTCTCCGATTTTATCAGCCATTCAATCGGATCTTTGCGAAAGCGGTATCGATGGAGTTTTATCCACCCATATCCAAAGGGATGCTTTGGAGAAATTTTCCTATGTCTCCCCTATCGGAGCTGCTGGAGTCTACCTTCATGCCGTGGCCGGAGATTTTCAAAAGGAAGGACCTGCCCGTGAATTATTTAAATCCATGATTCGTGAAATCAGCGCTCTGGCTGCTGCCATGGGATATCCCTTTGAAAAAGACTATGTAAAAATAAATCTGGAGATTCTTTCCAACTTATCTGCCGATGCCACCACTTCCATGCAGCGTGACATAATGGAAGGAAAACCATCGGAACTGGACGGACTTGTCATGGAGCCACTCCGACTTGCAAAAAAATATTCTGTCTCTATGCCCTGTTATGAGGAGGTAGCAAAAGTATTATGTCCATTGGAATTTTAGTTGGTAAAATTGCGGCATTATTTATCATCATGTTTTTAGGCTTTGTTTTGGTAAAGACTGGCATTTGCCGCTCAGATGACAGCCGCATTCTTTCACGCCTGTCTGTCTATATCGTAGTCCCCTGTTCGATTTTATCTGCTTTTCAGGTCAGCTGCAGCCCTTCCATCCTAAATGGGCTTCTTTTGGCGGTGGCTGCTGCTGTATTGATCCATCTCATCCTGATTGTCCTTTTTTACTTTATAGGACCTCTTCTTCATCTTAACGGAGTCGAAAAAGCCTCTATCATCTACTCTAATGCAGGAAATCTTGTTATACCGCTTGTTTCCTCTATTCTAGGACCAGACTGGGTTATTTATTCCAGCGCCTACGTCTCTGTACAGCTTTTTCTTCTCTGGAGTCATGGCAAAATGATGATCTGTGAAGAAAAAAAGCCTGATTTTAAAAAAATCATAACAAATACAAATATGATTGCCATTTTATTCGGTATTTTTCTATTCTTGGCACAGATTTCACTTCCCGGTCCAGTGGACAGCGCTGTCCGCTCCCTGGGAAGCATGATTGGTCCTTTGGCCATGCTGATCTCAGGAATGCTGATTGCCGGAACCACGCCCCAGGAAATTCTGTCTTTTCCCCATATTGGACTTGTCACGATTCTGCGGCTCATCGGTGTACCGTTTTTGACAATTTTACTTCTTAAATTCAGCGGCCTTGCTTCTTTTGCTGAGAATGGTTCACAAATTCTGCTTGTCACCCTGTTAGCCACAATCACCCCATCCGCCTCCACAATCACGCAGATGGCCCAGGTATATGGAAAAGATGCCCGCTATGCTGGTGCCATTAACGTAATTACCACTCTGCTTTGTATGATAACCATGCCAATCATGGTTTATCTCTATCAATTATAACTTTATTCTTCACGACAAAAGAGAGGTTATTTGCAAAACAGCCAATAACCTCTCTTCATAAAACTCTAAAATGCATCTGCATTCTTGCTGCGGGATGGGAGTTATCTCACATCTGATATCTTATTATTCTATCTCTGATATTCCTTTACTGCGGTCTCGTAAAGATTGTTTCCTTCGGAATCAATTACCACGATCATAGGCATATTTTCTACCGTCAATTTTCGGATCGCCTCTGTTCCCAGATCGTCGTATGCAATCACTTCCGATTCCTTAATGCACTTTGAAAGAATTGCTCCGGCTCCGCCCACTGCCGCAAAATAAACGGCACCATTGCGAACGATGGCATCGATGACTGCCTGGCTTCTCTTTCCTTTTCCGATCATGGCTCCCATGCCGAGATCCAGAAGTCTTGGAGTATATTTATCCATACGGCTGGCTGTGGTCGGACCTGCAGAACCAATCGGACGGCCCTCTCTGGCCGGTGACGGTCCCATATAATAAATTACATTATCTTTCAGATCAAGGGGAAGTTCTCTTCCTTCATCCAGTGTCTCTATCATGCGCTTATGAGCTGCATCACGTGCCGTATAGATGGTTCCGCTTATATATACATAATCACCTGCATGCAGGCTTTTTAATGTCTCCCTGTCAATTGGAGCTGTGATTGTTCTATCCATATTTTCCTCCAAATCTATCTTATGTGCTCTCGGTATCCTTTTGTGCAGGAAAGACTCCGAGAGTACATTCTTTATACTATCAAACGATGTTTGGGTCACAAGAGATTTTTCCCCTTTTGATACCGGATTGCTATGTGCTTCGCACTTTCGCAATCCTAAAAATATTCATCAAATCACTCTGTGCGCATGACGGTTTACATGACAGCAGATATTGATGCCTACCGGCAGCCCTGCAATATGGGTCGGGTAGGTTTCAATATTGACAGCCAGGGCGGTTGTCCGTCCGCCTAAACCGCCAGGACCGATCCCAAGGTTATTGATCGTTTCAAGCATTTCTTTTTCCAGATCACGCACATACTCAACCGGTGATTCCTCTTCCAGATTTCTGGTCAGCGCGTGCTTCGCCATCTCTGCACACTTTTCAAAGGTTCCACCGATTCCAACGCCTACTACCATCGGAGGACAGGCATTCGGTCCCGCATCCCGCACCGCTGTCAGAATAGCATCCTTGACTCCTTCGATTCCATCTGCCGGTTTCAGCATGAACACACGGCTCATATTTTCACTTCCAAATCCCTTCGGAGCCACCGTGATCTCTACCTGCTCACCCTCTACGATCTCATAATGAATGATAGCCGGTGTATTATCCTTCGTATTCTCACGGTAAATCGGATCCTTAACCACGGATTTACGGAGATATCCGTCTACATATCCCTGGCGCACGCCCTCATTGATAGCATCAGTCAGAGAACCGCCGATCAGATGTACATCCTGTCCTACCTTGATAAACACAACTGCCATTCCGGTATCCTGGCAGATCGGAATCATCTCCTCACCAGCGATACATAAGTTTTCTTCCAGCTGGCCTAAAATCTGACGTCCCAATGGAGATTCTTCACTCGCTGCCGCCTCATCAAACACCTTTTTCATATCCGGTGACAGAAAATGGTTGGCCTCAATGCACATTTCTTTGATATTCTGTGTAATGGTTTCAACATTGATTCTTCTCATTTGAAAACTACCCTTCTTCCATGAAATTTTTATCTGCCCCTGCTGACAGAACCGCATCTATTAATTATTAATGACTCTTATATCATCATAATAGAAATTAAATAATCTTGCAATCATTTCTGAATAGATGTAATAAAAATACCCCCTGAATAGATTTTGATCTCATGCGCAGTGATTCTGATAGGAATATGCCAGCTTTGCTGACCAGAATCACGCGCCAAGTCTCACGGACGTTCGACTTGAATTTATCTCTATCTGTTCAGGAGGTATTATATTGTTACAGTTCAGCCATGACATCTTCTTGTTTCCATATTCATTCAAACCAGCGCATGGCTGAACTGTAACATCATATTATCTTGAAATTTCTCTTGTCACATGTTTTAACCACTCTTTTTCTTCTTCATTCATGTACGGAGAAATGGTTTCGTATACGTCTTTATGGTATGTATTTAAGCGCTCGATATCCGCGTCATCCATGAAACGTGTATCCAGTGCCTCTAAGTCGATGGGAGCCTTGGTCAGGAATTCGAACTTCAGGAACTGTCCGTACTCATTTTTCTCATCCTCGACACATAAGATCAGGTTCTCTGTTCTGGTTCCGAAATCGCCAGCAAAGTACAGACCCGGCTCATCGGAGCAGATCATGCCCGGCTCGATCACAGCGCTGTCCTGACGCTCCGGAACAACCTTCCAGCGCAGTCCGTTCGGTCTCTCATGTACGTTAGAAAGATATCCAACACCATGTCCGGTACCATGTGCAAAATCAAGACCACGTTTCCAGAATGCTTCACGAATGGTGTAGTCTAAGTTGATTCCCCGGCAGCCGTGAAGGAACTTCATGGTTGATACCTTCAGCATAGCGGCTGCTACGATTGTGTAGTACTCTTTTTCCTTCTCGGTCAGAGATCCTAACGCATAGGTTCTTGTGATATCAGTAGTTCCCTCTAAATACTGTCCTCCGGAATCTACCAGCAGAAGACCTTCCGGTTTTAATTTCTTGCATACCTCATCGCTTGGATGATAATGGCACATTGCTGCATTTTCCTTGTAAGCTGCAATGGTTACGAAACTTGGCTCGATATAATTGCCCTGCTCTGCTCGCAGTTCTTCAATTTTATGAGCCGCTGTCATCTCTGTCATATCGCAGGTTCCGATGGTATGCTTCAGCCAGTACATAAACTTGGTAACAGCTATACCATCTTTTAAATGGGCCTTACGCATATTTTCGATCTCGGTTGCATTCTTAACAGCCTTCATGGTCGCACAAGGATTCATCTCATCTATGATACGGCAGGAAGCATCAATGCTCTCGCATACAGCAAAGCTTGCTTTCTTGCGTTCCAGAAGAATCTTCTCATTCTTCAGGGCTGCCACATCCTGTAAGAATTCCGCATACTCTTTTACCTGAACCTTTGCCTCAGCTAAAGCCGCACAAACCTCTTTTCCCATCTTAGTATCTTCTTTGATGGCTTCTTTCTGTACGTATAAATAAGCTTCATCCTGTGTAATAAGTGCGTAGGACAGAAATACCGGGTTATTTACAATATCGTTTCCACGGAGATTGAATAACCATGCGATTTCATCCAGGGCCGTCATCAGATGAATCTGTGCTTTATTTTTCTTCATGGCATCACGAAGATCAGAAAGTTTCTCTACGGTACTCTTTCCGGCATATTTTACATCCAGGCTCCAGATAGGCTCGCAGGACATAGCCGGACGGGAAGTCCAGATCTCACCTACCAGATCCTTGCTGCAGTTGATTGTTACATTTTTTTCCTGCAGTAAGTTCTGAAGACCATACCCCAGCTCAGAGTTTACAACACGGCCGTCAAATCCAAGGCATCCATCAACCGGAAGCTCCTCCTCTAAAAACTCGTCCAGAGTCGGGAATTCAGGTTCACCCATGCGGTATAATTTGATCTCACTGCCTGAAAGCTGCTCTTCTGCCTGTACAAAGTATCTTCCGTCTGTCCAGAGTCCGGCTTTGTCCATAGTGATAACAGCCGTTCCAGCGGTTCCGTTGAAACCGGTCAGGAAGTGACGGCATTTAAAGAATTCGCCTACATACTCAGATTCATGAAAATCCGCAGTCGGAACCAGGTATGCATCGATTCCCAGTTCTTTCATGCGATCTCTTAATTGTCCAATTTTTACATTTGTCTGGTTCATTATTTCCTCCTTCATACGATTTTTTTGAAAAAATATGTACTCCTGGAATGTCTATGCATTCCGCATAAAACATTCCCAGAGTACATCTTAATTCTAGTTATTTAAATTATCGTAACGATTCAACCCCATTAGCCAAGAAACATTCCAACGCCCGGTCCTAACGGAAGGTTAAGTACGATCCATAATACTAACAGGATACTCCATCCAATCAGGAAGCATATACTGTACGGAAGCATGGTGGAAACCAGAGTTCCAATACCAGCCTCTTTATCGTATTTCTTCATGAATACGATAATCATTGCGAAATAGGACATCATCGGAGTGATAACGTTTGTACAGGAGTCACCGATACGGTAAGCAACCTGAGCGAACTCCGGTGTATAACCTAACAGCATGAACATCGGTACGAATACCGGAGCGATCAGAGCCCATTTTGCAGATGCAGAACCCATGAACAGGTTGATGAATGCTGCAAAAAGAACGAATAAGATCATGGTCGGGATAGTTCCAATACCAGAGTTTCTAAAGAACTCAGCTCCCTTTAATGCAAGGATCGTTCCTAATTTGGTATAACCAAAGAAGTTAATAAACTGTGCTGCCACAAAGGTCAGAGCGATGTAGGAGCTCATGGTTCCCATGGCACGTCCCATAGCGTTGCAGACATCCTTCTCTCCGTGGTATACACCAGTCATATGACCATATACAACAGACGGTACGAAGAAAAGTACAGTGATAATCGGGATGATGCCCTCCATAAACGGAGAGTTTCCTAACAGTGTTCCATCCTCAGCTCTCATAACAGAGTTAGCCGGGAGACAGAAAGCTACCAGAACCAGAATCATAACCAGTAAGGTTAAACCAGCTACTTTCAGAGCTTTTCTTTCCTGGTCGTTTAATTTATATTCAGAGCTTGTTTCATTCTCTTCCCCATTGCCGTGATACTCACCAAAACGCGGTGCAACGACTTTCTCAGTGATGATAGTACCTAAAATTGTGATCAGGAAGGTAGACACCATCATGAAGTACCAGTTTCCGGTCGGCTCAACTACATAAGTCGGGTCTACCATCTTTACAGCCTCGTTGGTAATACCGCAAAGAAGCGGATCCAGAGTACCGATTAATAAGTTTGCAGAGAAACCACCGGATACACCTGCAAATGCTGCAGCCATACCAACTACCGGATGACGATTGTATGCCATGAACATCAGTGCTGCGATCGGAATCAGAACGATGTATCCAACTGCATCGGCCAGGTTGGACATAACGCCTAAGAATACGATCATCGGAGTAATTAACTTAGCCGGAGTAACCTCTACAGCAGACTTTAATGCGCCTCCGATTAAACCACTGTCCTCCAGAAGTCCGATACCAAACATAGCTACCAGGACAACTCCCAAAGGAGCGAATCCTGTAAAGTTAGTGATTGCATGTGTCAGCATATACACAAGCCCCTCACCATTCAAAAGGCTGACAGCCTGAACCGTCTGAGTCTCTACGACTCCCTTAGAACGGTTAACCAGTTCACCTGTTGCCGAAACTCCAGCCATCTCACAGACAGCAGAAAGAACGATAACAAAGAGAACTAAAATTGCAAAAATAGAAATCGGATGCGGAAGTTTATTTCCGACTTTCTCAATTCCGTTCAGCCAGCGGTTTAATAACGAAGGCTTATCTTTTGCTTGTTCGTTTGCTTTTCCCATTTTTTCCTCCATTCCTAGCTTATACGTATAAGTTAATTTTATGTTGTTAGAATATCACAAAAGGATCGGCATTTCAATTATTTTTTTAGCAATATTAAATTATTGTGTATTTTAGTGAATTTCTATAGACATTTTTAGAGAAATTTAATAAACTGTAAAAGTGTTATAAGGAGTCTACAAAATTATGAAAAAAAATGTTACTGCAAAAGACATCGCAAAACTCTGCGGAGTCTCTCAGGCGACTGTATCTTATGTGATCAATAATCGCCAGAATCAGAAGATCAGTGAGGAAACCAGACGCAAGGTTTTAGATGCCGTTGAAGCACTTCACTACTATCCCAATGCTTCCGCCAAAAGCATGCGGACCAAAAACTGTACATCCATCGGAATTGTATGTGCAAAGGATTACAGCCGCCAGGCTTTCTTAAATGCTTTTACTGGAATCAGCCAGTACCTGTCCCAGATCGACTATACCATCACGATTTTCAATGAAATGGATGATATAGATTCTTCTCCGGATTATGTCAAAAGCTATTATTCCAACGTGATCGATGGACTCATTTTTATTTCCAACGATGATCACGCTGCTTTTACAAAACCGGCCGATGAAAATCATATTCCTTATGTGGTTATCTGTATGGACGGGGTTTTCTCAAAAAAAACACCGTTCCCCCATGCATTTGAATATGCCCTGCAGGAATGTGCCTCCTTCTGTCTGGAAAAGGGAATCCACGAAGTGCGGTATTTTTCCATCAGCAATGACGGTCTTTTAGTTAATAATAAATATCCGCTTTTTGAATCCCTGCTTCGCCGGACGGCACCGAACTGCCATCTGGAGCACGTGATCTGCCCTATCAAGGATCGTGATCTGATTCATTTGCAGCAATTTTTAGCTAAATACATGGAAAACCGCAGTTTTGATCTTGCCATTTCTCAAAACTACGACATTGGACTGCTGCTGCAGCGTGAAATATTAAAAACAGGCTTTTCCATCCCTCAGAGAATTCGCCATATCTTCCTGAACGAGGTGAATTTCTATGAAATGGACTATCCTTCTATCAGCGGCATTGATATTCCCTACGATCAAATGGGCGAGTATGCTGCCAAACTTCTTCTTGCTATAATCGAAAACCGTGAATCTGAATTTACCTACCAGGAATTCAAGTGCCGCCTTATTCAGAGAGAAACGACGCTGTGACACTGTTAAAATACTGCGCCTCATAAAGATCAAAAAGAGAACACCCGCTAATTCCAGTTTATGAATTGCCGGATGTTCTCTTTTTTATGATTTTCTTTTCAAAGATCAAGGATATCTGATCTTTTTTACTTTTTATTCGTTACAGTTCAGCCATGACATCTTCTTGTTTCCATATTCATGAAAACAAGAAGCATGGTGGGTCCACCATATGCTGATTTGGATGAAAAAGTGCTTATGCAAGCAAGCTTGCAACACTCTTTCTCATTCAAACCAGCGCATGGCTGAACTGTAACTTTTATTCTTCCGTATTCTCAGATTCGGTTTCTTCTCCGTCCTGTTCCTCCAGAAATTCGTCTTCTTCATCCTCATCCTTGTCGCTCTCCCGCACCTTGGCGATGCTTGCAACTGCTATGCCGGATTCAGCATCAATACTCATCAGCTTCACACCGGAGGTATTGCGTCCGATAATCGAGATGTCGCTGACTGCCATCTTGATGATGATGCCTTCATTGGTAATCAGCATGATCTTGCGCTCATTATCTACCAGCTTTGCACCCACCAAATCACCGGTTTTGTCGATGATCTTATAGCAGCGCACGCCCTTGCCGCCTCGGTTCTGGGCTGTAAATTCATCAATCGGAGTGCGTTTTCCATAACCATTTTCCGATACTACCAGCAGGCATTCTCCCTGGCTGGCCATCTGCATACCGATGACTTCATCGCCTTCATCAAACTTCATGCCGATAACCCCCATGGAAACACGGCCTGTCACGCGGACATCGGTCTCATGGAATCGGATACACATACCTTTCTTTGTGATCAGGAAAATATCTTCGGTATTATCGGTAGCCTTAACTTCGATCAATTCATCGTCATCACGAAGTACAATCGCCTGAAGACCGTTCTTGCGGACATTGCTGTATTCCTTCATCGGAGTCTTCTTAACCATACCATTGCGGGTTGCCATGAAGAGATATTTCTCATCATCGATCTCCTTCATAGGAACGATGGATGTGATCTTCTCGCCTGGCATCAGCGGAAGCAGATTCACGATGGCAGTACCTCTGGCAGTGCGTCCTGCCTCCGGAATCTCGTATCCCTTCAGACGGTATACGCGTCCCTTGTTGGTAAAGAACATCACATAATGATGGGTTGTGGTCATCAGCAGATCTTCGATATAATCTTCCTCAATAGTCTGCATGCCCTTGATTCCCTTGCCTCCGCGGTTCTGGCTCTTGAAATTATCGCTGGACATTCTCTTAATATAGCCAAAATTGGTCATGGTCACAACGATATCGTCATCCGGGATCAAATCCTCCGCAGACATATCGTATTCATCATATCCGATGGCGGTACGGCGGTCATCTCCGTATTTATCAGCGATGAGGGAGATCTCCTCCTTGATAACACACAAAAGTTTCTTCTCATCTGCCAGAATCGCTTTCAACTCTGCAATCTTTGCCTCCAGCTCTTTATATTCATTTTCCAGTTTCTCGCGTTCCAGACCGGTCAGAGCACGCAGACGCATATCTACGATGGCCTGTGCCTGTGCATCCGAAAGATCAAAACGCTCCATTAACTGAGCTTTCGCCGCCTGAACATTGGCAGAACCGCGGATGATCTTAATAACCTCATCGATATGATCCAGTGCCTTTAAAAGACCTTCCAAAATATGGGCTCTCTCTTCTGCCTTGTTCAGATCATATTTGGTTCTTCTGGTTACCACATCCTCCTGGTGCTTTAAGTAATATTCCAGGATCTGCTGCAGATTTAAGATACGCGGCTCATTATTAACCAGCGCCAGCATAATCACACCAAAGGTGTCCTGCAGCTGTGTATGCTTCAGCAGACGGTTCATGATGACATTGGCATTCACATCACGGCGCAGTTCAATGCAGATCCGAAGTCCCTCACGGTTGGATTCATCACGCAGATCCGTGATTCCATCAAGCTTTTTATCCTTTACAAGCTCTGCGATCTTTTCGATCAAACGAGCCTTATTCACTGCATAAGGAAGCTCTGTCACGATGATACGGCTCTTGCCATTTGCCATGGCCTCGATATTGTATACAGCCCGTACACGGATCTTGCCGCGTCCGGTTCTGTACGCTTCTTCGATGCCTGCTTTTCCAAGGATGGTTGCTCCTGTCGGGAAATCAGGTCCCTTTACGATCTCCATCAGTTCTTCGATGGTAGTCGGGCGGTCTTCCTCCACCCGGTTGTCTATGATCTTGACAACGGCAGCAATCACCTCACGCAGGTTGTGAGGCGGAATATTCGTTGCCATACCAACGGCGATACCGGTGCCGCCATTTACCAGAATATTGGGAAAACGAGCCGGAAGAACCGTCGGTTCTTTCTCAGTCTCATCAAAGTTCGGCATGAAATCAACGGTATTCTTGCCAATATCCGCCAGCATCTCCATGGAAATACGGCTCAGTCTTGCCTCGGTGTATCGCATCGCTGCGGCGCCGTCGCCGTCCATGGAACCGAAGTTTCCATGTCCATCTACAAGCGGGTAACGGGTAGCCCATTTCTGAGCCATATTTACCAACGCACCATAGATTGAACTGTCACCATGTGGGTGGTATTTACCCATTGTATCACCGACGATACGGGCTGACTTACGGTGGGGCTTATCCGGTCCATTATTCAGCTCAACCATCGAATAAAGCACTCGTCTCTGCACCGGTTTCAAGCCATCCCGCACATCCGGAAGTGCACGGGCAGCAATAACGCTCATCGCATAATCGATGTAAGACGTTTCCATTGTCTTTTTCAGATCAATGTCATGAATTTTGTCAAATATATTTGGTTCCATCTATACTCCTTTCGTCCTCAAAAGGATTTAAGTGACTTAAATTTAATTAAATATCCAGGTTCTTTACGTACTTCGCATTTGCCTCGATAAACTCACGGCGCGGCTCAACCTGATCCCCCATCAGGGTAGCAAATGTCAGATCAACCTCCGAAGCAGTCTCACTGTCGATCTGGACACGGAGAAGAATTCGGCGCTCCGGATCCATGGTAGTCTCCCAAAGCTGTTCCGCGTCCATCTCACCCAGACCTTTATAACGCTGGATCTTATTGTTGTTGTCACGGCCAATCTCAGTCAGAATCGAATTCAGCTCATCATCGCTGTATGCATACCAGACACGCTTATTCTTCTCGATCTTATAAAGCGGCGGCTGTGCCAGATATACATGTCCTTCCCGGATCAAATCCGGCATAAAACGATACAGGAACGTCAGAAGCAGGGTACTGATATGTGCACCATCCACATCGGCATCGGTCATGATAATGATCTTGTTGTAACGAAGTTTTGAAATATCAAAATCTTCATGAATACCGGTACCAAATGCCGTGATCATCGCACGGATCTCCGCATTGCCGTAAATTCGATCCAGTCTTGCTTTTTCTACGTTTAAGATCTTGCCTCGAAGAGGCAGAATAGCCTGATTGGATTTATTTCTAGCCTCTTTCGCAGAACCACCCGCGGAATCTCCCTCTACGATGTAGATCTCGCAGTTTTCCGGATTCTTGTCGGAACAATCGGCTAATTTTCCTGGAAGCGCCATGCCGTCAAGCGCTGATTTACGTCTCGTCATCTCGCGGGCCTTGCGGGCTGCGTCGCGGGCTCTCTTGGCAAGAATTGATTTCTCACAGATGATCTTGGCAACCGTTGGATTCTGCTCCAGGAAATATGTCAGCTGCTCGCTCACGATCGCATCGACCGCCGCGCGGGCCTCGCTGTTGCCGAGTTTCTGCTTCGTCTGTCCCTCAAACTGCGGCTCCTCGATCTTAACGCTGATGATCGCTGTAAGGCCCTCGCGGATATCCTCACCGCTGAGTGCCGGCTCATTTTCCTTCAGAAGCTTATTTTTCTTCGCATAGTCATTAAAAGTCTTCGTCAGAGCACTCTTAAAGCCGGCCAGATGGGTACCGCCCTCCGGTGTATTGATATTATTGACGAAGGTGTAGATATTTTCCGTGTAGGAATCGTTATGCTGCATCGCCACCTCGACAAATACCTTGTCCTTGATGCCCTCGCAGTAGATAACCGGTTCATAGAGCTTCTCATTGCTCCGGTTCAAGTAGGTGACAAATTCCTTGATACCGCCCTCATAGTGAAAGGTCTTCTCATGCTTCACTTCTCTGTCATCCCGCAGGGTGATCTTTAAGTTTTTCGTCAGGAATGCCGTCTCACGCAGGCGTACTTTTAACGTATCATAGTCGTAGACCGTTTCCTCGAAAATCTCCTTATCCGGCAGGAATACGACCCGTGTGCCGTGCTTATCCGGAGCACACTCACCGACTACTTTCAGCGGATACATCGTTTTGCCGCGCTCATAGCGCTGTTTATATACCTTTCCATCGCGGCAGATCTCAACCTCCAGCCACTCGGAAAGAGCATTTACAACCGATGCGCCTACGCCGTGCAGACCGCCGGATACCTTGTATCCGCCGCCGCCGAACTTGCCGCCCGCATGCAGGATCGTAAATACGACCTCAACCGCCGGAAGTCCGGCTTTTTTCTGAGTATCAACCGGGATACCACGACCGTCATCCTGTACCGTGATGGAATTGTCCGCATTGATCTGCACCTCGATGTGACTGCAGAATCCGGCTAACGCCTCATCCACGGAGTTGTCTACTATCTCATACACCAGGTGATGGAGGCCTCTTACAGATGTGCTGCCTATATACATACCAGGACGCTTTCTGACCGCCTCCAATCCCTCCAATATCTGTATTTGATCTGCACTGTATTCTGAACCCATAGTTCCTCCTTCACTTGCTGTTTTATGTCTGACTAGTTGTCTTGTTTGGACGTTCACAGGTGACCGTCCCGCTCACGACCCGAAAGGTCTTATCTATCTGGAAGCTGTGGCTGATAAAATCATCCAAGCCCGTACAGGTAATGATCGTCTGTATGTGGCGGATGCTGGCGAGCAGATGATCCTGCCGTTTTCCATCTAACTCCGACAAAACATCGTCGAGAAGCAGGATCGGATACTCCTTTTTGATCTTTTTAACCAGCTCAATCTCCGCCAGTTTGAGCGATAATGCCGCCGTTCTCTGCTGTCCCTGTGAACCGAAGCGCCGGATGTCAATTCCGTTGACATAGAAACTTAAGTCATCCCGGTGTGGTCCGACCAGCGTCGTCTTCTGCTTCCGGTCCGCCTCGCGGCTCTTTTTGACTGCCGCTTCCAACTGATCCGCCTCCGTGTTCGGCTCATACTGGATGACGAGTTCTTCCTTTCCACCCGACAATTTCTGATGGATCGGACGGATCAATTCGTTTAATTCACCGATAAATTCCCGCCGGTACTGGCTCACCTCCCGCCCATAGGAAGCAAGCTGCATATCCCATATATCCAGCATCTCCTCGTACTCGGGATGGAAAAACAGCTCCTTTAAGAGCTTATTTCTCTGTATCACCACCCGGTTGTACTGCACCAGCGAATGGACGTAGAGCCGGTTTAACTGGCATAATTCCAGATCAATAAAACGGCGCCGATCCGCCGGTCCGTTCTTAATGAGATTCAGATCTTCCGGCGAAAAAAACACCACGTTAACAATGCCGAAAAGCTCGCTCGCCCGCCGGATCGGAATCCCGTTGACCGCCACGCCCTTCGTCTTATTTTTCTTTAGATGCATGTCAATCCGGTACGGCACATCGTCCTTGCGAAGCTGCATCTTGATGTGGGACTCGTCCTCTCCGAATTCGATGATCTCCCTGTCCTTGCTGCCGCGGTGGGACTTGGTCGTCGCACACACGTAGACCGCTTCAAGGATATTGGTTTTACCCTGCGCGTTGTCCCCGTAGAGAACATTCGTCCCCGGATCAAAATCCATATGTAATTCCCCGTAATTGCGGTAATTTTTGAGTTCGATCGATTCGATAAACATGAAACCATCCTTTATTTGGTGATTGTTACGGTCTCTCCGTCATACTCGACTTTGTCCCCGTCGTAAAGCTTCTTGCCGCGCTGCATTTCCACCGCGCCATTGACCTTCACAAGCCCGTCCTGAATCGCAAATTTAGCATCCACGCCGGACTCTACCAGACCAGCTGCCTTAAGCGCCTGACCCAGTTTTATAAATTCATCTCTCAGTTTTATCTCCATCTTATTTCAGATCCTTTCTGTCACTGTCTGCCTGCACCTGCCATGTCTAAAAATGGCAGGTTAGATCGCTGCCGCATTGAAATTGACCGGCAGGATCAGATAGATGTAAGTCTCCTCCTCGTCCCGGATAAAGCACGGGGATTTCGGATTCATCATGTACAGAGTCACTTCCTCATCATCGATGATTCGCAGCGCATCACCCAAAAACTTCGGGTTGAAGCCGATCATCAGGTCTTTTCCAAACTTGGTAATCGCCAGACGGGCATCCATCGTACCGAAGGCGGAATGCATCTTTAACTCCATTTCTTCATCGGTAAAGTTTAAGATCAAAGGTTTCTTATCATTTTCACGGACGAGAATGCTCGCACGGTCGATCGCATCCATGAAATCGCGGCGGTTCAAGGTAACTTTCGTCTCATAATCGGAGGAAAGCATCTGATTGATCCGGAAATACTCGCCCTCAATCAGGCGGGATAACACGATCGTGTCGTCAAATTCAAACATGATGTGGTTGGTGCTGAAGAAAATCTGTACCTCAGAGTCGTTGTCACCGTTTAAGATCTTGCTGATCTCACCTAAAGTCTTGCCAGGAACGATGACTTTTATATCACTGTACTGTTCTTTTAATGCAACTTTGCGGATCGACATGCGGTGTCCGTCGAGGGAAACGAGCTTAAGTTCATTGCCGGTGACCTCCATCAGCTCACCGGTCATCATCTTGTTGCTGTCGTTCGGCGAGATCGAGAAGATCGTCTGGCGAATGATCTCTTTTAAGGTAAACTGGGAAAGTGTGATGAATTTATCCCGCTCAATGTGGGGAATATAGGAAAATTCATCGCCGTCCTTGCCCTGAATCTGGAAAATAGCCTTGTCACAGGTGATCGTCGTGTTGTATTTTTCATCCGATTCGATCGTGATCGTAGAATTTTCGCCGGAGAGCTTGCGGATAATATCGGAAAAAAGCTTGGCATCAAGAGCGATTTTTCCACGTTCCAGGATCGTTCCTTCGACCTTCGTCTCAATTCCCAGCTCCATATCGTTGCCGGTCAGTTTGATCTCATCCGAAACAGCATCGATCAGGATGCATTCGAGAATCGGCATGGTGGTTTTGGAAGGAACGGCCTTTAGAACAATGTTGATGCCGTTCATTAAATGATCTTTTTCAAATGAAAGCTTCATGTTTGTTGATAACTCCTTTGCTAAAAATAACGTGGAACGGAAAGAAAAGATATATATAAATTTCGTCGCAATCGTAGTAGGGGCTGTGAATATGTGGAATTCTCCGGACAGTCTTGAAAATACAGGGGTTCAGACTCCTTTTGAATGGTTAAAAAGGCTGTGTAAAACTGTCCGGAACCGGCTGGATAACTTTTGAATTATCCACAGCCCTGAAATGGAGCAAAATGTGGGAAAAGTTATCCACAGGTTTTCAACCACTTTTCCACGCGAAATTGTGGAAGAAACCTACTGTGGGCTGATCTTTTTCATTAAGATTTCCACGGTATTGCGAAGCGATTCGTTTTTCTCCATATCGGCAGCGATCTTGTCGTGACCGTGGATGATCGTCGTGTGATCCCGACCGCCTAAATATTTGCCGATATTCTGCAGGGAAGTTCCGAGCATCGAACGGCAGATATACATCACGATCTGGCGCGGGAATACGATCTCCTTGTTGCGCTTCTGGGAGGAAATGTCAAGCGGAGTGATACCGAAATGATCGGCAACGACCTGGATGATCAGCTCCGGGGTCACTTCCTTCTCCGCGTTCGGGGAAATGAGATCCTTGAGCGCTTCCTCCGCCAGCTCCGTCGTGATCTCCTTGTTATTTAACTTGGAAAGGGCGACGATCTTGGTGAGGGCGCCCTCGAGCTCACGGATGTTGGACTTGACGTTGGTGGCGATGTACTTGATCACTTCATTATCTATATTGTAGCCCTCGAGTTCCTCTTTTTTGCGGAGGATCGCCATACGGGTTTCATAATCCGGCGACTGGATATCGACGGTCAAGCCCCATTCGAAACGGGAACGAAGCCGTTCTTCCAGCGTCTCGATCTCTTTCGGCGGCTTATCTGAGGAGATAATGATCTGTTTTTTCGCTTCATAGAGTGCGTTGAAGGTATGGAAAAATTCTTCCTGTGTCGATTCCTTACCGATAATAAACTGGATATCATCGATGAGGAGGACGTCGTTGTTTCTGTATTTTTCACGGAACTCCGTGGTGGAAATATTGTTTTTGTTCCGGATCGCATCGATCAGTTCGTTCGTAAACTTCTCACTTGTAACGTAGAGAACCTTCGCTTTTGGATTGTTTTTTAAGATAAAATGTCCGATCGAGTGCATAAGATGCGTTTTTCCCAGACCTACACCCCCGTAAATGAAGAGAGGGTTGTAGATCTCACCCGGAGATTCTGCCACGGCGAGGGAAGCGGCGTGCGCTAAGTTATTGTTTGCGCCGACGACGAAGGTGTCGAATGTGTAGCGCGGATTTAAGTTCGCATCCTGGATGAGCTGGCGGCTGACTTCGGACGGGCGGTTGATCAGATGGCTTTTGTCCGTCTCTTTTTGCGGCTCATCGACCTGTTCGATGGTGACAAAATCGACCTCACACTCGATTCCGGTTAGTTCTTCGATGGTAATCTGGATCAAAAGTCCGTATTTTTTTTTGATATAGCCGAGAAACTGCACATCCGGAACCAGGATCTGAAGGGTGCCGTCTTTCATGGAATAAGGCTGCGTCGGAAGCAGCCATGTTTTGAAAGAAACGTCCGTCAGTTCGTGTTCTTCTTTAATATGGAGGAGAATTTCATCCCATTTTTCCTTAATTTTCTCTATCATACTGTGTCTCCTAAACGTAAAAAGCAGCCAAAACTGCAAAATAACCCAATCTAAGTTCTATTCTACATGATTTGTCCACATTTTTCAATAAAAACCCGCAATGTGAATAAGTGAAATTCAGTTATCCACGTGGAAAAAACGCCGAAAAATAAGGCTTTTTGGTGAATGGGTGTGAACAATCAGAAGCTTATCCAGATCGTATTCCACGGCTTTTCCACAAGTTATCCCCAAAATGTGGATAAGTGGAGGATAAGCTGTGAATAGGTGGCTGGAATGCTGATAAAATAAGGATTTTTTTATCCACAAAATGGAAATGTCCCGGTGTGTATACTGTATATAATAAGGTGCCTCGACAGCAATCGACGATCGATCTGTGGGGACGCAGGATCGAAATGGTGGAAAAACCACAGAAATTCCTTGTTCTATGGGGATTAAAAAGATCAAAATAGTGGTTGACGAATGCGGAATTCTTCTATATAATGGAGAAGATGTTTAATTACAATAGTCTAACTATGTTGAGAAGAATACGGATTTCGGCGTGAGCCGGAGGAAGCGTGGATTTCTCTTACTATATTATGGATGAGGAGGTGTATGCAGACATGAAGATGACATTTCAGCCGAAGAAAAGACAGAGAGCAAAAGTTCATGGATTCCGTGCGAGAATGAGCAGCGCAGGTGGAAGAAAAGTTCTGGCTGCCAGAAGAGCAAAAGGTAGAGCAAAATTATCTGCTTAATGAACGAGGCCGCAATCGAGTTATAGATTGTGGCCTTTCTTAATATTCATAGAAAAAGTTCTATGAAATTAAGAAAAGCTCTGCGATGCACACTCGGTGCAGGGGAAAATGATTGCTAATGCAATCGCACCTCGGTGCGTGAATCCGGCGAGCCGGATTCTATTTTATATTATTTATCATTGGTGATTTTAATGAAGCGTTTTAATTCAATTAAGAAGAACAGCGAATTTCAAAAGGTTTACAAGACAGGGAAATCCTATGCCAATAAGCTTCTGGTTATGTACGTGAAGCGGGTGGATGACGGGAAGGAGCCTCGGATCGGTATCTCCGTCAGCAAAAAGGTTGGAAACAGCGTGGTCCGCCATCATGTGACAAGGTTGGTACGGGAGAGCTATCGGTTAAATAAGGACAGAGTCAGACTCGGATTAGACATCGTAGTCGTTGCCAGACCGGCAGCGAAAGAAGCAGACTTCAAAAAAATTGAGAGTGCATACCTGCACTTATGCGGACTGCATAACATTCTGGAGAATCGAAGTGAGAATATTGATTAAGAAGATCTTGATAAAGATGATTCGGGAATATCAGCTCTATATTTCCCCTATGACAGGACCTCACTGCAAGTACACGCCGACGTGCTCGGAGTACGCCATCCAGGCACTTAAAAAGTACGGCGCTGTAAAAGGTATGATTTTGGCATGTAAGCGGATTCTTCGCTGTAATCCATTTGCAGAAGGCGGTTATGATCCAGTTCCGTAAAGGATGAGGAGGTAGTTCATTGGACGTTAGCGTTTTAGTTGCGACAAAGGCAGGTTCGATCATGGGACCGATCGCCAGCGTGTTTGGTTATATCATGGACTTTTTATTCCGGATTACCAGCAGCATGGGGATCATGAATATCGGTCTGTGTATCATCCTGTTTACCATTATCACAAAGTTACTGTTATTTCCTCTGACGATCAAACAGCAGGAATCGTCAAAACTTATGTCGCTTATGAACCCTGAAATCAAGGCGGTTCAGAATAGGTATAAGGGAAAAACCGATCAGGCATCGATGGCTAAACAACAGGTCGAGATGCAGGCAGTCTATGAGAAATATGGCTCGAATCCGATGGCAGGATGTCTGCCGATGGCGATTCAGCTTCCGATTATCTTCGCTTTGTACCGGGTTATCTACAACATTCCGGCATACGTACCGTCAGTACGTGTCTTTTTTGACAACGTAGCGAACCCGCTGATGGAGCAGCCGGATTACGTCAACAAGATTTCCGAGCTGGCAAGCGGTGTCGGCATGGCGGTGGACAAGGTAGACTACACCGTGGCAAACAAAGTCGTAGATATGTTATATAAGTTGACACCGGCTGGATGGGATACGCTGGAAAGTTTATTCCCGCAGATCTCTTCGACGATCGCAGAAAATGCGGGCAAGATTGAGCAGATGAACTATTTCTTCGGCATCAATCTGGCAACTCCGCCGTTTACCGGTTTTAACCACATCACGATCGCATGGATCATCCCGATCCTCGCAGGTCTGACCCAGTGGCTCTCCACCAAGCTGATTTCCAATTTACAGCAGGTGGATCAGGACGCGCCGGGCGCGAGCATGATGAACAGCATGATGATCACGATGCCGCTGATGTCCGTATTCTTCTGTTTCTCCCTGCCGTCCGCGATCGGTATCTACTGGGTCGTTCAGGGTGCATTCCAGCTCGTTCAGCAGCTGATCGTAAATGCACATATGAACAAGATCGATGTCGATGATCTGATCCGCCGCAACGTGGAGAAGATGAACAAGAAGAGAGCGAGAAAAGGTCTGCCGCCGGCCAATGTCAGCGAGAAGGCAAGCGTGAATTTAAAGGCGCTTCAGGCACGCGAGGATGCGGAAAGCAAGGCGAAAGAGGACAAGATCTCCCGCAATAAAAAGCAGATGGAGGCGTCTGAAGCATTTTACAATTCCGATCCGAAGCCGGGCAGTCTGGCTTCCAAGGCCAAGATGGTGCAGAAGTACAACGATAAGCACGCGAAAAAATAGAAGGAGGGCGCAGGATGGATATGATTACGGTTACCGCTAAGACAGTCGATGAGGCAGTAACAAAGGCACTGATTGAACTGGAAACCACCAGTGATAAATTAGAGTACGAAGTGGTCGAAAAAGGAAGCGCCGGATTTCTGGGGATCGGCGCGAAACCGGCGATCATCCGTGCTAAGAAAAAAGAGACGCTCGAGGATCGTGCGATCGACTTTTTAAGCCAGGTATTTGATGCGATGAACTTAGATGTGAAGATCGCAGCGGCTTTCAATGAGGAAGAGTGCGAGATGAACATTGACCTCTCCGGCGAGGACATGGGTATTTTGATCGGTAAGAGAGGTCAGACCCTGGATTCTCTCCAGTATCTGGTCAGCCTGGTTGTCAACAAGAAGAGCGAGAATTACGTCCGCGTGAAGCTCGATACCGAGAATTACCGCGAGAGACGGAAAGAGACGCTTGAGACACTGGCAAAGAACATTGCTTACAAGGTAAAGAGAACGAAACGTTCCGTATCTTTGGAGCCGATGAACCCGTATGAGAGACGGATCATTCATGCAGCGCTGCAGAATGACAAGTATGTCACCACCCGCAGCGAGGGCGAGGATCCGTTCCGGCATGTGATTATTTCGCTGAAGCGTGAGGGCAGACGCGAGAGAAGTGACGGGTATGGGAGATATGAGAAGTAAATAAGTATGACGAAGAAGGTCTGGAGGTATCTAGACCTTCTTTTTTGTGGGGGATCGAGCGCGAGAGGTTTATCGTGAAAACATAAAAAAAGAAATAAATATTAGACTAGATTTGTAAATAAAGATGGGAAAATGCTTCCATATGGTATAGAATAAGAAGATAAAAAGCAAGGAAGGATTTATATATATATGGTATATACAGATACAATCGCCGCGATCGCGACGGCGCTTTCGAGTTCGGGGATTGGGATTATCCGGATTAGCGGTTCGGACGCTGTGGCGGTGGCGGAGCGGATGTTTGAACCGGCGGTGGCGGGGAAGAGGCTTTCAGAGCAGAAAACGTATACGATTCATTATGGATATATTCGGGATGGAGAGGAACGGATCGATGAAGTGCTGCTTCTTTTGATGCGCGGTCCGCACAGTTATACGGCGGAGGACACGGTAGAGATTGACTGTCACGGAGGCGTGCTGGTGATGAAGCGGATTCTGGAGCTGGCGGTAAAATGTGGGGCGCGGCTGGCGGAACCAGGCGAATTTACGAAGCGGGCGTTTTTAAATGGCAGAATTGATCTTTCGCAGGCGGAAGCCGTGATCGATGTGATCCAGTCGAAAAATGAGTATGCGCTGCAGTCTTCGGTCAGCCAGTTGAGCGGTTCAATGTCGCGGAAAGTGCGGGAACTTCGCGAAAAACTAATCTATGAGATTGCCTTTATTGAGTCCGCACTTGATGATCCGGAGCATATTTCTCTGGACGGATATCCGGAGCGCCTTCGGGAGACGCTGCAGCCGATAGAGATGGAACTGGAGGCGTCGATCGGGACGTTTGACAACGGGCGTATCATGACGGAGGGGATCAAAACCGTGATCTTAGGTAAGCCGAATGCAGGAAAATCGTCCCTGATGAATGTACTGTTGGGAGAGGAGCGCGCGATTGTGACAGAGATCGCCGGTACGACACGCGATACGCTGGAGGAAAATATCCGTCTGCGCGGGCTTAGCTTAAATTTGATCGATACGGCGGGCATCCGGGAAACGGAGGATATCGTTGAAAAGATTGGCGTGGAACGGGCGAGAAAGATTGCGGATGAGGCAGATTTGATCTTGTATGTGGTCGATGGATCAAGGGAGCTGGATGAAAATGACCGTCAGATCCTCGATTTGATCCGGGGACGGAAGGTGATCGTCCTCTTAAATAAGACAGATCTGGAACCGGTTCTCACAGAAGAAGCGCTTCGCGAAGCGTGCGGGCAGGAAGTGATTCCGGTATCGGCGAAGGAACAGCAGGGAATTGATCGATTGGAGGAAAAAATTCAGACGATGTTCTTGCAGGGAAACCTGAATTTCAACGATCAGGTCATGCTGACAAACGTCCGTCACAAGACGGCGATGGAGCAGGCGCTGAAAAGCCTGCGTCTGGTCGAGACAAGCATCGACAATGCGATGCCGGAGGATTTTTTCTCGATTGATCTGATGGATGCCTATGAACATCTTGGAACGATCCTTGGGGAATCACTGGAAGAGGATCTGGTGAATGAGATTTTCAGCCATTTTTGTATGGGGAAATAGATCAATTTTTTTGCAAGGTTTCTTTCCTTGTGGTATGATAGGGTGGATCTGAAAACAAGAAAGAATATAAGGCGTTTGATCGAATTGAAATGTGCAGCTGCAGTAAAATCGGCTGCGAAACATACGGCGCATGAGCCGCAGCGTTTATCTCAGTCGAGAAGACTCCCACCTCTTCAGGTGGTGAGTAATAGCAAATTTGTCTCAGAGGAAGCCTTGTCTCCGACTGAGATAAACGCTCCGCGAGGATGCGCAGTGATGCTGTAAAGAATATGTCAGCTTACGCTGACCAGAATCACGCGCCAAGTCTCACGGACGTTCGACTTGAATAGAACGCAGAGATAGAGAGGAAAGAGGAAACATGCCCTGTTTAACAGAAAATTATGATGTAGCGGTCGTCGGGGCGGGACACGCCGGCTGTGAGGCGGCGCTGGCAAGCGCGAGACTGGGACTCGAGACGATCGTGTTTACCGTCAGCGTGGACAGCATCGCCCTGATGCCGTGCAACCCGAATGTCGGCGGAAGCTCGAAGGGCCACTTGGTGCGCGAGCTGGATGCGCTCGGCGGCGAGATGGGAAAAAATATAGATAAAACCTTTATACAGTCCAAGATGCTCAACCAGTCTAAGGGACCGGCGGTGCATTCGCTCCGCGCGCAGGCGGACAAGCAGGAATATACCCGCCAGATGCGCCGTACCATGGAAAATACCGATCACCTGACGATCCGTCAGGGAGAGGTGGCAGAGCTGATCGTGGAAGAAGGTCAGATCAAAGGACTGAAAACGTACTCCGGCGCGACGTATTACTGCAAGGCGGTGGTGCTGGCAACGGGAACGTACCTGAAAGCGAGATGTATCTATGGCGATGTGAGCAATCCGACCGGACCGAATGGTCTGCAGGCGGCAAACCATCTGACAGACTCCCTGAAAAAGCTGGGAATCGAGATGTTCCGTTTCAAGACGGGCACACCGGCGCGTGTCGATAAGCGCAGCATCGATTTTTCTAAGATGGAAGAGCAGTTCGGCGATGAGAGGATTGTGCCATTTTCTTTTTCCACCGATCCGGAGTCGGTGCAGAAGGAGCAGGTGTCCTGCTGGCTGACCTATACCAATGAGAAAACACATGAGATCATCCGCAACAACCTGGATCGATCGCCCCTCTTTTCGGGCGCGATCGAGGGAACAGGTCCGCGTTACTGTCCATCGATCGAGGATAAGGTGGTAAAATTTCCAGATAAGAACCGTCATCAGGTTTTTGTCGAGCCGGAGGGAATTTATACGAATGAAATGTATCTGGGCGGTATGTCCAGTTCCCTGCCGGAGGATGTGCAGTACGCGATGTACCGTACCGTTCCGGGACTCGAAAATGTAAAAATTGTTCGAAATGCATATGCAATTGAGTACGATTGTATCAATGCACGCCAGTTAAAGGCATCGCTGGAATTTAAGGCGATCCGGGGATTGTTCAGCGGCGGTCAGTTTAACGGAAGCTCCGGTTATGAGGAAGCGGCGGTACAGGGCTTTATGGCGGGTGTCAATGCGGCGCGCGAAGTGCTGGGAAAAGAACCGATCATCCTCGACCGTTCCCAGGCGTATATCGGTGTCTTGATCGACGATCTGGTTACCAAAGAAAACCATGAACCGTACCGGATGATGACGTCGCGTGCGGAATACCGCCTGCTTTTGCGTCAGGACAACGCGGATCTGCGTCTTTCCCCGATCGGGCATGAGATTGGACTGGTCAGTGATGCGATGTATGAGCGTGTTCTCTGGAAAGAAAACATAATCGAGGAAGAGGCAAAGCGTCTGGAGAAGATCAACATTGGCGCTGGAAAAGAAGTGCAGGAATTTTTAGAGCGCCACGGAAGCACCCCGCTCAAGACCGCGGCAACGCTGGCAGAGCTGGTACGCCGTCCGGAGTTAAGCTATGAAGCACTGGCAGAACTGGATCCGAACCGTCCGGAACTTCCGGAAGATGTGATCGAGCAGATCAACATCAACATCAAGTATGACGGCTATATCCGCCGCCAGCTGCAGCAGGTTGCACAGTTCAAGAAGATGGAGAGCCGGAAGCTGGATGAAAACTTCGACTATTCCACGGTCGGAAGCCTGCGCCGTGAGGCAGTACAGAAATTAAATCTCTATAAACCGGCAAATATCGGTCAGGCATCCCGAATCGCGGGCGTGTCACCGGCGGACATTTCGGTGCTGCTGGTACACTTAGAGCAGAGCCGCCATGCGGGACATGGGGAAGAGAAGAAAGAACTGTAAATATAGAAACGAGCGGATTCAGAGACTGCATGGAAACAGGTAAACGCATTGCAGAAACTCAAAATGTAAGATAGATAAGAACCTGAGAAAAAATAGAACATATCATAAAGGATATATTTATGGCAGAAGAAAATAAAGTAGAAAGCGGTGTGGTTCTGCCTCCGGCAGACTTTACCGAGCAGCTTCAGAAAGAAGCGCAGGAGATGGGCGTCACGTTAAATGAACACCAGATCAAGCAGTTCTACGATTACTATGAACTGTTGATTCATTGGAATACGATGGTGAATCTGACAGCGATCACGGAACAGAAGGAAGTTGTGACCAAACATTTTTCGGATAGTCTGGCACTTGTGAAAGCGGTGCCGGATCTGGCAGAGAAAGAGTATACGTTGATCGATGTTGGAACGGGAGCTGGATTTCCGGGTATCCCGTTAAAGATTGCATTTCCAAATTTAAAGGTCACGCTTCTCGATTCTTTAAATAAGCGGATCAACTTTCTGAACGAGGTAATTCAGGCATTGGAACTGGAAAAAATTCAGGCGGTTCACGGACGGGCGGAAGATGCGGCACATGATAATGTTTCACGTGAAACATTTGATTTCTGCGTTTCACGCGCGGTGGCAAATCTGTCCACGCTGTCGGAATACTGCCTGCCATTTGTCAAGGTGGGAGGCTGGTTTGTACCGTACAAATCAGGCAAACTGGAGGAAGAGATGAAGACGGGAAAAGGTGCGATCCGCAAGCTGGGCGGCGAGCTGGAGGATGTGATTTCCTTCCACCTTGCCAATGAGGATGAGCGTAACCTGGTCCGGATTCATAAGACAGAGAGGACGGGAAAGAAGTATCCGAGAAAAGCGGGAACGCCATCGCGGGAGCCGCTGAAATAAAGCAATCAAAAGGTAGAAAGAGAAAGACTGTATATGGAACACGTAGGGTATGCAGTCTTTCTTTTTCATATAGGCGGGGTTTAAACAAAAATGTATGACTGAATATTTGTCCTGGAAGATTGTGTTCCAGAAGCCGTATCAGGCATATGACAGAGGAAATCTGGAGAAACAGGTAGAGGCGATGGCAGAGCTGAAGATAATAGGAAAAATTTATAAAATTTGAGTTTTCGTTACAGAATATAGTTTTTTGTGCGAAAGCCGAGGAGATCGAGTGGGAATAATGTAGAATAAAGAGGAGCATTCCGGGGGTTTTGTTTGTATATAGATAGTGCGGCGGGACCTGGATGAAACATTAGGACCGTTCCTATCAAGAAGAAACAAACAAGGCGCACGGAAGGATGACGCTGTGAATATGAAAGATACTGGAAAATGGTATCTGCATCATGGTATGAGTATGAAAAAGCAATTTTTATGGAGATGTGGGAAAGAGAGAGTAACTGTTCGCGGGTAGGCACTGTTGGAACCGAAAGTGCCGTAAGAAAACGTGGTGGCAGCAGGAATTTGCCGTATTTAAATGCGAAGCCACGGCAAATTCCGTTACTGGGCACGTATGCATGAACAGTAATAAGCTTCGTCCTATGACGAAAAAACGCTCCGCGGTATGCATACGCATTATCCTTTTTTAAGAAAAAAACATATGGATCGCATCCATCACGGCATCCGGCTGTTCTAACTGCGGCAGATGTTTGGTCTTTGGGATGATAGAGGACTCGATTGCGGAATTATAAATCTTGTAATCCTGAATCGTCGCCTCGATCATCGGTTCCTCGGAACCGCCGATGATGAAGATGCTGTTGTCGATCTTCCTGAGAGCATTGGAAATATTGCACTTGGTATAGCGGCATTCAATACTGGAGAAGATCGCTTTCGGACATTCGCCGAGATGTGCGGCTTCGTGGCTGCGGTCGATCTGAACCGGTTTTACGGTATACGGATTGTAAAAATATTTGGTGCGGAATGCCTCTTCGATCATAGAGCGGCTGCACGCAATGTGGTAAATGAGCGTTCCAGCCAGCGGGAGATCCAGAAGAAGCTTATAAAGCTTGGCATTTTTACCCGGAAGCTGACAACAGTCGGTAAGGCTGCTCGGGTTGATGAGCATGATCTGATCAAACAGTTCTGGAGAGTTGCTGCACGCCATGATAGACAGTGCCGCTGAATCACCGGTGGAGAGAATGTTGGTCCGATGTCCGATCTCAGATTTGATAAAATCACAGATCAGCTGGACAAACAGGTAATTTGTGTAGGTCAGGTTCGGCTTCTCGGAACGTCCGCAGCCGAGAAGGTCGAGCGTGTAGACGGTGTAGGAGTGGCTGAGCTGTTCGCGGATGGATTCCCACTCATAGCCGCTCGATGCAAAGTGCAGATCGTGAATCAACAGAAGCGGTTTGCCGGAACCGCATTTTGTATAGTAGATATTTCCCAGCCGCCATTTGTAGCAGAGAGAATTCTCTTCCCGGGTCAGACCGCGGGAGGTGGCAGAAAATTGAATATATTTATTTAAAAGTGCCAGTGAAACTGCGCCGCCGGCGGACAGCATCAGGCAGGTCATGATCTTGTTTTTTGTGTTCATATAGAAAGCTCCTTTTGAATCGAAAAATTAAACTTGAAAATATCTCATCAAGTAATTCTATTATACCATAAATACTAAATTCAGCTATCGCCTTTGGCTTGGCTTCATTAAGTATTTAGGTATGACTCGCACTAGGATCGAAAACACCTCGCTAAGTGCTCATATTATATCATATTTTCCTGTATTCCAGTTCAGCTATTTCCAGCGTTTTTTCACAGAATATCTGTTCACAGATGTGTGCCCAAGTAACGGGATTTTGCCGATGCTTCGCATTTCAAATCGGAAAAATCTGCAACCAGAATTGTAGCGTTCGGAATTTTCAGTTCAGAAAATTTCTACCTGTGAACAGTTATGAACATGCCATTTTATGTAAACAAAATTTCATTGAAAATCGATATTAAATTCATTATAATGTTCACGTATCAAAAAATCAATCGATGGGGAAAGAAATGCGCGATATGATAAAGAAGGAAAATAAGTTATGCTTTCGGCATCGTATGGAACGGAAGACAGAGAAATCTTTTCAGTTGTCGGCGGGCAGGCAGCGGCTGCTGGCGGAAACGATACGCGAACTGAAGCAGGAAGGGCGCTTAGACGAGGAGAAGCTGGCGATGCAGCATGGTACGACATCCATTTACCGCCACAGCCTCAATGTTGCCTACACAAGCCTTTGGATGATGGAACGGTGGCAGATTCGCTTGGAACCAAAATCACTTGTGAGAGGGGCACTGCTGCACGATTATTTTTTGTATGACTGGCATCAGAAGGATTCCTCGCACCGCCTGCACGGCTTCCGTCACCCGAAAACAGCGCTTGGAAATGCACAGAGAGATTACCATTTAAATTGGAAGGAAAAAAATATCATCGCACGTCATATGTTTCCGCTGATACCGGTGCCGCCTCAGTGCCGCGAGGCATGGATTGTGTGTCTGGCAGATAAATGGTGTGCTCTAGGGGAGACGGTGGAGCCGATGTTTCACGTGAAACATTTTAAATGAAATTTTTCTAAAAAAGTAGGAAATGAGTTTTAAGTGTGTTATACTATTAGGCAAGACAAGAACGGGAAAAAGCTGGAAATCGCTGTGCGTATGCCTGCGGGAAGGCTTTTTCCTGTCTTTCATGTGAGATAAAACCGAGGAAATGGAAGGAATACGGTATGGGACGAACGATTGCGATTGCAAATCAGAAGGGCGGCGTAGGTAAAACGACAACGGCGATCAACCTGTCGGCATGCCTGGCAGAGGCGGGACAGAGGGTTCTGACGATCGATTTTGATCCGCAGGGAAATGCAACCACTGGTTTGGGATTGGAAAAAGAACAGATTGAAGATACAGTCTATGAGCTGCTTTTGGGCGATTGCACACTGGAGGACTGTCTGATGCGCGATGTTCAGGAAAATCTGGATGTTCTTCCTTCGGATTCGAATCTGGCAGGAGCTGAGATTGAACTTCTGGATGTGGAAAATAAAGAGTCGGTGTTAAACGGTTATCTGGAGACAATCCGCGATCAGTATGATTTTATTATCATCGACTGCCCGCCGTCGCTGAGTCTTTTGACGATCAATGCGCTGGTAGCGGCAGATACGGTGCTGGTGCCAATCCAGTGCGAATATTATGCGCTGGAAGGACTGAGCCAGGTACTCCGGACGATCGGTTTGGTCCGGAAAAAGATGAATCCGTCGCTGGAGCTGGAGGGCGTGGTATTTACCATGTATGATGCGAGAACGAATCTCTCCCTGCAGGTCGTAGAGAATGTAAAACAGAACTTAAATGAGCGGATTTACAAGACGATCATACCGAGAAATGTGCGACTGGCGGAGGCGCCGAGCCACGGAATGCCGATCAACCTGTACGACAGCCGTTCGACTGGTGCAGAGAGCTACCGTCTGCTGGCAGCAGAGGTGATCAGCCGGGGAGAAGAGCTGTAGGCAGGAAAATAACGGTGAAGTGAAATTCAGAAAGGATGCCTGCCGGGGCGTCGGGAGGTTCGTGAGGAGGAAGGAAATGTCAAAGAGAACGGGGCTTGGCAGAGGACTGGGAGCTTTTTTTGGAAATGATTACGAGAATGCAGAAGCGGGAAAAAGCAGCGCAAAGCCATCGGATGAAGCCGGAAAAAAGACTTCCGTTCGTGAGACGGAACAGGAGATAGAGAAAAAGAGCCTGGAAGAGCTGGATATGGTGCTTCCGGGATCTAAAAAACAGAAAAAATCGGCGTCTGCCGGAAAGACAGCTGCGAAAACAGTGGGAAAAGGAAGCCGCGTGGGAGTTGCAAAGGCATCCGGAAAGACGACGGCAGAAGGAAAAACCCGCACAGCCGGGGAGACGGCGGCAAAATCGAAGACACAGACGGCAAAAGCGGAGCCGGTCGTAAGGATCGTCGAGGTGGAAAAAGAGAAATTTCTAAATATTTCGGAGATTGAGCCAAATGTCAGCCAGCCGCGTAAGATGTTTGATGAAGAACAGCTCGGAGAGCTGGCAGAATCCATCCGCCGTTACGGCGTGCTGCAGCCGCTTCTGGTTCAGAAAAAGGGCGATCGTTATGAGCTGATTGCCGGAGAGCGCCGGTGGAGAGCTGCCAAACTGGCAGGATTTCGGGAAGTTCCGGTGATCGTGCGCGAGTATACGAGACAGCAGACGATGGAGATCGCCCTGATCGAGAATGTACAGCGTGCAGATTTAAATCCGATTGAGGAGGCGAAAGCCTACCAGATGCTGATTCAGGAGTTTGGGCTGCGTCAGGAGGACGTGGCAGAGCGCGTAGCGAAGAACCGTGCGACGATCACGAACAGCATGCGTCTTTTGAAACTGGATGAGAGAGTGCAGGAGATGCTGATTCAGGACCGGCTTACCGGAGGTCATGCGAGAGCGCTTCTTTCGCTGGAAGATGGTGAAAAACAGTACCAGTTGGCGCTTAAAACAGTAGAAAATCATTTGAGCGTCCGCGAGGTCGAGCGTCTGGTGAAAGAGCTTTTGAAGCCGAAAAAGGCGAAAAAGAAAGCAGAGCCGGAACGCGATATGGAGGTCTTTTTCAAGGATGTGGAAGAGAAGCTGAAAGGAGTTATGGGAACGAAGGTTTCGATCAACCGCAAGGATAAGAATAAAGGCAGAATCGAGATCGAATACTATTCATCAGCGGAACTGGAACGTCTGATTGAGCTTTTGGAGTCATTAAGACAGTAATCACACAAAATTCGTCCCAGGGGACGGATGATGGGAAATGAGGAATGAAAGATGGAGAGCAGTATTTTTAGCGGGATTGGCATCGATCCGGGGGTTATCGTGATCGTTCTGGCGATCCTGACACTCATATCATTTATTGCGTCCGTCATCTGTTTTTCGCAGTATAGGAAGTTGTATCGCAGATATGATATGTTTATGCGGGGAAAAGATGCGGAGACGCTCGAAGACACGATCATGGAACTGGTGGATGAGACCGAGTATCTGCGGGCAAAGGACGGAGATACAAAACGCCTGGTGGATTCGGTTGTCTCCAAGGCGCAGGCTGGATACCAGAAAACCGGTATTGTCAAGTACAATGCGTTTAAGGGCATGGGCGGCAATCTGAGTTTTGTCATTGCCATGCTGGATGATAACAACACGGGATTTGTGCTGAATTCTGTTCACAGCCGTGAAGGCTGTTACCTGTATCTGAAGGATGTCGTAGAGGGCAAGACCGAGGTGCTTTTAGGAAGTGAAGAGAAGGAAGCACTGGAGCGTGCGCTTGGGTATAAGTAAAGAAAATAAAGGATAGAAATGAGGCGGCTGTATGTGTTGGCAGCAGCTGCGGATTGTAGTTAGAAGGAGTCAATATGCATCGTTTTTTGCGAGCTGCCGGATTTAGTATGTATCAGAAGAAGAAGGACATCCGTGCCCTGCTTCGCTGTCTGGCGAGAGAGGCGGGAACCTCCAGCTGTCTTCAGCTTGACAGGGAGACCGAATTATATGAGATCAAGACAGAAGTTGCGCCGGGGATCGGCGTGGCGATGTATGGGGAGCTGAATGAGCAGGATGAGATGGAGATAGAGTATTATTATCCCTATATCCTGAACGAGGAGGTAACCTCGCGGGCAGAATGTTCCATTCAGCGTCATACGGAGAAGGAAACCTATGCGGGGCTTCTGGATGAGTATAAGGTAGGGCTTTCGCTGATCTTTTATCTCTTGAATCCGATCGAATACAGGGAGTGTTACCGGAAAGAGCGCGAGCGCTTACAGGTGAATTCGGTTAGCCTGGCAGGATTTGCCAATCGGGGCAAGGTGCTTCTTCCGATCAAAAAGACGGCGCTGCAGATTGAAAAAGCCAAAGTGGCGGCGAAAAACCGGGATGAACTTTTGGAAGCGGCAAAAAATGGCGACGAGGATGCGATGGAGTCCTTAACAATCGAGGATCTGGATCTCTATTCGATGGCATCGCGCCGGGCGACGAGAGAGGATATTTATTCGATCGTCGATACAACTTTTATGCCAAGCGGGATCGAGTGCGATCAGTATTCGATTTTAGGCGAGATCAAAGAGGTTATATGTAAGAAAAACCGGTTTACCGGCGAGGAAATCTATGATCTCAAGGTGGAATGCAACGATCTGTATTTCCGCGTGGGTATCAATAAGATGGACCTGCTTGGAGAACCGCTTCCGGGACGTCGGTTTAAAGGAAAAATATGGATGATGGGAACGGCTCATTTTGCGTAAAGGTCTATAAAAAATCATCGGTTCCAAAAGTGCCTACCCGTGAACAGCTACACAGAAATTGCATACGGAGCATGTGAGAAGAGAAAATAGTTGCGGAACACATGAAAATGAATTATAATAAAATGCAGTATGAAAATACGATATATGTTTCACGTGAAACATATAAATCTCTGTAGCTCAGTAGGATAGAGTGTTCGCCTCCTAAGGTAGAACCATGGCGGAACCCTTTTGAAGAAAAAGGGTAGCGTTTGAGGATCACTTAAGGAAGCGAAATCTGAAAAATCAGAAGAGATAAGAAAGAGATAATTCATCACGAAAGTGATTGAGTTCATAAAGTTGGTCGCCGTGACCGAAAAGGCTGAAAAAGCCCGAAAATACGGCATTTGTTCCCATAGTTAAATGGATATAACAAGCGCCTCCTAAGGTTGTGCTCTACCAGCTGCCTTACGGGGAAAAGTGATCGTTGCCAGTCTCAATTTAATATAAGTCTCTGTAGCTCAGCAGGATAGAGCGTTCGCCTCCTAAGCGAAAGGCCGTGGGTTCGAATCCCGCCAGGGACGCCAGCAAACACGCCGAAAACCTTTGATTTATCAGGGTTTTCGGCTTTTCTTATTTCTGCGGCTTTTGTGGCTTTTTTGCAAAAAACCTTGGTTTGCTAACATTTGCTAACGAGATTTGGCCTTTTGCTAAGAAAGGCGGTAAGTCAGAGGTTCGATTTTTACCAAAGGAACTTGCAAACATTTGTTAGCAGAAATTAGAGGAAGTTGCAAACAAAATCGCGAATTTGCTAACATCGCTCAAAAATGCTTTCAGAACCTTGCTAACAAAAAAAGTGTTTGGTCACTGTGCAAAGTGGTTCAAACGAAGAAAACCTCTCACAAAGTGAGAGGCGTTCTTCTGAGGGAGGGACTTTATAAAGCTTTTGCCAGCTGCTTGAGCAGTGCGGCAGTTTCGGGATTTTTAAGCAGTTCCAGTATCTTCGCTGCATCACTTTCATCACTTTCAGTGACGGCAGTATCCGCAGTTTTAGGCTCTGTATCTTCAACAGGGTCAGGAGTCTTGGATGAGTAAAATGCTTCCTCCAATCGCTGAGCGTTTATGCAGCGATCCTCGTCGATGATGTGAGAGTAGACATCTGCAACCATTTTTACCTGAGCATGACCAGAGTCGCCCTGGACGGATTTCATATCGCCACCATTGAGTTTCAGCTTGTAGGTGATACTGGAGTGACGGAGAGAATGGAATACAACATGAGGCAGTCCGTTTTCTTTGATAAGTTTATTGAAAGCACGGTTAATCACCTGGCTTTCCATCGGACGGCCATTGCTGGAGCAAAAGACCAGGTTATTGTCGATGTATTCATCTCCAAACAGATCCATCAGCTCATCAATTTCTTTTTTTCTCTCTACCAGCATATAGGCAACTGTTTTCGGCAGGTACACGCGGCGAATACTGGTTTTGGTTTTAGGCTCTTTCAGGACCAGAGCAGTATGGGTACTGGCTATGCAAGGTGGAAACTTCTTAATAACACCTTTGTCGCTCAAATCGTCCAATGCACCTCGTGTAACCCGTTGCAGCTCTTTGTTGACGAATATATAAGCTGAACCATTTTCTATGCTCTGTGGTGCAATATCAATGCAGTCCCAGGTAAGGCCCAGCATTTCACCAATGCGTAAAGAGCAGGAGAACGCCAGATTTAAGGCAAGGGAGAGGATAGGATCATCACAGACTTCCATAGCCTTGCTCAGCGTTTCGGCAGTCCATATATCCCGTTCTTTATGTTCTTCTTTGGGAAGTGTCGCATTCAGGACAGGGTTACGGCTGATTAGTTCCCAACGCACCGCCTGATTAAAGGCACTGCGAAGTAGCTTGTGAATTTCTCTTACTGTATGCGGGGTCAGATATTCGCTTGTGGGTTTGCGGTTGTTGACGCTTACCGTTTTCACAGAGAGCAGATCACGGTAATACTTATCCATCATCCTTGGAGTGATGTCGGATAGTAACATATCTCCGATAATAGGAGTTATGTAGTTTCTCGCCAGACCACGGCGGCTTTCATATGTTGACATTGCCCAGGTATTTACACCATAGATGGACATATATTCATCGAGCAGATCGTTCAGGGTCTTTGCCGTAGGAATAAAGAAGGTTCCAGAGTCCTGCTCATACTCAATTTGCTTTTTTCGTTTTTTTGCTTCTGCATTTGTGCTGAAGGTTTCCCAACGCTGTCTGCGTTTTCCGTTTTCATCTGTGTAATCATACACCACAGAATATTTGCTTTTACGCTTCACGATAGATGCCATTTTCATTGCTCCTTTCTGAGATTTTCACATAATGAGTTTGCTTTTGATACCAGGCTTCAAAACTGCTGGTAATGATACGAATTCTTCGATCAATCAAGATCGTCTCAAAATAGCCCCTTTTAACAAGGTCATAAGCTGTGCCAGATTTCAGCCCCAAAAGATCCGCCATTTCCGGAACTGACATCGTAGTATGCCTCCATTTCTCTCCGGGCGGTGTACCATCCACTTTTTTATAGTGGAACTGGCCGGCATACCAATCTTCAAAGCTATCCAGCATAACTCTCATTCGTCCGGCCACTTGAATTGTTTTGAAATAGTTCTTTTTAACCAACCAGTAGGATTCTACTTTACCAAGCCCAAGCATTTTGCCCATCTCTGGTACAGACATACTGGTCTTTACTCTTTGTTTTTGCATGGCTTTTGCCTCCTCTATAAAGTTTTTCTTGCTATGGCCTCATTGTAAGAGAAAGCAGAAAAAAAGTTAAGGATGTCGATTTGGAGAGCGGCATCCTTGACAAATCATTCATCTGCGTGATCCAGCCAGTCATCAAAGCTCTTTTTGGAAATGCGGATATGACCGCCGACTCTGACGCTGTGGAATACACCCTGTTTTACCAGATTATATGCTGTGGGACGACTGATACCCAGAATGTCCTGAATCTCATCGACCGTATAGGTTCTTTTGTCATAGCTGACAGGATTTTGTTCATTAAAGCGGTTCAATTCCGCAATTCTTGCTTCAAACATAAAAACGCCTCCTTTATCCGGTAAGTGGCCTTACGGAGCCTCCATTTCCTCCGGAATATGAATATCTAAACTAACTTGCAGAGCATCATCAATCGCTCTCATTTCTTCGCGAGATACGCGCCCAATGTACGATAAAACACGCCTTTTATCAATCGTTTTAATTTGCTCCAGCAGAACAACAGATTTCAGTCCAAGCTCTGGAACGCTCTCCAGTGCATAGTGTGTGGGCAGCTCCTTTTTCTTAATCCATTTACTGGTGAGTGGAGCTACGATCAAAGTGGGGCAGAAAAAATTCCCCACATTGTTTTGAAGAACCAGGACAGGACGGGTGCCGCCTTGCTCTGATCCAAAATAAGGGTTCAAATTGGCATAATATAAATCCCCACGCTTATAAATCCAATCTTCTTTCATGTTCATCCTCCTATGTTTTGAGATTTGATTATGTAAGAAGGAGGCTCTGCAAATTACAGAGTCTCCTTCAATTTAGCGCCTGTTTTATCCCTTACTTGTCCACGACACCCCAGGGATTTGGGTAATCATTAAGCCGCAGGTGGCTGGCCTGCTTCTCAGGAGTTTCACCTCCACTTCGTTTGGTCTTACCCATGGCCTGCGACGGTTATTATCACGCTCGGACTATGGCTGTAAGAGAGCTTTCCTCCTTGTTATGCCATGACCGGATGCCATCCGATGTATTCCAGCCTGATATATTTCTGATAAACCGAAAACTCATCTATACAGCAAAAATGGGTTGGCCTGTTATGCGAGTGGCAGCTCTCAGAAAATATACCGCTGATGTAGCGGCTATTACGCCCAAAGAGGATCAAACTTAATGATTCGTATATGAGGTTGTCAAGGTGCAAGTGAAAGGATTTCCCTCTCACTTGCTACTGCCACTTTTTTAGAAAATCGCAACCAACTTTTTTATTTTTTCTTCGATTTTTTTCAATCGCTTATCTGCGGCTTGCCGAGTAATACCATATCGTTGGGCTAAACAAGTTGCATTTGGTATCTTCATTTCATAATAGGACAATATAAAATCTCGTTCTGCCGGACTCAGTTTCAATAGAGCTTGGTGTAAATCCTCAAGAAGTAAATTCTGAATAGCTTGTTCCGCAGTATCAACAGATTCATCCACAAACAAATCTGTATCCTGATAACCTTCCTCTGTGCCGTCACGATCTCCCACATGAGAAGCCGGGAATATAGAGCAACTTTTCTCATGTTCCTGGAGATAGCGGCTGTGGCGGTCCTCCTGCTGGTATTTTTCAAAATCTTTGCGAGAACATTCCATGATAATGCGGTCATCTTCATCACGGAACATTTTGACTGTTTCAACAAAAAAGCGCCCAGTAAAGCAACCATTGCGGCGTGCCTTACTGAACGCTGAAAAACTGATTTCCTCCCATTCCTGTGGGCTGTTATTTTTCCAAATGAATACTCTCGTCATATCCTTTCCTCCGTTCAAATTCTTGGTAGGCAGCGAATTTGAACGGTGTCATGGATATTTTGCTATGTACGCCTCCCAGCGCATACCGGCCTCCTAATACCGGGCAAAGAAAAAGGCCGGAAGTGTTTTCACCTCCAGCCATGTTCCTGCCGCCATATTGCAGCAGGAATGAAAAAAGCCCGGTTAATGCCGGGCCTTATGTAGAAAAGTATTCAATTTAGCGCATTCCTGCCACTATACCAAGTATAGCAGGTCGGAAGTCGGAAGGGAGTAGGGATTAGGTCGGGGACTTGTCGGGATTTAGTCGGAATTTAGTCGGGGCAGCTCCTCCAGGACTTCTGGAATAGAATATCCAAACAAGCAAACAGAAAATAAATAGATGGCTTCTCGTTTTCGGTCATAAAAGACACTGCGTTCTATATTTAGTTCTTCCAGCAATTCTTTCTCTGTACTGTTAAACCGATAGATGAATTGCTTAGTCAAAATTTCATAGTAAAGTTCTCCTCGATCCGGATACCGTTTCAGACGAAGGAGTGCACGGTCAATAATATTGACCAGCATTTGATTTTGAACAAGGCAGCAAACTTTTTCTTCAAAGGCTTGCAGTTCAATATCTGGTGCAAAATTTTCAAGATAGCAGAGGCCGGACTCTATATCTTGTTCTCCCATTATCCAAGCGGTTTCTTGTAATTCTTCTGCCCGCTCACTCAGAACCCAGACTACATCACGGTAAATCTTTAGAATCAGCTTACTTCTATGAAACGCAGCGTCGCTGTTAAGCCCCAAAGCTGTTAGCCTGCTGTTACATTTTTGGATTGTTGTGCTTTCTTTTCTCATAGAACATCCCTCCTTGTTCGCAATATTGCGAACATATTAGGTACAAAATAGCATAGCAGAGGAGCGTGAGAGAGGGCAGTGCCTCTCTCTATTCCCCCATTTGGTTATATCAGGTTTCTGGATTTTAGACGAATCTGCATTGCTTGCTTGGAAACCTCAAAAATATTTGCCATTTCAGCAATGAGCTGTTCATCTGTCCGGCCTATTCTAAGCCGGTAAAAACATTTTTTGATCTGCGGTAAAGGCATCAGCAGAGCAGAGGCCAGGGTATCCGCCTGACGCTCAATTATGCCATGACTTTCGTCGGAAGAAACATTTCCGTTATAAGCAGCAACATCTCCAGTACCGGAGTATAACTTCTTATGTAGTACCCAATGAGCCAGCTCATGGGCACAGGTAAAACGGAGCCGCCCTAATTTTGATGGATCACAAAGCCGTTCATCAATTAAGATTGTACCGGCTCTTACTGCAATCATTCGATACTGTCTCTGTATCTGGTCATATAAAACAACGGCACCGTCATCGAAAATTGTTTCCCCTAATATCTTGGGGTTTTTTCTTAGTGTATGAAACTCCAGGATTAGATCAAACTTTGTCTCGATAATGGTTTCGATTGGCACAGAACATGGTTGCCCGGATAGCAGAGAGGGATCATATTCCATCAGGATTTTTCGCCCTACCGCCTCGATTGCTTCTGTACGGATTTGTGGAATTGACAAAGCTATCCCCCCTATCGTTTACGCTCCTTTAGCATTTTCATAAATGTCTGCCATTCTTCATCGGTAGCGTCTACTTCTTTTGCCACACGCAAGGCTGCCCGAACAATATCTTTTTCCATGATATAGTCTGGCAAATCAGCAGATACTGTATTGCGTGATTTTGCAGCCAGATCCAAAAGCAACTCATGTTCTGATTTATCCAAATTCAGAAAGGCGGAGATGCGTTCCACAAAATCTCCATTGGGTGCAGGACGGCGGCTTTGTTCAATATCACACAGATAGCCGTAAGCAATATTCAAATGCTTGGCTGTATCGCGTAAATTGAATTTGTGCGCCTTGCGTTTCTCGGCTATAAATGATCCAAAAGTTATATTGCCCACAGCATTCACCTCTCATTTGTTCGACGAACTGCGAACATCTTGCTTATATTGTATATCGAACATCTGTTCACTTCAAGGATAAAAATTTCATTTGAAAAGAGGTGTTAAAAATCAATAACACCTCTTTTGCGCTATATAAATTCCTGAGCGATTTGCTGTATTTCTGTAATGCACTCTTTTGGGGATAGAATCTTTATTTTCCCCTTGAATTTGAATATCCAGCCATAAAAAGTTCCACTGGGGTTCACTTCAATTTTGGCTGTGAAGTGCCCGTCATCATACCTCTCAACAGGGACATCTTCTCCGTAATGGTCTATGATTACACGCATCAGTTCGTTTTCACATAACAGGGTTACTTCCTTCGATGACTCTGATGTAAACATATCAACCATTTTGTTTGTATAGGAGGCTACATCAAATCCCTCTACTGGCATAAAGCAAGTTTCAAGGTTTTCTACGCTTGTTAGCCGATCTACACGGAAGTGAGCAATTTTCTGATGCTTCAGAGAATATCCAATTAAATAATAGTGGTCATTTTTCCATTCCAGCGCATAAGGATTTACGACATAATAATATCCATCATGCTTCAAGATTTTCTTTTTTTCCTGAGTATATTCATAGTATTGGAACCGAATTTGCTGATGGTTTCCAATCGCTGTTTGGATATTGTCAATGATGTAGTAAACCTTTTCATTATGCGGTTTGACACGGCTGGATAAAGCAGCAAATTTTTGAAGCTGCTTTGCCTGATGTAGACTGGTCAGACGGCATAATTTCTGCACCAACTCCTCAGACTTCTTGGCAGAAATGATCTTCGAGGATGCTACTGCGTCTGTCAGCATTTTCAGTTCTGGATACTCAAACAGGCGGTTTCCCATAAAATATTGGTTTTGGGTACTCTTAACCACCACAATATCAATCCCCGCATCGATCAGCGCATTGGTATCTGCGTAAACAGTCTGCCGCACTGCCTGAATTCCTTTTCCATTCAGATGGGCAATGATGTCAGATACTGTGGCGGGATGGTTTTCATCGGTCCGCTCATAGAGAAACCGGAGTAATTCCAGTATCCGCATATTTGTTGAATTCTGCATACTTCACCTCCTCGATTCTTAAAATGGCCTATTTTGTATGGTGTCCAGCCCCAAAGACCAGAAGCAGGGCGACAGCACAGAGAAGCAGGCCGATCCAATTTCGATCTATAATCAGCTTGATCACCGCCACAAGCAGAAGTCCGCCTACCAGGAGCACAACGCCATTCATTCAGCGTCCTCCCGAAGCATAGTTTCCCATGTTGATGTCCAGCACCCCTCTGGGCGGCTGGATCAAGGCATCTTCATATTGGCACTTCCACTGGATCTCCCGGCACATCTGGCCATCCGCCACGCCGTCTATGGTTTCCCCATCCTCAATGGGGTTATCATGCTCCAGAATATAGGACGCTGCATTATAGGCGTGGTTTACCACCCAGTTGGGGTCCATGCCGTGGAAGTGGTACTGGAGATCCGGCAAAAACAGGGTGCTCATGCCCACCGTGTCGATGAGCATATCCTCCGTGCCCTCGATGTTGAAGAAACGGACATTGACGCCAAAGCGGATGAACCGATCCGGCCCCTCAATCTGATGGGAGCGCACATCCTCTGCCAGAAACAGCTTACCGCAGTTCTGGAAATAGAACGCCTCACAGGTGGGGTACAGCTCTGCCAGAGCCTCCAGAAAGTCGGCATCCAGGTTGGCACGCTCCAGCGCTGGAAGCGCCGCAGTCAGCATATCGGTGGCCACCACCTGATATTTGCACTCCCGGAAGATCCGGTCACGGTCCTCCTGGCAGTCCCACATCTGGCTCATCAGAAAGGCATCAAAGCCTTTGCCCTTGAACTTGTCGCATTTCATCACCATCAGCTGTACCGGGCACTTGCCGTCCTGAAATTCCGCGACATGATCCAGGGCGGCAAAGCCGGCCATTTTCTTATCATAACAGAAGCACTCTGTTGATCCGATGTGCTTCTCCATTATGGCAGTCATTTTTTCTTTATCCGGCATTTCTACCGGCTCTTTGAACAGCATCTGAATGAGATAGGGACCTCCGGGCTGGGGGCCTTTTTTGTCGTCCAGATTTTGCTGGAAAGCTTTATTGCTCATTTGGTTTCCTCCTTAATAATCAAGCAGGATAGGCACCTGCTGTTCCTCGGCAAACCGCATGGCCCGCCAGAACATGGAGAAGGCGAACTTGGCCAGGGATTGGGTGTCATACTGGGTGTGTTCCGGGATGTCTGCCTTGCTGTACTGTCCATCTGAGTCTACGGTTCCATCTACCGGGTATCCCTCCGTGTCTGCCCAGCCAAGGATGGTGTCCTCATCGGCCTGCCATGCCAGCTGGTTCAGCTTTTCCAGCTCCTTCCGCAGTCCGCCCAAGGTGGCGATAGCGGCGGTGTCATCGGTAGGCAAGGACCCTTGGAACAGAAAGCTGTCAGAAAGAGGGAGCCACCAGGTAGCCCCACGAAACAAGGACCACACCCGCTCCTCATCTGATGCAAGGCGGGCGACCAGAGGATGCTCCCCGAAGATCCAGTCCTTCTCCACGGTGGAAGGCACCGGTTCCTCGTATGTACGACAGGCGGCCACCAGCAGCATAGCGCCGAAGGCATCCCAATCCGGCTTGTCGGTGTAATAAGGTTTCTCATTATCTTCAAGCCAGGGAGCGTAGGGGGGCTGGCCCGGCTGAGAAATGGCGCTCAAGATCTGATCCCGCCAGTTCTCCACCGCCGCCTGGACCTCAGCCGGGGACATTTCTTCCTCGTTATCAGCAGGTTCCCCGTCCGGGGTGATGCGGTTGAAAGAGTATCCGTTTTCCTCCGCCCACTGCTGCACAACAGTTTTCCAGTTGTGAGAATAGTACCGGGTCAGCGTCCCGGCGTAGATGTCAAGTCCCATAGTAATGTCTCCTTTTCAATCAAAATCCATCCAGACCAGGTGTTTTCCGCAGTGGAGGCACTGGAACAGATAGCATTGCAGATGCCCGCCATTGACAGATTCCCGGATCATTTCTTTTTGCTCATCGTCCCACATCGGATCGTCCAGTACCTCCTCCAGCACACCCAGGGCCCGCAGTTCTCTGGCACCCACATGGCCCAGGTAGGCGCAGTAGTCGCCACAGTGGGCGCGCCAGTATTCCTGCTGCCAACCGGAGTAGCCGGGAGTTCGGTGGATGAGCTCGTCCAGCTTCTTCGGATCGTCTACACCATTATCCAGAGAGCAATCGTCCTGGAAGCAGCCGTCATATTTCCGGGCTGCTTCGCCACTGGAGATACACTCCGGGCACAGATACTCAATATCCTCCACAGCGTAAAAGGGGCCTGTATAGAAAATATGGGTCGTCTTGCCGCAGCAGTCGCAGACAACGCCGTCTGCGGATTCCTCAAAAGCCCCAGTTTCCAGAGGGTTTGGGTGATACCGGAAGGCGGGCAGGCCCAGCTGGGCCTGCCGTTCCTTTTCTTTCTGCTTTTCCTCCGGCGTTTTGGGCTTGGGGAGAGCATAATGATTGCCCCAGTTTTCCGCATAGTCCTTCAGCGTGCCCAGCCGCTTGAGGGTCTTTTTATCGGAACGATTTCCGATTTGGCAGAGCAGTTCGTAGGCGTCCTTCTTAAAGTCCAGCAGGTCATATACATCCACCAGCACTTCCTTGGCCTGCTGATCCTCACTCTGCTCAAGTTCTTCCTTGAAGGTATATAGAGCGCGGACACTGTCCGGACCTTCATTGGTCGCAACAAACTGTTTTTTTAGTTCGATATAGGTTTTCTGATATTCTGTCATTGGTCGCACCTCCCATCAATCCCACCAGAAATACCAGACAGTGGACTGCCACAGGACATCTGCCAAGGAGCCAATGCTTCCATCCTCATTCTGATTCAGATCTGGGCAGAAGCCATATTGCTCCACAGCCACTTCCATAGCTCTTTCCTTGGAGATCGGAGTCGGAAGTTCAAACTCCAATTCATCGTGGCTCATGGCGGCAGGGATGGCACCATGCTGCTCGAACCAGTATTTCGCCACTGCCATCAGGTCCGGCGTGTCGGGGCACTCATTCCAATTTCCAAAGGGCAGGTAGGCGAAGATCTCCCAGGGATTCTTTACCGGAATTTTAGCCAGAATGAGCGGATATGTCATTCCGGTATCATCGTTCCAATAGTTTGCGAAGCGGTCGTTGGGTTCTCCGCCCTCCATCTCGCCCAGGACTTCCTCATCCCAGTCCAGATCATCGTCCTCGGCTTCTTCCTTGCGCTGGCCGGTCAATTCCTCCAAAATCGCCTTTCCGTCCTTGATGGGAGCGGAGAGCACCTTCTTCCGGTACTCCGTTACGGTTTTGAGGTCAAATTCATAGAAGTCCGCGTCATGCTCCGAATCGGCGTTCATTACCAGACACTCCAACAGCGTTTCATCATCCGCCTGGATAAGCACGGGAACAAAGCCCTCCCGTACCCCCAGCCGCTGGGCGTAGCTGTATGCCGACATGATGGGGTCATCATCTGCCATGGATGGGAAATAGGTACACTCGCAGTCCAGATACTCCATGATGGCCTGAGCCACCTCGGAAGGCTCCAGCGTGTCCCCGTCGAAGTCCTGTCCTTGCCAGTTGGTGAAGCGTTCCTCGATCACCTCTGCCATAGCCTGATAGTAGTCCTCGTCAAAGGGGATGAACAGGTAGGCTTCATCCTGGAACTCATCGGAGTGATACCGCTCCGGGCCGAAGAAGCGGAGGGCGTTGTCGTCAACATCGGCAGGATAGTAGGGGCTGTCGCCCTCTCCGTAGTAATAGCCTGCAAAGGCACGGCCTTGCTGATTGAACAGCACAGAGAACAGACAGCCGTCCAGCTCATCCCGGATAAACTCCCTCAGATCCACATTGGCAGGATCAGCTTTGACCTGTTTGGTCACTTCGCTGTATTCTTTCAAGAAGTCCTCGCCCATCAGGTCGTGCTCCATACACCAGCGCAGGTAGATGGCCATGTGGTTATAAGCATTGATGGGGTCAATAGGCAGTTCCTTCTCCTCAATGCTCTCGATATGATAGGAAGCATCGTCCATCTCACCGTCAAAATCATCATTGGAAAGGGTGCCACGGGTGATTGCATCCTGGCGATCAGGCTCCACCACAAAGCTGATGCCGTTCATTTTGCCCAGCAGGGCGTCCGCGTCATGGGCCAGCTTATATTCCAATTCATCCCGGTAGAGAGGAATCACCTGATAGAAGTTGACCTCCTCGCCACTCGGCAGGATGCAGACCTCGCTGCCATCTTCGGTATCCTGGGGACCAGTCAGAATGGCGGCGCACAGCTTTGTGTCCTTTGCAAAATCCTCCTCATTGTCCATGGTATGGCCGAAGCCCAGCCAGGTATCGCTGGCAATGGGAAGGCGGGCCAAGGATTTCAGCAGGCGGATGGGCCAGTACCACTTTTCGTCTTTCATGGACTCCTGATCCAGCTTCCAGTCCGCAGGCAGGGCAATGGCCAGCTCCGCCCGCTCCAGCTTATATTCCGCCAGTTCCTCCGGCACATTCATCCGGTGAGCGCCCATGCCCATGGTGACCAGGGTGCAGTAGTCCCGCTCCTCAGAGGGCGGCACCACGCAGATGTCCACATGGATGTCGGGAGAAACCAGCTCATGGAACACATTCTCGAACTTGCCGAAATACTGCTCAATGTGCCCCTCGACGGCTTCCATCTCCTCCTCGGTGTAGACTTCGGGATTACTGAATTCTTCCTCATCCTGCGTGTCATCATTGTCTGAGTGGTCGCAGCTGTCATCCTCCGGATCTCCCTTTATAGGCTCGTAACCGATCTTCAGGGTCATCTGTTCCTCCGGCAGGGAGACGCCGGGGCTGCGGGTGATGGTGTGCTTATCGTCCGCAGAAAAACCGATGGTCTCGCCGTCTTGCAGTGTCACATCACACGCCAGCACATAGGAGGCAAGGCTGGCCAAAAAGTCCCGCAGTTCCTCCGGCTCAGCGTCGGTGTTCAACACCTCCATTTCCTCCTTGCCAAACACATCCATGCCGTAGGTGTAGCCGTTTAGGCCCCCCTCGCTCCGGTACAGGCCGAACCAAACCCAGTTGAAGATGGGCAGTTCGTCCTCTTTGAGCATATCGGCAAGGCCCTCATAGAAACGAGGCTCAAATACCACGCCGCTGGTGTAGACACCGGTGGCATATTTCTGCTTGCAGCACACTGCCATCGCCTTAGTGAACAGCTTACCCCGTTCCAGCAGTTTTTCCTCCTCGCCCAATACAGCCACCACGATATGGGCCTTGTGCGCTTTGGCCACCTCTACGGCCTCTGGCCACATATAGTTGTTTTCGGCGTTGATCTCCGCTTCATTGTCCGGGATGTGACCGTGGAAGAGTGTCACGATCAGCATCATGCCGCCGACCCGCATTACCACAGCGTCATCGCTGTTCTCATCATCTTCGTCGCCCTCATCCGGCTCCTCATCTACGATGCCCCATTCTTCCCGTAGATTCCGGATCAACTGCTCCTTGTTCCATTCCGCTTTGGAGAGGAGCACAGACCCGGCAAAGGAGCCCTTACGGTCAGTTTTCTCCTCGTCGGCATCATCCTCAAGATCCTCTACATCTTCATCCGGATCATAGAGGGATTCATGCTCCAGTCCGCGGACAAATTCCTCAAAGCTGTCTGCCAGATGGGTAATCTTGTAGTCGTTTTCCTGATCCACATGGACTACCGCAGGCTCTCCCTGGGGGCCACAAACCCGGTAGTCCAGGAAGATCATATCGTGTCCGGCGCTGGGACAGTCGCAGATGGCCACTCCGATGGCAGGATACTCCCACTCATCGATCATAAACTGGCTTCCCAGCTCTCCGCAGAGGGAGCAGCTCTTTTCCCGCCCGATGCCGAAAATGCCGGTGATGGCCACATGGTCTTCTGCCCAACAGGTCGGCTCATCGCAGGGATAGCAGGTATTCACCGGAATGCCGCCGTTGTGCTGCTTCATCAGCCAGATATAGGCGGCGGGCAGCTTATAGCCCAGTTCCTCCTCCACGCTGGCGATCAGCTCATCGGAAGGCGGATCGCTGACATACTCTTTCAGCGCATACCAATTATCATCCCAGAAGTTGGTGAGGTCGAAGCCCTCAAATGGAGTATCACCGGGCACGAATTTGGCCTTCTTCCGGCTGCGCTGGCGTTTCCGGATCTCCGCCTTACACTCCTGAATCACCGCCGAGGCATTTTCGTCCTCCGGGTCCAACTCTGCCCACCGCTGGGCGTAGGGAATGGCCTTTTCCTCCTGACCATAGAGATACTGATAGCCGTAGGCCATCCGCATATTCCACTCCGCCTTGTCCTGGCCTTCCTCCCGGACGGACTCCAGCACCTCGATGGCGCGGCACAGGGCCTTGTCTCCCTTATAGCGAGGGGTGCCCTCGTCATGGTCCCCGATAATGGCGTAGTTTTCTAGCGCCCGTGCCAAGGCGTAGGCGGTGCGATAGTTCCTCCAGTCCTCCGGGATGGCATTCAGTGCCTGGATACAGCGGGTGTACTCGTCTTCGTCGTTCCACTGCTCCAACTGAGCGAAGAATGCTTCGGCGTTCTGTTGGGTATAAGGAATATAGTCCATGCCCGTCAGCGCCTCGTCCAACTCGTCATCCTGATTCTCAGTTTCTGACCCAGCATCTTGTTGCTTTAGGGGTACAGAACCGGCTTCACGGCGGAAGGTGTGGAAGATGGCCCATGGGATGTCCGTGCCTTCAAAGAACTCTTTCGCCATGTTCAGCGCCTCTTGGATGTCCCAGGCGATGAAGTCCACATAGCCACAGTAGAGGCCGGTAGCCCCGCCGGTGAGAGTGAGCACTTCCGAACCATCCCCGCCGGTGAGCACTTCCTCCAGTTTGTCCCGGAAGTCGAAAATTTTCTGACTGCCTTCCTCCTCCCGCAGGGTATCCAGGGGATAGCAGAAGAAGCCCGCCACCGCGCCGTCGGCATGGAGATCGTCCATAAAATCATTGTCGGCATTCAGATAGCCGTTGATGAGCGGCACACAGCAGGTGGAACCGGCCATTACATCCAGCCGCCAATCGGCGTCCGGGTCCTGTTTGGGTTCCATTTTGTAACCAAGGTAGCTCTCCAGATAGGCTTCCGGGTCGGTGGAGAGCTCCAGGCCCTGCTCCCGCAGTTTGTCGGGCAGCTGGGACAGGAGGAAGGACGGCTCTGCCTTGGGTTCCTCCAGCACATCAAAGCTGTCTATGTATCTCATGTGGGAGATCTCGCCCAGCACTTGGTCGGTGAGGGTAGTGAGCATCCACCAGGCCCGGCCTTCTTCCTCTTGAAGCTTAGGCAGCAGCTTTTCACAGTAAGCGGAGATGGCGAAGCTGTTTTCACCCTGTTCCTCCAGCCAGATCTGCACATCCTCCCCGGAGATGTCCCAGCCATCCTCAGTACGCAGGCCGATGTTCTGGAAAGGCTGACGGCCCACAAGAATATTCCAGTGCTCCAGCACCTCCTTGGGGGCGTGCTTCTGGAAGTAGACCAGCTCAAACAGTTTGACCTTATCCCCCTCCGGGGTGAGGATCAGCTCATGCTTTTCGCCGTTGAAGCCCATCTCGAAGGAAATCTCGTCAAAAACCAAATTCAGGGTTTCCTCCATTTGGGCCACGAGTTCGGCACCGCGGGTGTGATCTTTGTCCTCATCCATCATCTGGCGCAATTCTGCTTCCATTTCCGCAAAGGTTTCCCACCAGTCCTCTGTCCGCTCCCGGAAGCACTCCCAGAACTGCGGCAGAGAAATACCCTTCTTGCACGAGTCAATTAGTTCCTCCATGTCCTGTCGGGTGTTGAGCTTCGGATCATCACCGGGATGCAGTTCCAGAGCTTTTTCAAAATGCCGCAGAGCGCGGCCCTCCTGATCCAGATAATAATAGGCATACCCCATACGGAAATTCCAGGAATAAGTATCTCCCAGTTCCTCCTCATGGGACTGCATCAGTTCCAGTGCCTGGTGAAGCAGCTTCCTTCCCTCCGGCTCGCTGGAGTCCGCCAGATTGTTGTAGGCGCGGGCCAGCTCCATATCCATTTCCGGGGTACGCTCCTCGGCAGAGATTGCCTCCAGTGCGTCAACGATTTTCTGGTGTTTGTCCTCCTCATGCCACTTCTGGCACTGCTTCAAAATATCCATATCAGGGTCCTCCTCGTCCTCATCTGGTTTCCAGTCTTTGATCTGCTGGAACACGCCATTTTCATCCCGCTCAAAGGCGCAGGGAGCGGGGGTGTTCAGCAAAGGGATGATGTCGGGATCGTCATTGCAGATCGTGTTCAGCTTGTAGATCCCGGCGTTGTTAGGGTCGTCCATGTACTCGTCGCTCTCATCACCGGCGGTAAAGCGCCAGCCGCTGTCCCAGCCGCCGTCCGGCTCCTCCCTGTAGCAGTAGCCCACCTTGCGGCCCTCTACTGTGATGCGGTTGGTGGCGATGCAGCCATCGGCACCCTTCCAGTCAGGGAGCAGAGATTTCACATCCTCCGCTTTCACATGGTAGTCCCGGTTGCGGCCAGCGGCCTCGTACAGTTCCTTCCGCAGCGCCTCCACATCCCGAGCCATCTCCTGGATCTCCTCGTTGTCCATCATCTCACTGAGGTCATATTCCAGCGGATTCTGGGCAAAATCCGCCAGTGCCTTGTTCATGGCGTCATGCTCCTCTGGCGTGACGGTGATGCGGATGCGGCGGGCAGGGGTGTTGTACTCGTCCAGATCCTGAAGGTTTACACTGCCGCTGACGCTGCACTCCAGCAGGATGGCGGCCAGATCAGTGACCACATCAATGGCGAAGTGGAAGTCCATCTCCACGCCATCGGAGTGTGTAAACTCCAGATACTCCACGGTCTGGCGGAAGTCCCAGTTTTGTTTGTCCAGCCCAATCTTGGCAAATATCTCGCTGAGGGGGATCTCCTCTTTCTTCTGGTCTTCCAAAAATGCCACAAGGTTCAGACTGTCATCGGAACCGCCAATAAAGTTGCCCCAGTATTTTTTGATATACATTTGTCGTGCCTCCTGTTCTGAATCCAGTCGATCAATGAGCTGATTCAAGTGTTCCAACCACGCAGGAGCGATCTCACCGCTGTCCTCGTTCTTCCAAAGATCCACAATCTCACGGATGCCGTCCTCGTCCGGCACCTCGTTTTTGATGTCGGTGAGCTGCCGCAGCAGGAAAGCAAGGGCTTCTTTGGATGCTGTGAAACCGGTGACTTTATCCCATATAGCTTCTTCATGATCGTAGTCCAGTTTGCTGTTATCCTTCCATTGGAAATACAGCTCCGCCAGAGCCATCGCAGTATTGTCAAAGAGGAAGTCGATTTGTGAGAAGTCAGATCCCAGCATGACTTCCTCTTTCATCAGTTCGATCATCTCGCCCAGATCCATTACCGGATGCTCCGGTACATATTCATTTTTGAGGATGTCCAGTACATCCAACCCTTCGTCACGCTCTAATGCTTTTATGCCCCATGCTCCCATGTCGGCACCTCTCTTTCTTTATTTCGTATCAAGCTTCTATTGTCAATCATAGTTCTCCAACCGAATGATAGGCCGATAAAAGTCATAATCTCCGTTTAGTTCATTGTCCTCCTGCACTTCTGGCTTACAGTGGGGCGAACAGGGTAGGAAACCGAGAAATGGGCCCAGCCCACCGCAGATATTGCATCCGCCGTCACCGCCGCAGGTGGTAAGCCTATCAGCCTGCACCACTTCCCGCATATAGGGATCGTAGGCGATGGACAGGCCGAAGAAGTTGGGCTCCTCCATGTCATAGGGCCGGTTCTCATCCTCATCCATGTTCTCAAACCAGTGCAGACGCATGGAGTAGTCTAACCCATCTCCCCATGGAAACAGGGTCCGACACCCGCCGCCACACAGGTAGGCCCACTCGTCCGCCGTGGGCAGGGAGAAGCCCCTGTTTTCCAGCATGGCAAGAAGCGCATCGTAGTCTGTGTGGTTATAGATACAGATCTGAAAGCCCTTTTCCGTCCGCTCAATGCGGGCCGACTGATGCAAGGTAAGACTGCTGCTGTCACTCCAGGCAAAATCACGGAATTCCTTCAGCCAGTCAGGGTGGACAGTCAGTCTGGGATCATCCATTTTGACTGGCTCCCAGTTAATTTCCTCCAGCTCCCGGCCCACCAGCATGGGTCCAATGGCCGCCTGCCGAACAGGAGCCATGCTTTCCCGAATCATCTCCTCCGGGTCCCGCTCCATTTCCCATTCTCGGAACAGATACTCCAATTCCTCCCGGCTCTCCTGATTCAATCCCACGGCAAACTGCTCCCAGCCCAGGGTGACGGTATCGCCGGGGACAAAGACGAACTCCCGACCATCTTTCTTGAAGATGCCGGTGGTGCAGCTCTGGCCCCAGCGGTCAAAAGTATGTAGACCGAGAAAGGTCATATCATAACGGGCAGCCAGGCTCTCCATCAGCACCTGCTTCTCGATGTTTTCCATTTGATTGAATTGGGTGCGGAATAGTCTTTTGTTCATAACAAGTCCTCCTACAGCCTATCCAGGTTTTCCTGTAAATCGCCCTGCATCAAGTGCTGGGCAATGGCTTGGTTCAGTGCCTTATGGGGGTGATAGGCTGCCTGCTCTACATCGTGCAGGCACTCCTCCATCAATGCCTCCGGAGAAATGCCTTCCCGTTTGCCATAAAGATGGCCGAAGGCATAGCACACGGACTTGAGAAAGTCGAAAATATAGTCGTGATTTCCACGCATACTGGGCAGGTCGTTGAACGAGCCCATACCTCCGTATGCCCGAAGATGGTGGGCAACCTCCCGCCGCTGGTTCCAGTCCTGAATGTCCCGCTCCAACCAGTCGATCCAGTTTTGGAACTCTGGATGGTCTGCCAGAAGGATGGAGCGCAGACAGGTCAGAGCCTCGGTATAAATATCAGACTGTTTCATTGGCCATCGCTCCCCCAAATACCTCCATAGAGCACACCATCTTTTCCAAGGAACAACATCCGGCTGCGAAGCAGGCTGCACTGCTCCACAGCGACCTTGTTTCCGTCACAGGTGGGAATAGCCTCCTGTTTTTTCCCAAGGTGATCACCATGAGCGGTAAGGAAGTAGAATTTATCCCGTTGCTGGAATCCGCCTTGAAACAGGAAGGTATTGCCGGACGGGGCAACAGAAAAAGCTCCGCTTCCTTCGATTGGCAGTTCAAATACAAAGTCCTCTTTGAAGTTCGTCCGCACCAGCCGGAATTCATCGTAATAATAAAACCACAGGTTTTCTTCTTCGTCCAGGCTGATGGCGTAGCAGTCATAGATGGAATAGTTCTCATTCTTCCAGAGAGGAGTTCCCTCCGATGTCCATGCAATCAGGCCGCAAGCACCCAGAGGTTCATCCCAACCGTAATTACCAAATACACCTTCGTCAAAGTAGCTGGTAATGATGGTGCCATCTTTTTTTACCACACAGTCTTGAATGCCATCCCCCAGGCAGAAACGGGACAGCACAGCTCCGTCCCGGCTGACGATCCAGGCGTTCTGGTCGGGGCCGTTTTCCCGATAGGCGCATCTTGCCCCCAGCAGGAGGAAGTGATCACCTGCGGGCCGCAAATAATGAAACTGGAACTTCAAGAGGCCAAGAGGAAACAGCGTCGTTTCCAGCACCCGCTGTTCCGCCCAATCCAGCTGGATTTCCACTGCGGTATAGGTGGAAGGAGTGCTGAGCCAGTCCTTACCCTGTGTTTCGGACGGCTGTTCCATGAGAAGATAGACTTTTCCATCCCTTGCCGTGAAAAAGTCTGTCACTTCTGTGCCCTCCAGATGGTTTTCCCGGCGCAGCTGGTTCAGGTCAATGATGGAGAACAACGGCAGATTTTTGGCTTTTATAGGTTTGTTCATAGTGTCTCCTCCTGGCTACTTTAACGCTCCATCATAGGTGTGGCTTTCCCAGATGGCCTCAAATTCCGCTTTCTCTATGACGCAGGCGTGGAATTCCTCGCCCCAGACATGGGCGTTCAGTTCCTCCACAGTGGGGACGGGCGTGATTTCAATAGCTCCATCGTAAAGGTCGGGTATGTTGCGGGTGCGGCCGTCCCTAAAGATGTCAATGGAGCGGAGGGCCAGCCGCTCATTTCCGGTATCCACTTCATAGAGGATCACCAATGGTTCTCCCTCCGGTGCGCCCTCCCAAAAAAGTTTGATGTACTCGATCATCTCGATTCCCTCATCGTATCATTTGAAATAATAATACCAATTCCCGCCAAATTCCCGGTCACATTCCTCCTGGGAGGCAAAGGTGCAGTCCTTGATTCCCTCAATGGGGTAATGATGCTTTATCAGCTGCCCTCTGTGATAGGAATTGATCTGTTCCGTCAGTCCGCTCCGCCGCGCCGTCTCTAATTGCGCATCGGTGGCAAAGATGTAGGACACAAAGTAGTTGTCCGGCTGGATGTAGCAGCCAAACTCAATGGCCTGCTGGATGTCATCGAAGTGGTGTTTCACATTCTCCATGCAGGCTTCTATTACTTTTTGCCATACGAACTCCTGCTCCTTATTTCTCATGTTCCACCTCTCCTTTGCCCAGATAAGTCCGCATCGTTTTTTCATTGTCACAGGCCGCTCGGATCATTTTGGACAACAGCATCAGGTCATCGATGTATTGGGAGTATACGCAGAACACATCTTCGTCGGAGTCGAAGTGAAACAGATCCACGCCGCTGTTATTTTCCTCGAACTCCTGGATCACGCCCCGGGCAAGCCGCTCCCAGTCCTCGCTGTTGCCAATCAGTCCCAGCCGACGGAATACTTCCGTCCGGAATCCATTGTTGATTTTCAGCAGAAGGGAGAGCGCATAGGGGTGGTGGGGAATGAGAAAGAATGGCGCAATCTGCTCCGGCTTCACCCAGATTTTGAAGGGCGGACGCGGGTCAGGTATCCAGGGCAAGATTTCCCATTCGTCCTTCGGCCGGTTTCCGTATTGGCAAAGGTCTTTCATAGTGTTCTCCTTTGTTCTGTCACATTTTTAATCCTGCTCTCGATAACTGGCTTCAATGTCAATGAACCGCACATACACGGCGCAGATTTTGCCCTTGGCGTCATACCCGAAGTAGACAGGATAGTAACCATCCCCCCAGCCGGAGGCAAAGATGGGCAGGTTGCAGTCCGTGCCCGGCACTGTCCAGTTGAGCCAGTCGCCGCAGTCCCCCTGATATTTGGGGTAGGCTTTGGCGTTTTCTTCCATAAGATCGCAGAACAGGTCGTTGTAGGGGTCGATGTCCGGGTCTTCTTCTAAACGCTTGGCCCAGTATGCCTTGAAGGCCGCCTGGGTCTGGATGTCCGCGACACAGCCCATCCCGGCGTCTACGCCAAAGCCAAAATACTCGTCCTCTCCCAGTTCCTCGTCCAGATCCTCGTTGCCCACCATTCCCAGCTCATAGCGGACAGGCTTTTCCTGAGAAACCTCCACCTTGACGCAGGCATAGCGGTCGCCGTATTGTTCGCTGGGCACCACGCAGATTTTTACGGGATAAGTTCCGGCGGGGATCGTTTGAAGGAACGGCAGAGTGTCCTCCAGTTCCACCAGCGGATCACAGGCGAAAATCTGCCCGGTGGGGAAATGGACGGTGCCGATGTCCAGCACATCCACCGCCATGTTCCCAATCACTTTCTCTGTGAAATGGGCCTCCAAGTCATCTTTACAGGTCAATTTATCCTTGATTGCTTCGTATTTGTTCAGCCATTCAGTTGTAGGCATATCAGTTTCCTCCTGTTGATTTGGTTTGAGCATAGGTCAGCTCTCTACGATGCGAACCTGTTTTCCTCCAATTTCAAATTCCAGCTTTACGCCATAGTCCGCCGCCCAAGCAGGGCACTTGCTGAGCAGGGCCAGGATGTGCTCATCCGGCTCCCGGCCAAGGGTCACACGCAAGATTACGGGCCAGCCACCATATTCCTTTTGAAACTCCTCACTCTGGGTGTGGTTCAGATAGCCCTCCATCTTGTCGAGCAGGGCCTTCTGCGTTTCCGGGGAGCCGTCAATAAAGCCATTGCAGACCAAAACCATTACCACTTCTCCCGTTTTGGTTTCTGCCAGAATGTCGATCTTATCCAGGTCGCCAAACATATTTTCAATGGACATTGTTTTCACCAGTCCCTTTCTCGGATGGCCTCCTCCATATCAATGGGAATGCCAAACCACTCCAGAATGTAGGCCACGGTTGCCGCGATACATTCCCGTGCCACCGTTTCGATCTCGCTGTCGTGCTCGTCAAACTCCTCCTGGAGATCATTGATGCCGCAGACCGCCTCATCCAGCGTTTCCTGCACCACTTCGGTATCGGTTTCGCCGTTCTCCAGCAGGTCGATGACCTTCTGAAGCTCGTCCTTTACCTTGTCTACCAAAAAAGCAGGATAGTAATTGTCCTGATACATCTCGTCCAGCAGTTTGTAATTGGGGTCAAATGCTTTCATAGGGATTGCTCCTTTCTTCGTGCTCGGCAGTCATGCTCAACTCGATCTCATCGTCGCTGTAAACTAAGTAGAGCCCATGAGGGGTCTTTCTATCGAAATGCAGTTCAATGTCACAATATTTGAGGATCAAAGGTTTCCCGTTGCTTCTCATGGTGGAAACAGCATCGGGATTCCCGAAGATTTCTATGACCTCATCCTGCGATATTCCGAATTTCAGCGGTGAAATGTCCCGAGGATTCTGCAATATTTGATTGCGCCAAATCGTAAAGTCCTGTTTCATAGTTTTCCGTCCAGTGCCTCAACCGTTTTCATGGCAGCGGAATCAAATTTGCACTGCCGCAGTTCCCGTTCGATCAGGGCAAACACATCCGGAAAGCACTCAATCTCATCCTGGTACTCATATTTCGCATACAATTTCCCGTACTCGGAGATCCAGACCTCCGCCGGGTAGTAGTAGCCAATATGACCGATAGGCTGGCATTTTTCACCGGCAGCCTGTTCGATCTCTGCCAGTTCACAGCCGGACATATCCCGAAAATAGGCTTCTTCCAAATGGTTTTTGATCCCGTTGACCAGGTAAGGAAACAGAGCGAATTGGAAGTCAGCCGCCCAGTTCAGTTTTTTCTGCTCCAGATACCACTCACAGCACAGGCCGAAATACTTGCGGTAAAACCGCTGGGTAGTCTTCATCATAGGGACACCATGATCGGCGTAATACTTCTCCGCAATGGAAATGTCCACTTTTCGCCCTTCCTGCCATCCGGCGTACTCCATCAGCTGCTTGACCTTGCTTTTGAGATCACCGGAGATGGGGATGCGTTCTTTGATCATGGTGGTTACCTCCATTACCAGATTTCAGACATTTACAACTCTGCCACAAACTCATAGGAAACCGCAATGATGTTGTAAACATCATCGTATGTAAACAGCCGGTAGTGCCGATAGATGTCTTTATTAAAGTCCTCCCGCACCGGCAAAGACTTCAGCCAGGTGCTATCCTCGATTAAATCAAAAGAACTGCCATCCAGATGCCCCGTTTCAGCCAGATTTTCATAGGTGTCCAATTCACAGGCAAAATAGGTCAGCACCCGCCGGAAGGTGAGTGTGTAGGGAAACCAGTCTTTTTCGTCCCTGTGCTGAGAGATCAGATGGCCATTGATGTCCCCCGTAAAGGTCAGGTTGTTCAGACCATCCTGTTTCACCTGATCCAGATAGATGCAGTCCCGTCCCTTCAAAACACCTAAGCAGGTATTAACAGCAGTCGCTTTTTCCATAGGTAACTCTCTTTCCTCAGCTCTCATAAGTAATACAGAAAATTTCCTTGTTCAAATCAAAGTAAATCACCATCAGTTCGTCGGTAATCTCCGAGTTAAAGGACAGATCCAGAATGAAAACTTGCTGGTTCATCTCGCTATCCACCAGGCTGCCAAACCGCTTGAGCCGCAAAAAGTCCACCATCTCAGTAAAGGACAGCTTGGCCGGGTCGGTTCCCGGAAAGAGTTCCGCCGCAATATCCGGGCCTACCTCGTCTCGGTGGAACTCCATGAAAAAGGTCACAACGCTATGGTAGCGGCTGTCCTCGTCCGCCAGCGCCGCTTTGATGGCGGCTTTGGCCTTTTCTGCCAGTTTTTCCGCCTCATCCAGCATTTTTCCCACCGCATCCATGGCAGCAGGATCGCCGGTCAGTTCTTCCTCTACATCGAAGATAAAGGGTAGTCCCGATTCATCGGGAAAGGCGAAGATCTCCTCGCCGGGGGTATATGTAAAATCAATGCGTTTACAGTTCAGTTTCATCTCTGCACCTCCTTATTGGTTTTCCAAATGGGGTAATGGAATTGGCGAATAGACTACGGTGTCTCCGTCATTATCCATTTTGAGAATGACAGCAAAATCCGCTACATTGCTCTCCTGTCCCCTTGGGAGAGGAAAAATCATTGGGGGGCAACGCAGGGCAGCATGGTTCGTGGTCTTATTCCAATCCTCCATGGCCGCAGATAAAATGGCGTCAATGTGTGCCAATACCTTCTCAATAGAACCCGCTGATATATTGTAAAAAGCGGGGTTTTTATGATACTGCTCTGTGATGAAGTTTTTATAGGTTTGCACTGGCATAAAGCAAAATTCCCAATCAAGGGGATGCAGCCCAAGCCAGTACTCATGCAGTTTCATAGGCGTCTCCTTACCCCTCAATCCCTCAATATTGGCAGTTTTGAGGCCCTTTTTCAAGGAGCCGTAGACAGTCACCGCATGGTCGGTGAACATCTCATCGCAGTCAAACCAGGCGGTGAAGCTGCCGCCAGAGGTGACGGACAGGCTCGTCATGCTGATTCGTCGGGCAAGTTCTTCCTCTGTGATAGGGTCTGTTTCCGGATTGCGGGGATTTTCCTCATCCTGAGAAAGCCAGTTGTTGGCCAACTCGGTCAGGTCCTTTGCTGCAAGCTCCCGCATGGCTTTGTCCCAGTTTTCGCAATCAGCCAACATCTTCTTGGCGGCACTGCGGGCACGGGTCCAGGAGGGCTTGCTTTCAGCATTGACCTCCAGAGAAAGGAGCACATCCTTTCCGCACCACTGGATTTCTCCCTCGAAGGTATCATAGTCCTTGTCCAGCTTCAGTTCACCCAGCACCTGGTCCTGGATCACCACCGGCTTGTGGTACTCGTCCAGAACGGCTTGAAGTTCCGGACAGTCCTCGTGGGCCTTGACCACCTGGGAGATACACCAGGGCCACGACACCAGATCCTTTGCCCATTCTTCTTTCATCCGGCGGATCTTCAGGCGGCAGATCTGCTCGTTTTGAAAGCGTTCCCAGCCCTTTTCGCTGTGACGCTCCTCATCGGTGACCGGCCACTCCAGCCGCTCCTCTTTGGTGCTGACCTTGCCGGTGTCACAAAATACCACGCCCAGCGTCACAACGGTCATTTCCCAAAAGTTGCCCCTGTTGTTATATCCGCCCCCGATGCAGCGATTGATCAAAGCGACCACTTCCTGCTCCTCGGACTCGTACATCTCATAAAATTCTTCAAACATAGATCATTCTCCTTATTCCTCAAACTCGCCCTCAATCATCCCGTTCAGATACCGGCCGGGATCTGCGATGAAGTCATCCCATTTGGCCAGAGAGTGGAATTCCTCATGCTCGATGTCCAGATACCACAGCTTTTTGTCCCTGGGGCTCCACAGCAGCAGGTAGTCGCTGTAATTGTCCATGGCCGCCATGAGGGAGAGCAGCTTCTTCCGTTTCCAGGTCATCTCCTGCACATCCATGTAGGCGTACAGCTCCGCCCATTTCACCCATTCCTGCTCCGGGAATTCCAAACGCAGGGGGCCGGTTTTCAAGTATTCCACCAACTTGGCGGGCAGTTTATATGGCATGAGCTGCCGGGCCTTTTCCTGTTCGTTGTGCCAGTCCTCCGGTTCCAGGGCTTTTAAGTAGTCGGCCAGCTCCTGATTTTTGTTCTGCACCGCCACGGTGTAAGGCCGGTCGCCGTATTTGTCGGCAATGGTGATGTCGGCTCCCTGTTCCACCAGCCAGCGCACCATGGAGAAATTGTTGGAGCGGGCGGCCTCGGTGACAGGGGTGGAGGCGTAAGGGAACACCATGTCCGGCTTGTGGTAATTGATGTCTGCCCCTTTTTCCAGAAGCAGTCGGGCAAGTTTGGCATTGCCCTCGGACACAGCGGCCCGGAATGCCTCGCCGCCAAACTTATCCACTGTGATCCCAGCCTGCTCCAGCACCGGGATATTCTCCGGGCGCTTGCCCCAGCGTACTTCCTGAAAGGCCCGCTCTTTCTGCTTCGGGCTGAGTTTTGCGGCCTGTCCAGCAAAGAGCGCCACCACCTCCGGCCCACAACAGCGGGCGGCAGTGAGCAGCAGGGGCTGTTCCTCTGCCAGACCGGGATCAGCTCCATGCTCCAGCAGGAAGTGGATCATGGGCACATCATTCCGAAAAACCGCGATCTCCAGTGGTGTGAGTTTGATATACTCGCTGAGCTGAATGGGGTCATCTAAATCCAGACCGCCCTGGAGCAGTACCTCCAGCTTGGAAGTGTCATAGTCACAAATGGCGGCAGCCGTTTCCGGGAGGGTCTCCCAGCGGCCAATATATGCAATTTGGTACATAAGGCACCTACTTTCGTTGTTGTTTCACTTTATAGGGAACGGTTCGGCCCAGCACCCGGCCCTTGCCAACGGCATTGGCTCCCTCATAGATCAAAAATTCCGCATTGTTTTCCAGCGGGGCATAGTCAATGGTATCTGGATATAGGGGTTGGGCATTTCCCAAAGCTGGTGTATCAAATGTACACTCGGTTCCGTCCAGAAAGCATACACCCAAATATTCTGTAGTTCCTGTGACCACAAAATGGGGACAATACTTTCCGCTGACCAGGCTGGGTGGTATTTTTCGTTTGCCGCTCCAGAAGATGACCTCCACATGGAGCACCGCCCGGTTTTCATCTGTCCCGATCACGCTGTCGCCCTCCTTTATCCCGTCATCTGGCTGCGGTATACTCAGGCCAGCTCTGCGTCCAGGATCTGGACTGGTTTTCCTTTCTCGTTCACATAGTAAAGGGCGATATAGTCGATGCCGTCCCGCTTGGCCTGCTCCCACGGCATCCGTTCACCGTTGATCAGTTCCACGGTATCCGCCTCATCCGGTTCAAAGTTCTCTTTTTCGTCCTCATAGTCAATGCTGTACCCCAGCTCCAGCACCAACTTGGAGGCGGGGATCTCATACCGCTTGAGGGGGCGGTGCTCCAGCTCGGATGGATCATGTTCATCGCAGAACATATTGTCGTAGCCATGCCGTCCACCGTCAAAGATGACGAACTCCTCGCCGCTCTCCGGGTCACGGGCTGTCACCAGTCCGGGGGCCTCGTCGCTATCTATGATATAGGATTGGGGTTCTCCTTTCACCGTGAGCAGATCTCCGTAATACCAAACCTCCAGCAGTTCATTGCCGGTGGTGGAACAAAGTATCACGGTGGGCAAACGCTTCTCCGCCCATTCTTTCACATGGCCGATGAGCCAGGTGGGATATTTCTCAGTCATCATAGTCTTTCTCCTCCTATTTCAATTTCAGCACAAATCCCCAGATACTCACCACAATCAAGAGGACACCCAGCAGAAAGAAAACCACACGCCGGTATCCTCTGCTGTGTCGATGCGCATCCCGCGTACCAGTGGGGTCGCAGAGCCAGTTCCAGTTGCGGATCGCTCCAAACAAAATCACGGCCCCGATGAGCACCGAGGCAATGTACCAATGCTCTTGTAAAAATGCTGTGATCTGTTCGCTGTTCATTTACAGATCCCCCCCTTTACATCATCGGGAGTTTCCTTTCGGATGATTTCCTCCCGCTCTTTTAAATCCAGCTCCAGAGCTTTTTCCTCCTCCAGATATTCCTCGCAGTCCCGAACCAGTTTTTGGGCGGCTGGGTCATCCGGGACCAGGGCCAGCCAGTGCTTGGCGTATTCATAGGCGGAGGCGGCGGAACGGTATGCCATCAGGCAGGAATAGCCCATCCGGGCGTTCCAGTAGGGATCGTTCTCACCCTGGGCGCGGACGGACTCCAGCAGCTCAATGGCGTGTCGGATGAGATCCCCGCCCACTTCACCGTCGGTCCCATGCTCTCCATGATCTCCCAGCACCGCCAGATTGCTGTAAGCCCGACTCAGCTTGACGGTCAGCAGATAGCCCCGCTCCTGTTCCGGGATGGCTTCGATGGCCCGGATACACCGGGAATACTCGTCCTTCTTATTCCATTGCTCAAGCTGCTCCAGCAGCTCTGCTTTTTCTGCCTGATTCATCATTTCACCGCCTTTTCCGTGTCATCCTTTGCCTTTTTTGAAGTGTCCGCTGCCTCGCCAGGTGTTGACCACACAGGTGAAGATCTGGCCGCAGTGCTTGCACCGGATCATGTGGGCCATGATTTCATCCGCCCAGCCATCCTCTGTCTTTACCTTCTCCAGTAGGCAGGTGGATTCCTCTTGCATCAGTTCAAATTCCCCCTCCGACACCAACTGCTGAATGTAAGCAATACAGGCCAGATAGTCCTTTGGGGCGTCAAATTTTCTCCATGTTTGAATGTTTCGGCAGTGCTCGCACATAGTGGACGCCTCCTTACGCAAATACCTGCTGGTATTTCTCTTTCAGTTCCTTCGGCGCCGTCTTGATGACTTTGCTGCCTCCGTTTTCGGAGGTCGTGCCCCAGATGGCCCAGAGAACATCATGCCATAGGTAGGCCAGCGCCCTTTTGTTGCTGCCGGATTCTTCCGACAGGTAATATTCCAGATGCCCCTTGATCTCCAGTAGCGCATCCAGGCTCTCCTCATTGGCGATCAGGGTGCGGAACTCCTTTGCGGGCTTCAGATTCTGCATGGACTGGACACCGTGGACCAGCACCGGCAGGGACTGAGCAGTGAACCCGTACTTCTTAAAAAAGGTGTGAATAAACTTTTCTTGCAAAGAGGAGTGCTCGTCATCACAGCGATCCAGGTAATCGCACACCAGCCGCCACCACTTCGGCCCGTCCAGTCCTAGGGCAAACACGGCAAAGGTGCCAGGCATGGCGCAGGACTCATCAGAGAGGTTGTTGTACCACTCGTCCTCCTGCATGGCCAGCCGAGCATAATTCTCCATCCGGACATGGAGACGGGGATACCGCACCGCACAGGCAAAAAGCTGATGGACACCCTTCTTGGGCAGGCCGGGGATGGGCAGGTGGATCTTCTCCGGTCCGCGAAACTCGATGGAGTAGCTGCGGGGGAACTCCGGCTGCTCCAAAATCTCAATCAGATAGCTGAGAGCCTCCTCACAGGCCCCCTCGCCGCAGTCTCTGGCGGTAATGCGGATGGTGGCGAAAGCGTCGTTAGCCGAGGCGGTCAGGTGCTTTGTTTTCCGCTTTTGGATATTAGGCGGCAATTTGCCGCTGCCATTGGTTTTCAGTTCCTTTACCATATCAGGACGAATCTGGGAAACCAGGCCAAGGATGTGTTCAGTGGTGAGGGATTCAAAACTCTGCCCATACACCGTATGGCAGATCGCCACATAGCAGGCAAAGCGCAGCAGGCCTTCATCCACATCCTCCGGCCGCAGCTCCGGCCACACAGTACAAGGCGGGTAAGGCGTAAAATCATCCTCTTTTTCTCCAGCCTCAAAATACCTTTCCTGCACCTGCTTTTCTATGTATTTCTCCAATGTATAGCAGATCTCCTGCCAGCCCACCAACCGCCGCAGGGCATCGCAGAATGTAACAGCTTCCTCATAGGGAAATCCCTTCAAAGGCAGTTTGGACAGATACCGCTCCAGGAGCTGGTTGGGAAGAAAGGGTGTCCCGTTGTGATTTCGCACCACGGTCGGGTAGGCGGAGTGATTTTCACGAGCGGTTCCGTTCAGCACATCCTGAATGCAGAGATCCGCCTCCGCCAGCACCTCCGGGGAAGTGTCCGGCTTGTGGATCAGATAGTAGCGGTCATGTACGCCATCACGCTTTGGCAAACTCATGCTTGATCACCTCTTTTCAGACAATAAAAAAGCCCCACGCCGCACTGTCATAAAGACAGGCTGACGCAGGACATGAAGAAGCCGCGTTGAAGGAGCCGCATCCACCAGCAGATGTAGTTTCTTCAACAACCAAAATATTTTTTTCGTATCTTAAAGCAGCAAATTGCTGTCCAATATATTTGTTCATAGCGGCACCATTTGTTCTGAGCGTAGTTTTATATTTTATTATATCACAGCACCCCTTCAATGAAAATATTTTGTTGGAAATGCTAATGAAAAATTTTTGTGAATTTGTTAAGGCGCAGGGGCTGTTATCTCCATAGTGTCTGGATGGATCAGAGTGATTACTTTTCCCTGATGCAAGGCATAGTTGACTGTCTGTGCTGTACCTGAGCGCAGCTTTTTCTGATTATCAAACACACCGATGATGTACTCTGCATGATCGACCATATAGTAATTCCTTTTTTTATAACTGGAAACATCCGCAGAATGTGAAATAACAATGGAATCGTTTGCGTTTTGGATCAGCTTTTTCAATCTATGTCTACTCTGATCCGGCCATTTAGAGTCATAACCGATGAAGGGAACTACAACGACAATTTTAATATCTTCGTATCCCGTTTGTGCCCTCAATGTCAGCAGCTGTTCTCCAGCCCACATATCCACACCAAGAGCACCGCCGACAAAAAAAGTACGGACAAATTTCTCGTCATGAAGTATCCGAAACTGCTCCAGGAGACATTCTTTTAATTTTTGGCATAGGGGATCTTCCTCATTATATCCAAAGCAAAATCTTGTTGGTCGGTGGCCGGTAATGGCGCAGGCATACTGATTCATATAAATCGCCCTTGATAACTGCCTTGATTACGCATATAAAGCAAAAATAACGCAAATAATAATGCGTATAAAGGTTGTATTATAAAATTATAACACAATACATACGAAGTATCAAGAATTGCTTTCTGCTATGCTAAAAGAGCAGAGAGGTGAGCGTATGGACGAAGAATTTATCCGCAATCGGATCACAGAATTGCGATTGAAAAAAGGTGTTTCAGAATATCAGATGAGCATGGAGTTAGGGCAGAACAGAAGCTATATTCAGGCGATTTCCTCTGGGCGTTCTATGCCGTCTATGAAGCAGTTCCTCAACATCTGTGAGTATTTTGAAATCACACCGCTTCAATTTTTTGATGCACAGGAAAATAACCCTCAGCTTATCAAGAAGGCTTTGGACGGAATGAGAAAGATGTCAGATGACGATTTGATTATGCTGATTGGTTTTATAAGTCGCTTAAACACAGAAAACTAACGATAGGAGGCAGTAAGCGTCCCGTCGTTAGTTTTTCATTTTATGCGCAGCATATTGTGGCAAGCAATGCTTGTGGCTATCCATTTCGCCACAAACTGCTTGTTGAGGGCAGTGCCCCCAAGCCCCTTTGAACACAGAATTTCATTCTGTGGCTGCGCGTTCTACGAACGCTTTTGACCGGGACCAGCTTATCGCTGGCCGTGGTCTTTTTCTTTTTCAACATCCTGTTCTACCTCCATTTTCAGCACTCGATCCACATTGGCCTTTGCCGTTAAAAGCTCCCGCATTTCCTCACGGGAACGCCGGTACTCGGCATAGGTCTTTTTCTTTTCTTCCAGCAATTTCGCGTACTCCGTCTGTAACTCTTTGACCTTGGGCAGCTTCTTGACGCCCATCTCATCAAAGGCATTCTTAGCAGCCTGGTGGAGCAGAATTTCTTCCTCATGTTCCTCCCGGAATTTCTTAGAGTAGCCTGCCTTGCGGTATGCCACATAGACCTCACGGGTCTTGGCATAATTTACAATGTGAGTACGCAGAACAGCAATCTCTGCCATGCGCTTTTCAGCCGCTTTGATCTGCGCCGAAAGCTCATTGTGATGTGCCGTGGCAGCCGCAGCCTTTTCTTCCAAAACCGCATACTCCAGCAGGTTATTCTCTGACAAGTAATTCATGGTCTGCGCCATCTGCTTGAGGTTGAACACCTTGGCCCATCGAGCATAGCCAGCACCTTTTCCAGCCTGCAATTTTGCCTGAATGTCCACCAGCAGATTGACCTTCTGCGTCTCTGCCTGTGTAACTATTTTCTTTCGTGGGGTATGCGCTTTCTTCCCGGAGAGAACCGCCTGCAAATCATCTAATCCATATCCTTCGCCCAGGCTGTCCATTCGGGCGGCTTTCTCCCAACCGGGGAGCTTCAGGCGATATGATTTTCCGCGCTTTGATACCTCACAGCCGGACTCTTGCAGCAGCCTCAGCAGCTCTTCAAAGTCAGCAGGACTTTGTGATAATGCATTGTCAATCGCCACACGAAGCAGCTCTCGGTGAGAGGGCTTTGCCTGATCGCCCAGCCATTTGTTATAGCTCTTTCCGTGAGGTTTCGGGTTCTCTACAATAGACAGTCCGTTTTCGATGCAGATGGTGTCGCTCAACTGACGGACCGCCTTGGTGCTGCCCCAAAAGTTTCGGAATTTCCGGTCATATTCTAAGCTGACCGATGACCAGATAATGTGATTATGAATGTGCGATTTGTCTATATGAGTGCAGACCACAAAGGCATGATTGCCCTTGGTAAAACGCTTGGCAAATTCCACACCCAGCCAGTTCGCTTCTTCCGGAGTGATCTCACCGGGGCGGAAGGACTGGCGCACATGATAGGCGATCACATCATCCGCGCCGCGCACTCGTCCGGTAGCGGCAATGTACTGCCGCTTTGCCAGAAGGAACTCCGCATCCACAGTCCTGCTGTCACACGCATAGCCGGTAATGAGCCTGCCATTATCTGTTTTTTTGGGATTGGCCACATAGTCGATGATGTCACTGATCGCCCGACTTTCTGTGCGGCCCTTGCCGACATGAAGCGGCATGATTCTTGTGGTTGCCATAGGTCAGACCTCCTTCCCGAAAAGAAAACGGCCTGCCATAGCAGACCGCTTTCACTATTCTATAAAACTTTCTTCATCGAAAAAATTGAACTCATCATCTTCTAAGTGTCTTGGTGGAAATCTCATTTCATATTGCTCTTGCGCCAATGCACGGACATCAGGCCGCCTATCCTTTAGTCGATTTTTCAGCCAGGACAACTGCTCTTTCGATAGCCTCCATGGAAGATTCAAAAGACGATTCAGTGTCATCAGTTCAGCCTGCGTTTCTGCTGGTAGCGAAGCACAGGATTTACAAATGTGGGATGCATGACCTTTGCCTGAAAATTTTTCGTTGGCTTTGTATTCACCACAAACTTTACAATAGTGTCCATGCTTTTTCATAAGCTGATGCCCTTCTCGCAAAGAACATATAACCTGCGAATTACTTTCATAATCACATCCCATTCCAAATCAGAAGCATAAGAAAACTTTTTACGGTATGCCTCCCAAAGTTTTTGCATAACCGAATCATTTTCCACTTCGTCAAAAACTTCTTCAGCCTGGTTAAGATACTTCTCCGATCCCCGTTTATGAGCAGTTGCCAGAAGCGCATCATGTAAAATTTTCGGGTTCAGCGTGGTTCCATGCAGCTGTTCTAAAATGTAAATATCGTAGAAATCTCTCATGCGGGTATTGGTTGTGGTTCTGGTAATAATGGTTTCCAGTTTTTCTGCCAGCACAGTTTCTAAATTATAAGCCCAAATATCAATGGAGCGATCTTCCAGCATAAGTTTGAATGAATACCGAACCTCTCTTGGAGTGATTGCATCTCCCGTAGAAATATCAATTTTCAAAGGGGTCACTACACCATCGAATGTTGTACTCATGCTGACACGAATCCCCGGATACTCTGCTTCATCCATAATCTCCGAAATACTTTTCAGCTGAAATTTAACACCATCATCAATCGGAACAGTTACGATTGATGAAATTAGATTCTCAATATCCTCCACATTAACATTAGCTCCTTTTATGGTTGCATCCAAATCCATCGTAGAGCGGGCATCCAATCCAACCATAGCCGCTACCAACATACCACCCTTCAAGATAAACTTATCACGATACTCAGAAAGAGAAATACGCTCCAAAAAACGCTCCATCATGTAGTTCCTCATTAAAATCTGAGCATCTGCGGATTTTTCTCTGGAAAGGTTTCGTATTAAATCTTTAAGCTGCCTTGCTGTTTTTATCATAAAAGTACCTCCAAATACTGTCGTAAAATTTTTTCCACCTTGAACATCCCAGCATATTGCATTAAAGCTCGCAGGTTCTTATCTTTTCTACGGGCATACGCTTTCAGTGCTCCCTGAAAGGTCTGAATTTCAATTCTGCTACGGCTTCTGAGCAAATCACAGATCGTTCGCTCCATATCATAAACCGGCACAGTATGCCCGAACGGAGTTTTCGCTGTTGTAAGTCCTACATCATGTAAGTCTGCTTTAATCGTAAAAACTTGAATGCCTTCTGCTTTCATTTTGCTTGGATTGCATCCAGTTTTGACCGTAACTGTATATTCTATTGGTTCACGGTCTGTCAGATCGTGAAAAAATAAAGCTGTTTCATGTGAAAATACTGCTTGTTCAAATCGCAAATGAAGCAGATACATGGCATCCACCCAGGAATCTTTGGACAGATAAATCCCATGTGCAACTCTATCCAAATCTCGTGAACGCACATAATCATAAAATACCGGCTTTGAAATTCCAGAGGATACGACCTGTGATGTTCGCAGCATTCCTTCTTGTGCTGTTAGCATCTGATCCAGCTGTTCAAATTGTCCCATCATGTCACTTCCTTTCGTACTAATATTATATTCAATATTAGTTCAAAAGTAAAGTTGTGGATATATAGTTTCTCTTTCCAAATTTAACAGACGGTGTTTGGCATTTTGTGGCTTTGCGTATTTTTTATCCATAAACCCAATCCTGAATGGCAAATTTCAAACTCTGCACCTTACCCATCAGCCAGATTGCAGCCAACGGCAGCCCCATAGGGCTAATCAAAAATGCCATAACCAGCAAAATCACACCATTCTGCGGGGAATAGGTAATAAGCACAGCCACGCCAAGCAGAGCAATTACAGTGCTGAGCAGACCAAGCACCAGACCGGATATGTAGATCAGCCCCGTGCAGAGCCAGACAAAAAGCGTCAGCACCAAAATGACCGGTGCAGTTATAATCATCAAAAGCCCTTTCAAAATCTTCATGTCATTTCCTCCTTGCAGCGTTCTTGGTATCTTTTCTAATCATATTATCCGGCATGGGCAGGCAAAAGACAAGGATACCGATAAAAAGAAAAAGCGGAGAGAGGAGCAGCGAAGTAATGCCGTTCCTCCCTCCGCAAATGGAGTATCTATCCCTGTTATAAAAGTTTGGAAAGCTGAGTAAGGATTTCCTCTACGCCCTCCCATAACTGTTCCTGCCGCTGGGATATATCCTCCAAGTCAGCATCATAAACCCGCCCAGTCTCATGCACTTTACGGGTCAGCTGGTTTAAGTTGTTGCTGCTTCGGCGCATCAGGGAAACAAGCTCCTTCAGCTCCGGCAGCTCCAGCTTGACTACATACCCATCCAGCGCCATTTTTCTTAGATAGGCTTCACGGTTGGAGGTTCCAAACTGAGACATTTTTTGCTCAATCACAGCAAGCTCCTCCGCTGAAACTCTAAAGTTTAATTGCATATCCCGCTTACGCTTTGCCATAGTTATCGCTCCGGCTCCCGTTTCTTCGGGGCGGCAGGCTTATGGGCAGGCAGCTCCTGTTTGAGCTTATCCCGTACTGAGGGGCGGGACGGTTGCAGTTTTTCTCCCTGAGTACGGCTACGCTGCTGTTCTTCTCGCACCAGATCAATAAAGCCATCCAGCACAGCAGGGTGGCTGTTCAGGACATAACCACAACGGACGGTTTCGGGGTTCTCGTTGGGAATGGTCTTAGCCCATTCCTTATTGCGTCGGGAGTAGCGCCCATCCCAGTCCTGAAGCTGAACGGTGTTAGCCAGAACCATAGCCACACGCTCCATGCCATAGGTCTCGATCACACCCTTTGCCGCATCGTGACTGAGATACATTCCGTCGAAGTGTTCCCGCACCGCCGCTTCAATGGACTCCTTGCATTGGAGATTTGCATTGTTGGAAGCCCGGTACTGCTCCAGCTCCCCATGTTCTCTCGCATAGGCGGCAGAGTGGGGATAGACCGGTGTTGTTCGCAGTTCCTCTTTAGCTCTGCACACATCGTCGGCACGGTTCTCAATACTGTCCCGGATCACATCCATGTAGCCGGTCTCCAGCTTTTCAAAATAGCGGTACACATCCGCCAATGGAGAGGGAGATTCCAAAAGTGCCTTGGCCTGGGCGTCGGTCAGCTCCAGCTCCTCCATCGCCATCACAATATCCTCACGGACAGTATATTCATAGGTGTGGTGCAGGATTTCTTCCGGGGGCTGGCTTTTCAGCCAGTCCCGGAACTTATCCTGTTCGGCAGCCATCTTTTCATAAAGGGCTGTATTCAGATCGTTAGTATTCATGTTATCGCACCTCCTCATGCTGTTTTGGTTTCTTGTCTGTACTGCGGGGTGGCACCGGGCGTTTTAGGTTATCCAGCACCGAAGGCCGTGTGCTTTTGGCAACAACAGACTCGGTGTGTGCCGGTCCCTTTCCGTCGATGTTGAGCAGGGTATCCAGCTCCACCAGACGGGCGTTTTTGCTTCTCAGTTCTTCTTCATAAAGAAATGGCTTTCCGACTTCCTCCTTTGCGGCAGCCTGTTGCTGATAGAGGTTATCCAGCTGGGCCTTTGCCGCCTCCAGACGCTGGGGCATCTGAGCAAGGGCATTGTCGATACGGGTAAGATTTCCGCGAGGGTCTGTACCAAGGGTTGCCCGGTGGGTCATCTGTCCTTTCAGCAGGAGCGTATACTCCTGTTTCCAAGCGGAAAATTCCACGGACATGGCATACCCCCGGTAGTTGCCGATCTGCACCGGATCGGAGGTTTTAACCTCCTTGCAGGCATCCAAAAGGGCTGCACCGGCGTTCTCCTTATCGGTCAGCAGGTCTCCACGAATCTCCATACCGGCAAAGCCGTCCTCCGGGTGCGGGTGAGCTGCCAAAACCTCCAGGTCAGATTCAAAGCCCTTGATAAAGCCCTTGTGCTTTTCAATCTCCTCTGGGAAGTATTTGAGCAGCTGGTCCTCCAGACGGTACTGCTTGCTCTGGTGGTCAGCTTTCATCAGCTTCAGGCGGGATACCTCCACATCCAAATCCATACGCTCCTTGATACGGGGATCTCCGGCACACAGAGCCTTGATCTCGGCAAAACTCAGGGCGGTTTCATCCACATCATCGCAGGAGCGAACCGGACTTTTGCTGGTCATGATCTGGCTGATAAATTTCTGCTTGTTCTCCACCGTCTGCCAGAGGTATGCGTCAAAAGTTCCTTCTGTCACATAGCGGTACACATGGACAAGGGGGTTCTGGTTGCCCTGGCGCTCGATACGGCCCTTGCGCTGGGCAAGGTCTCCCGGTCTCCACGGACAGTCCAGGTCATGAAGTGCCACCAGACGGTCCTGCACATTGGTGCCTGCGCCCATCTTGGCGGTGCTGCCCAAAAGGACACGAACCTGACCGGTACGGACTTTAGAGAACAGCTCCTTTTTCCGCACTTCGGTATTGGCTTCATGGATAAAAGCGATCTGGTCGGCAGGCATCCCCTGGGCAATGAGTTTCTGACGAATATCGTCATATACCGTAAAGACCGGTTCCTGCTCCGGCAGAGGCACAGCGCCTTCCAGTGCGTGAAGCAGTGGATTATCCAGCGTTTTCGCCGCCTTGCTTACAGGAGCTTTTGCCTGCGGGGTAGAAATGTCGCAGAACACCAGCTGGGTCAGCTTGTCAGCTTTGCCGTCCCGCCAGATCTGCATGATGTTGTCCACGCACTGATTGACCTTTGTGCCAGGTTCATCCGGCAGCATCTGGTTGACGATTCTCTGGTCAAGCCCCAGCTTGCGGCCATCCGAGGTAATCTTGAGCATATTGTCCTGAGACGGGTCAACGGTTCCGCTGTGTACCAGCGATGCACGCTCCGAAAGAGCTTTGACCATTTCCTGCTGATGTTCGGTGGGCTGCGCCACAACATTGTGGTATTCCACCTCCGGGGTAGGCAGATTCAGTTGGTCGGCGGTCTTGATGTCCGCCACTTCTTTGAACAGGTTCATCAGCTCTGGGAGGTTGAAAAACTTGCTGAATCTCGTTCTTGCCCGGTAGCCGGTTCCCTCCGGTGCCAGCTCCAATGCTGTGACGGTCTCCCCAAATCGGGAAGCCCAGCAGTCGAAGTGGGTCATGTTCAGTTCTTGCAGGCGTTCATACTGAAGATAACGCTGCATGGTGTAAAGCTCGGTCATGGAGTTGCTGACCGGCGTTCCGGTGGCAAAGATCACGCCACGGTTTCCGGTAATCTCATCCATATAGCGGCACTTGGCAAACATATCGCTGGACTTTTGGGCATCGCTGGTGGAGAGACCAGCCACATTCCGCATTTTTGTGTATAAAAACAGGTTCTTGTAGTTGTGGGCCTCGTCCACAAACAGCCGGTCCACACCCAGCTGCTCAAAAGTTACCACATCATCTTTTCGCCCCTCGGCTTGCAGCTTTTCCAGTCTGGCTTCCAGAGACTTTCTGGTACGCTCCAGCTGCTTGACGGTAAAACGCTCGCCGCCGCTGGCCTGCACCTCTGCGATGCCCTCGGTGATCTCGTCGATCTGCTCATAGAGAAGCCTTTCCTGACGCTCCCGGCTGATGGGGATACGCTCAAACTGACTGTGTCCCATGATGATGGCGTCGTAGTCACCGGTCGCAATACGGGCGCAGAACTTTTTGCGGTTATGGGTCTCAAAGTCCTTTTTGGTTGTGACTAAGATGTTGGCAGAAGGATAGAGGCGCAGAAACTCTGATGCCCACTGCTCAGTCAGGTGGTTGGGAACCACAAAGAGAGATTTCTGGCACAAGCCCAGGCGTTTGGCTTCCATCGCAGCGGCCACCATCTCAAAGGTTTTGCCCGCGCCTACTTCGTGTGCCAGCAGGGTATTTCCGCCATACAGCACATGGGCGATGGCACTTTTCTGGTGTTCCCGCAGGGTAATGGCCGGGTTCATGCCGCCAAAAGTGATATGGCTGCCATCATACTCGCGGGGACGGGTAGAGTTCATTTCTTCGTTATACTGGCGCACCAAAGTCTGGCGGCGCTCCGGGTCTCTCCAGATCCAGTCCCTAAAGGCTTCCCGGATAGCCTGCTGTTTTTGGGCAGCCAGAGTGGTCTCCTTGGCGTTTAGTACGCGGCGCTCTTTTCCGTCTGCGTCCTCTATGGTGTCATAGATACGGACATCCCGCAGGTTCAGGCTGTCCTCCAAAATCTTATAAGCATTGGCACGGCTGGTTCCATAGGTAGTGTAAGCTGCCACATCGTTGTAGGATACAGAAGATTTCCCCTTGATCTGCCATTCAGCAGTAAAGGAGGAATAGTTGACCTCAATGCTGCGCTGGAGATAAAACGGGGTGTTGAAGGTCTCGTACATAAACTGCTGGATGTACTCCTTGTCAATCCAGGTAGCGCCCAGACGCACCTCAATTTCCGACGCATCCAGGTCTTTGGGCTGGGCGGCGTTAAGAGCTTCCACATTGACTGCAAAAGAAGGGTCCTGCTGTGCCGCCCGCTGCGCCTGACGCAGTTTGCGGCGTACATTGCCGGAAAGGTATTCATCAGCAGTCACATAATGGGGTGTGCCGTCCTGTTCCAGCTGTCCCGGCACACGGAAGATCACGCCTTGCAGTTCTCCGGCCAGTGCTTCTTTTGTTTTTCCGGTAAGCCGACTCATATAGCTCATATCTACGCAGGCTTTTTCCGAGATGGACACCGCCAGTGCTTCGCTTGCCGTATCCACAGTAGCCACTGCCTGATGGGGCTTGATGGTTCGTTTGGTGAACATATCCGCCTTACGTTCCAGTTTCCCGTCCTCGTCGATGACTTCCAGCGCACAGAGCAGGTAATAGGAAGAATCATCTGCATAGGCCAGTCGGTTTGCACGGTCATTGATAAGGCCATATTTTGCAGAAAAGCTGTCATAGAGGCTGTTCAGTTCCGCCTGCTTTTGGGTAATGGTGCTGTCTGGAACCGCTGCATCCATCTGAAGGTCGATCAGTTCCTGCACACAATCACGCAGTCCCACAAGACCTTTCACACGGGCTTCGGCGGTGGCGTTGAGGTCAGGGCGCACCATGCGGCTGTTTTCCCGATAGTACACCTGCCCGTCTACAATGGCATAGGAATAGTTCTTCACATTTGGGTCGGCAGGAATGGAGGTGTCAATGGCTTCGCCTTCGCCCAGCTCCGGCAGCTCTGCCTCCTGATAAGTGCCATGAATGTACTTCACAGCATCATGCAGCTGGTCGGAAAGCTCCAGTCCCTCGATAGGGTTCACGGTGTAATCCATACCATGAGCAGTGCTTACCGGCTCCTGTCTGCCCAGCACCATTTCCGGGTGGTCGATAAAATACCGGTTGATGACAAACCCATCCTCCGTTTGTCCGGTCTGCGTCCACTCTGGTGCAATGTCCAGCGGACGGTCCCGCTTTTGGAGAAAGATGATGTCCGATACAACCTCGGCACCGGCATTCTTTTTGAACGCATCATTAGGCAGACGGATCGCTCCCAGCAGCTCGGCACGCTGGGCAAGATAGCGGCGCACGGTGGAATCCTTGGCATCCATGGTATAGCGGGAGGTCACAAAAGCTACCACACCGCCGGGACGCACCTGATCCAATGCTTTGGCGAAAAAGTAATTATGAATGTTGAAATTCAGCTTGTTGTAGGCTTTGTCATTGACCTGATACTGACCAAAAGGCACATTGCCGATGGCAAGGTCAAAGAAGTCACGCCTGTCGGTGGTCTCAAAGCCGCCTACTGTGATGTCCGCCTTGGGATAGAGTTGCTTTGCGATGCGCCCGGAAACCGGGTCCAGCTCCACGCCGTACAGACGGCTGTTTCGCATTTCCTCCGGCAGCATACCGAAGAAATTGCCTACACCCATAGATGGCTCCAGAATATTTCCGGTCTCAAATCCCATACGGCTCACCGCTTCATAGATGGCCTGAATGACCGTAGGACTGGTGTAATGGGCGTTGAGGGTGGAGCTTCTGGCGGCAGCGTATTCCGACCGGGTCAGCAGCTCTTTCAGCTGGGTATACTCGGAAGCCCATGCCGGTTTCTCCGGGTCAAACGCATCAGAGAGACCGCCCCAGCCCACATACCGGGAAAGAATCTCCTGTTGTTCGGGGCTTGCCTGCTGTCCGGCAGATTCCAGCTCTTTCAGCAAACGAATGGCATTAACATTTGCCTGGAACTTGGCTTTTGGACCGCCTTCACCCAAATACTCATCGGTAATGCGGAAGTTCTGTGCATTGCGGCGCAGGTTGTCCTTGTATTCCTTATAGGAGGCTTCCTCGGCAGCTTTGGCATTGGGGAAGGTCTGCCACTGGCCGTTGACCTGAATGGAAACCGGGTGTTCATCCAGCACTTCCTCAAAGGTTTTCTCCGGCTCTGTTACAGGGGCTGGCGGCTCCGGCTCCTCAATATGCAACCGTTCCACCACCACATCATAAGGTAGATGGTTCTTATCGCCCGGATAGACGGCCACGGTCTCGGAATGAAAGGCCGGGGATTCGGCAGACGGTTGGGGCTGTTCTTGTCCAAAGCCATCCAGCTGACGGGCATACATCCCGCGCAGCAAAGGCGCAACCTCATCCCAGCGGAAATACAGCACAGCCAGACGCTTTTCCTCTGCATCCATGACTTCCAGCTCCATGCCCTGTGTCGTGGTACGGTAATCGGCAATATCGCCGGTCTCCAGATTCAGGGTCTCAATCTCATGAGGGTAGGCTCTGCTCAGCCAGTAGGCGATCTCACTGTTGCTCCTGCCGGATTGCAGCAGCGTGGAAAGCTGCTTTTTATCCGCTTCATCCATCAGTCCATGGGCCAATACATCCCGCAGATCCTGATCTGCCTTGTCCGGGTCAATGGGAAGAAACTCGGTATAGTAAGCATTGCGGCGGTCTGCCCGAAGCAGCTGCTCGAACTGTTCTTTGCGCTCTGCCCGATAGATGGGATATACCATCCCGGTAGGCAGAAGCTGCACGGTGTCATCCCGCAGCTCGGTGATCTGATAGGCGTCATCCTCGATATACACGGTATCACCCACGGCATAAACCGGGGCGGCAGGATCATAGGAGGTTCTTTGCGGAGTCGGGCGGCGAACTGCATCATATTCCTCATCGGAAATGAAAACATCGGAAGTCTGTTCTGTCTCGGCAGCTGCGATCTGCTCTACATCCGACATTACCTGCTGGATAAATGAGGAATTGTCCAGTTTTTCCGGGTCTGCCACCTGTCCGTTGACGATCCCTCTTTCTTCCAGAGCTTCCCGGATGGCGATTGGGTCGATGTCGTCAAAACGGTCCTGTTCTTCTTCGGTATAGAACCGGTCCTCCTGAATGAGCTGGGCAAGCCTGCGCTGTACCTTCGGCCAGGGCAGCTGCGTTTCCTCCGGGCTGCCGGCACGGACAACAAACAGGCTGTTGCTGTTACTGCCGCCGTATTCCTGAGCCAGCCATGCGGCGGTATCTTTTTCTCTTGCATGGTCTTTCATATAACGGACGACAGCGTGTTTACTCTCGATATTGCCGTTCCATGCACAAAGGGCAGTATCAATATCTTCCTGAGAAAGAGGGCGCAGAAGCTCATGGAGCTTTGGATAGGTTTCGTCGATCACTTCCCGGTGCAGGCGCTGGCGGAACTCCGGCACATCCGAATAAAGGCGGATCAGCTCCATATCCTTAGAGCCAAGAATCGCACGGCGCACAGCGGCATTGCCCTCGATGACAGCATTTTCACGGTCGGAATGACCGCAGGCATTGCGATATGCGGTATCCTCGGAAATGGCGGCAGTCACCACAGGCTTATACTGCTCAAACTGCTCCCCAAGGGTAGGCTTTGGTGTTCCTTTCTCCATCTCCGGCTGCTGGGCTTGAATAGCATCTTCTTCGGCCAGTTCCTGTTCAGACTGGATCTTGTCATACTGTGCCTGTTCCTGTTCGGTAAGATAGCGGTCTTTCTGGACAAGTGAGGTAATGCGCTTGGCAACCTTTTCCCAGTTCAAGTGAACATCCGGGCAGTCCTGCTTTTTATAGTGCAGTCCTTTCCCATCGTGATCTTCGCCGCTGTGTGTTGCGCCGGACAGGGCATGAGAGCGTCCGCCAATGCCATACTCGTCTTTGAGGAATCTCACTTTCTCCTTATCCGTATGGTTTGCCATGAAGAACGCATAGATACGGCCTTTTCCGCCGGCGAAACTGCTGCCGCCGGTCATAGCGGCGTCGATCTCATCCTCGGTAATGAAGTGCTGAACGGTTGGCACTTGAGAAAGATCCGAAGAAAAAGTCCTGCGGGGCAGGTCAAGGTCCTTCAGGTTCTCCCAGATTTCCTTTGGTCTGTGGTAGTGAAAGCGCAACAGGTCACGGTCCTGCTGATAGGCAGTCCAGAAGGCGGCATATTCTTCCTTGAGGGTCTGGCGGAAAGCCGGGTCACTCAGCTGCTCCGTCAGGCGGCGAGTCTCCTCCGGGAAACCATTGCCTTTGATCTCTGACAGGCAGGACAAATATCCGGCTTCTCTGGCACCCTCACTAAGATCGTGATACAGATACCAGAGTTTTTCTGCAAGGAGGGAGCGTTCATAGCCTGCCACTTCTGCAAGCTCCACATTGGAGGCAAACTGGCCGCTCTCCAAAAGCTCCCCGATACGCTCTGCGGCGCTCTCCCAGGAAATGACCTGGGCAGACCTGTCATAACGGACAGACTTCCCATGTGAAAGATGGATACCATCCTCGGCATACCATGCGCTCACACTGCCAAGGCCATTGCCGCCGTGGTACAGCGTTTTCAGTATCTCGGCAATCTCAGCGGTGGTTTTCTGCTTTTCAAAGGCTGCAACCACACGCTCCCTTTGACGGTCTGTATTGCCGCCCAAACGCAGCACATGGTCGATGTCATTTTGGGCAAAAGAAAAAGCAGAGGATGTATGCGCTACATTCTCTGCTTCATCTATGGATTGGATCTGTTCCGCTTCGGAGAGGAACAGGTTTAGGGTCAGCTGTTGATAAGCTCCGCCATCAGGATTTCCTCGGCCTGAGCTTTGCAGGTGTTCATCAGCCCCACCCACTTCATGGGATCGCTGGCTTTCAGTTCCTCGGTGGCTCCCGCTTCCTTCGCCAGCTGGGGCATCATCTGCTCCAGTCTGCGCTGGGCGGTCTCGTCGATCTCCAGAAGGTGCGGGTACAGCTTCTCGCTCAGCAGCATCTGGTTGTAGAGGATGGGACGGTGTTCCTTCAGATAGGTTTTCCTCATCCTGCCGTACTTGCCCAGGGATTTCTCCGGCTGCTGGCTCAGCTTCAGGTCGGGAATCAGATAGTCTCCGTTCTGGATATAGGTCATGGGATTGTTCATCTTGTTTGCTCCTTTCTTGGTTGGCTTCGCGCTCTGCATTTCGGACGGTGACGCCGATCTGCCGCAGCACCTGCTGGTTGATCTGACTGACCGCTGTTCCCAGCGCCCCGATGGTGGACGGGGTGTTGAAATCAAAGATCGCCATGAAATCTTCGTGGTCGAAGTAGCGTTCCGGCTCCAGTCCACAGCGGGACATCAAAGCGTAAGTGATGCTGACGGTGGCGGCTGCCTTGAACTGCACTCCGATGTTATACTCATCATATTCCTCCAAAAAGGAACCGTCAACGATATAGAAGAAGTCCTGCTGATGCTCCGTCCAGTATTCCTCAGCCAGTTTTCCGGCTACCTCAGTGAGCTGTCCGGCAAGGTCATCACCGGAAACATCATAGATGCGCTCCAGCATGGCCTGCACCGAATCCAGATGGCGCTCCTCCAGCTGCCACAGCCAGGGAGTGCGGGAATGTTCACGGGTTCCGGTGTCGGAAATGTCAAAGACATAACGCAGGCGAGGTCTGTCCCCGGAATCATCCACCAGAGCGATTCCCTTGGAACCGCGCCTTACATAACGGCCCATCTTTTCATTCCACAAATCGTACTCCGCACAGGCGGTGGCGTCCGGTCGCTGGGCATAGATCATCAGCTGCTCATGGAACGGGTACTTGTAAAGGCGGGAAGCAGTAGTGAGAAACCCTGCCCATTCCTGCCAGCTCCCCGTGAGCCGTGTTGCCACTTTGTCCGCCATCTGTGCATATAGTTCAGCTTTGGTTGGCATAGTGTTCTGTCCTCCTTTCAGTTTTGGGGTAAAAAGGTGGGGTGGCAGATCGCCGCCCCATCCCTGCGGTTATGTTGTTTACTGGTCAAAATCCGGGTACAGCTCCAGCTGGGCAAAGTCCTCATCGGTCATCGCACAGAGCTTCGTAAGGGCGCTGTCGGTTAGCTCCCTCAGTTCCGTTTCCTCCGGCGAAAGCTCGCCGCGCATTTCACGCAGGCTGTCGATCAGCCCGGTGCGGCTGCCGGTATTGTAAATGCACATCAGGTTCATTTCCTCAAAAGTAAAGTTTCCCATATCAAATCTCCCTTTCTGCGCTCTTTTTTTGCGCTGTCTTTTTGTGTTCTGCTTTGGGCTGGCTTTTCAGCTGCTCCATGACGGACTTTTTCTTTTCCCGTTCCTTCCGATGAATGGCGTCAGTCAAGTCCATCAGGGAAATGGGCTGACCGCTTCGGGCCTGCTGTTCCAGCTCTGCCACCGTAGGCTCTTTTGCGCCATTGTTGATGATACCGTCGATCATGCCGTAATCGTCCTCCACGGCCATCTCCGCATTTTTCAGCGGATTTTCCGGCAGGAATCCGGAGATCTGGGTAAAACCAACGCTGTCGCAGTAATGACAGGATACCTTACTGTCCTGCTTGATCGCAACGATGTCGCTGACACTCATGGAGGGACTGTGAAAGTCCACGGGTTTTTCCAGATTGAATTGCTGATAGAGTTTTTCCAGCTGCTCCGGCACAGTGCCAGACTCACTCAGCGGAGCGGTGTAAATGAGGTCATAATTGCTGCGGTCTATGGAAATGTTATGGGACTTTAACCAGTCCAGATTCATAAAGCGCACATTCTGCGGATCGTCACGGCTCACCTGGTAGATGGCAAAGCAGTTTCTGTTCTGGGAGAGAAATGCCTGTTCTCGTTCCTGCTGATGTTCCTGACGCTCCATGACCTTTTCGTGGAACTGAGGGCTTTTCTCCCATTCATCACGGCCTACGCCGAAAAGACCGCCATGATCCATGATTTCCTGCGGGTCAAACACCATGCTCTCCGTATTGTCCTCATGCAGCACATAGACAGTCAAACCGGCGGCATCCAGTTCCAGCGCCCGTTCTCTGGTAACAGGGAGCATCCCATCATAGGAGTAGCCGTATTCCTGCATATCCGGTGTGGAGACCTGCTCATCCGGCGTTGGGTATTCATCCAGCGCCTGCTCCTGTGCCTCCGGCAGCTGGGAAGAAGCAGCCATCTGACTGACCTCTGCCTGCATCTGCTGATAGGCAGCTTCCTGCAAGGTCTCGATCATGGACAGGGGTGCGTATTTTACCGAGTCTCTGCCAAAATCGTTGTCATCACAAATCTGGAGAACTGCCTTCATGCGGGAAAGCTCCGGCATATCCAGCTGACCACCATCCAGCTCTTTCATGGATGCAGCATCGTAAAGGGTATAGTCCCAACCGCTGTCACAGGGCTGGACATGAAGATAGGTGGCATCGTCAATTAGAAACAAAGCCTCCTGCTGGTTTGCCTCCGCATCAAGAACCGCCATTTCCGGCTCTTTTTTTGCATTGGGGTCAATTCCACGCTCTTTGCAGATTTCCTTATAGTGGCGCTCAATGTCAGAGATCAAAGTGCCGGAGGTCTTGTTGATGGTTTCCAAACTGGCTCTCAGCTCTTTCAGTTCCTTGCCCTGACTCCAGCTTGCAATATAGCCGAAGCTGTTTTCTCCGGTCTCGATGCCAAAATACTTGCAGACTGCATAGGAGATGCTTTCAGCCTCCACTTCCTCCGTGTGGCGGTCTTTCCTCTGTTCTTGCAAAAACTGGGCGAGGGTAGAAAAGCCGCCAACAAAATTCAGCCCTTCTTCCTCGGTCAGCATCAGGCGTCCATCTTCCGCCAGCTCCAACGGCTCTGTCAGCAGAACGGAACCTGCATGGTTTACAACCACTCGTTCTTCTACACAGACCTGCTCTCCGGGGTCGTAGTCAGAACCGCGCAGGTCATAGCAATAAACGCCCTCCGGCAGATTATCACGGACAATCCGCCCATTGGAGAACAGACCGGGTTTATCAAACAGCTCGATCTCCTGATATTGCTCGTCATTGGCAATCTGAATCTTTTTCTGATTGTGGAGCTTGCTGTGGGCAATCTCATGAACCGTGGCCGAAACCGTCTGCACCTCGCTCATGCCCTGGCGAATGGCAATTTTCTGATGATCGGCAGAAAAATAGCCGTCCGTATCGGCGGCCATTGCTTCAAAAGTGATCGGCACCGGCGCGCTGCGGCGCAGGGCCTCCATGAATGCCTCATAATTTGGCACATTGCCGGAAAGGGAGGAAGCAAGCTCCGGCAAAGGTTTCCCGTCAGTCTGGCTCACATCAAAGACCTTGACCGGGCGAAACATGGGGATTTCGATTTCCTTTTCCTCTGTAACGATCTTTCCGTCTTTATCCAGAATCGGAGCCTTGGTATCCGGGTCCAGTTTCTGCTCCTCGATTTTCTTCTTATACGGTGTGGGGGCGATGATGGTAATGCCATGCTCGCCCTTTTTTACATGACGCTCAAACTGGTCTTTCCACTTATTGTATCCGGCTACCAAAGTGGCGTCCGGCTTCTGCATATAGATGAGCATGGTGTTGTTTACCGAATAGCGGTGGAAGCGGGACATAACGGACAGATAGCGCATATACTTTTCACTCTCAAACAGTTCCTTGATGCCCTGCTCGATGCCATCTGTGATTTCCCTTAGTCGCTCTCGGTTGGTGGGTTTGTTCTCAGCCATGATTTTCAATCTCCTTTCCAAGTGTGTGATTTCTGCTGTGTGTTCTGCAATCCATGCCTTTTGTTCTTCTTCACTTTCATAAAGAAAAAGATCCAGCAGGTACTCCACATAGGTTTTCTTATGGATTGCTTCCACAAAGCGGGGGTGCGGTTCTTCCTCCGGTGTCTGGGGAGAATTGTCGGCCTCCCATTTTTTCAGCAGATAGTAGTAATCGGACAGTATGCGATAACACCTCTGCCGGTCCTCCCGAAACTGCTGTGCCTCGGTTTTCTGCCGGACATACCTCCTGCGGGGAGGGGCCTGACTGTCATAGATCAGGCCAAAGTCCTGTGCCAGTTTCTCCGCCGCTTCTTTTGGGGAGAGGTCAAAGAGTTTTGCGGTAAAGTCGATCACATCCCCATCTGCACCGCATCCAAAGCAGTGGTAACGCTGGTCTACCTTCATACTGGGGTTCTTATCATCGTGAAATGGACAGCAGGCCATGCCAGTTCGACTGACTTTTATCCCGTAAAACTCTGCCGCTTCTCTGGTGCTGACCGACTGCTTGACTGCTTCAAATACATTCTCTGCCATGTGCCTTTAACTGCCGGCCTTTCTCACAGGGGGCTGGTATCCGGCAGCTTTCGCACGCTCACTGGCAGCTTTGCGGCGTTCTGCGCTGTATGGCTCCCTGACTGATACACACCGCTTGGGGACGGTAAAGTTATGGGCATCCTTTCGGGTAATCTGGTCGGGGTGCTTTTTTGCCAGCAGTTCCAGCTTCTCCATCAGACGGGGATCATGGGTGTAGACCTCAGCCATTGGTTCTGCCTGGTTATAGAGGAGAATGGTTTCCCGTTCCGCTAAAGAGAGCTTCATCGGCTGCCTCCTTTCCGCTGGTCAAATTCCAGCTTGAAGTTAGCGTACTGTCCATCATCCTCCAAAACCACAGTGGCATCGTAGGTCTTTCCAGTTTTCTCCGAATATAGGCCCGTCACACGGACACGGCCATCTTTCAGCAGTGCAGACACCACAGCCTTGGTGGGCTGTTTTTTCTTGGCAGCCCACCATTTGTTGTTTTTCCAGATTGCAAATTTGCAATCTTTGTTCTGACAGAAGAAGCCTTTTTGCAATTCTGCAACTTCACCGCCGCAGCGGGGGCATTTGCCCACCACCTCACGGGGCGGAGTGAACAGGTACTCGGTTCCCTTGATGACCTGATAAGTCCCCACCAGATCTTTCAGCATGGTGCTGATCCCGTCCAGAAACTCCTCCGGGGCAAGCTGCCCGCGCTCGATCTCTCCCAGGCGGTACTCCCACTCGGCAGTCAGAAGCGGCGATTGCAGCTGTTCCGGCAAGACTGTGATCAGGGAGACTGCATCGTGGGAAGGGAGAAGCTGCACCGTTTTCCTGCTCTTTTTTCGTTCCAGAAAACCGGCAGATACCAGCTTTTCCAAAATACCGGCACGGGTGGCCGGTGTCCCCAGACCTTTTCGTTCGGCATCCTCCGGCATATCCTCTTTTCCGGCAGTCTCCATCGCGGACAACAGGGTGTCCTCCGTAAAGTGCTGAGGCGGACTGCTTTTGCCTTCTTTGACGATTGCCGCAGAAACCGAAAGGGTCTGTCCTTCGGTCAGCTCCGGCAGGGCTTTCTCTACGCCCTCTTTTTTCGGCTCTGTATCCTTCATTTTGGCACGATAAGCGTCCTCCAGGGCTTTCCATCCGGGGTGCTTCACCGTTTTTCCTTTTGTGGTAAACTCCCCACCGGCACACGCTGCAATCACAACGGTTTCCGAATAGATATGGGGTTGGGCTACGGCGCACATCAGACGCAGGGCCACCAGCTCCAGCACCGCTTTTTCTCCCGCAGGAAGGGCAGAAAGGTCTGCATCCTTGAGATTTCTGGTAGGGATTACTGCGTGGTGGTCGGTTACTTTCTTATCGTTGATTACCGTCTGCGGATCACAGGTAATGGCGATTCCTTTGCGAAACGGCATGGCATTGGCAACCAGATTCACCAACACCGGCAGGCTGTCTGCCATATCGCCAGTCAGATAGCGGCTGTCAGTACGGGGATAGGTGCAGAGCTTCTTTTCATACAGGCTTTGCAGATAGTCCAGGGTCTGCTGGGCCGTAAATCCAAGCATACGGTTGGCATCTCTTTGCAGGGTAGTCAGGTCATAGAGGGCAGGCGGCTTTTCGGACTTTTCCTTGCGCTCCACCTTTTTGATTGTGACATTTGCACCCTGACAGGCTTCTTTCAGCTGTTCGGCAGCAGCTTTATCCGCCATGCGCTCCCCGGATACGGTAAGACCGGGCAGCTCCAGCGCCACGGTATAAAAGGGAACCGGCTTAAAGGTGTCGATCTCAGCTTCTCGCTGGACAATCAGTGCCAGCGTTGGGGACATCACACGCCCGATGTTGAGGGTGCGGTGGTACAGCACGGAAAAAAGCCTTGTGGCATTGATCCCCACCAGCCAGTCGGCCTTGGCACGGCAGAGAGCAGCATCCCGAAGTCCGTCATAGTCCGCACCGGGGCGCAGGTTTGCAAAGCCTTCCCTTATGGCGGAGTCCTCCATCGAAGAAATCCAGAGGCGTTTCATGGGCTTTTGGCAGCCTGCCAGCTCGTAGACGCTGCGGAAGATCAGCTCGCCCTCGCGTCCGGCATCACAGGCATTTACCACTTCCGTCACATCCGGGGCGTTCATCAGCTTTTTGAGAATATCAAACTGCTTCTTTTTATCTTTGCCCACCACCATCTGCCAATGCTCCGGCAGGATAGGCAGGTCATCATATCGCCACTTGGCGTACTTGGGGTCATAACTGTCTGCATCCGCAAGCCCGGCCAGATGGCCCACGCACCAGCTGACACGCCAGCCGCTGCCCTCCAGATACCCGTCCTTACGGGCGGTTGCACCAATCACCGCCGACAGACTTTGTGCAACCGATGGTTTTTCAGCAATCACCAGCTTCATAATCTTCAACCTCCCATTCATTCTGCCAATTATCAGACAGTTTTTTTGCAATGCTGTGTTCTGAGGCAAGTGTAATGTCATAGCCAAAGCGATAATCATATCGGTACAACCTGCCAATCAAATCATTGATTATGATATTGCAGGCCATAATCACACGCTCTTTATCCACCTGCATCAGTTGATAGCGTTGATAATTGTTGTAATATTCTCGATGTCTGTGGGTTCTGCTGACCGTATCTTCCATCAGACAATCTATGGCATCTTTTTCACCATCTTCTTTGCTGCCCTGTGTATAAGACAACAGTTCCTTAACCATGGGAAAACTTTGTTCATCTACCGTTGCTTCTTCGCTCAAAAAACCGATATAAGCTTTTAGTAACAGGCTAACTGCTGTTTTTTCAGCTTCAGATAAAGCGTTCATGGTCTCCGCTGCATCAGGCAACAGTTCCTTTTCCACAAATTCATCTATCTCACCAGAATAAAGCATTCGGATTGAGTCCACACATAAAGAGCGTTTTTGGGGTGCGGTCTCAATTTCAAAATCATAAAGATCCAAGTCATCGTTCTTCTTTGACTTTTTTTGAACTTTGCTTATAGCAGTGAAAAGAATGTCTCCTCCAAAGTAAATTCCGAAGGCGACCAGATCAAAAATAATCAGAAAGTGTAATAACCAGTTCCAGGTGTTCATTGTGAGGTCCTCCTTTCTTTGACCATGTGCTGATTTTGGGTGTGGATTTACAGTAAGAGAGTGAGTAGAGCAGCAGAGGACAGGAATTTCTCCCTGTCCTCTGTCCCTTATCCCGCAATAATTTGAAATACGCTACGCTCAAATGGTTCAATCTGCTCTATCGCGTTCCTCATTAGGGTCAGAACCCTCAAAACTATCCTCAAGGACTTCCTCATCTTCGGTTTCCCATTCCTCGGAATCTTCCTCACCATAATCATAATCGTCCAGACTGTCATTGCCCTTGGTCTTAGGCTTATTCTTAACGAGCTTCAAGTAGGCAAATACGCCACCGCCGCCCAGCAGAGCCAGCAGAAGGATCAGCGCAGCCGGGTTCAGTCCGGCAGGCTTCTCTTTTTCCGGCTCCGATGTTTCTGCCGGAGGTTCCGGTGCTTTTCCCGTACATTTACTCTTATCAGTTACACAGACCGGACAGGCCGTATTGACTGCCCCTGCTTCACATTTCTTCGTGCAACTGCACACCGCAGGCGGCTCCTCTTTGGGTTTTCCATCCTCCATCAGCGCCATCAGGTCCGCTTCATCCACCTGGTTCAGAAAGTGAACAGCAGTCTTTTTATCCTCATTGGCCCTGTCGATCAGGATATAAAAATAGTTGCCTGCCTTGGTGGTAACGGTAATGAGCTGCTTGTTGCCACCAAAATCATCCACCAGAGCGGCGTTGCCATCCGGGGTCAGCGGAGGTGCTTTTTCCGTTTCTTCCACCACCACATTGCTGTCATTGGTGGTATCCTCTGCCGGGGGCGGCGCTGCGCCCTGGGCAAAAGCGGGAACAGTAAAGCCCGATGCCAGCACCAGCGTCAGGCAAAGGGCGGAAAGTGTTCGGAGCAATCGTTTATTCCTCATAGCTGTTTTCCTCCTGTTCGTTGTTGTCATCAGCCAATCTGCCGGGAACTGTGCCGCCGGACAGCATGGCGCTCAGCTGAGCCGGGGTCATACGCAGTGCGCGCACCATCTGGACGATCTCCAGATTTTCTGCCTCGGTTTTCTGTGCCTCCAGCGCCTTGAGCTTTTCCTGATATTCTGCGATCTTCTCGCGGACCTTTGTAATCTCCTGGTCAATGCGTTCAATTTTGTTCTTTGCCATCGTCTATCACTCCTTCTAAAAAATCTCTGTTACCAGTTCATTAGGCCGTAGCCTTTGATACTCTGATAATTCAGGTCATAACTTTTGATCTTGCAGGCATCGCCGGAATTTCCCTCCACGGTATAAACTCGGCTGCCGTCGGTGCCGACAACAATTCCCACATGGTCTGCGGAACCATCCAGATCCCAATCGAAGAAAATGGCATCACCGGGGGCAATGTTTTCATATCCTCGTGCGCCCCACTGTCCATGAGACTGGAACCACGGAACACCCTGAGACTGACAACCAGCAAAGCGTGGTTCCGTTCGACCGGATTGACCATAGCACCATGATACAAAGCAGGCACACCATTCCACACGGGAGTCAAAGCCGTACCAGCTCCAATAAGGTTGTCCTCCCACATTGCCCACCTGACTTTTCGCCAGTTCCACCAGCTGCGGATTGCCGGGGCGGGAGCCATTGATAAATTCAACACCAGTCAAATCTTCAGAAACACCTGTATCGGGAGAACCGCCACCAAACAACAGCGGCTTATTGCCCATAGTCTGTCGGTAGACCTGGTACATCTCCATCTGCTCCGGAGTCAGTAGTTCTGGCGCAAGAGAGGCAATGGAACGGCTTGTTAAAGTTACATGGAGAATACGATATTCATATTCATGCTCATCCCCATCTTCGTCAGTGTAAGTGCGAATCTGAATTTCTTCTCTCAGCGTGAGCTGATACTGTGCATCAAACACACGACTCAACTCTGCCTGTGCGCTGTGGCGTGTATAGCCTTGCAAGACAGCAGAGAGAACTGCCGCCAGCTCATGGGGGTCATGGCCAATCATATCCAGGTTATAGCGATACTCGTCATACCCTGGGTGGCTGCTTTCGATGTTGTCGATTTTCTCCTGCAACCGAGCTTCTCTGTCTGCATAATCTGCCTCCACCGCCAGCATTTCCGGGTCATCCGATGGATAGGTAGTGCCGGAAATTACAGAACCAATACTCTGTGCCATCATAGAGCAGGAGGACATGGTATTCATCAGCATACAGGCGATGAGGAACAAAACCCCTGCGATCAGGAAGCCCTTCTTGTGGCGCATGACGAATGCCCCTGCCTGCTGTGCCTTTTCTTTTACCGTCCTTGCGGCTTTTCCGGTTTTGGACGCAGCCTGGGCGGTATTTCCGGCAGTCTGACCGGTGCGCTTGGCGACGGCATACTGCTTTTTGATACTCTGTTTTTGCTGCCAGCGGGAGAGAGGGTTGCTGGCAAACTGAGGATTTTCCCGTAGGGACTTCTGGTACAGGGCATTTACATTTGCCTTTTCCAGCTTCTGCTCGGCCTGGGCTGCTTTGCGGTACGGCTTCAGCTTGTGGCTGCGATAGCCCTCCCGCACCAGATAAGCGCTGGTCTCCACCGCCTCCTCGGACTTGTGGGCGCTTTCCACACCCACATTGTCCTGTTCTGTTTCCCGGATCTCTTTGTGAAACTTGCCCGCGACCAGATGGACGGGAGCTTCCTTAACCCCTTGAGAAAGTTTGGAAGGTGGTTTTTTCTTGTCCTCAAAGGTCAGCTTCGAGGTCTTTTTCCCGGTGTCCGGGTCAATGACCGTCTGTCTGACTTTTTTCTTTGGAATATTGGCCTGCGCCTTATCTGCTCTGGCCGTAGCTTTCTCCGTTTTGCGGATCGGCTTTTCCAGTGCAGGGTCAGCCCGTTCCTCATCAGTAAAGCGCAGGCGCGGCTCTTTATTCAAACCAATCACCCATTAGGATAGCATCCATCATGTGGTGCAGCTCCACATAGAGGGCCAAACCTTCCGGATCATATAGCGGATGCACGGTGAGATACGCATGGACTTGCGCCAGAATCTCAGAGAGCATTGTGATAGGTCTGCACCCTACAATGGTTGCTGCACCAGGGGCACACATCATATTCGCCCAAATCGAAAAGAGACGGGCAAGACCAATTTCGCCATCCTCATTCAAGGTTTTGAGTTCTTTGTCAGCGGTACGACACTCAACAACAGCGGAGGCCATTACCGGAAGCAACATGAATTCGTGAGCCTCCAATGCCTCACGGAAAAAAATCATGGTATCAAGTTCGCAAATATTCTGTTTCATAGTTATTCATCCTCCTTTTTCAGTTCCTGGGGTTTGGTGGTCATAATGCGGTAAAGCTCAGTATTCTTCGGGAAGTGGTCAACGAAGGGCAGGATGGTGGAGCCATAGAACAGCAGGCCCTCGCCCTCACCGGAGTGGGTCACATAGCTAAGCTGGTGCGTGGAAATGCCCAGCTGCTTGGCGAGAATCTGACGGTCTCCGCCTGCCTGGTTGAGCATATACACGAAGTCGGAGTTTTCAAAGATGTTCTCCACCTCGCGGCTGCTCAAAAGGTCTTTGACATTCTGGGTGATACCTGTCGGAATACCGCCCCATTTGCGGAATCGCTTCCAGATTTCCACCGTATAAGCGGCGGTCTGCTCCTCCTTCAAAAGCAGGTGCATCTCGTCGATGTAATAACGGGTGGACTTGTGGGCAGCGCGGTTAATGGTAACGCGGTTCCACACCTGATCCTGGACCACCAACATACCGATTTTCTTGAGTTGCTTGCCCAGCTCCTTAATGTCATAGCAGACAATGCGGTTATTGATGTCCACATTGCTCTGGTGATTGAACACATTGAGGGAGCCGGTTACATAGATTTCAAGGGCCGTGGCGATATACTGGGCTTCCTTTTCCTCCTGTGAACGGAGCAGGTTATATAGGTCCTCCAGTATGGGCATATTCTCCGGGCGCGGGTCATTGAGGTAGGTCTGATAGACCAGACGCACACAACGGTCGATGATGGTTTTCTGCACCGGCTGCAATCCGTCCTTACCGCCCACGATCAGCTCACACAAGCTGAGGATAAAGTCAGACTTGAGGGACAGCGGGCTTTCATCATCCGAATAGTCCAGGTTCAGATCCATCGGATTGATGTAGTTGGTTGAGGTAGGCGAGATATTGATGACCTGCCCATGCAGACGATCCACCAGAGGTGCGTACTCCGCTTCCGGGTCACAGATGATGACATCATCATTGGTAAGCAAAAAGCAGTTGGCAATCTCACGCTTGGCGCTGAAAGACTTACCGGAACCCGGCGTACCCAAAATCAAGCCGTTGGGGTTTTTCAGCAGCTTTCTATCCACCATGATGAGGTTGTTGGACAGGGCATTGATGCCGTAGTACAGGGCTTCCTTGCCGTTCTGGAATAATTCCTGTGTGGTGAATGGTACAAAGATAGCCGTAGAACTGGTGGTCAGCCCTCGCTGAATCTCGATCTGATTGAGTCCCAGGGGCAGACAGCTCATCAGCCCTTCTTCCTGCTGGAAGTCCAGTCTGGTCAGCTGGCAGTTATACTTCTGGGCAATAGAGCCTGCCTGAAAGATGTTGTTGCCAAGCTGACGGGGGGTGTCCGCTGTGTTCAGCACCAAAAAGGAGACCAGGAACATTCTCTCGTTTCGGCTCTGCAAATCCTGCAACAGCTTTTTCGCTTCGCTGCCGTAGGTGGCAAGGTCAGAAGGAATGATGTCCATGTCGTATCCGGCGCGGACTGCTTTTTTCTGTTCCTCAATCTTACTGCGGTCCAGATCGGTAATCTTACGCTTTACCGTTTTGATGGCTTTCACCTGATCCACCGACTGAATGTGCATACTCACAATGAGCGAGCTTTCCATATCCAGAAAATCAGCCAGCAGACGGTCATTCAGCTCTGGGGCTAAAATCTGCAAAAAAGAAACAGCCCCGTATTTCTTGCCCATACGGAACTGCTTGCCGGTGCGGAACTCAAAGGAGCTTGGTGCAATAAAATCTTTCGTGGACAGGCCGGAAGGAGCCAGCCAGTCCCATTCAAACTGAAACGGGAGCTGTTCATCCATGTGGAATACCGCATGAAGCTGGGAAAGCCTTTCCTTACCGTCCAATGTTCTGGCGGCTACACCAAGACGCTTGAAGTTATTGAGTATATCGGTCTCAATACGCTCCAGACGGGGCTTGGCGGCTTTGATGCTGTCAGCGTTGATACCAAAGGTCAGGTATTTGGTCTTGATGAGACCGTTGTTGCCTCTGACCAGCTGATTTTGCAGCATCGTGGTATATTCCTCACGGATACTGTCAAAGGCATCCCCCTGGGGCGGAATGGAAATGGAGTTGGCAAAGGTCTCCTCCGATGCCGCAAGGTTCAAAAAAGACAGCTGGAAGTGAATCGAGCTGTCGAAATAATTGAGGAAATCACACCAGCCCTCAAAGATCGCGGTCTTATCTTCATTTTGGGAGAGCTGATAGTTGATGTCCTGAAACTGAATGGTCTTTGTGTAGTGGCTGTCCGATACGCGGCAGATCCCGTCCGGCCACATTCGTTCATAGGGGATACTGTCCTGTGCCGATTTTCCTTTTTTGTCCGTGCGGTTGGCGCGGGCAATGGCCGCTTCGATCTGCTTCTTATCGGCGCGGGACAGCTTTTTCTTTGTCTTTACCGGATGCACGGTCTTTTCTTCCGGTTTTCCCAGCAGACGGCGCAGCCAGCTTTTCATTGCGGTGAACAATGTCATACACCTCCTTATCGAGCATTTCCTGCCGCTTTAATACGGCATAAAAGTTATTGGTCTGGTAGGGACGCTGCTTGGGACGGATCACAGCTACTTTGAGGATGTTGCCGACGATCTTTTCCAGGGGCTGTCCATGCTTTTCATACATTGCCAGCAGGAAGAAGGGCATCATGACCAGCATCATACACATGGCAGCCATGCTGTTTCCCGCAGGCTCACGGAGCCACAAGAACAGCGGTACACCTACAAGCGCCCCGGCGGTAAAGCAGACCAGCTGCCTTCGTGTCAGATTGAACATGACCTTGGTTTTGACTTTGGTTAAATCTTTGGGTACGGGTACATAAGCCATATTATCCACCTCCTTTATGGGAATGAAATAGAGCTGTCCACTTCATTTCCCCACACATCCCAACCGGGTGTGGATTGACGAGCAAACAGTTCTATGCGCGGGAGATCACCCATCAATGAGACAATGCGTTCTCTGGCTTCCTGCGGTTTTTTTGAATGTTCTTCAATGTGAGAGACAATGACCTGATGAACAGCTGCGTTTATACGCTTGGGATGTCCTTTCGTTGCGAGGATACAAAGTTCCACATTGGAGCGCGTCCAATATCCCATTCCCCAGAACAAGCTATCTGCCTTTCGATTTTGCTTTACCCAAACAAAGCCGACGGTTTTATAGGTAAATCCCCATGCCTTCAGAACTGAGAGACCTTCCAGTAAACATGGAATCGTGACCCATAAAAACAAGGCACAGTCTTTATCCGCCAAGTTGCCTACTGGCAGCGCACAAATATCCTCGATACTCATGGTCGGATAGTGACTTTCTGCACTGCGTCCCAATCCTTTCTTGGAATATACTTTGTAGTTCCATGGCGGGTCTGCGTAAATGATTTGATATTTTTTCATACAGAACCCTCCTTTAGTGCGCCTGAAAGACTGATTTTGCGAGACTGCCGGTTTTGAACAGCGTAAAGCACAGCAGTACGGTGTAGCCCACGCAGCTCCAGATTGCCATGATGATGTCATCTTCCAGAGCGATGTTCTGCACCAGAACAGCATAAATTGCCACGCAGACGATAATGAGAAACGCCTGAAAGCCCAGCGCCAGCAGGGATCGGAGGTAATTCTGTCCCATACCGCCCCATTCTTTACCCATCATTGCAGCCATTGGAACGGGAGCCACCGAAGTCACAAGGTAGATTTCGATCATACGGCCATAAATAACGATAAAGATACAGATATATAACGCCCACATAGTAATGCCAATAAAGAGGGATTGGAACCACAGTCCGAACAGCGGTCCCAGATCCATTTCCATCAGCCTCGGTTCCAGATCGGTCATAACTGAGGAAATGTCAATGGACGCATCCGAATTGATAACCCCTGCCGCCTGCGCCACTACGCTCTGCGCCATATCAAAGACGCCCATCACGATATTCCATGTATTTGTGACAATGAGGATGGCAGCGGCTGATTTGAACACCCACTTGAAAATCATCCAGGTGTCCACATCATGCAGGTTGTTCTTGTCTGCGATCATCTGGATCAGGTCTACGGTCATCACGATAGCCAGGATCACGCCTGCAATCGGCACCATGATGGAGTTGGACAGATTCTCAATCATGCTGAAAATACTGCCATTCCATCCCTGTGGGGTCTGGCCTACCTGTACGGATATATCCGCGACCTGCTGGTTTACACTGTCAAACATCCCCGAAAGGTTGCTCATAATGCCGCCCACCAGCATTTCTTTCAGCCAATTTGTCAGGGCTTCAAGTAAGAAATCCATACGGTGTCAACCTCCTTTCCGCCGCCCCCGCAAAACTGCGGGAGCGGCAAGGATTTCATACGGAGACGCTTAGACAGAGAAAAGCCCGGAGAGCAGAGGTACAAGGACCATGCCTACCACGGCTACACCAGCACCGGCCATGAGCTGCTTCATGCCCTGGCTCTTGGCGCCGGGGTTGTCGTTGCCGTAACCTTCCAGCAGGTTGATAACGCCCCAGATACCGAGACCGGCACCGAGCGCGATAACGAGGGTCTGAAGAACGGTGATTGCCTGTTCAAAAAATGCCATATAGTTTGTTAGCCGGAATCTGATTAAAAAATAGGTTTGTCATGTTTCATAGGCATACAAAAGCCGGAACAATCTGCCGCCCGGTTTCCGGGGGCATGATTCCGGCTGTCCTCCTTTTTCATTATTTTTTCTCGCGATTGTCCGCTTTGTACGCCAATGGCCCATAGAGGGCAGATGCGGCGAATAGATAAGATCACTCCCTTCTAAAGCGGAACGAAATTAAGCGCCCTTTGTGTCTACTTCATATACATCGCAGACCTCATTGGGCTTGAGTTTCAGCCTTGCGGACAAGAATGCTTCAATATCAAAAGCGTTCTTGTCATCCGCGTCGGCAGTGTACTTGAAATTGGGGTGCTTGGTGATGTCGTACTTATCCGAAAGGAAAGGACGCACACCGCGCAGCTGGAGGATACACTTGCCGCCATCCATAACAGCAAGCTCATCCTGGCTCATCAGCTCTTTGCCACAATGTCAAGTGATGAATTCAAAAAAGACAAGCACTATCCAAAGAAAAACTTCTTTTATGGTATCTGCCTATTTTGTTTTCGATAGTTTTAGCTGTGATACATTTAATTTAGGGTGCAAAAAAGCAGGAGACCTTTCGGATCTCCTGCTTAGTAAAGCTGTGAAGATTTAATTGTGGTTGGGCTGCCTGCTATGCAAACTGAATTTTGTTTTACTAAGTTCTACAAACTGGAAACTGTTAGCTAATCTGTGCCTTGATTTTTATCCCTATCCGTCCTAATTGATCTTGAACTACTTGCAAAAATTTCTGGCAGTTATCTGTTATATCATACTTGAAATGGATTTCTATCATAGCCATCTTAAAATCAGCATTGGGGTATATTTCATCGTACTGTTCGCTTTCGATAAAAGCCACATACGCATTGATTTTATCTTGTAAAATCTTCAAGTGTTCAAACTCATTGTCCCAATTCAAATGGTCGGTAATAAGGAGTACCAAACAAGCATTTTCTTTATCGTTTGCGATTGCATCAATCTGACTTGCGTTATCAACAGCCATAATATTTCTCCTTCCTAGTTCTTTATAACCATAACTCTTTCTCCCAATACATCTGTGACATTTCAATTACACAACTTCAAATTTCTGGTTTTACTTAACTTTAGTGTAGCTCTCCATACTAAAAGTTTCTAAATCAAACACTACCGCAGCAACACTGTCCTCATTTTCTTCAATAAGCCATAAGCGAGTCCATAAGGTTTGGTCGTTCATATTGGTAGCAGTTTTATCCTCACCATCGGTAATGATTTTTTCGGGATCTAATTTTGTTACAAAAATGTTTTCAGGTTTAAGACCTGGCAGGCTGCTCTTAAGTTCCTCCTCTGTTAGTCCTGCTATTTCCATTGCTTCAGCACCTTTATAATACTCAACATCTCCGTACCAGTAGTTATCGTTAACATTCTCGATGGATTTTAACCACATAAACTTATCGTCAACGAATTTATAACCAGCACCAGAGCCGGTATCTATTTCCCATGTCCCTTGTATCAGTGCATTATCATCGTTATTATCTTTGCTGTCAGTAGTACCGGCGCAAGCGGTAAGCCAAAGTAGTGTAAAACAGATCATCAGAATAGCTGCTGCAATTCTGAAAAACCCACTTTTGCGGTATTTAATCATATTCATATCATAGTTCATAGGTAACCTCCAAGTTATATCCTCTTTATTTTCGTAAGCCTTTCTCCATTGAAAAATGAAGAAAATCTTTTATTCCCGTTCCCGTCTACTCCGTTTTTTCTTTCGGGGATCTGGCGGCGGAGAGAAGGTCTGAATGTAATCCTGCCAGATCAGCGTCACATCCTGAGAAAGAAAAGCAGCGACACGATCTTGTTCGGAAGTTTGCTCTGGGAAAAAGGACGCAAATTTCTGTGCCAGCTGTTCTTCTTTTTCATACAGTTTAAGTGTGCCTTCGTATCCAATCAATTCTTTCAGCACAGCAGTAAACTCCGTGTACCGGTCCCCTCGAATATCCAGATCGACCTTTGCTTTGGCAGTCATGCCGTTAAGGTAAAGTACCTTCAGGGAAGTATGGTTCCTGAACCGATTCATTGTGAACCATAAAGCCAGCTTTTTTGAGAGTAGCTTACCGCCAATCAGCATCCAGTTCTGGCTTTGGTATATTTCCAGATACTTTTTCATGCCCTCATCTTCAAACTCTATTGGTTCAAAATGTTCTCCATCCAGCAGCTGTTCCAGCTGATTTTTGCTGAGAATCTGATTCAGTACCGGTATGTTCCGGTAAGGCGTGCAGATATAGCGTCTCATTTTCTGAAACAGCGCTACAACCAGAACTGCTGTGCCAAGTAAAAACAGAAAAAGCTCTCCATCCATTTCGATTTTCCCGGTTGCCGTTACCCAGATGCCACGCAGAACCAGTACAACGCCAAAGCCCCACAGCCCGAAAACCAGCAACTTTCTCAGTGGATGAAAATGAATCCACTCAATGATCCGCACTTGCTGTTTGCCACTCATAGGTTTGCCACGCAAAAGTAGATGGGTGATCCATTTTCTTAGGATCAGTGGAATCCATGCAGTCGCACACATGAAGATTGCAACACTGGCATAAATGCCAATCCCAAGCCAGCCATTATCCAGAAAAGCTTCCAGAAGCAGAAGGAGGATAATCGGAAAAATCATAGTGAAAAACAAGGGTAGAAATGACTCCTTGCGTATCCTCTTGAGATTTAAGTCATTAAGCGCAGAGTTGATACATATACCAAGAATCATGGCTGCTGTCATACCACCTGCCACCCATTTTTTACGATCTCCGTATCGCATGATATGTACAGTTTCGTGCATATAAGGAAGTTTTCCTGTAATACCTACATAAAAATAGAATCCCAAATAAGCCAGAGCCAAAAGTGCCCCTGCCAGCTTCAAAATTGTTTTTCCTGAAAGTTTTCGTTTCTCCATCTTCGTCGTTTTCCTATAAAATCACTGTTCCTGTATCAATTTATCCTTCTGTATCCCAAACAAAGCTATCTACCATGTCCCTGGCGGCCTGTTCAGTGGTTTCTGATCCGCTGAAATTTGTAAGCTGGATCAGGCAGAACCCGTAATCCTTTACAATATAGTATTGCGTGGTGACAATATCGCCCTCGTCGATGGTAAAGATATAAAGCAGATCCCCCTGCTCGGTATAGGTTCCATCCCCGTTCAGTTGTGCTTCAATACCATCCAGCTGCATCAAAATCTGTTGGACGATCGCATCCCGAAACTGCTCATGCTCATCCAGACTATATTTGTTCTTTCCTACATGGATGGAGATGTTGTCCGGCTTTTCATCATTTTCGTGGCCTTCCTCTATATAGAAAATCTGCGAATCAGTAGAATGCTTCTCAGATTTCTCCCATCCATCCGGGACGGTATAACTTCCGGGAATCGCGTGATCTTCAGATGATATTTCGGTTTCGGAAGAAGAAGGTTCCTGCTGATCCGCCACAGATTCATCAGAGGGAGATTGCGGCGATGAAGCCCCATTTTTGCCGCATCCAGCAAGGAGCAGCACCATAGTTAATAACACAATTAAGATTTTTTTCATACTCTGATTCCTCTCACTTTATAATACTGGTTATCCGAGTTTGGAAACAATCTGGCAGAACATCTCAACATTTTCTTTCTGCCCCTGAATATCAGAGCCAATCGCATTGTTCATCAAAGAAATTTTCATTTTTTCTTTTCCAAAATGCAGCATTACGACTTTTCTTCCGGGCAGCAGCCCACCCTTGACTTCTGCCTTTGTTATGCTGCTTAAGGGCAGAGAAAGCCGGTTTTCAATTTTTGAGACATTGACGGAATTTACAATGACCATATTCAGGTGTTTCTCGGTAACTCCCAGATAGCAGTAAGCATTGCTCAGTGCGCCTAATGCAGCGGCAGCACCCCCCGTCAGTGTAGAAAGTCCTCCAATCAGTGCATAGGTATCAGCTCCGGCCATGATGACCGCCCATAACTTGCACTGATAGGCTTCGTTTTCCTTCAAAATGGCTTCCAGCATTTCATTTTTATCTTTTTCATTCATTGTAAGCATAATTGTTCCTCCTAATTATTGTTTTAAGTTGAGAACGCCGGATGCAATCCTTTGATAGATGCACCCGGCGTTCAAAAGCATTAGTCTGCTTTCAAATTTTTGTCCAGGATCACCAGTTCGCCGTTGCGTTCAATGATACCAGGCTGAACCACGACGATTTTCAGACCTTCCTGCAATTCCAGATACTGTGAAGCATAACCCCAAACCTTGACCTGATCGCCTTCCTCAAGCTCAATGGCAGTGCTTACAGTACCATCTTCATTCAAAATCTGGTTAGCAATACAGTAGAGCTGGCCGGTTGTATCCTCTGCGATGTAGAGAGACACATCCGAAGCGAGCGGCGTTCCGGCAATAGATTTATATTCACCGACTTCTTCGCCCCAAATAGTACCTTCACTGTAAAATCCAACGACCATATTTTCTTCATATCCCTCGATGATCGCATTGAAATCCTGAGCATACGGCTCCATCTCGGCTTTTGTAGTATCCTTGTAAGCGGCAATCTTTTCATTAGATGCCTGTTCTTTTACCTCTTGCGGCTGATAATCCTTGTATTCAAAAACATTGTCCGAAGCAAGCGTGATTGCTGTGTAGTCATCATCCAGAATGACTTTATAAACAGCAATTTCATCATCATCATCAGTACGATTGATGTCGATATTTCCTGCGGAATTCAGTTTATATCCGTCTACACCTTCCAGCGCCTTTTGTAAAGCTGCGTTGGACATCGCACAGTTGATCCCATTGAGCGTTACAAAGAAATCAGGATTTGGTTGATCCTTATCGGCAGAGTATTCCAGTTCTACCACCGTTCCGCCCTCAGCAGGCTTGCATGGCTCTGTCCCGGCATTTACGATTGCAACATCTATTTCCTGATCGTCTTTGGAAAGTTCCCCATAAATACGCTCGCCGGGTTGCAGAGAAACCTCTGCTGCATCATATTCTTCCGTTTCCAAACTCCAGCCGGCTTGTATCAGCTGGGAAGTTTCCAAAGGAAGCGTATAGTAAGTACCATCCAGTACGAACTCAGGTGTCCCGTCATTTTTCAGCTGAGACAGAATGGCCTCATCCGTACAGCCTTTATCGCTGCCCGCAGCTGCCGGAGCTGATGTCTGAGGTTTTGAGCCGCATCCGGCCAGCATACTGCATACCAGCACACATCCTGTCAGTAAAGCAATCCATTGTTTTTTCATAAGCGTAAATCCTTTCTGCGATTCTATCAAATTTGTTTTATGTATGAACAACTCATATCCTATATAAAGGTCGATTATGCCCCTATCAGCGTCATGACCACATAGAGTACGATAAGCAGGAGCGCAAGACACATTGCACAGAAAACGGCAATCGTCGTTTTGACCCTGTGCCGCTCCTTTAATGTCAGAACCATCATTGCAAGTACATCAAAGGAAAAGAAGAACTGGCAGATTCCAGCTAAAACCGCCAACCATTTCGGATGTATGCCGTCTTTGCATGACTTTATCAGATAAGCGATAGCATAGGGAGCTGCCCCTAATAGAATCCCGTATCCCAAAATCAAAAAAACAATGGTTACCAGTCCGAACAACGCCATCAGCGGCAATGGGAAGAATGCCATCAGCGTTACATATACAGTGATGCTCCCTCCGATCAGGTAGAACGGGATTAGTCCATACTTGATGATCAAAGTGCAGTTCAGCAATGTTTTTCTCGACCACTTTCTTCCTACGGTCAGCACAACAATCAAATTGACGATCCCCATAATAAAGGGCAGAAGGATCGATACTATCTGCAATGTGATTGCATTGCCAAAATGAACTGCCAAAAGAAAGAATGTATAAGACACAATTACATAGAGTACCGGGAGGATATAAGTCATTTAGCAGCCTCCTTTCTGCGCCGGATCAACCAGAGAATCAGCCAGATCAAGCAGACTGGGAACGAGAACAAGCCCAAAATAAAAACTCCGGCTCCAAACGATCCAAGGATTGAGTCCCCGGTGGCGATATTGCTGATGATTCCGAACAGTGCCAGACCAACGCTGAAAGAGAGCCAGCAAAAGAAAGCATATTTACTCTCTTTGGCGCTTGCGGGTATTCTTGATTCTCCCTTTTTATTTCCAAGCTGGGTTTTTAGCTGTTCGCTTAGAAGTCGTTCCTGCTTCTCTAATTCAGTGTCTCCGATCGCCCTTGCGTAATCTTCACGAAGTAGGTGATACCCCAGTTTATCCTGCGTATTTTTTGCTCGGTGCAAAAACTGCTCCAAAGTTTCTTCCGCTTCTGTCCAGCGCTGTTGTTCCAGCAGAGCGGAGAACCAGTTCGCTGTAATGATGTTTTTGGAATGCTTGCTGAGTGCCCAAGGACGCCAGCGATCCAATCCATGTTTCAAATTCTCAAGGTTGTGATCGCTTTGATATGCCACCACATAGGGGTTAAGTTTCTTTGCCAGCCAGTGTTCATATTTGCAATATGCGAAAAAGCATAGAGCCAGCAGCACAAGGAACACTACAACAGCAATCCACATAGTCTCGTAAGAAAAAAAGTGATCATAAATCAAGCACGCAGCTCCGGAGAGAGCCGCAATGCTGAAAATTGGCCATGGATTTCTCATAATAGCAATATCTCCAATCATCTGTTTGAATAAAGATTCCGATATGGTCAAATTGTCATATCTATATGCAAACATTATAGCATTTGCATGATCTTTCGTCATCATTTTTCTGCTGTACGGCTAGGAATTTAATTGTAAATAAATTATGAATATATCTATTGCAATTTTACAAAAAGAAAAGCCTCATCCCTCGCTGATTGAAAGATGAGGCGAAATGATTATGCTGTAATCTCCGGGATTTCTCCGACAAAGTTATAAACGATTCTGACTTCCTGCACCTTCTGTCCGTCAATCTTCTTGACTTCGCCCACCAAAATTTTGCTGATGAGCCGGTTCAGCACCGCTTCATCCAGTTCTTCAATGGCTGCATAACGCCGGATTTCTTTGATAAAGGTGCGGACTTCATTTTCCTGTTCGTCAGAGTGGCGCATCATCAACAGCAGGTCTCGCAGGCGCTTCTGGTTAGCTTCCTGCTCCTGCTCCAGTGTTGCTGTCAGCTTCATAAAACGCTGCTCAGTCAAGATTCCTTTTGCCTTATCGGTATATAGGCTCAGAAACATCTCATCAATTTCACGATTCCTGCTTTCCAGTCGTTGACATTCCTTCTGTGTCTGGGAAGCGTCCAGAAGATACCGGCGCTCCATCCGGTTGCTCAGCCGCTGATAAAAAGCATCGGCATCTTTGAGAGCAGTCTTTGCCAGCTCCTGAATATCTTTCAGCACAAGATTGTATAAATCTCTGGCTTCGATCTTGTGGCTGGTACAGGCGTTCTTGCCCAGCCTGTTATAGGTCTGGCAGATATAATACGCCTTATCAATCGGTTCCCGCTGTTCGCCGGTAAAACGGTTCTTTCCGGTTCTGCCAACCTTTTCATACCGCACCTGCATGGACTTTCCGCAAGTCGCACAATAAATGATACCGTGGAACAGGTTATAAAAGGGGCAGGAGTTGCCCTTCATAATGGTTGGTCTGCGGTCAATGATTTCCTGCACCTGCTCCCATTCTTCCGGGGAGATGATTGCTTCATGGCAATCCTCGATAATTTCCCAGTCCTCACGAGGGATAATATCATAGGTGTTGGAGCGAATCCCTTTCTGATGTGTCCGGCAGACCAGATGTGCGCCCTTATAAAAGGGATTCCGCAGGATATGGCTGATTCTTGCACTTCCCCATGAATAGTAATTTACATCACATTCTGTGTTACTTTTTACTCTGGTGATTGGGACTTTATCATCCATGAGCTGCTTTGCAATCCGCATACATCCCCAGCCATCCAGCGCCATATCATAGATTTTTCGGATTACCGGTGCTGTCTCAGGGTCACGGATCAAATGCCCCTTATCCTCCGGGTCACGCATCAAACCGAGGGGCGGCTGCCCACCACAAAACTTCCCCTGCCGGGAACGGGTCATACGCCCTGCCAGCACCTTTTTGGAAATATCCCGGCTGTACATATCGTTCAGGATATTCTTAAACGGCGTAATGTCCATTTCCTGACGGGTCAGGCTGTCCACTCCGTCTGTAATGGCGATATAGCGTACATTGTGTTTTGGGAAAAAGATTTCGATATAGCTGCCAGCTTCGATATAATTCCTGCCCAGTCTGGACAGGTCTTTGGTGATAACGCAGCCGATCTTTCCCGCCTCAATATCGGCAATCATGCGCTGAAAAGAAGGGCGGTTGAAATTGCGGCCTGTATAACCGTCATCCACATAATACTCATACTGGAACATTCCGTTTTTTTCGGCAAAGTCCCGGAGCATAAGTTTCTGGTTGCTGATGCTCATGCTCTCATTATCGCCGCCATCCTCCAGAGAGATACGGCAATAAAGGGCTGTGATTTTCTGATTCACTTGTTTTTTCCTGCTCATAGTGTTCTCCTTCTATGAACAGGGACACGATACCATTATAATACCATGCCCCTGTCCATGATTCAACTGCTTTACGCCGCTTTTCGTGCCATTTCCTGATGCTCTAACCATTCCTCGAAGTGTTCGCAGGTCTGACGCTCGATCAGCTGCTCAAAGGCTTCCCGCATGGTTTTGTCCCCAGAAAACTCACGAACCACTACAAACTGGACTTTTTTATTCTGCTTCTTGTTTTTCTCCATAGGCTACCTCCATAGAATAGGGGATCAGACGGTAGCTGTGGCAACGAAGTCCGGCAACGGACATCAAAAAACCTGTAAACTATCGTCTGACCCTGATTTCTTACTTTTCAAATTTTCTTGTAAAATCTCGTTGCTTTCGTTGCCGGAAACATAGATAGATAATAAAAATCCTTTATTTACGGGCTTTTTCCATATCAAAACCATAAATTTATCAGCAACGAACCCGGCAACCAACTGGCAACTATCCCGGCAACAGACCGTCCTTGTCAGGCGATCCACTCCTGCGGAAGTTCCAGCTGACGGCATTCTTCTTCACTCAGTTCTACAAATCCACCTTCGTTGCTGGGTAGTTCGTTGCCGGAAGTGTCCCGTTCCCAGCCCTTTTGTCTGCCATATCCGGCAAACATCCGGGGATTGGAAAAAGGCTTCCAACCGGTCACGACCGTGTTCATGATCTCATTGATATTGTGGAGCTGCCACCGCTTCGGCTCATCAAAGGTATGTCCCAGCGCCTCCTTGAACAGCTGTTTTGAGCAGACCATGTTTCCGGTGTAGTGTTCCAGAAATCCCTGTATCTGTCCAGCTTCGGTGTCCTCCGGCATGAAGTCTTTCTGCACCTCCACCAGTTGACGCTGGATGGACTTGCTGAATTTCATGGAATACTTGCCGCTGTGGTAAATGCTCATAGCTTCTGCCCATACCTGCAACAGATACGCTCTGGAAGCGTCCTCGTCCTCCAAAATGTGAACCTCTGCCTTCTCCGGGTAAATCATGATTGGGAGAAAGCGCCGGTTCCCGGCTCGATCCAGCGGCAGAAAGTCCAGGGTATTCGAGGAACCACCGAACACGCACTGCCGAAGCCGGTCTTTAGGCTGAGATTCATAAGGTGTCCGGTAGGTTTCCTTCTGTCGGCTAATAAAGGAACGGATTTCTTCAATGCTCTTTGCGCTGCTGGTGGCAAGCATCTCTGACATCTCAATGATCCAGTGACCTTGTAGCTTTTGGAATACCCGGTCGTCATCCAACTTCTTCAGGTCATCAGAGAACCATTCGTCCCGGATCGCCAGCAGTCGGAAGAATGTGGACTTCCCGGCACCCTGACCGCCCACCAAACAAAGCATTTCTTCATATTTGGAACCGGGACGGAATACCCGGCGTATAGCACCCAGCAGGAAATGTTTCAGCATTTCTTCCACATAGTCACTTTCATCAGCACCAAGAAAATGGTGCAGACAGGATCGGATGCGTGGTGTACCGTCCCAGACAAGACTGTTCAGCACATCCTGAATTGGATGGTAACAATTTTCGTTTGCTACGATAGAAAGGGCAGCCGTGATCTTTTTCTCACTGGTCAGCTCATAGTTTCTCTCAAAATAGAGGAGAAGATATTTCACATCAGTATCCGTCAGAGCGCTGGTATTCCTGCGCCAGCCCAAGTCCTGTACAATGTCTACCCGGTCTGTCAGGAGATTAAGCCGGATGGCATCCCGCAGGAGTGGATCGCAGCAGAACACAATCCGGCAGTTGTCGATGGTGTTGGCTGTTTTTCCCTTGTCGGTAACAGAAAGGCTCTGCCGCACCTTATCAACGCTCTGTTCCGGCGCTATGGCTTCGGCTGCGCTCATCACAGCCTGCTGGGTGGCTGGCGATAAACTCTGATATTCGCTGTTCAATTTTCCTCACCTCTTTTCCATACTCCGCAACTACAAAAGCTCGTTCTTCTATGCTGTCAGACAGAAGAAGATCCAACAGATATTCGATATATGGCTGCCTGTGCAGAGCCTCCACAAACAAAGGATTCCAGTCATCCTCCGGTTGTTTGGGCGCATATTCTTCTTTCCATCGTTCCAGCAAACGCAGGTAGTCGCACAGCACCCGAAAGCATTTCTGCTCTGCCTGCCGGTATCGCATTTCCTCGCTGATTTTTCTTTTGATTACTCTCTTTTGTGGCGGATCGTGGCCTTTGCGGTCAAAGCTGATTGAGAAGTCCTCTGCCAGCTTTAAGGCAGCTTCTTTACTGCTTAGTCCAAAAAGACGGGAAGTGAAATCAATCACATCTCCATCTGCCTGACAGGCAAAACAATGGAACCGTCTGTCCACCTTCATGCTGGGATGCCTGTCATCGTGAAACGGGCAACAAGCCATCCCGTTGCGTCCTACTGAAATTCCATAAACCAAAGCAGCCTGCCTTGTGGTAACAGACTGTTTTACTGCTTCAAATACATTCGTTTCTTCCACCTCCAAACAATGCAAAAGGCATCCGGTTTCCATAGAAAATCAGATGCCTCACAATTCCATATCCTGTTTTCTTGTTGGAGCAATCCGTCCTTCACGCTCCCAGCGCTCCCGGTTCTCCCGATCAGCGTCCAGTTTGCCTTGTGCCAGCTTCTCCTTAATGGATTTTCTGGCTTTATTTTTGATCTGCTCTTTGCCAGCCTGTTTGACCTCCGGTTTTAACAGCACCGCCTGTACCTTTTTGAGAACTTTTTCAGCAGACTGCTGTAATTTTTCTCGCACCCTACTCAGCAGAGTGTTCGCTATCTTCACAACTTCTGGCGAATTTTTGGCATTGGGCGATACCACGCTCTTTCGATATTTCTCAATTACTTCCATATCTTCAAGCTGGGTTTGTTCCCGAACCTTGTCGGTCACAACCTCCACCGCCTTGTCATAGGCTGCACCGGAAACATCTTCCAGCAAGGTTTCTACATCCTCAATTTTTAGCGTCAGTTCCTCCAGCTTTTGTTCCTGTGTCGCCAGCTGCTCCTTCTGCTTCATCAGGATATAATCCTGCTTTTCCAAATAGTCACGCCCACCATAAGACGGCTCCTGTTCCAGATGCAGCCCATGCCGTTTGGCAACGTCAAATAAGATTATCCGACAGACTGCATCAAAAGTCTGTTTCCGGTTATTGTGCTTTCCTTTTGGCTGTTCCGGTTTAGGGAGAGGGATACCCAGTTCCTCCAACGCCTTTTCCTGCTGGGGGCACAGCTCTCCATACCGATTTTCACAGTCAAATACATGGCGCTCATGGATGTGCGGAGTTCCTTCATCCAGATGGAGCGCCCAGTCTAAAATGTGGATATGAGAACCGAAACGGTTTTCAAATTCCTCATAAAATTCACTGACAATGAGCGCTAAAGTCTCTGGCGGAACGGATTCTTCCATAGTGCCGATCTGGTAGATGCTTTCTTCTGGACAGGTCTTGTTATTTTTCAAAAGATCATCCACAGTGCGATTGCGCTCAATGTGCCGGGTTTTCTCGTTCCGGGCGTTCTGAGCATTGACATGGTCGGCATAATGCTCGTAGTAATACATCCGTTCAATTTCCTCAAAGCTGAAATCCGGCTGCTCTGGGTTTTCCCGAAAGTCGTGGGTGGTAAAGCCCCGGTAACAATCCCAGTACACATTTTGTCTGGCACGCTCAGCGTCAATGTGTTCGCTATTTTCTACATCGAACCGACGGTCATTGTGCCGGGGATTGTAAGTGCCATGCTTCCCAGATCGTCCATTGTGTCTTGTTAATTTCAAACATTTTTCCTCCTTCCTGCAAAGATGTTCTGGGCTGGGGAGGGCGGCAAAGCCGCCAGACCTGCGAAGTTTTGCGTCAGGTAATACCCAGTATAAGTTGACGCAGGCATCAACTTTCCCTGGGCAAGGCGTTTCACCCTTGACCCGATGAGGCTGGCTGCCCTCAACCCGCCAATGGGCATTGCCCCTTGACCCCAGCAGTGCGCTGCCGCCCCTGCACCCCGGCACAAAGGGCTGGCTGCCCTCTGTACTCCCGCACCGGCGAAGCTGGCCTTCACCGCAGAAGCGGTTTTTGCCAGTTTCACCGGCTCCGTATCCGTACATTTACGCCCATAGGCGAGAAGTGGATACAGAATACGCCTGCGGAAATTGCCGATCAAAACAGCGGGTGCAGACCCGATATTTTTTCGTAAATCGCCCTCATTTTAAGCGATTTTTTCTTCTGTCTGTATGACCTGAAAGCCATGCTCTTTTGCGTACTCCCTTGCAGCTGCCAGCCGTTCTTCGCTGTACGGCGGCACCAGCCGGATCGAAAGTCGTGACTTGTCCATCACATAGGTCACGCTACCTTCCGGCGTACTGCGTTCCAAGCGGCACAGCAGAGGGTACTTCCGGCTGAAATCCTCCAGTCTGCGTTTCAAGCTGGCATTGAAGGTGTAGATACTGGCAATCGTCTCGCCCTCATTCCAGTTGATGATGGTTTCTTTTTCATATTTAGACAGCTTCCTCATACAGTTCCTCCTCATAATCGGTGTTTGCTTTCAGCGCACGCAGACTGCGTCTAATCCGGCGGTATTCGTCCATCTCCATACGCAGATGATGGTAAAAGGCTTCGTACCACCTTTCCTCTGTCTCTGTCTCAATTTTACGAGCAAGATGAAGCATCTGGCTTTTCGCCTCCGGGTCAACAGTCAATGCTGTCAGCCATTTCAGCCTTGTCACTGTGTTGTGATGGCTGGGGCAGGCGTAAGCGTAAAGAATTTTCTTTTCCTTCATATTCAGTTTCATAATGATCTACCTCCATTCATTTGATGCGGTATGTTCCGCATCGTTTATTTTTCTGTCTGCCGGTCTGTCTGCAAAATATTCCTGCCCGGATTCTCTCCCAGCGTATTGTCCTCTTTGGTGCGCTCTTATCGTGGCGTCACTTCCCCGGAGGTCGTCCCCCTTGCAGTCGGTCATTCATTTTTCAAGGTTCTATGTCTCCTGACAAGAACCAGTTTACCGAAAAAAGAGGGCTGCTCCCGTATGTCCAAGACGCAGGAAAAGCACATGAAAACCGCATATTTCCACGCTCTCGGAAATGTGCTATAATGAAAAACAAAAACCGATGGCAAGGAGGTGCTTTGATGTACACAAAACTGTCAATCCCGGAACGGCTCAAAGACCTGCGAGTGGTGGATAAGCACCTGACGCTGGAACAGCTGGCAGAACAGACCGGCCTGTCTAAGTCGGCACTGGGGAAATATGAGAGCGATGACTACAAAGACATCAGCCCATTTGCGATTGCGACACTGGCAAAGTTTTACGGAGTGTCCACTGATTATCTGATGGGCGTGTCAGAAAATAAAAATCACCCAAACACGGAGCTTCAAGCTCTGCATCTGAGTGACGCTATGGTGGAACTTTTGAGCAGCGGAAAGATCAACAACCGCCTGCTTTGTGAACTGGCGACTCATCCAAATTTTTTGCGGCTGATGGTTGATATGGAAATCTTTATTGACCAGATCGCTGATATGCGGGTGAACCAGATGAATCTGATTCTGGAAGCTACCCGGCAGACCATTCTTAAAGAACACGCACCTGGAGAAAATGATCTGTATATGCGGACGCTGGAATTGGGTCAGGTACAGGAGAACGATTTTTACAGCCATATCCTTCATGATGATCTGGACAGCATTGTCCGGGATATACGGGAAGCCCATTTGAAAGACAAGACCACAGCCGACCCACAGCCAACACTGGATGAGGTCAAAGAGAATTTTGAACAGGCCATACAGATGGGAACCGACACAGAAGCTATGATCCATGAGTTCTGTGATAAAATGCAGATTCCTTTTGAAAAAATTTCATCCGAGGACTTTTCGGCTTTTCTGCGGATACTGAGCCTGTCCAAACTGCTTAAAAACCCAAACAATATGCGGGGAAAAGCCAAGTCACAGCCGTATTATATGCCAAAAAAGAAAAAGCGCAGGTAGCAAAAAGGCCATCCACTATAAAAGTGAATGGCCTCAGTTTTTCCACCTTCTCAGACGAAAATCATCTCAGACCGAATGACTTCCTCTGCCCGGTGGCGTATGCTGTTCATGTGACCGACCCATGCAAGCTGGTCTTTTGCTTTCAATTCCTCCGTGACTCCCTCTGTTTCTTTTATCTGGGCAATGATACAATCCAGACGGTTCTGTGCCTGCTCATCCAGATCGGCAAGATATGTCCACAGCTTTCCAGACAGAAGCAATTCATTGTACCGGTCGGGACAATACTCTTGCAGATATTCCCTGTGCATCCGTCCCCACCGTCCGATTGGGCGGCTTTCCTCCGGCAGCTGTAAGTCTGGAATATAGTAGTCTCCGACCAGAACATAGTCCAGACCGTTACTGTCATCATGGATATGCTTTTTCAATTTCTCCATAGCGACCTCCTGTTTTCGTTTTATCCGAATCCAGTTGATCGTGTCCCTGTTCATCTGTTATTCAAGGCAACTGAACTCGTCACCATGAATTATGGCATATCTTTCCCCAATTTTTGATAGTTGAGTGAATGGGATGTTTCCCTCCCACGGCTCTCTCCGGTGTTGTAGGTGTCGATGGTTTCCTTACCCAGCACGGCGGCCAGCTCCTTGAGAGTGGTCGGCTCCTTACCGCCCAGAAAGATGGAAGTATCCATGTTTCCGATAATGGTATCTGCGTTATCCTTATAAATCGCCTTGAGCTGACTCTGCGCCTGCAACACCAGACAGGCGGAGATCTCACGGCTTCGGATAGTGGCCACCAGCTTTTCCAACTTGGGTATCTGGCCAATGTTGGCGCACTCGTCGATCAGACAGCGCACATGAACCGGCAGTCTGCCGTCGTACACATCGTCGGCCTTTTCGCAGAGCAGGTTAAACAGCTGGGTATAACACATGGATATAAGGAAATTAAAGCTGTCATCAGTGTCACTCATGATGAGGAACAGGGCAGTTTTCCTGTCTCCCAGAGTATCCAGCTCCAGCTCATCATAAGCCGTGACCTCACGCAACTCTGCAATGTCGAACACGGCAAGGCGAGCGCCGCAGGAAATCAAAATCGACTTGGCTGTTTTTCCGGCGGCCAGCTTATATTTCTTATACTGGCGCACCGCAAAGTGGTTTGGCTTCTCGGCTTCCAGTGCATCAAACATCAGGTCTACGGGGTTTTTGAACTCCTCGTCATCCTCACGGACTTCCATGGCGTTGATGAACTCAATGAGGGTGGAGAAGTTTTGTTCCTCCACCGGAGCCTCATAATGGATATAGCCAATAAGCGCGCAGTACAACAAGGTTTCTGCTTTTACCCAGAAATCGTCTCCGGCCTTGCCTTCGCCTTTGGTATTGGCGATCAGCGTTGTTACCAGCTTCAAGATGTCCTTTTCGCTATGGATATAGGCGAAAGGGTTATAGTGCATGGACTTCTTGAAGTTAATGGTATTTAGGACCTTGATTCGGTACGGCTCATAAATGACCTTGCCGTGCTTATCCTTCATAGGCTTTCCGTCTTTCCCCAGCTTGGGTGCGCCCCTTTGGAGCATTTTTCCGCACTCCACCAAAATGGTTCCCTTCGGGTCTGTGACCACATAGGAACTGTGCATCTGCATCAGATTCGGTTTGAGCCAGAAGCGGGTCTTACCGGAACCGGAGCCGCCAATCACCAGCACATTTTTGTTTCTGGCGGTCTTTGGGTCCTTGGGGCGGCTGTTCATTGTCAGGCTCTCCGTTTTCGTCAGAATCACATTGTTCTGGAATACCGGGTCGATGTAGGGTGTAATGTCCTCATGGGTTCCCCACCGGGCGGAACCGTATTCCATGCCGTGCCTGTACTTCTTGGCGTTCTTGCTTTTCAGGTACACAGCCAGCCGCAGGCCGCCGCAGCAGCACAGGCCCACCAGCAGGTCCAGCGGGTGCAGGCTGGGCCACCAGCTGGCCAGCGCCACCGGCAGCGTGGAGAAGAACGAGAGCATTTTTGCCGAAGCGTCCGCACCCACGGCCATCCGCCACGCTTCACCGAAGTTGGTGGAGAAAAGCCCCATCAGGATATACGGCAGATTCAGCAAAATGAGCTTTTTGATGTTCAGCTGCTTTTTCATCGTTCCAGCTCCTTCCGCTTGTTCCGGTCCACGACGGCGTGTTTTACCAGTTCTTTGAACTGGCTCAGCTTTGCCAGCACGGACGGGCGCTCGGATTTCTCCGCCTTTCTGACCTTTTTCCCGGTGTACTCGGTAAAAGCAGCGGTCAGGGCATCCGCGTCCCGACCCTTGAAAAAGATCAGGTACTTGGGTGGGGAGCTGCTGCGGTCCTTCTTCACCGCATAGTCCACGCCGTATTTCCGGGCGATCTTCTCAAACTCCTTGATGGAGGGGTCGGTGATCTCGATGTTGGAAACCCCTTGGTTTTGACCAATCAGCTGTTTCACCGTCTGCTTGCCCTGGGGCTTCACAGGCGCGTCACGGCTTCTCTGCTTTTGCAGCTTCTTTTCCTTGCGGTGGGCAAGGTACTTGCTGATGGCGGCTTTGAGCAGCCTGCCGGTGAACTTTGTTCCGCTGACAACCAGCGTTAAAGTCCTGTTTTCCACTTCTTCCTGCATTTTCATCGCCTCCTTTCCACAAAATGTGCAGGGGTGGTGCATTTATTTCTAAGGCGGGACCACCAGCCGCCGGAGAAGGTATTTCTTCATCGAACCGCCCTCAACGAATTTGCTCAGAACGGTCATAGAGCAAATCTCCATTTCTGACCTTTGCATGACTGAGAATCTTGATCTGTCCCTTTGCCTGACTGTCCAGAGCTTTTTCATAGCCCTTATCTGACAAAAACAGGCGGGTTCGTTCACCTTTCCAGCCCACCGGGGAGTCATGCGTCAGCACATCAAAAATAATCATGTGCCGGGTGTTCTCAGCAAATCGCTGGAGATCCATGTAGTCATGGCCGTGATAGTTCTGCGCTCCAGCTTTCTGGCGCATTTCTTCCATCAGCTGACCGATTGTTTTGCCTTCTGGCATAAAACTCACTTCCTTTCCCACTCTCATACAACCATCAAAATCATGTCTCTCAGCTGAGCAAAGTAGAGTTTGCCTTGCGGGGTTATCAGCGTATAGGAGCCGATATGCCCGTGATTGCAGTAGTCTTTGACACAAAACAGTCCTTCATTGGCTGGCTTTGCATAGGGCAGTACATTACCGGATGCGGTGCGGTACACAAAACGCTTTTCCAGAAGGAAACGGACAAACCGACGCTCCGGGACAAGCAACTCTTTGGCGGTGGTGCGGAGGTTGGTACTGTGATTGAGGTCGATGAACAAATCATAAAAGGCTGCCTTACTCTCCAGCAGGGCATTTTCCTCTCGTAGCGACGCATTTTCTTCCCGCTCAGCAAGCAGCTCGGAGCAGAGCTTTATCAGAGCTTCCGGAGAAGTGGCTATCTCCCACAACTTCTCTTTTGTGAGATAGGCTCCGTGCTTGCGAATGGCAGGTAGAACTTCATCAAACACCCATTGTTCAAACCGTTCCGCTGACGGCAGTTTACTATGGGCGATCAGACGATATAGATCACCTTCGGGGATAAAGAGCATTTCGACCATTTGTACCGCGGGGCTTCCATCTGCCTTTTTCCCAGTCTGGACCCCTATGGAACATTTCGTTCCACCCCTGGTATGGTCGCGGACGGCTTTGCGTGGATTGGTATATCCCAGCGCTGTTGCCACATCTGTACCGCAAAATAATACTTTGCCATTCTGTTCCAAAGTGCGAATGCTTCCGAACTCTGGACTATTGAAAATTTCAATCTGATTCATGCTGTGCCTCCTTTGGTGTAATACAAAAGCGGCTGATTACCAGCCGCCTGCGTGCATATCGTGATTTACCAGTGAAGTGTAGTGGTTATTCATGGTGGTAGGAGCGTTGAACAGCACTGCAAGCAGGTACTGCTTGATGTTGTGTACCTGGGTGGTGTTCTTTTGCAGACAGTCCATGACAAACTCGATGTGAGAGCTGTCCAGCTTCAAAAAGCGGGAGCGTACAATTTCATGAGGAAAGTCCGCACCAGAGATCCGGGTGGTCTTTCGTTTGGCACAGACCGTTTCTACCAACAGCTCTACGATCTCATTCAGGTCATCCAGGTAGAGAGGATAACGCTGCTTCAGACAATCATACTCGATATTCTCCAAAATCAATTCCCGATAATTTTCTATCTCTGTGACAGACATCGCATCCCTTCCTTTCCGTTCCGGCGGTATTACCGCCGCTGTTTCCCGGAAGGGAATGGAATCGGTATTTGATCCATGAGTATTTTGTTTTTGGGTATTTGATTTCTTAGTATTTAATTGTGTTGGATTTTCCGGTAACGGATTTACCGCTGACGGGTTTACCGTTATCGGGTTTTCCGACAACGGCTTATCCAACATCGGTTCTCCCTCGATGGGACGCTCAAAAATGGTATACTCATTGGCTGCGAATTTACCAGAAGCATCAGTTGTCTGTCTGCGCAGAATGTATCCGGCTGTTTCAAGCTCATTGACAGCAGAGCGGATTGCATCTTTGCTTTCTCGATTGATATAGCTGAGTCCTGACAGCGTATAATCCCAGTCATCAGGCAGAGATAACATTTGCGACAAGAGACCCTTTGCCTTCAAAGAAAGTCGTTTGTCTTTTAGATGAAAATTGCTCATAACCGTGTAATCGCCAGTGCGTTCTACACGAAAAACAGCCATTTACTTCACTCCTTTCATTTCTCAGGTATGAAAAAAGCCGCAATTCATAAAAGAATTGTGGCAGCGGTTAGGGTCTGTCTGTATCTTTTTTCTTGCGTCGGTAGGGGCGTTTTGGCATTGGTGGTTTATCAAACAGATCCCTTTCCTGAGAAAATGGTAAGGTTTGAAAAACACGGTCAATCTCGGTGGATTCCATATCACGCTGTGAGCGGCAATCTTCTTGAATAGCTTCTCGGATTTCTCTTACAGTACACATATTCATTCCTTTCCTTTCGTTGTATCGGTTATGAACGACGGTGTTTTTTAGGCTTGAAGTCGAGGATATGCCCCTCAATAACATGGGCATATCTCTTAATTTTGATTTCTCGACGCTGCTGGCTTTGCAGAGCTGACTGATACCCGTCCTCTGTGAGAAAAAGCCTCATTTCGTCACCAGATTCTCCATAAGCAGTAGGGCGCAAGACAGTAAACTCAATCATCCAGAAAGTGCTGTCCCAAAATCGCTCCACTGCAAGAATGTTGTGGCCTTTCAGTTCCCTTGCTGCAATATCTTTCATAGGCTCTCCCTTCATCGTTCCTGATCTCGTTGGCGTTTTTTCTGCCATTGTTCCAGCAGTTTAATAATGGTTTCCTGCATTTTGGCCGGTGTATAGCTTTTGGGGAAATACTTTCGCAAGGTATCGCTGCTCAAGGTCACTTTATCCAGATCACCCTTTTTTTCCTCTGACATGATGGCAAGCATCACATCTTCTGACAATTTCCCTTCCTGGCTGAACTTTTTCATTCGCTGAGCCTGAGAGAGAGAAGGGGTAGCCTGCTCATAGTCCATTGTTTCCACCAGCATTTGCTGTTCGTCCGGTTTCAAAAAAGAGAGTTCATAGGCTGGGTTAAATGCGATTTTCTTTTCATCCACCATATCCAAAAGCTCTGGAATCAGTTCAGTCAAACGAACATATCGCATTACCTGGATACCGCTTCGTTCACCGGCTTCTTTTGCCACCTGGTCTCTGGCGCTCAACTTCTGTTCAACTTGAACAGAAGTCAGGTCTGTTCTTGCTCCTTGATGTTTAATGGCTTCCAGCTTCATTTTGTAGGCAAAAGCCCTTTCACTGGGGAGCAGATTTTCTCGCTGCAAATTGCTGTCAACCATAATAATTGTGGCAGCATCGTCATCCAAGTCGCGCACAATGACAGGCATGGTTTCTTTTCCGGCCAATTCGCTGGCTCTGCGGCGTCTGTGACCGGCTACCAGCTCATAACCGCCATCAGGCAGTGGTCTGGCAATCGCAGGAACCAACACACCATACTTTTTGATGCTGTCTGCGGTTTCTATCATTGCATCATCATCCTTGACCTTGAAGGGGTGATCCTTGAACGGATGCAGTTCAGATAGGGGAATTTCCTGAATTTTTTCCAGTTGCTCGTCTTGCCGACTTTCTTCTGTAGAAAACAGGTCATCTACTGAGGCCAGCTCTATTTTTTTCGCGCTGCTTTTCAAGTTTCAATACCTCCTTCGTCAGATTTTTGTAGCCCTCAGCCACTTTGCCATTAGGATCATGGGCATAAATGCTTTTTCCTTCAGCACTGATTTCTTTAGCCCTGACAGAATGAGGAATTTCTGATGTAAACACCTTGATCTTACTGCCATAGGTTTCGCGCAGAAGAGCGGAGATTTCTTTGGCAAAATTGGTTCGGCTGTCTACCATCGTCAGCAGAATCCCATCAATTTGCAGCTTGGGATTGATTTGTCTGCGAACCTTATTGATAGTTTGCAAAAGCTGCTCCAAACCTTTAGCTGGAAGATACTCTGCCTGGACGGGGATTATAACCCTATTAGCGGCAGCCAGTGCATTGACCGTAAGCATACCCAGGGAGGGCTGGCAATCAATAAGGATATGGGAGTATTGCCCCTTCAGCGTGTCCAGATATTGTCGCAGAATGGTTTCTCGGCTCATAGCGTTTACCAGAGATACCTCCATACCAGATAGCTGGATGTCCGCAGGCATCAGGTCTACGCCCTCAGGGTGGTGCAGGATACCCTCGCCGGGACGAATTGGTTCATCCATCAAAATACGGCCCATAGCGTCTAACAGTGTAAAGGGCAGCTTATCAGGCTGAGGATTGCCCAAGCTGATGGTCAGGCTTCCCTGTGGGTCTCCGTCAATCAGAAGGACTTTCTTCCCGGACTGCGCCAGACCAATTCCAAGATTGGCACAAGTGGTTGTTTTGCCGACACCACCTTTTTGGTTGGCTATGGCAATAATCTGTGTATTCATGATTTCACCTCATTTCTTTCTAAGTTTAGATATGAAAAAAAGTGCCTGCTTTACCTTTCCTGAGAAAGATAAAACAGGCACTTTCACTGGCTCAATACCTCTTGTAATGAACCTCTATGTATGGTAAACTATGTCCACGATACCATGAATATAATTAAGTCTCGACGGGAATTGAACTTTTGGCTAACGCCAAATTTCGCGCCTTTGCAAACAGAGTGCAAACAATAGGGGGCTAAAATCCTTTGTTTTTGCTTGATTTTGCTTGTACAAGGTTTATAGAGAACATGGAGAAAAGCCTTGATATAACTGCATTTTCTTTATCCCTGTTGATAGGGAATATATGCACTGGGTCCATCTCCTAAGCACTAGTTGAGGGTTCGATTCCCCCTGGGAACGTGCATTTTTTGCAGCAATGATCGTAAAAGTTCATTGCTGCTTTTTCTTTTTTCCGGTGCTCGTGAGCACCGAGAGAACACTTAAACGCAGATATTGAGCACCGAAATTTCTTAACGGGCACCAATGCAATAATTCAATCCTGGTACCGAACGGAGATAACTACAGCGTAGGATAAGGATTGGGGTGTCAATGAATGTAAATATGGTTTTCTTGCCTGAACAAAACAGGCCTGACGGATCTATCCGCTCAGATTAGATTAAGAATCTATTCTGGGCGGATTTTTTCGTTACAGATATTTTAGAGGAGGATAGCTTATGGATAAAAAAACGGATGTAAGAGATCCGGATGAAAAAGTTGTTGAGATTGAAATGGAACGGTTAAGAGCATTTTCAAATCATCCATTTAAAGTGATCGGAGACAGTCAGATGATTGAGCTGCAGGACAGCATAAAAAAGTATGGTGTACTGAATCCATTGATTGTTCGTCCAAAGATTGAAGGCTACTACGAAATTATTTCTGGCCACAGAAGAAAATATGCGGCTGAGAAGCTGGGATATAAGAAAATTCCGGTAATCATTTGTATGTTGCAGGATGATGAAGCAGTAGTGATCATGGTCGATTCCAATTTGCAGAGAGAGCAAATTACACCAAGTGAAAAGGCCTATGCCTATAAGATGAAATATGATGCCATCAAAAAAAAGGCAGGCAGAAAGAATTGTAGTCAAGTTGACCACAATACAGGAAAGAGGAGTATTGACGTAATCGGAGAACTTTGTGGTGACAGTGCGAAGCAGGTGCATGGCAGTATCAAATCAAAAAGGTGGAGTTGGAAAGACGGTATCGTGCGTGAATTTAGGAATCGGACTGGCACAGGAAGGGAAAAAGGTTCTTCTGATAGATGCAGATCCGCAGGGCAGTCTCACAATTAGTTTAGGGTATGAGGAACCGGATGAAATGGAGTATTCTCTTGCAACGCTGATGCTAAATATTGTGAATGATGAAAAACTGAACATGGAAAAAACAATCCTTCATCATAAGGAAGGTGTGGATCTGATACCGGCCAATATAGAATTATCAGCGATTGAGGTATCTTTGGTAAACGCAATGAGCAAGGAACTGATTATGAGGTCACTTATTGAGAGATTAAGGGAATTTTATGATTTTATCATTATAGATTGTATTCAGAAGTAGTAGATACGAATGGAAGCGGACATGGTGCATTGGCAGGAGTTCTTAATGCATTAAATGCCGATGTTTTGATCTGCGGCGGAATAGGAGGAGGTGCCCAGACTGCGTTAGCGGTAGCAGGCATTAAGCTTTTTGGCGGAGTTTCAGGAGATGCAGATAAAGCAGTAGAAGCTTTTATCAATGATACACTTGATTATAATCCAGATGTTAAGTGTTCTCACCATGAGCACAGCCACGGAGAGGGACATACATGTGGTAAACATGGATGTGGAAACCATAGCTGTCATTAAGAAGAATAGCAAAAAATACAATACGAAAGGATGCGTCAAGGTAATGGGAGAATTATCGTGATACATCCTTTTGTATTATTTGATAAGATGGCAGATTACATTTTCAATAAGGCGGTTAAAAACTGTGAATGCTACATCGATCTCTACATGGATTGAGTATTTTTCTTTTCTTACTTGTAGAAAGTGATGAATGGAAGGTATAATATTGTTAATGATCCAGAGATATTTATTTTGGAAACAGCTTAATCAATTTGGAGGTATAAAATGAAAGCACATAAATATTGGTCAATCGGAGCAATAGTTACAATGGTTGGAACTTTTTATACAGGATATAAAGGGTTAAAAGCAGCACACAAATACTTTGCATTTGGCTCTCTGATATGCATGATTATGGCAGTCTATTCTGGTCATAAAATGATTTCAGGTAATAAAAGAACAAGAAAACAGGTGGAAAATACAAAAGCGGAGGAATAGTAAATGTTAGAGATAGGAACAAAAGCACCGGATTTTGAATTGCCGGCTCAGAACGGAGAAGTGCATAAATTAAGTGATTATTTAGGTAAAAAAATAATTTTATATTTTTATCCAAAGGATAATACACCAGGATGTACGAAGCAGGCATGTGGCTTTTCTGAGCGTTATCCACAATTCACCGAGAAAGGTGCGGTGATCCTTGGAGTCAGTAAGGATTCTGTAGCCTCTCACAAGAAATTTGAGGAAAAATATGGATTGGCATTTACACTTTTGGCAGATCCGGAGCGTAAGGTGATCGAAGCATATGATGTCTGGAAAGAAAAGAAAAACTATGGCAAGGTTTCTATGGGTGTGGTAAGAACCACATATCTTATTGACGAGCAGGGAATCATTAGAAAGGCAAATGATAAAGTCAAGGCGGCAGATGATCCTGAAAATATGCTTAAGGAATTAAATTGATGAAGATTATATTGTCACCTGCAAAAAAGATGATTGTAGATACAGATAACATAGCACCGGTTGAACTGCCTGCCTTTATTGATAAGACAGCAGAGATATTAAGCTGGATGAAAAGCAAATCAAAAGAGGAACTGAAAGCTATCTGGAAATGTAATGACAAGATTGCAGAGCAGAACGTTAACAGATTGGAAAATATGGATCTTTATAACAGACTTACTCCGGCTGTTTTAGCATATGAAGGAATTGCATTTCAATATATGGCACCAGCTGTGTTTGAAATCCAGCAGTTTGAGTATCTGCAAAATCATTTAAGAATCCTGTCTGCGTTTTATGGCATTTTAAAACCACTGGATGGTGTGACTCCTTATCGCCTTGAAATGCAGGCAAAAGCTGAGATTGAAGAAACAACAAATCTATATGATTACTGGGGGGACCGGTTATATCATTCAGTAATTGATGACAGCAGGATTATCATTAATCTTGCATCAAAAGAATACTCGAAATGTATAGAAAAGTATCTGACACCACAGGACAGATATATTACGATTGTATTTTGTGAGTTATCCGGAGATAAATTGGTAACAAAAGGTACCTATGCCAAGATGGCTCGTGGTGAAATGGTCAGATTCATAGCGGAAAATAATATTGAAAATCCGGTGGAGATTCAGAAATTTGACAGACTCGGATATTCGTTTAGGTCTGATTTATCTTCAGATTCAGAATATGTATTTGAACGCAAAATAAAATAGTTATTCAGGTAAAAGATGCTCAGTTTAGCACCTTTTATAATAATGAGAATCATTACTATTTTTATTGACAACAGGATGATAGTGGTATATAATCCTTATTAAGAACTAATCCTAATAAGGAGGACGGATGACAAGTAGGAGAAATACCATTCAAAAAGATCTCGTAAGAAATACCGTATACGAAATGAGAAGACACGTTACGGCAATTGAAGTGTATGAATTTATAAAAGAAGCATATCCATCAATTGGAAAAGGAACTGTATATAGAAATCTTGATATATTGGTAGAGGAAGGTGCATTAAGAAAGGTTGAAGTTCCGAATGGACCGAACCGATTTGATTTTACATTGAAAAATCATTACCATGTAAGATGTATAAAGTGCGGTGAAATTTTTGATGTGGATATGGATCAAATACCGGATTTGCTGGAAAGAATTCATAACACTCATGGAATTGAATTTGTGGATTACGATATTTCATTTAAAGGCATTTGCCCGAAATGCAGGGAGAAGGTAAAGGAGGAACAGCATGGATAGGAAAGCAATGTATAAGTTGAGTTATGGACTGTTTATATTGACCGCTAAAGAAGCAGAAAAAGATAACGGATGCATCATTAATACAGCCATTCAGGCAGCTTCGGAACCAAACCAGTTAAGTATCTGTGTAAATAAGGCAAATTATACGCATGATATGATTCAAAGAACCGGAAAATTTACTGTATCAGTCTTAAGTCAGAAGGCACAATTTGAATTGTTCAAACATTTTGGCGTCCAATCAGGAAGAGATACCAATAAGTTTGAAGCATTTGAGCAGTGTGCCAGGGGCACGAATGGTATTTATTATATTACAGAAGGTACAAATGCATACATTTCTGTGACAGTTACTAAAACAGAGGACTTAGGTTCACATACGATGTTTATCGGTGAGATAACCGATATGGAAGTTTTAAGCAATGTTCCTTCAGTAACATATGATTATTATCAGAATAACATTAAGCCTAAGCCACAGGAGGTTGGAAAAACAGAGGACAGTCAGACAATATGGCGTTGCAGAATTTGCGGATATGAATATGTAGGCGAGGAATTACCGGATGACTTTATATGTCCTTTGTGCAAGCACCCGGCATCAGATTTTGAAAAAGTAGTAAAGAAAACGGAGGTAAAAGAGATGGCAGAAAACAAATATGTAGGAACACAGACAGAGAAGAATTTACAGGAGGCATTTGCGGGGGAATCACAGGCAAGAAATAAGTATACCTATTTTGCTTCTGTAGCGAAAAAGGAAGGTTACGAGCAGATGTCAGCATTGTTTTTAAAGACTGCAGATAATGAGAAAGAACATGCAAAGATGTGGTTCAAGGAATTAGCAGGAATTGGTGATACAAAGGAAAACCTGGCGGCAGCGGCAGAAGGCGAAAATTATGAGTGGACAGATATGTATGACGGCTTTGCTAAAACAGCTGAGGAAGAAGGATTCCCTGAGCTTGCAGCAAAATTCAGGGCAGTAGGTGAGATTGAGAAGCACCATGAGGAAAGATATCGTGCACTTCTTAAGAATATTGAAACTGCACAGGTATTTGAAAAGAGCGAAGTTAAGGTATGGGAATGCCGTAACTGCGGACATATTGTGGTAGGAACAAAGGCTCCTGAGGTATGTCCGGTATGTAACCATCCACAAAGCTATTTTGAAGTACATGAAGAGAATTATTAAGGAGATAAGATTATTAGCAGTCAAGAACAGTGCTTATGAAATAATAAATAAAAAGCACGCTACATATTATGAAATGGCAATGTCTGTAAAAAGAATCTGTGAAGTAATTATGAGAAATGAAAAATCAATACTTCCGGTATCGCACATAATTTATGGCGTATATGATATTGACGGAGTATCGTTAAGTATGCCAGTTATTGTAGGTGTTGATGGTATTGAGTCTAATATACCTATTAATTTAAGTGGTGAGGAAGCATTAAAGCTTAAGAAATCTGCAGATTCTTTGAAAAAGATTATAGAGACGATTGAACTATAAATTATACACATGGAAGGAGATAAAAGCATGGAAGTAAAGTATTATATATGTAAGCATTGTGGAAACATTGTTGAAAAGGTAAAGGATAAAGGTGTTCCTGTAATTTGTTGCGGAGAACCTATGCAGGAATTAAAAGCCGGTGTGACAGATGCGGCTGTTGAGAAGCACGTGCCTGTATATACAGTGGAAGGCAATTATGTTCATGTCGTGGTCGGAGAGACAAAACATCCAATGCTTGAAGAACATTTCATTGAGTGGATTACATTAAATACCAATCAGGGAATATACAGAAAACAGTTAAATCCAGGGCAGGAGCCGATAGCAGATTTTTGTCTTTGCGATGGTGAACAGGTAGAAGAAGTATATGCATATTGTAACCTGCATGGATTATGGAAATGCTAAAAGCATTTATACATATTAAGATTTAAGAACAACACAAATATAACCGTAATATAGGCTGTGTATTAATGTATTTACAAGGAGGAACAACAAATGAAATATGTATGTGATGTTTGCGGATGGGAATACGATGAGGAGAAGGGATATCCAGAAGGTGGTATTGCACCTGGTACAAAGTGGGAGGATATTCCGGAAGATTTTGAATGTCCGTTATGTTTTGTAGGCAAAGACCAGTTTTCAAAGGCTGAATAAAAATGAAAGCAGGACTAATGGATGTATGAAATGAAACCAGAATATTATAATGGAATAAATATGATAGAATTGACATAATATTGGAAAATCTTCGTGATTATACAGTAAAACACTTTACTGATGAAGAGCAGTATATGGAATCTATTAATTATAAGAAGTTATTTACACAGAAAGTTCAACATCTGAAATTTATACACAAACTTGATGAATTTATAGAACATCATAATGATGAGATAGAAGATCAAGATGAACAGATTATGGTTATATGTGTAGAGTCTGCGGATAGAGGATAGGGGAATGTGCAGCATGTTTCCGTATTACTCCCATGTTGTTACCAATTGCTATCCTTTTGCTACCATTCTACCTCTTTTTTTTCAGAATTGACCTGTGCTAATATTATCATAGACAAATGAGACATGAGCTACAAACTTACATTTCATTTGTTTCTCTTTTGCAAAAGAATACGGACAAAATATAAAGCGTCTGCTCATTGCCGGAATGGTGATGAGTATGGCGCTTTTTTTGATGCCGAAAACCGGGTGATGACCTGAAAAATGAAACAGGAGGAAATAGCATGGCATATGAATATGGCCACGATTGCCCATTTGAAGCTTACATCACGAATCTCGGAAAATATAACGAAGGGGAGTTGGTAGGCGAATGGGTAAAGTTTCCTACCACATCAGAAGATCTGAAAAAAGTATTTGAACGAATTGGAATCGGTTCAAAAGATGACTTTGGTAATCCTTATGAAGAATGGTTCATAAGTGATTATGACTGTTATGTCGATGGGCTGTATGAAATGCTGGGAGAATACGAAAGTCTGGATGAACTCAATTATCTGGCTTTCTTTAAAAAGAAGCCGATCATATTTTTTTATGAAAAATAAATTTTGTTGAGGTTAAATTGAGATTGACTTTGTATTGTATAAGTATGAAATAAAAAGGAATCAGGTGCTGTACAATGAAAAAGCATAAAATATGTAAAATCCTTCTTGTTATACTGGCAATTTTTTTATGTGTGGCTTTTTATGAATTGCTCGGAATCTGCGTTGCATATAAAAAGCAGCCGGAAGTGTCCAATACAACCAAAAAAGAAACAAAAAATAGGTCATGGAACGAATGCAGTGAAAATACAGAACGGGCAGTAATCATAGAAAAGAATCCAGAAGCGCTTTTACAAAGAGTGCGTTTGATCAAGAATGCAAAAAAGGAAATTATTCTTTCTACTTTTGCATTTCAATCCGATGAAAGTGGAAAATTGATCTTAGGAGCACTGCATGATGCGGCAGACAGAGGTGTGCATGTTCGTCTGTTAGTAGATGGAATGGAGAGCTGGGTTGATATGGAAGGCAATCCGTATTTCTATGGATTATCTTCCCATGAGAATGTTGAAATTAAACTGTATAATAAGGCCAATCCGTTGAAACCGTGGAAAATGATGGGTAGAATGCATGATAAATATTTGATTGCAGATGGTAAGACATATATTCTTGGGGGAAGAAATACATACAATTATTTCCTGGGTGATTTTCCGGGACATAAGAACTATGACAGAGACGTGTTAGTGGTTTGCGATGAACCTGAGAAAGAAAATTCAGTTAACCAGTTGTCAGAGTATTTTGAAACCATATGGAATCAGGAAGACAGTGGTTATTTTCATGACAATAAAAAACTGGCAAATAGAAAATCTGTAAAGAACGCAGTTTTAGAGCTGCAGAACGGCTATCAGAAATATTTTGAAGAGAATAAGGAAAGAATCTGCGATACCGATTACACGGACGAAACTTTTGAGACAGAAAAGATTGCATTAGTGTCAAATCCTATCCACACAGGTCCCAAGGAACCAGTAGTCTGGTATCAACTGGGAGAACTAATGAAAAATGCAAAAGAGCGCGTGAAAATTCATACACCATATATTATCTGCAATGATATGATGTATAATACATGGAAAGAGATTGCGGAGAGAGTTCCGGATTTTTCTATCATGACCAATTCGGTTGCCAACAATGGAAATCCGTTTGGTTCTGCTGATTATGCGAGAAACAGAAACAGAATTTTAAATACAGGAATTGATATCTGGGAGTATGAAGGCGGCTATTCTTACCACGGAAAAAGCATCCTGATTGATGATGATCTATCCGTAATCGGTTCCTTTAACATGGATATGAGAAGCACGTATCTGGATACGGAACTGATGCTTGTAATACGTAGCAAAGAGATTAATAAACAGTTGGAAGAAGACATGATGGAATATGAAAGAGTGTCCCGACAGGTATTGGAAGATGGAACCTATCGTGCTCCATATCATGTAGAGCCAATTGAATTGACAAAGAAGCGTCAGAGAAACGTACTTTTGGTACAGCATCTGCTTGGATGGGCAAGATATCTGTTCTGATAAAGGAGGAAGAAGAGCGTGTTTCAAATATTAATTGTAGAAGATGATAAAGAATTAAGCCAGCTATTCCAAAAAGTGCTTGAGAAGAATGGATATCAGGTCAAAAGTGCATCGGATGGAGCACGGGCATTAGAAATATTGGATAAAGAGTATATTGATCTGATCATTTCCGATATTATGATGCCGGTTATGGATGGTTATGAACTGGTGTCGAAACTCCGTTCAGCAGGATATCAGATACCGGTACTTATGATCACTGCGAAAGGTTCCTTTGATGATATGCGCCAGGGATTTCTTTCGGGAAGTGACGATTATATGGTAAAACCGGTAAATGTGAATGAAATGGTTTTAAGAGTCGGAGCACTGCTTCGCCGTGCACAGATACTGAATGAACACAAAATTGTGATCGGTTCAACAGAGTTTGATTATGATGCAATGACGGTTACAACTGATAAGGAAAGTCTTGTTTTGCCTAAAAAAGAATTCCTGCTTTTATATAAGCTTGCAGCTTCGCCAGGCAGAACATTTACAAAACAACAGTTGATGGATGAAGTATGGGGATACGAGACGGAGGCAGACCCACATACGATAGAGGTACATATAGGAAGAATCAGGGAGCGTTTGAAAGATAACCCTGATTTTGAAATCGTAACAATGCGTGGAATTGGATACAAGGTGGTGAAAAAATAATGGAACAAAAGAAAGAAAAAGGATTGCGGATCCGATCCTGTCTGACTGGTGCAATCTGGCTGGCACTTGTATTTTCAACAGTCATATCTGCGTTATTAGTTGTTTTTTTGAATCATTTTTTTAATCTGCCTGGTAGCATACCTGTGCTTGGCTGGCTTTTGATTTTTAATACATTGATTGCAGGGCTGATTACTTCCTTTATCAATGCAAGGTTGCTGGAACCAATTACCAGACTCAGTAAAGCAATGAAGGAAGTTTCGCAGGGAGATTTTGAACAGCACTTGGAAACGAACAGCCGTATCGCAGAAGTTGGAGAATCTTACCAGAGTTTTAATGTGATGACAAAAGAGCTTCGTGCAACAGAAGTACTGCAGATGGATTTTGTCTCCAATGTTTCTCATGAGTTTAAGACCCCGATCAATGCCATTGAAGGATATACAATGCTGCTTCAGGGAGAAGAACTGTCTCCGGATCAAGAGGAATATGTAGAAAAAATCTTATTTAACACCCAAAGACTTTCAGGATTGGTTGGTAATATTTTGCTGTTATCCAAGTTAGAGAATCAGAACATACCAATGAAAAAAACAGAATATCGTTTGGATGAACAGATCCGTCAGGCATTTCTTTCCCTGGAGACAAAATGGACAGAAAAAGAAATTGGTTTTCAGGTAGAATTGGAAGAAGTTAAATATACTGGGAATGAAGGACTTTTTATGCATATCTGGATAAATCTTTTGGATAATGCGATTAAGTTCAGCCCTTCAAAGGGGACAATTACGATGTTTCTGAAACAAGAACAGGATTCTGTTAAGTTCATTCTGGAAGATGAAGGACCAGGAATAGAGGATGATGTAAAATCCAGAATATTTGACAAGTTCTATCAGGTAGATGGATCTCATAAAGCAGAAGGAAATGGTCTCGGCCTTGCACTTGTGAAACGGATCGTAGATAGTGCTGGCGGGACGATCAAGGCAGAAAACCGGGAATATGGTGGATGCAGATTTGTTGTAGAGCTTCCAATACAGAAAGATGAGGCCATATAAGTTTAAGAAAAACAGATAGAGGAGGAATTACATGACATTTTATCAGGAATTGCAGTTAAATCAGGCAGGTTCTAAAAACTTGTTGAAAAAGAGTGAAACAGTGAAAGAAAAATCATATCATATGCTGGTATATTTGGTAAAGATAGCTGTTACAATGGCATTTTGTTTTTTATTTGTTACTATTTTCAGTATCTTATTTGGAAATGAGAATAGTATTGTGGGTGTAGTAGTTTTATTATGCCTTATGGTATTTCGGAATGCGGATCTGGGGATCCACACCGGACAATCTACGATGCTTTTGGCTTTGTTCTTTGTAATTATGACTGTATGTCCGCATTTAGCAAATCAGTTTTCACCGGTACTTGGAATGCTGTTAAATATTGCGGCACTGGCTGTGTTGATTCTGTTCGGATGCCATAATCCATTCATGTTTAATCAATCTACATTGGTTCTTGGGTATCTGCTGCTATATGGTTATGATGTTACGGGAAAAAGCTATCAGATGCGATTAGTTGGAATGGCTTTAGGTGCAGCACTTACCTGCTTCGTATTTTATCGAAATCATAAAAACAGAACTTATAAAAGAAATCTGAAAGATCTGATACAAGAATTTGATATCACTTCTTCCAGAACAAAATGGCAGATATGTCAGATTTTATGCGTACCGATTGTCCTTTGCATTGCAGAACTTTGTAATATGCCACGTGCAATGTGGGCTGGTATTGCGGCCATGTCCGCGATTTTGCCGTTTATGGAAGATATGCACTACAGAGTCCGTAAAAGGATTGTCGGAAATATTGCAGGTGTTATATGTTTTACAGTATTATATTTTCTGCTTCCTTCGTCAATCTATGCATATATAGGAATTCTTGGTGGAATCGGTGTAGGACTTTCTGCAAAATATGGCTGGCAGGCAGTATTTAACACATTTGGTGCTTTGGCCATTGCTACAGAGAGTTATGGACTAAAAGGAGCAGTTGGTCTTAGAGTGATTCAGAATGTTTTTGGCGTTGTATTTGCATTAATATTTTGTGCTGTGTTTTATTGGCTTATGTCAAAAAAAGGAAACGTGGTAACCGTAGATGCAGAATAACGTGGGATGGAAAGAAAAAGGGTTAATCCGGAAATGGCAGCTTTGCTGACGAGTCTGGCGAAGAGTATGAAGATGTAAGGGAAAATTTAAGATCTGTTGGCTTTGGGAAGAATCCTAAGGGTGACAGATCTTTTTTTATACCTGCCTATCTTCCTTCATTTTAACACAAAGGTATTCTTCGTATTTAAAAAAGTCCAGGAAAAGAAGAAGGAACAGGAAGCGGCAAAGCCTGATCCGGATGCTGATTATGTGGACGATGACGAGGACTATGGGTACGATCCGGAGTTTGAGAACGATGATGCAGATAGCTCTGTCGATGAAGATGATAATGAACCTGTGTAAACAGGATAGGCTTGATGCCTGGGGCAGCCTTCGGGTTGCCTTTACATAATTTCCACTTTCAAAAAATAAAAAATTTTATGTTTTTGAAAGCGACATCTTGCATATACTATTAGCAGACAGTATAATAAGTACAGTGAAGCGGTTTCGAGAAATGAAAAAATTTCAATTTTTGAAAGCGGGTGACGATATGAAAACAATTACGAGAGCAAAATATCTCAATAGAATCATTGAACTGAATGACACTCCTGACATCAAGATCATCACGGGCATTCGTCGATCCGGTAAGTCCAAGCTGATGCAGGCGTATATTGAGTATCTGAAAAGCCATTTTGAAAACATCAATATCATATTCATTGACTTCATGGATTTGGCGTATGAAGAAATCAAGGAATACCATGCCTTACACGCCTATGTGGAAGAACATTATCAGGAAGGTAAAACGAACTACCTGTTTGTAGACGAGGTTCAGATGTGTCCCAAGTTTGAGTTGGCAATCAACAGCCTGTACTCTAAGGGAAAATACGACATCTATGTAACCGGCTCCAATGCTTTCCTGTTGAGTGCGGATCTGGCAACTCTGTTTACCGGACGCTATATTGAAATTCATGTGTTTCCTTTCAGCTTCCAAGAATATTGCCAATATTATGATGATGTTAGTGATAAAGATAAGCTCTTTGATGATTACGCTATCAAGGGCGGTTTAGCAGGTTCTTACGCTTACAGAACCGAAAAAGACAGAACAAACTATATCAAAGAGGTCTACGAAACGATTGTAACAAGGGATTTGGTGCAGAAATATGCGCTCCCGGACACTTTGGTTTTACAGCGTCTGAGCGAGTTCCTTATGGATAATATCAGCAACCTGACTTCTCCTAATAAGGTCAGTCAGCTACTGACAGCAAATGAGACTCCGACCAATCATGTAACCGTCGGCAAGTACATTAAGTATTTGTGCAATGCTTTTGTATTTTATGATATTAAGAGATACGACATCCGAGGCAAGAAATACCTTGAAAGCTCTGAAAAGTTCTATTTGTGTGACAGCGGTATTCGATATGCAATACTGGGAAGCAGAAATATGGATTATGGCAGAGTATATGAAAACATCGTTTGCATCGAACTTCTTCGCCGTGGATACGATGTCTATGTCGGCAAGCTCTATCAAAAGGAGATCGACTTTGTTGCTCAGAGAGGCAGCGAGAAGATTTATATTCAGGTCAGTGACAACATTTCCGGGCAGGAAACATTTGAGAGAGAATGCTCTTCTCTGCTTCAGATCCGAGATGCTTATCCGAAAATGATTATTGCCAGAACCAAACATCCAAAATATAGTTATGAAGGAATCGAAATCCATGATATAGCCGATTGGTTGCTACAAGAATAAGCAGGGCGAAATATCTCCGTCATTCTCTTTTGAAATGATGGAGATATTTTTATGTTGATGGAGATTCAGGGACAGAAAACTGTGTCCGGTTGCAAAATTCTTTCTGAACTTTTTACATAGCAGTCATGCATTACGGTGTGTGGCTGCTTATTTTTTTGCGAAAGGAGCAGATGCAAATGAAATTAGTTTTGGCTGAAAAGCCTTCGGTTGCACAGAGCATTGCCAAGGTGCCGGGTGCAAACAAACGTGAGGAGCGGTAAACTTTTGGCTCTATCCCTATCAAGAATATAAATCACGCGAAATGCAGATTATATCTAAGACACGATAGATGCGATAGGAGGAGTGAACAATGGAACAGAAAATGTTTTGTTATCAATGTCAGGAAACGGCCGGATGCAAGGGCTGTACGGTGGTCGGTGTCTGCGGTAAGCAGCCGGATGTGGCGGCAATGCAGGATTTGCTTGTGTGGGTGACGAAGGGTATCTGCGCGGTGACGACACGGCTTCGAGAGGAGGGACGTGCGGTGGCAGATGAGGTCAACCATCTGGTTACCGAAAATCTGTTTACGACGATCACGAATGCCAATTTTGATAAGGCGGCGATTGAAAAAAGGATTGAAAAGACGCTGGAAATGAAGACGGCACTGTGGGAGCAGCTGGAACGTCGGGACAATCTGCCGGAGGCGGCTGGCTGGACAGGTGAACCGTCTGAATTTATAAAAAAAGCGTCGGAAGCGGGCGTTCTGATCGGGCAGAACGAGGATATTATTTCCCTTCGCAGCTTGATTACGTATGGCTTGAAAGGTTTGTCTGCCTATACCCGGCATGCGAACGTTCTGCTGCAGGAGGACCGGGAGGCGGATGCATTTTTACAGCGGGCGCTTGCGGCGACGCTGGATGACAGCTTGAGTGTGGATGATTTGATTCACCTGACGCTGGAAACTGGCGAATATGGTGTCCGGGGAATGGCGCTTTTGGATCGAGCAAACACAGAGACTTATGGAAATCCGGAGATTACTACGGTTGATATCGGTGTCGGAAGTAATCCGGGTATTCTGGTTTCGGGACACGATCTGCGCGATATGGAAATGCTTCTGGACCAGACGCAGGGAAGCGGCGTCGATGTATATACGCACTCGGAGATGCTTCCGGCGCAGTATTATCCGGCATTTAAGAAATATCCGAATTTTAAGGGTAATTACGGCAATGCGTGGTGGTGCCAGAGGGAGGAATTTGAGACGTTCAACGGACCGATCCTGATGACAACGAACTGCATCGTGCCGCCGAAGGACAGCTACAAGGATCGCCTCTACACAACCGGTGCGGCGGGATATCCGGGCTGCACATATATCAACGGTGGAATCGGAGGAAAGAAGGATTTTTCAGTGATCATCCAGCATGCGAAGCGCTGTGAGCCGCCGGTCGGGATTGAGCAAGGACAGATTGTCGGCGGCTTCGCCCATGCACAGGTGCTGGCACTGGCAGATAAGGTAGTGGATGCGGTCAAATCGGGAAAAATCCGAAAGTTTGTCGTCATGGCGGGGTGTGATGGGCGTGCTAAGAGCCGCACTTACTACACCGATTTTGCAAAGGCGCTGCCGGAGGACACGGTAATTCTGACGGCTGGCTGTGCGAAATACCGCTACAATAAGCTGAATCTGGGCGATATTGAAGGGATTCCGCGTGTCCTAGATGCGGGGCAGTGCAATGATTCATATTCCCTGGCGGTCATTGCGATGAAGCTGCAGGAGATTTTTGGGCTGGATGACATCAACGACCTGCCGATTATTTACAACATTGCCTGGTATGAGCAGAAGGCGGTCATTGTTCTTCTGGCGCTTCTCTCACTCGGTATCAAGAATATCCATCTTGGACCGACGCTTCCGGCATTTTTAAGTCCGAACGTGGTAAATGTATTGGTGGAGAAGTTTGGAATCGCGGGAATTGACAGCGTGGAGAGCGATGTGGAATTATTTTTCGGGGAGAAGTGATAAATACAGGACGGAACTGGTAAGAGGGAATCGAAGAAAGCCGGAATTTGGATCTGAAATCTGGAGATAGATTTGCAAAAAATCTGTGTTGGTTTTACAAAAAGCGGTCGGAACGATCTTGAAAATGGCAGTTAGTGAAATAGGGGGCGGTTCTCTGGCAAATGCAGGGAACCGTCTTTTTTCGTCTATAGAAATATTGATATGGAAAATGAAAGTGTGATATGATGGGAAAGATGAATGAGTTCTAAAATATAAAAGAAATTGATACGGCAGATCAATCGATAGAGGATGCGGGAGGAAAACAGCCATGTCACTGGAAAAAGCAGAAAGTTACTTAAAGGAAGCCGGATTTTTGGATCATGTTATTGAGTTAAAAGAGTCCACAGCGACGGTTGCGCTGGCAGCGGAGGCATTAGGCGTGGAGCCGGGGATGATTGCGAAAACGATGTCCTTTTTACAGGGAGAACAGCCGGTATTGATTTTGACAGAAGGTACTGCGAAAGTGGATAACCGGAAATATAAAGATACGTTTCACGTGAAAGCAAAGATGATCCCGTTTGAGCAGGTGGAGGAGGTTACCGGTCATGCGCCGGGTGGGGTCTGCCCGTTTGGTATCAAGGATGGAATTGAAGTGTATCTGGATGAGAGCCTGAAGCGTTTTGAGACGGTTTATCCGGCAGCAGGAGACGACCACAGCGCGGTACGTCTCACGATCCCAGAGTTGGAAGAAGTGTCCGGAGCGAAAGGCTGGGTGGATGTCTGCAGGGAGCCGGAGGATCAGCAGCACGAGTAGGTGTGGGAGATTTTAGGAGAATTCATATGAGAGATGTGAAAGCAACGGGGAGAAGCAGGGGAGAAAATGAAAACGGCGGAATCAGGGTGGGTTCCAGATTGGGAAAGAAAGGTCGCCTGTGCCGGAAAATGTTCGTCCGCCTGCTTTGCCTGACAGCAGCCATGATGGTTCTTGGATCTTTTACCGCCTTTGCCAGAGCGGGAGGTGCTTCCGGCGGCGGAGGCGGCGGAGGTGGCGGAGGTGGTTCTTCCCATCATCATACAAGCAGCAGCCGGGGACAAGGCGGACGGGCGGGTGCGTTTCAGGCGCTTTTGCTTACGGGAACCTTTGTGATTCTGGGAAGTGCCGGAACCATTACATACCTGCACCGGGCAAAAAAGAAACAGGCGGCAGCCCGTGAAAAATTGAAAGAATTTTCCATCGGAGAAGATCATTGGGATCGGAGTGAGATACAGGAGCGGGTGCGGGAATCATATTACCGGATTCAGGAATGCTGGCGGGATCGAGATCTGGAAAAAGGGCATCCTTACCTGAGCCAGAAGATGCAGCAGGAGTTTCAGACGAAATTTGAGTGGAGCAGGATGCGCCATGAGGTGTTTGTCATGGAAGGGATCCAGCTTCTGGATGCGATTTTGGTGGAAGCGGAGAATGAGGACGGCGACGACCGCGACTATATCTGGTATTTGATCCATGGAAAGATGATCGACTATGTGTATCACGAAGAAACCGGAGAACTTTTGAAGGGATCCCGGAAAATGGAAGATTTCTTCGAATATTGGAGGTTTGTTCTGGAAGATGGAAACTGGGTGCTGGATGAGATCTGCCAGAAGGAAGAAGTGGATAATGGGCGGAAGTTGTGCTGAGAGGTGCTTTGAGTGCTCGAAACACGACAGCTGCGGATGCTGTCCGGTGGATATGCTTGAAGAGGAAAAGTATAGAACCTAAAAGTGAATGGAGCAAGGAAAGCGGAGCAGCAGGAAGAGTGAGGAGACTTTAGCTGCGGCGCAGAAATGCCAGAATTGCGCGCAGATAAGGCGCCGGTGTCCGGAATATGGAAGTATGCCGTCCCCCGGTCATTAAAAGAAGCCGACTGGTTGGAATCTGCCTTGCTAACCAGCGGGAGTGTGAGGGCTTAACGAGATCCCGGGTTCCGGCGATCAGCAGCACAGGAACGGAGATGGTTTGCAATTTCCGGGCACTTAAACGGGGCGAGTGAAGTAAAAGAGAAGTCAGATTTCGGCGGCGGAGGACGCGGTGCGTCAGCCGGGTAAGAAAGTCAGGCTTCTTTTTTTGTTCTGCCGGAATCCGGGGGAAAATTGACACGAAATGACGTTGCCTTTCTTTGTCGGCACAAACTGCGGATGTGGCGGAAACAGAGAAATTCTTCTGAAATGGCAGGGAAACTTTCGGGGTGGACAGTGCAGAGACCACAGAGGACCCGGAGGATGCAGAGGCAGAAGAGAAGCTGCATTTTAAAACAGGCAGCAGGAGATTCCCCAGGAGATTTAAAATGCTGTGCAGCATTTGGGCGGCAAGGTATAGCGGCGTGAGAAGCCCGTCCGGTGAGGCGTTGGCGCTGATACAGATGAGCTTTTTCAGCCGCTCCGGGTATTTGCATGCAATCTCTAGCCCGATATTGGCACCATCGCTGAATCCCAGCAGGTGGACGGAGGAAAGATGTAAGTGGTTAAGCAGGGCGATAACGTCGTCTGCCATATCCTCTGTAGAGAACCCGTGGAGCGCTGTGTGGACAGACAGCCGGGAACGCCCATGTCCCCGGCTGTCCATCAGAATCACCTGAAAATCGGGCAGAAACGTGCGCAGAAATGGATAAAAGACGGCAAGGGACTGGCTGTTTCCATGCAGGATAAGGAGCGGTGTGCCGCTGCCGTACTGTTCATAGTAGATTTCTGCGCCGGAGGTGGTAAGATAACCGGAATGTTTCATCGTAAGAGCGCCTCTTTTCTGGTAAAAAAATGAAATTTATCAGGCTGCATCCAGCATGATAAAAGCTGAGTTTAGTCTGCCTTTTTATCTGCATCTGTCTGCTTTCTTGTGTCGGGCTGCTTCGTGCTGGAAGAAGCAGTCCAACTTACCTGGCGAGATGGTTTACTTTGATGTGTCGGGGAAGTCCTCTTGTTTCTCAGTCGCTGCGCGCATCCTTTTACCAGATCCTCCGCTGCCTCGCGGATCTGATGCGGATTCTGAATCGTCACAAGGGCATAAAACATGTCTGGTGTTGGAATCTTCGGCAGGTAAATATAATAAGAAGGAACCCATTCGGTCGGGCTGTATTTTTCCTTGGCACGGTAGAGATCGCGGAATCCATAACAGTCATTCAGGTGGTTGTAAGCGAAGCAGAGCAGCTTTTCGACCGGATTAGAGCTGTCATTTTTCAAGCCAGCGAGCGGGGCAACACCGAGGCTGCCATACTCAATGCCCTCGTCTTTGAAAACCTGAAATGCGTCGTAAAGAATCGTCTCCATCACGCCGCTCGGTGCGCCGGTTCCGTGGCGGGTGACGTCCGCCATGTAGCCTCTTTTGCCGAGAAATGGGACAAACACGATGAATGCCACGATTTTTCCGTCGGCGTCGGTGGCGTAGAAATAACGCTTGTCCATCGGATTTTCCAGCCCGACAGTTCCCATAACGAAAGTCAGCATCGAACTCTTTTTCTGTTGCAGCCATTCGTTCGTGATGCGGTTCAGATCTGCCTCAATCTGTGCATCCCGCTGTTTCAGCGGGCAGTATTCATGGACGACGACCCCGGCTTTCCGGGCGTGGTTGATGTTCATACGCATCTTGGCGCCTTTCTTGCCAGAGATTTCATAGTCCGCAAGGTGGAAACGGGCTTCCTCCCCGTTTTTGACCCATCCAAAGCCCTGCTTTTTATATTCTTCCAGAAAATGGTCAGTGACGCTGATAAAAAACAAGTTGTGAGCGCTGCGCTGGCAAAATTCTTTAAATTCTGCCAGGAGAACCGGAAAATCGCTGTCCGCGCAGATGGGATCGCCGTTGATGACGATGGTGCTGCCGACGACTCCGTAGGGGATGACGCCGTCTACCTTCTGACCGAAATATAGGAGTTTGTCATCCTCCAGCGTCAGGTAGGCGCTGGGATTCTGGCTGTACAGGTTGACGAGGGTGCGGGCATGCATCAAATCCGAAGCATGGCTGACTGGATGCAGCAGCCATGGGCGGACCGCATACAGAATGGAGGCGAGGATGCAGCCCCAACTGAACCAGAATGTAACCAGTTCGACTACATGTGTTTCACGTGAAACATTGCTCGGATTTCCCATGCCGAAAATCATGGCAGTTCCCTGAATGAGACTATCCATCAGCGAGTCAAGAGAGGTTTCTCCCAGCGGTTTTACCGAAAAATGATAGCTGATACCGGCATTGACGATGATGCCTGCCAGTGCCAGCAGCAGAAACAGGAGAGAGCGTCCGAGGCTGCGCCGGTCAGACGGGCAGCAGAAGTCCTTCCGAAAACACAGGAGAAGCAGAAATAATACGGCTTCTGCCAGGTGGAACGGAAGATACAAAGGCGAAGAAAGTGCTGTCAGCCCGCGTAAAAAGCTTAAAAACAGCAGGATAACAGCAATGTTCCAGGCGGCGCGCTTCCGTTTCCAAAGCTGGAAGGTCAGGATGAAGAGCACGACAGAAAAGGCACGCTGTACCATGTGCCCCATTTCCAGAAGGATACCGACGCGGTTTGCCAGTCCCAGCCCTGGCAGGAAGCTGAGAATAAAAAGTACAAGGGAAAGAACGCCAAGTGCGCCGATCAAGGTGTTTTCCAGTTGGATTCGTGAGTTCTGTTTCATATTATAATGTCCTCCGTGTCAGTCTTGTACAGATATAATCTGTAAGGTGCTATGAAACGGGCATAAGCGCACAGGCGGCTTATGCTTGCCCTTGTTATAGTACGGAAAAACAGGGATGTCAAGATAAGATTTTGCATGGAAATAGGAGTGGAGAAATTCCGTTACTGTTTACGGGTAGGCACTTTTGGAAGCGAAGGTGCCGTAAGAAAACATGGTGGCAGCAGGAATTCTTTATGATAGAGGCAAAGGCACAGGGGGATTATGCAGACAGAAAAGGAACGGTTCAAAATGGAGAAAAGAAGCAGTTTGTTGGATGATTGACAAGCGAAGAACGCAGTTTCTATGGAAATCAAAGTAATAAAATGTAAAATTTTTGAAAAATACACAAATATATCAAAAGTGAATAGTTAAAACAGTTGAAATCCACCAGAATGCGTGCTATAATCTGGACATAGGGTGGTTAAAAAATTAACAGGAGGTAGTATCAATATGGCTAGATTTACATTACCGAGGGATCTCTATCATGGAGAAGGATCTTTAGCGGAACTGAAAAATCTGAAAGGCAAAAAGGCAGTCGTTGTCGTTGGCGGTGGTTCCATGAAACGCTTCGGTTTCCTTCAGAAAGTAGAAGATTATCTGAAAGAAGCTGGCATGGAAGTGGCTCTGTTTGAGGGAGTAGAGCCAGATCCGAGCGTTGAGACCGTTATGAAGGGCGCAAAGCTTATGCAGGAATTTGGTCCGGACTGGATCGTAGCGATCGGCGGTGGTTCTCCAATTGATGCAGCGAAAGCGATGTGGGCATTCTACGAGTATCCAGATACCAAGTTTGAGGATCTGATCACTCCGTTCAATTTCCCGACACTGCGTACAAAAGCAAAATTCTGCGCGATTCCGTCTACTTCTGGTACAGCAACTGAAGTTACGGCATTCAGCGTTATTACCGATTATCATAAGGGTATCAAATATCCGTTAGCAGATTTCAATATCACACCAGATGTAGCGATCGTGGATCCGGAGCTGGCTGAGACCATGCCGCAGAAGCTGACCGCAAACACCGGTATGGATGCGATGACCCATGCGATCGAGGCGTATGTATCCACACTTCATTGTGATTACACCGATCCGCTGGCACTTCACGCAATCAAGATGATTCATACCTATCTGGTTAAATCTTACAATGGCGACAAAGAAGCGAGAGCACGTATGCACAACGCACAATGCCTGGCAGGTATGGCATTCTCCAATGCACTGCTTGGTATCGTCCATTCTATGGCACACAAGACAGGTGCAGCTTACTCCGGCGGACATATCGTTCACGGTGCAGCGAATGCGATGTATCTTCCGAAGGTTATTAAATTTAACTCCAAGGAACCAGAGGCAGCTTCCCGTTATGCAGATATCGCGAAGTTCATCGGTTTACAGGGAGACAGCGACGAGGCTCTGGTTGACGCTCTGATCGCCGAGATCAAAGAGATGAACAAGCAGTTAAATATCGCTCCGAGCATTAAGCTCTATGAGGGCGGAATCATTGACGAGAAAGAATTCAATGACAAACTGGCAACCGTAGCAGAGCTGGCAGTTGGCGATGCATGTACCGGTTCCAACCCGCGTTCGATCAATCCGGAGCAGATGGCGAAACTTCTGACCTGTTGCTTCTATGATACAGAGGTTGATTTCTAATTTAAGAAGCTTCTGAATTTGGAATGCAAAATTAGAATGTAAAACATCGTGTTTCGATGTTGGAAGCGGTTCTGAAAAGAATCAAATATGTAAAACAAAGAAGCCATCCGGCTAAAAACTGGATGGCTTTTATCATTGTGTTTTTTGTTAGCTGGTGTTTTACTTTTTTGGTGATTGGCGCGTTTGTGTCCTATGTGTTTTCTGCGTGGCTGTTTTTCTCACCGTTTTCTCCGTCTGCCATTGCGTCATGCTGTCCGGTCAGCTGTGCCAGAAGTGCTTTCGCTTCCTCCGTACAGCGGAGAAGCTGTGCCTGGTCCGGCAGCTCGATGTCGTGGATCAGGACATTCCGCAGCTTGCGGAGCTGGACAATCTGGTTGATCATTTCTTTGTCAAAGAGATCCATCCGCTTGAGTGTATTGATATTGAAGGCACCGCGGGAACGCGTCGAGGTGCGCCGTGCAGTCTTGTTGAGCAGGCGCTCTAATGGCACCCACTCTTCGAGGAACTGGTTGACTGCCTGCAGGGTTTCCGGTGAGGCGGTTTCCGGTTCCGCCCGCAGCTCCTGGTAGCACTGGTAGCGCTTTTCATTGCCGGAGATAATCTGATCGATGATCTGCTGGGAAATGGTGCGCCGATCCTTTTCAAATTTGACAGACCGAAGAATCGGGGTAATATCTTTGAGACCGGTGAGCTGTAAACGCTGCAAAAGCCGGTAGAGCAGGGCAATATTTCCCATTCGAAGTTCGATGTCCTCGGTTTTGAGATGGCTGCTCAGGAAATTATAGAGATAGGACGCCAGCTCGTACTGGCTTCCAAACGCGGCATTGCGGCTGCGAAGCCGCTCATTTCCGGCTGCCTGTAGGCGTTCCAGCGCGATCTCGCCGGCAAGGACCAGACCATTTAACTCATCTAAGATCGACAGCTCTTCCTCGGATAAAGTTCCCTGCATTGGCTTGTAAATCAGATCATGTTCAACCTCGGACCAGGCGTGCATGATCAGGGACGCCACCTGGATCTCGATGCGCGCCGATTCGTATTTTTTCTGTGATTCATTCAAAATTTCATCGCGCATCCGCGCGCGGTAATGGTTCGCCCAATAGCCGGAAAACCGTTTGTGGTAAGTCGGGGGTTTCGACTGTTCCGGGAACTGTTTAAATTCCAGGATGTTGAAAAGCTCCGAGATGATCGCATCTACCTTGCCGCGGTCACCGGGGAAATACAGGGAGACGCGTACACCGGACAGATCGGCAATGTCGTCGTAGATTTCCTCGATTGTCTGGTATGGTTCTTCACGTCTGGAATTGCGCCGCTGCACTTTTGTGCGGAGTCTGGCGGGATTCTTGGCGCGAGAGGTCACGATCGCCCGGATACCGGCATTTTGCAGGGCGAGCTGGAGTTTCTCTGCCGCGAGCCGTCCGGCTGCGTCGTAGAACGTCCATTTCATCTTGTATGTATCGATAAATTGTTGTATTAAATCCATAAGCAGCCCCTCCCAAGGTGCATAATAAAGCTTAGAAGAAAGCATTCTGATAAAAGAAATGCTTCTTCGTTCTATCATGAAGTATAGCAAAGATGGAAGCACTCTGCCAGTGGTTCTATGTAAAAAATATGTTACTGTACACGCATACGTGTCCAGTAACGGAATTTGCCGTGGCTTCGCATTTAAATACGGCAAATTCCTGCTGCCACCACGTTTTCTTACGGCACTTTCGGTTCCAAAAGTGCCTACCCGTGTATAGTAACAAAAATATTACTGTCCCCACATGTGTGCCCGGTAACCTAATATGGACTTATACACAGATTTGTGGTAAAGTTATGGACAGTGACAACGTGAAGAAAGAAAAGTAAGAGGTAACGCAGAGAAAACGGAACCGTTACAAAGAGACGAGAATTATGGGACAGTTTATAGTATTGGATCTGGAATGGAACCAGAGTCCGGCGGGCAAGGAAGGCTCGATGAATCGGCTTCCATTTGAGATTATTGAGATAGGCGCGGTAAAATTAAATAAAAATCTTCAAATCATTTCGGAATTTCGCCGTCTGATCCGCCCGCGGGTGTACCGGCAGATGCATTATAAGATATCAGAAGTGACGCATATGTCGATCGAGCAGCTTGACACAGAAGGCGAGGATTTTGTGCGTGCGATGACCGAATTTTTAGAATGGTGCGGGGATGATTACCGGTTCTGTACGTGGGGCTCGATGGATCTGACCGAATTGCAGCGGAATATGGTGTATCACGGGATGGAGCTGCAGTTTCCATCGCCGCTTCTCTATTATGATTTGCAGAAAATCTATGCCCTGATCCACGGCACCAAGCAAAAGGAGTCGTTAGATACCGTGGTAGAGGAATTGCACCTCACGGAAGATCGCCCGTTCCACCGGGCGCTGGATGATGCGTACTACACGGGGCGTGTCATGAGTGAGATGGACTTTTACAGCATGATGGAGTATGTTTCAGTGGATTATTACCAGCCGCCGCTGACGGAGGAGGAAGAGATCTACCTGGAATTTCCAGAATATGCGAAATTTGTGTCGCGTGAGCATGAGACGAAGGAAGAGATTTTGGAGGAACGGCGTGTGGCGGAGATGGTTTGTTACAAATGCCGCCGGACCTTGCGGAAAAAGATCCGCTGGTTTTCCTCAAACCAGAAATTTTACTTCTGTCTGGCGGTCTGCCCGGAGCACGGTTATATGAAGGGAAAGATTCGGATGAAGAAGTCGGAGGACGGCTCGTTCTTTGCTGTTAAGACGACGAAGCTGGTCGGTGAAGAGGGAGCGGCCTACGTGGAGCAGAAGAAGGAGGAAACGAAGAAGAAGCGCGCGGAACGCAACAAGGCGAAGAAGTCTGGAAAGGCGGTAGAAGCAGCCGAGTAGGGTGAAGGCAGCCGAGCGGATGGAGCGTATGAAATAGAAATTAGAGAAAAGAAAAAATTCATAGAAAAGAGTTACTGGATATGGAAATGTTTCTCCTGCCTGTTTAGAGTAAGGTAAAAGAAGAGAATTTCCACATCTGGTAACTCTTTTTGTGTCAGTTATGGGATTTTATGCGATCGTTTCTTCCTTTTTTTCGCCAGCGCCGTTCGGCGGTCCTGCATCATCAGGTCGAAATCTGCTTCGGACATTCCGCTGTCGCGCAGACGTTCCGCGCGCCGTCTGCGGCGTTCTGCGAGGGCGTCCTCCTCCTGGCGGCGCTGCATCTGGAGAAAACGGATGCCGGCGGTGACCGCGCCGATCACGACAAGAATGGCGGTCAGTGCGGCGATGAATGCCGGTGGAACGCGGACGGAAATATGAAACAGCTGTCCAAAGGATTTACCGGTGGAACTATTTTCCTGATTAGCAGCCGATTCGGGCGGATTGGAGAGCGGCAAGGCCTCCGAGGAGCCGTTTGAGAGGGCAGTGTCGGAGCTGTCCTGCGCGGTAGCTGTTGCCGCCTGGGATACGAGCTTTTCAGGAATATCTGCCGCTGTCTGGCTGCTGTCGGTGAGGGTCAGATATGCCTGGCCAACCTTGTGATCGCCGAGCGAATAAGTGACACAGGCGATCGTGCCGTCCGGTGCGCCAGCCGGGATCTCATAGTCGAAGGAGGTCGTTGTCTCCGAGAAATCCGCTGTTTTTGGAAGTACCACGCGGCTATCTGGGTCGATGGACAGGGATTCGCCCCCGGCGGTAGACACATCTGCAATTTTTAAATCTTTTCCGATATTTGAAAAAGTTTGATCATAATCTGCAATTTTGACCGACTGGAAATTGTTAAATCCAAAGTCGAGTAGCCGGCAGGTATCCTCATACTGCGTGTTGTTGCTGTGCAGGATGACGGTAATCAGTGTCGTATCGCCCTGTCTGGCACCATTGACCAGTGTGTTGAGGGCGATGGAGGTATAACCGGTTTTGCCGCCGAGGACGTCCGGACGGTAGTACTGCGGCCAGTTCTTTTTGACCAGCTTATTGCCCGGGGAGATGCCCTGTCCCTCGGGATTTTTCTGGTTCGGCGGCAGTTTATAGTAGGTTGTCTCGACGATCTTGGCAAACGTAGGATTTTCAAATGCCGCCCGCGTGATGAGCGCCATGTCGTAGGCGCTGACATAGTGTTCCTCGTTATTCAGACCGCTCGGATTTGCAAAATGCGAATCCTGGCACCCAAGCTCGGCGGCTTTTTCATTCATCAAAACAGCAAATGCATCAGCGGAGCCAGCAACGTGCTCGGCGAGTGCGTTGGCAGCCTCATTGGCTGATTTTAAAAGCAGGGCGTAGAGGCAGTCCTTGACGCTGGCAGTATCGCCTGTATCGTATCCGGCGCTGCTGCTGTTGGACTCCACGTTGTAGACCGCGCTCTCGGAAAAGGTGACCGTCTCATCGAGGGAACAGTGCTCCAGAACGATGAGGGAGGTCAGAACCTTCGTGATACTGGCGGGAGAGTAGGTTTCATGGATGTTTTTTCCATATAAAACGACTCCGGTGTTGGCGTCCATGACGATCCCGGCATCGGAGTCAATGGAAATGTCCGCTGGCCAGTCGGTGGAGGCAAGCGCCTGCATCGGGGCGGCGAGCAGGGACAGCAAAAGTGTACCAATTAAAAACAAGGACAACTTGCTGCCTGTGCTGCCAGCAATTTTCGTCTTCAAATCCGGAGCAGCCGGGTGGCTGGAACTACCTGGAGAGCTGCCGCCTCCGGAATTTCTGGAATTTTCTGCTCCTGATTTGCCCCTGCGGTGTTCCCGCAGGATACATGCAAGACAGAGAAGAAACAGGGCGCCGGTCATCAGGCAGAAGGTGATGCCGATCCGGGCGGCGGTGTCCATGAAAAATGGTTCCGGCACGATGTTGATCAGAAGATCGGTCCGCGGATCGAGCTGCCAGAGATCGTTGGTAAAGAAGATTTTGTGGAAAATAATAAAATATTTCGTAAAATCAGTGGAAATGATCCCGGCAAGCAGGGCGGTCACGCCCAGAAATAAAACCGTCCCGGCGCAGAGCATCCGTGGCAGCAGGTGTTTTAACGGAACCTTGAAAAGTGCCAGCAGTGCAACCGATGCCGCTGCCAGAAACAGGCAGAGGCGGCGCAGCGCCAGTCCTCCGAGAAAGAGGTTGCGGACATCCGCCATGTGCGCCTTCTCCCTGGCGTTGAAAAATTCGCGCGGCGTCCCGTCTACGACGGTGTCAATGTTCAGATCGTCGCGGCTGCCGCGCAGATACGCCATCATCTCGTCCGTCACGTAAAGCAGGTCGTCCATTTCCATATGGACATCATCGGCAACCTGGTAGCGGGTATATTCATTTTCATAATAATGCGGCGTCCAGTAGGCGACGGCTTCCACCGAGGTGATCAGAAACACGATCATCAGACTGAAAGCACAGATAAGCCCCAGAAGCCAGCTTAAATATGTTTTTTTCTGTGTCATATAAAACCTTTCGCGGCTGTCAGGTTGTGGTACAGCTGCAGCCTTTTATTTTATGTGATAAATTTGTAAAGAGGTCGTTTGTTCTATTTTCCCTGAAACGGCTCTGTATGTTAAAGTTTCCGCTTCGCTATCCAGTATAACAGTTTCGGGGAAGCATGAAAAGGCGAGAAATGGAAAAATATGTGAAATTTTTGTTACTGTTTACGGGTAGGCACTTTTGGAACCGAAAGTGCCGTAAGAAAACATGGTGGCAGCAGGAATTTGCCGTATTTGAATGCGAAGCCACGGCAAATTCCGTTACTGGGCACGATGCGTGAACAGTAATAAATTTTTCGAAAGAATGGCGGGAGGGTGGAATAGGGGCTTGTCAGCTGGCGGGGGATTCCTGTATACTGGGGGAAGATGTTATAATCTGGAGCAGAAAGAGAGAGGATACGAATATGATAAAGGCAGTCATCTTTGATATGGATGGGGTCATCATTGACAGTGAAGGAATTTATCTGAATTATCTGTATGAATATGCAAAAACGAAAAATCCGGAGGTGACTCTGGAAAGTCTGCACGGGACGGTGGGGACGACGAAGCAGGACTGCTGGATGGTTGTGGAGAAGGCGATCCACAATGGTCAGACCTGGCAGGAGCTGCATGACGAGTATCTGGGGCGCTGGACGGACATTTTTAATTCGATTGATTATCTCTCGATCTTCCGCCCGGAGATTCTGGATGTGATGGATCGCCTGAAAGCGGAGGGCTTCCGGCTGGCGGTCGCATCCGCGACGAATATTGAGCAGGTGGAGCGCATTTTAAAGGAAAATGGCGTGGCGTCCCGTCTGGAGCGGATGATCAGTGCGAGTACGTTCAAGCGCAGCAAGCCGGATCCGGCGGTTTACCTCTATACGGCGGAGCAGATGGGCCTGCAGCCGGAGGAGTGCCTTGTGATTGAGGATTCGACGGTCGGCATCACGGCGGGGCACTGCGCGGGAATGACAGTGGCGGCGCTCATCGATAACCGTTTTTCCTTTGACCGGAGCCTGGCGGACTATGAGTTAAATTCGCTGGAGGAGATTGTGCCGCTGGCGGAGAAAATTCGGGATTTGAAGTAAAATTTGAGTTGAGTAAATTCAGGGATTCATTGCGGAAAGTATAATTGCGAAAGTGATGAACCATTGTACAAAGAAAATGAAAAGGAACCATGTATGTCAGGGAGAAGAATCACTGCATGTATGGTTCCTTTTTTGGCTGATTACTGCGAAACCTGCCGGATAAAGTCTCTGGAAACGTAGGCTTCCTGTCCGTTGTAGCTGATTACCGCCCATTTTTCGTCGTAATCACGGAGATATTCCACATCGGTATCTGGTGCTAGAACACCAATCCTGTCAGTGTCGGTGGATGGTTCCGGACGGACATTGACTGTGTCGGTGGTCCGGTAAACGGTCGATTCTGCGGCAACGGTCTCTGCCTCGGTTTCTGGAGCCAGCGATTCGGTGCTGACGGCTGCAGTAGAATCCGGTTTGGCATCCGTCGCAGGGCGTATCATCTTGATGATCAAAAGCAGCAGGATGATAATAATAATCAGAAGCACTGGTTTAATAATGCTTCGAAATTCAAAAGACGGACCGCCTGCATAGGCGCGCGGACGGCGTCCCCCGGAGTTGCCGGAACGTGTGCCGGCAGGTTTTCCGTTTCCAGAGCCGGCAGAGGGATGGCGGCTGTTCCCGCGAAGGCGGGAAGAAGCGGAGGTTGGAGCTGCACTTCGGGAAGCCCGGGTGGATTTTTTTGTGTCATTGTAGTCATTTGCGAAGGTGTAGACCTCCTGCGACAGAAGGTGATGCGCCTGATTGGCGTTGTAGGCGCTGTTGTCTCCCTCATGGATCGCCTTGTTGCCGATCGTGCGGATCTTGTGGTAATGTTCGCAGGTGGTCTTGCTGATTTTTCCGGCGCTGTAGAGGGCATCGATCATTTCCAGAAGGCCGGTCTCCAGAATGCCATACCGCTCGCAGAGGCATTTGACCATGTATTCAAGGGTCTGGCGGGCTTTCACCATCGCCAGGTTATAATTCTTCTGTCCGATCAGGCGCTCGGTCTCGCGAACCCCGCCGTGGATTTGTTCCCAGGTGCTCTGACCTGTGTTAGCTGTTGTTCCCATAGGCATATCCTCCTGTGTATATGATGCAGGTCCGAAACCGGCGTGCCGACGGCTGTTCCCGGACGGATCCTGACTTTTGAATGTCCGGCGAACGGGTGAAAAGACGGCAGCCATTTCGTGACCGTATGTTTGGTTTTGTTCTAAAATTATTATAATATAATCGGTTGAATTATTCATCTATAAAATGATGAAAATTGGAAAAGTTATGAAATTTGTAAGAAAAGGACACAAAGTCGGACGGATTAGAAAGGACGGCATGGAGGAGAGTGGAGGCTGTTTATGGGCAGGCATTTTTGGAACCGAAAGTGCCGCAAGAAAACGTGGGGGCAGCAGGAATTTGCCGTATTTAAATGCGAAGCCACGGCAAATTCCGTTACTGGGCACGTATGCGTGAACAGTAACACGGGGATCGTATGCGTGAACAGTAACACGGGGATCGTAAAATGGTGTGAAAATAGAGCACCTTTGCTTGCGAAATGGGGGCTTCAATGGTAAGATAAGGATAGATCCGGCGGGTAAGCCGGGGCGTCTCAACGGAATGATACGGTACGGAAGAAAGTCCATCCGGGACGGCGCAGATTGTAGACAGCAGGAGGAACGAAGATGAGATTACGCCATATACCGGGCGCAGAGCAGATGATAGAAGAAACCCCGCATGTGGTTCATGGGGCGAAGGAGAAGAAGGGAACCTGGCAGCAGATTTTTGGAAATGACCATCCGATCCGCATCGAGGTGGGTATGGGTAAAGGTCAGTTTATTTTGGAGCAGGCGTCCCGCAACCCGGATGTGAATTTTGTGGGTATTGAGAAATATTCGACGGTTCTTTTAAAGGCGATCCGCAAGAGAGAACAGATGGAACTGTCCAATATCTATTTCTTATGTGAGGATGCCAGAGAATTGGCAGAGATTTTTGGACCGGGGGAAGTAGAGCGGATTTATTTGAATTTTTCGGATCCGTGGCCGAAGGACCGACATGCGAGACGGAGACTGACCTCGCCGCCATTTATGGCAGTGTACGATCAGATTCTCCAGAAGGATGGAAGAGTCGAGTTCAAGACGGACAACCAGGATTTATTTTCCTATTCCCTGGAAGCCATCCCGGAGGCGGGCTGGCACATCACAGAATATACCCGTGACCTGCACCACAGCGAGATGGCAGAGGGCAACGTTATGACCGAGTACGAGGCAAAGTTCTCGGCGCAGGGCAAGCCGATCTGCAAGCTGGTGGCAGTGCGGTAGGAAAATCATTACTGTACACGGGTAGGCACTTTTGGAACCGAAAGTGCCGTAAGAAAACGTGGTGGTAGCAGGAATTTGCCGTATTTAACGGTTATCTGAGCTGGCAGAGCCGGAATAAAGAAAATAAAAGCTGCATATAGTTACTATAATATAAAGAGGGATGGCTGGATGCGCGGCGGTGCTTTTTGTGAGAAACCTGGACTCACATGAACGGTGACGATGCGCGCCGTGTGTTTGCCAGAAGTCAGGAATGGATATTAAAAAGCAGCTCACACGGAAACTTGTTCAGGCGACCAGCGATAAGGTGGAACTGAATAAACAGGCGTTAAAATGGAAAAAATCGATGGAAGAGGCAGCAAAGGCACTGGGAGGCGGTAAAAAGAAGCCGTCGTAAAGAGAAACAGGGCATTTCTGTTGACTGCCTGTATGGATAGAACGAAAGGAGGAAATGAGTGATGGAGATGAAGTTTACGACCGCGAATTTTGAGGAGGAGGTACTGAAATCGGAGATTCCGGTACTGGTTGATTTTTATGCAGACTGGTGCGGTCCGTGCCAGATGATGGCGCCGGTGATCGGGCAGCTGGCGGGCGAGTATGAGGGAAGAGTGAAGATCGGAAAGCTGAATGTCGATGAGAACCCGGATATTGCAGTCCGGTATAAGGTTATGTCGATCCCGACGATGATTATTTTCCGGAATGGGGAAGTATTCAGCAAGGAAGTCGGCGCTAGTTCAAAGAAGGAAGTGGAGAAGGCGATTGGGCGGGCACTGTAAAAGCTGCGTCTTTGGAGTCCGGCGTGGGGCGGGGTAAAAAAGGTTGCGTCTTTGAGTCCCGGCGTGCGGCAGCTCGAAAAAGCTGGCGCTTTTCCTCGCTGTCGGGCATTCGCCCTATAAAGAAAAAAAGAGATAACGGATGCTGCTTATGTGCAAGCACAACGCGTCATCCGCCATCTCTTTTTTTCTTTGCACGCCTCATTGCTAACGCACAAAGTGCCTGCCCCACAGCTCTCGGTCTGCGAAACAAGCACTTGATAGTGCGCCTTCAGGGACTCGAACCCTGGACAAATAGATTAAGAGTCTACTGCTCTACCAACTGAGCTAAAGGCGCTTATTTTGTTTTCTTGCGGATGCCTCATCCGTAAGACATGTGTTATTCTACTCCATCCAGAATAAAATGTCAACAGTTTTTTAAATATTTTTAAAAATATTTTAAAAAGCATTATTTTCGGTATTTTTAAAACAGATAAGGGTATGGGCGAAGGAGACTCAGAGGGTATATGGGATGCAGCCATGGGAGAAATGACGAGGTGGGTTTTGCACATGGGACGGTGGATAAGTCTGGAAAGAACGTCGTGGAAAGGAGATCACAGATTTGGGTGTTTGTAAAGGGAGAAAATGATTTTTGTGCAAAATTCTGATTCGAAAAAATATAGGGGAATCCTCTTCCATTTTTAATCTAATTGGTGTATGCTTAAATACGTCACGACGAACACACTATATATTGTGTTATGAAAGAAATCGAGTTCAATATTTTGTATGTAATTCTAAAAATTACCTAAATACAAATCAAAAATAAAGCCAATCGTAAGACAAGTCGGAACGGAAAAGAATCCTGTCAGTGAAGGCATCCGGACATGAAAAATAGCCTGTCAGAAGAAGGCGCTGCTCTCATGAATGAGGAAATGAGAGTAAGCTGGGGGACGGGAAATGGATACAGATGGATGTTCGATGTATGCCATAAAAGTAGAAAGAGAAATCACAGAAACAGGAACCGGCGAGTCAATTGATAGATTATAGAAGACAAGTCATAAAACGGGCTTAAGGGTAAGGAGAGGGAACAGGGATGGAAGACACAGTAACAACCAATGTAATCAAACGAAATGGAGAAGAAGTACATTTTGACCGGGAGAAGATCGTAAATGCGATCACAAAAGCGAACGGCAATGTGGAGCGTATTCACCAGATGAACCCGTACCAGATTGAAGCGATTGCAGATACGATCGCCGAGCAGGTGCAGGAGACGCCGCACGCGGTGAATGTGGAAGACATCCAGGATATGGTAGAGACCAGCATTATGGAGATGCGTGGTTATGAGGTTGCACAGAAATATGTGCGCTACCGCTACCGCAGGGAGTTAAAACGCAAGTCCAACACGACCGATAACGGCATCCTGGCACTTTTGGACCATATTAATGAAGAAGTGAATCAGGAAAACTCCAACAAGAACCCGGTCATCAACTCGACCCAGCGTGACTACATGGCGGGCGAGGTCAGCAAGGACTTATCCAAGCGTGTGCTGCTGCCGGAGGAGATCGTCCGCGCGCATGAGGAAGGCATCATCCATTTCCATGATACCGACTATTTTGCACAGAAGGAGCACAACTGCGACCTGATCAATCTGGAGGATATGCTGCAGAATGGCACTGTGATCAGTGAGACGATGATCGAGAAGCCGCACAGTTTCTTTACGGCCTGCAACGTGACCACCCAGATCGTGGCGCAGGTAGCCAGCAACCAGTATGGCGGACAGTCCTTTACTCTGGCGCATCTGGCACCGTTTGTGGACATCAGCCGTCAGAAGCTGCGCAAGAACGTGATTGCAGAGCGCACCGAGTGCGGCGAGGCACTGGATGAGGATATCATCAACCGCGTGACCGAACGCCGTCTGCGCGAGGAGGTTAAGAGCGGCATCCAGACGATCCAGTACCAGCTTATCACCCTGATGACCTGTAACGGACAGGCTCCGTTTGTCACGGTATTTATGTATCTGGACGAGGTCCCGGAGGGACGGACCAGAGATGACCTTGCGATGATCATCGAGGAAGTGATGCTGCAGAGAATGCAGGGCGTCAAGAATGAAAAGGGCGTCTGGATCACACCGGCGTTCCCGAAACTTATCTATGTGCTGGATGAGGACAATATTACGGAAGGTTCGAAATATTGGCACCTGACTGAGCTGGCAGCGAAATGTACCGCGAAACGGATGGTTCCGGACTACATTTCCGCTAAGATTATGAAGGAATTAAAGAAGGGCGAGGTTTACCCGTGCATGGGCTGCCGTTCTTTCCTGACGGTAGAAGATTCCCAGATGCTGCCGAACGGTAAGCATAAATTCTATGGACGTTTCAACCAGGGTGTTGTCACGATTAACCTGGTCGATGTGGCTTGTTCTTCGGAGGGAGATATGGACCGTTTCTGGCAGATTCTCGATGAGAGACTGGAACTGTGCCATCGTGCGCTCCGCTGCCGTCATGAGAGGCTGCTCGGCACGATCTCCGATGTGGCGCCGATTCTGTGGCAGAATGGTGCGCTTGCCCGCCTGAAAAAGGGTGAGACGATCGACAAACTCCTGTACAACGGCTATTCTACGATTTCTCTGGGATATGCAGGTCTGTATGAGATGTGTATGCGGATGTTAGGAAAATCCCACACCGATCCGGAGGCGAAGCCATTTGCACTGAAAGTTATGCAGCGTCTGAATGATAAATGCAAAGAGTGGAGAGAGGCGGAGAACATCAGCTATTCTGTATACGGCACGCCGATGGAGTCTACGACTTATAAATTTGCAAAATGCCTGCAGAAGCGCTTCGGTATCATTCCGGGCGTTACGGATAAGAACTATATCACGAACAGCTACCATGTACACGTATCCGAGAAGATTGACGCGTTCAGTAAGCTGAAATTTGAGGCAGAGTTCCAGAAGCTCTCCCCGGGCGGTGCGATCAGCTACATCGAGGTGCCGAATATGCAGACTAATATTCCGGCAGTTCTCTCTGTAATGCAGTTTATCTACAATAACATTATGTACGCGGAGCTGAACACCAAGAGTGATTTCTGTGAGAAGTGTGGCTATGACGGCGAGATCAAGATTGTTGAGGATGAGGCTGGCAAGCTGGTGTGGGAGTGCCCGAACTGCGGCAACCGCGACCAGAACAAGCTCTTTGTCGCACGCCGTACCTGCGGCTACATCGGAACCCAGTTCTGGAATCAGGGACGTACCCAGGAGATCCGCGATCGGGTGCTGCATCTGTAGGATGTGGTGAAAGCCTCCGAGAGTACTTTGGTCTAGGGGAGGAAGATATGTATTACGGAACCATCAAAAAGTATGATATTGCCAACGGTCCTGGCGTGCGCGTCAGCTTGTTTGTGTCGGGCTGCCGCCATCACTGTAAGGGCTGTTTCAATGCGGAGACGTGGGATTTCCGATATGGACAGTTATATACAGAAGAGACGGAGAAAGAGATTTTAGCGGCATTGGAGCCGGGATATATACAGGGCTTTACGCTGCTCGGCGGAGAACCGTTTGAGCCGGAAAACCAGATGGAACTGGTACATTTACTCCGGAAGGTGCGCGAGACGTATCCGGAGAAGGATATCTGGTGCTACAGCGGCTATCTCTGGGATCGGGATCTGGCAGCCGGCGGCGTGGTCCATACAGAGGTGACAGACGAGATGCTGTCCTATGTAGATGTGCTGGTGGACGGAGAGTTCGTGGAAGCGGAGAAGGATCTGACCCTGCAGTTTCGCGGAAGCCGGAACCAGAGGATTCTGGAGCTTAAGAGAATAGGAAGAAAATAATAAGAATGAGATAAAAAGCTGCTGCAGATCGGAAAAAACTTTCTGATCTGCGTCAGCTTTTTGCATTACAAGGGAGATACAGCAAGCATATACGTGCCTTTGTAATCCGGGGCAGGCTATCATAAGTGGATATTTGCTTCAAGGGGCATAAATAACCCACCTAAGCATCCGTATTTGTGGTAAGATGGACTTAATAGGGGGTATAGCTATGGAGTCTGGAATTCTGATGATTGTGATAGTGGTTATGGGCATCTTTTATCCGGCATATACGGCCTGGATTTCCCTTGTGGAGGCACCGGTGTATCTAAAGATAGGTTTCTTGTTTACTATGTCAGGAGCGCTTCTCGTCATGAGAATCCTGAGGAAAGAAAAGCAGATAAAATGGATGGTTCTGCTTGGCATTCTGGGGGTATATGCCTGGAGTCTGTATAGTTGGTATGACGAAGAGTGCCATTACCAGTATGCGAGAAGCGTGCATGGAGATTCGGGCAATGCTTTGATGCTGTTTGTTGGCACCTTTACATGTCTGATACCGTTGTTTTTGCTGGATGCTGAACTGACCAGGTGGATGGAGTCCCGGAAGAAAAAGAAAGAAGAGAGTCCTGAATCTGAGAAGGAAACAGAGAAAAAAGAAAACCGTCTGGCAGCAGGAATGAAAAACTGGTTTGGAAAGCATCGCCAGACTCTCTGTACGCTGCTTATCTGTGCGATGGGCTGTGGACTTCTTATGATCCTGCTGTATCCGTATAAGTGCCGGGAGGAAGGATGTTACAATCTGGCCTTCGATGACTTATACTGTGAACAGCACTGGGCAGAGAAGATAGAAGAAAGTAAACGGGAAGAAGAGGAACGTAAAAAAAGAGAACGGGCTGAGCTGATAGAATTACAGAAGAAAAAAGAAGAAGAGGAATCCAGAAGCCATGAGGAATATCTTAAGCGGATAGAAGAGGATCCCTTGTGGGAACTGAAACAACGGAGTCGTAAAAACACACCTGCGCAGAGGGGAATACCACCGGTGCAAAAGAATCTCCAGAATCCCTATGCGGCTTATGATGCAGGATATGATGATGTTATGGAAGGTGATGATTATGACTGGGATCGCTACCGCCGGGATTCAGAATATGCCGATGGTGTAGATGATGCCCTGGATGAGCGGGAAGAGTATGGACGGGATGACTGGTAAGGTATCTTGCTGGTGGACACCTTATATATAATATTCGGATAGGTTAAGCGGTACTGTCTTTTCAGAGGCGGTACCGCTTCTGTTTTTAAAAATAGGATCACCAAAAAGAGCTGTCACAAAAGCCGGTGCAAACCGTCGGTTGACAGCTCTTTTTTGGCGTGCGATCCGCACATGAAATTACTTGTTTCCGAATGTTTAATACATTCCATCGTAAGGATCTTCTTCCTCATGAACTTCAAATAGATCGCCGGGCGTACAGTCCAGTGCGGAGCAGATGCGGGCGATGGTGCTGAAGCGGATGGATTCAGTTTCATTGTCCAGAATCCGGCTGGCATTTTTATAGCCAAGCCCGGTCATGGCGATAAAACGGTATTTCGTCAGACGCTTTTCAGCCAAAAGTTTATGAATGCGAAGTTTAATCGTGACAGTTTTCAATTCGGAATTTCCTCCTTTGTATACACACAGTGTCACATTAAATATAAAGGATTTTCAATGTGCGGATAACTGGCTTAAACAATAGCTGATGTAGAGGAACTGATAGATACATTAAAAAACTGTTCACTGGTTTGTGTATAAAAAAGAACTGCCACGCTCATGACAGTTCTTACGAAAACAAATAGATAGTAAAAAACACCAGCTGTGAATCGCCTCTAAGGCGCCTCACTCCCCCCATTCTCTTCTGCGTAAAACATCCGGTACTGCGCCGGGGTGATGCCGATCTCCTGCTTAAATACGCGGATAAAATAGGATGGGATCCGCAGTCCTACCATCTCACCGACCGACTGGATCGTGGCGTCGGAGTGGAGGAGAAGCTGGGAGGCGTGTTCGATCCGCAGTTTTTTCAGGTACTGCATCGGGCTGGCACCGTATGCCTGGTGGAAGCTGCGGATTAAGTGGGACGGGCTGTAGGAATACTGGCGCGCCAGATCGTTTAAGGAGATCTCCTCCGTGTAGTGGGCATCCAGATAGTCGCGCAGCGTCCGGGCGATGCTTTCCTTCTCGCGGCTGTAGCAGTACGGCGCATAGAGAACCTGGAGAAATTCAATGAAATCATTCTGGAGCTCAAACGGCGTCCGCACGGAGGACGGAAAGCTCTTTTTCTGTGTGTATTTGCTGAAAGAAACCAGGTTCATCCGCTGCAGATACTTTTCCAGCTTCTCCCGGTTGGCTTCCGGCACGGTGCCGGTGCGCGGCAGGGAGAGAATGAAATTCTGCGGCGAATAGTAAAATTTCGGCGCGGCGCGCCGGGTTACGTTGTCCGGGTAAAATTCATCGGACAGGCTGTATTTGCCGTTGGTATAGAAATGCACCCAGCTCGTCGTGGTCTTTTCCTGGCAGACGCGGCTGCCGCGGTGCGGGGTATCGGGGGTAATGATAAAAAACTGCCCGGCATTCAGTTCAACGCGGAACGGATCCTGTTCGAGATATAAAGTTCCGCTGTGAACATAGATAAGATCAAAGACATTTCGGATCGTCCGGCGCTCATGGATATCGCCGGGGCGGTAAACACATCCGCCTCCGACGATAAAATAAGGAAGGGGTGGACAGTTTAAATTAATAAAATTCATGATGTATGTACTCCCGTTTAAATAAAAACAGCCACGTAACAGGAATCCTGTCTGAACCGCAGAGAAGCAAACGAAAAACAGGACAACTTTGTCAGGTTGTTAAACAAATTTAAAATATCAATTTTATTATATCAAATAGAAAGAAAAACAGCAAGAATCTGTTTGGGAAATCCCTTATATTTGCTGAAATAAAACACTCTACTTGGGAAAATAAGAGGGGATGAATGAAAAATGAAGAAAAATCAGAGAAAAAGAAAGAATGAAATCAGGCTGATTTTGTTCTATAAAAATACGCGTATTCTTTTCTATAATATGCAAAATGTGTTAGATCGCTTTTCCACTATTTGAATGGTATACTTATAAGAAAACATACAAAAAAAGAAGTCTTTTTCAGATTATTGATAGGCGCTTACGGATAAGTGAATAATAAATCAGGAGGTTTTCTGTGAATGATAAAAAAGGAGACAAGTTTCATTGATTTGAAACAGGTAAAGATAGATGACCCGTTCTTTTCGCGGGTACAGAATGTGGTAATTCACACGATGATTCCGTATCAGGAACGGGTGCTTCACGATGAGGTGTCCGGAATCCGAAAGAGCCATGTGATTAAAAACTTCCGCATTGCAGCGGGAGATGAGAAAGGAACGTATTACGGGCGTGTATTTCAGGACAGCGACCTGGCGAAATGGCTGGAGGCGGTGGCGTACTCACTGACCGTCGAGGCAAATCCAGAGCTGGAGGCGCGTGCCGATGCGATCATCGACCTGATCGGGCGGGCGCAGCAGCCGGACGGCTACCTGGATACCTATTTCATTGCGGCGGAGCCGGAACATAGGTGGCAGAACCTGACGGACTGCCATGAGATGTACTGTGCCGGACATATGACGGAGGCAGGCGTCGCGTACTATCAGGCGACGGGAAAGACGAAGCTTTTAGATATCTGCTGCAAGCTGTGCGATCATATCGATCGGCGGTTCGGACGGGAAGCAGGCAAAGTAACCGGCATTCCGGGACATGAGGAGATCGAGCTGGCACTGATGCGGCTTTATCAGGCAACCGGGGAAGAGAGATACCGGAAGCTGGCGGCATATTTTATCGATGAGCGCGGACGGGATCCGGAGTTCTTCCATAAAGAAGCGGCGGCTAGAAGCTGGAGCCGCACCGATTACATGGACAAGCAGCCGCCGTCCTACATGCAGAATCACAAGCCGGTGCGTGAGCAGGATACGGTGGAAGGACACGCGGTCCGTTGTATGTATCTTCTGACGGCGGCGGCAAACCTGGCAGCGCAGAATCACGATGAGGCGCTGATGGCAGCCTGCCGGAAGATGTGGGACAACATGGTAGACCGGCGGATGTACATAACGGGTGGAATCGGTTCCACCTATTACGGCGAGGCATTTACCGTGGATTATGATTTGCCGAATGATACCGCTTACGCGGAAACGTGTGCGGCGGTGGGGGTCTGCTTCTTCGCGAAACAGATGCTGGAGGCGGATCCGGACGCGCGGTATGCAGATATTCTGGAGCGGGAGATTTACAACGGAACCATCAGCGGCATGCAGTTAGACGGAACGAAATTCTTTTATATCAATCAGCTTGAAGCCAATCCGGGCATGCCGACCAACGCATACGGCGAGGAAGAGTACACGCCGGAGCGGATCGGCTGGTATGACTGTGCATGCTGCCCTCCGAACCTGGCGCGTCTGATGACTTCACTTGGTTCTTATGTATGGTCTTCAAGTGAAGATACGATCTATTCCCACCTGTTTGTCGGGGGAACGGCTTCCTTTGAAACGGCGGGCGGCGTGAAGATAGCGCTTACATCGAAATATCCGTGGAACGGCTCCGTTACCTACACGGTAGAACCGGAGCAGGCGGGAACAGAATTTACTTTGGCAGTCCGTTATCCGGGCTGGTGCCATCAGATGCAGGTAAAGGTCAATGGCATACCGGTTTCCGGGGCAGTCAAGACAGACAAGGGCTACTGGATGATCCAGAGAAGCTGGCAGCCTGGTGATACTGTTTCCTGCGAGATGGAGATGGAGCCGGAGCGGGTCTATGCACACCCGATGGTGCGGGCGGATGCCGGATGCGTGGCACTCAGATGCGGACCAATCATCTACACCTTTGAGGGCGTGGACAACGGAGAGGATCTTCAAACACTGCGGATTCCGCGGGAGGCGAAGATTGAAGCGCTTCCGTATCAGGCGGATCTGCTGGAAGGTATCGTGGCGCTGCGCGTGACGGGCTGCCGGAAGAAAACGGCGGTTAATCCGGCGCTTTATGCAGAAGATGCGGCACCGGAGGAGATGGTAACCCTGCAGGCAATTCCGTACTATGCATGGTGCAACCGTGGCATGACGCATATGCGCGTGTGGATGCAGGAATAGAGAGATAAAACCGTTTGTCTTATTTTATACTTCGGAGCTGAAAGAATATCCGGGCTATAAGAGAAGGAGAGAGACGTATTATATAAGAAAGAAGGGAGTACGGACATGAAGAAATATATCGGAAAACGTATCATGATTTCTCTTGTCACGCTTCTGATCATCATCCTGGTACTTTTTATGCTGCTGCAGCTGATGCCGGGATCTCCGTTCAACGATGAAAAGCTGACCGCGGATCAGATTGCGATGATGTCGAAGAAATATGGACTGGACAAACCGTTGATCGTACAGTTTTTCACGTATGTGAAGAACCTGCTGCAGGGCGATTTTGGTGTATCGTATGTTATCTCCAAGGATACCTCCATCTCGGTTCTGTTAAAGAACCGTGTGCCGGTCAGCTTTGGAATCGGACTGGAGGCAGTTTCCTTCGGTGCGGTAGTCGGACTGATTTTAGGTATTCTGGCAGCGCTCAAGAAAAATAGCTGGCTTGATACCATCTGTACTGTGATTTCAGTTCTGGGCGTCAGCCTTCCGTCCTATGTTTTTGCATTGGTTATGGCATATTTCATCGGCTACAAGGCACAGTGGCTGCCGCTTCTGTTTGACGGCAAGAAGTTCTTCGCATCGTCGATCATGCCGATGCTGGCGCTGTCGATGTTTACGGTAGCGACGGTGGCTCGATTTACGAGAACCTCCCTTCTGGAGGTGCTGGACAGCGACTACATGCTGCTTGCGGAGAGCAAGGGAATCACGGGACGCCCGCTTCTGGTGCGCCATGCACTTCGAAACGCGCTGATCCCGATCATTACGGTACTGGCGCCGTTGGTTGTCGATCTGATGATTGGTTCCCTGGTTATCGAGAAGATCTTCTCGATTCCGGGCATCGGAAGCTTAATGATTGCAGCGATTCAGTCCAACGATTACAACGTGACGATTTCGCTGGCATTTATCTACAGTGTCATGTACATTGTCCTGATGCTGGTGGTTGACGTCCTGTACGGAATTATCGATCCGAGAATCCGTCTGGCGAAGAAATCGGATTGAGAGGTGATGGCATGAAAAAACGGAGTGACGAAAAGACAGATGAGAAAATGACAGGCGGGGATGCGGCTTCCGTTCGGGAGCATGTGTTATCACCCGAAGAATATTTAAGCCAGATCGAATTTCTGGACGATGATTTTGAATTCCAGCACAAAGATGGCTTTGAACATGTCGATACAAACTTTGCAAGCCAGAGCTACTGGAAAGAGGCAATTGCACGGTTTAAGAAAAATAAGGGCGCAATGTTCAGCTTTGTCTGTATTCTGTTTCTGATTGTGATGGCGCTTGTCGGACCTCACATGAACCAGTTTACCTACGATCAGCAGATTATTACCAACCAGAACATGGCGCCGAGAGTGCCGGGACTGGAAAATATGGGTATCTTAGATGGTTCTGAGACGATCCGTACATCCACCGGAAGTAAAGAAATCAACTATTATGAGAGCAACGATCTGACCGATACCTACTATTGGTTTGGTTCCGATTCGCTGGGACGCGACCTCTGGACCAGGACCTGGAGCGGAACGCGGATCAGTCTCTATGTAGCGGTTCTGGCGGTATTCATCGACCTTGCGTTTGGTCTGACGTATGGACTTGTATCCGGATATTTCGGCGGAAAAGTCGATATGATCATGCAGCGTATCGTTGAGATACTAAACAGTATTCCGTACCTGATCACGGTTACCCTGCTTTTGTTAGTCATGAAACCGGGGCTTATGTCCATCACGTTCGCCCTGATGTTTTCCGGGTGGCTGGGCATGAGCCGAATCGCCCGCGCGGAGGTCTTAAAGCTGAAAGAGCAGGAATATGTGCTTGCTTCCCGGACGCTGGGAGCAAAGAGTTTCCGCATTATTTTCAAAGAGATTTTACCAAATATTTTTGGTCCTCTGATTACACAGACGATGTTCTCGATCCCGCATGCGATCTTTACCGAGGCATTCTTAGCCTTTATTGGCCTGGGTGTGCCGGAGCCGATGGCTTCGCTGGGTTCCCTGATTTCGAGTGGATATCAGAACTTTACAAGCCATCCGTACATGATCGTGTTCCCGTTAATTGTCATGGGACTTCTGATGCTGTGCTTTAACATGCTGGCGGATGGTCTGCGTGATGCATTGGATCCGAAGATGAAGGATATGTAGGAGGAAATGGCATGGAGAAAAAAGAAGAAATTTTACGAGTGCGGAATCTGGACATTTCCTTCGAGACGACAGCCGGAGTGGTCAATGCCGTCCGGGGCGTCAACCTGACGGTAAACCGGGGCGAGACGGTTGCAATCGTTGGGGAGTCCGGTTCCGGTAAATCGGTTTCTGCGAAGGCGATCATGGGAATCCTGGCAAAGAACGGAACGATCGACCGCGGACAGATCACATTTTCATATTACCGTAACCCGGAGGAACGGGTCACCAGAGAAATTCTGCAGATGAAAAAAGAGGAAATCCGCCGTCATATCAACGGAAAACGGATCGCGATGGTCTTCCAGGATCCGATGACCTCCTTAAACCCGCTGATGCCGGTTGGAAAACAGATCATGGAAGGCATGATCTGGCATTACCATACACCGAAGGAAGAGGCATATGAGAAGGCGCTGGAGATGATGAAACTGGTCGGCATCACCGACGCGGAGAAGCGAATCAAAAACTATCCGCACCAGCTCTCCGGTGGTATGCGCCAGAGAATCGTCATTGCGATCGCACTGGCGTGCGATCCGGAACTTTTAATCTGCGACGAGCCGACGACGGCGCTGGACGTTACGATTCAGTCGAAGATTCTGGAACTGATTCAGGAGATTCAGAAAAAACGGCAGCTGTCGGTTATCTATATCACGCACGATCTGGGCGTCGTTGCGAAGGTTGCCGATTATGTCAACGTCATGTATGCAGGCAAGATCGTCGAGAGCGGCACGGTCGAGGATGTATTCTACGATCCGCGCCACCCGTACACATGGGGACTTCTCTCCGCGATGCCAGATCTGGGAACGGACGACGAACGTCTTTACACAATCCCGGGCAGCCCGCCAAACCTGCTTCACAAGGTAACGGGTGATGCGTTTGCACCGCGGAATAAATATGCGTTAAACATTGACAGTCGTCTGGAGCCGCCGATGTTCAAGATATCGGGGACACACAGCGCCGCGACATGGCTGCTGCATCCGAAGGCGCCGAAGGTCGATATGCCGCCGGAGCTTCGGGATCGAATTGAGAGAATGAAGAAAGAGGGGGGAATCGCATGAGTGCAGTGACAGAGACAAACAAAAAGCCCCTTCTGGAAGTAAAAGGACTCAAGCAGTACTTTCCGGTCAGCCGGAAATTTACCGTAAAAGCGGTTGAGGATGTCAGTTTTTATATCAATCCGGGCGAGACCTATGGTCTTGTGGGGGAATCCGGATCGGGAAAGACGACGATCGGGCGGGCGCTGATCCGCCTCTACGATCCGACCGCAGGACAAATTACCTTTGACGGGATGGATATTTCCGGAAAAATGAGCCGCCAGACAGAGGCGAGACTCAGAAGTGATATGCAGATGATTTTCCAGGATCCGATGGCATGTTTAAATCCGCGCCAGAAAGTAGCGGATATCATTGCACAGGGGCTGGATATCCATCACCGGTACCATTCCCAGAAAGAGCGGACCGAGATGGTGGCAGACATCCTCCACAAGGTAGGTCTGGCGCCGGAACATGCAAACCGGTACCCGCATCAGTTTTCCGGTGGTCAGCGGCAGCGTGTCGGCATCGCCCGGGCGCTTGTCATGAACCCGAAGCTGATCATTGCCGATGAGTGTATCTCGGCGCTGGATATGTCCATTCAGGCGCAGGTTGTCAACCTGATGAAGGACATCCAGGACGAGACGGGGCTTGCATACCTCTTCATCGCCCACGACCTCTCGATGGTTAAATATATTTCCGACCGCATCGGCGTTCTTCATCTGGGCTACCTTCTGGAGACGGGCACGACGGAGGAGATTTTCTCCCATCCGGTACATCCGTACACCCGAAGCCTGATTTCGGCGATCCCGAACCCGAACCCGGTGGTAGAGCGCAGCCGGATTGCACTGCACTATGATTATAAGACGAGCGGCCTGGATTACGGCGCAGGTACGATGCATCAGATTGAGGGCACACATTTTGTGCGCGGAACCGATGCAGATTTGGAAAAATGGGTGTAGATTTAAAAGAAAGCCGATGCATTCCGGCACAAAATCAACCATAATAAATGTGATAAAATGACCTGTTTAGCGGGTGATTTTATAGATGAGCCGAACCAGCAGACAAATGAGGATAGACAGCCGGGACCAGGAAATGCAGCATGAAACGGGAATGGTTTGGTTTTATTAAAAAAACAAAAAAGGAGGAAGTATTATGAAGCTAAAAAAAGTAATGGCGTGGACGCTGGCTTCTGCTATGTTTGCTGGACTTTTAGCAGGCTGCGGCGGATCGACCCAGACAACAGAGACAGCAGCGGCTGAATCTGGAAGCGCAGAGGGCGGCAGCTCGGCTGAGGGCGGCAAGGTGCTTCGCTATCAGGCAAGCACTCTGGTAGACTCCCTGGATCCGGCACTTTCCAACGACTACACATCCAGTGGTGTTATCTCCCAGTTTATGATGGGGCTGATGACCAAGGATGAGTCAGGTGCTCCGGTTTACGGCGTGGCGGAGAGTGAGGAGAAGTCCGAGGATGGTCTGACCCTGACCTTCAAGATCCGTGACGACGCAAAATGGTCCAACGGCGATCCGGTAACGGCAAACGATTTCGTTTACGCATGGAGACGAGTAGCCGATCCGGCAACTGCAAGTGATTACCAGTTCTTTATCACAACCGCCTGCATCGCAAATGCAGAAGAGGTAACAACAGGTGAAAAACCGGTTGAGGAACTGGGTGTAGAGGCAGCGGACGATAAGACATTAGTCGTAACTTTAAGCTCCCCGTGTGCTATCTTTGATTACCTGATGGCATCCGGCGCATGCTTCCTGCCTTTAAATCAGAAATTTGTAGAGAGCTGCGGCGGCAACTTTGCAACTTCCGCAGATACCCTGTTAGCAGATGGTCCGTTCAAGGTATCTTCCTATGAGCCGTCTGCCATGAAGGTAGAATTAGTAAAGAATGATCAGTTCTTCGGTGCATCCGATGTCAAACTGGACGGTGTTGAGTTCTCGATCATTACCGACAGCCAGACAGCAGCCCTTTCTTTTGAAAATGGCGATCTGGACGTTGTAACCTTAAGCGGTAACCTGGTAGAGCAGTATGAGGATGATCCGAGATTCTCCACCAGAAGTGACGGTTACAACTGGTATCTGACCCCGAACATGAAGAAAGAGGGGCTTGACAATGTAAATATCCGTAAGGCACTGGCAAAATCGTATGACAAAGAAGCGATCACAACCCGTGTTCTGAAAGATGGTTCCACACCGATGGATTACTTCGTACCGCAGGGCCTTGCAACCAATGAAAGGGGCGAAGATTTCCGTGAGGCAGCAGGTAGCGCATACGACAGCTGGACCTACGATGTAGAGGCAGCAAAAGAGCTGTGGAAGACAGGTCTTGGCGAGCTTGGCAAAGATTCCTTATCCTTCACTTTAATGTGTGAAGATACCGATTCTGCACAGGCTGTTGCACAGTTCTTACAGAGCGAGTGGCAGAACAATCTGCCGGGTCTGACCATCGAACTTCAGGTACTTCCGAAGAAAGCCCGTCTGGAATACATGCAGAAAGGTGAATATGATATCGGTCTTACCCGCTGGGGTCCGGACTACGCAGATCCGATGACTGATCTGGATATGTGGATAACCGGCAGCTCCACCAACTACTCCCAGTTCTCCGATGCAGACTACGATGCAACCATCCAGTCCGCAAAGAAGGGCGATCTGGCACTCGACCAGGATGCTCGTTGGGAAGCTTTAGTTGGCTGTGAGAAGACGCTGGCAGATCAGTGTGTTCTGTTCCCGATTTACGGACAGTCTGTAGCCGTTATGACCAATCCGGATGTAAGCGGTATCCAGTACTACTCCGTAGGGCTTCCTTATCTGTTCATCAATGTAGATAAAAAGTAATAAATAAAAACAGATGGATCAAAATCTGAAATGATTTTAGATTCAAAGCGGACCGCAGAGTGAGAAAATGTACCCTGCGGTTCGTTTTTTTAGTTATTTTATGGCATTTTCGCTGTCAAACTGCAGCCTGCTTGTAACGGTTCACAGGTGGGAATTTTCTGAACTGAAAATTCCGTACGATACAGTAAGGGATGATTTACACGAATCGGAAATGATGATACAATCATAGAAATAGTACAGAGTATTGAGGTGGAAAAATGGCAGGGAAAAAACGAAACAGCAGCTTTGAAATACTGACAGCCATGCAGGACTTAAACACCCCGGCGGGAGCACTCCAGCTGGCGCAGATCCTGCATCTTCCGTCCGCCAGCATTGGGCGGGAGCTTCTGGAGCTGGAGAAAGCAGGGCTGCTTGTCAAGGTGCAGAACAAGGGGCGGATCCTGACGCCGCAGGGCGAACGCTTTCTGGAAGAAGAACGGTCACGCCGGGAGAAGATGAAGGCGGCGAATGAGCTTATCGAGGCGGCGTCGATGGAGACAGAAAGCGGGCTGGAGGATATTCTTTTGGTGCGGAAACTCCTGGAAGGATATGCGGCGGAGGCATGTGCAGAGCGGATTGAGCCGAAGGAACTTCAGAAATTAAAAGATCTGCAGGCAGACTATCTCTATGCAATCCGCCATGGAAGGGCGGGAAGCGAGGAAGATCTGGCGTTCCATCTGAAGATCGCGCATCTCTCAGGCAGCCCGTCTATCCTGCGGATGTTAAAGCTTATCCTGACCGACCAGGACGCTTATGCGCGCATCTCTCAGGCAGCAGTCCGCTCTGACGAAGTCCGGGAAAATGAACACGAAAGTCTTCTGGCAGCGATTGAAGCCGGAGACGGGGCACTGGCGCGCCGGGAGATGGAGCGGCATCTGGAGCATGTAGGGGAGAACCTGCAGGCGTATTTTGCGGGGAGAAAGTAGGATTTGTACGGATTATAAATAAGAAAAAATTTATGCAAATCACATTTTCGATGCGGAATTTGTATGTGCATAAATTCTGTTCTTAAATATGCTTGCGTTATCTGAAATAAAAAATAATGGTCTGCAGAATAAAATCTAAAACAGAAAAAGAAAATGAAAAAAAGATACTTAAAAATGTGAGGATTTATAGCGGATAAATAACAGATATTCATGTTTGATTATGAATCAAAAAGATATAAATTTCATATAAGTGAAATCCAAATGAACAAAATTCACGTTTAAACAAATGAAAATGGAAAATTATGAAAGCGTGTGAACCGTTATTTTTTTAAAAAATACTCGATCAAATAGCAGAAAGGAAGAATACAAATCTTCAAATAACACAACATTTGAACGGAAGTTATGCTGAAATTCTGTAAGTAAACAGATATTACAAGGGTAAAATAGCATGTTGAAAATCCCGTATTGAGGTAAAATAAGGGGCGAACAAGTGTCCTGTCGATGTAAAAAATTTCAAAATTATGAAAAATGAGATTGACTTTCGATGAAAAGCAGAGTACCATAGAGGTATCAAAACCAAAATAGAAACAATCTGTTTTTCGAGCCGAAATTGCTAAGCGGGAAACCGTATGCAGTCAGGCCAATGGGTACATCTGGAAATGGAAGTGCCTTCCGCATTTGAAAAGAAAGAGAGATTCGCTTTACATCGATGGATACGGGAAGCTGTCAGGCTTCTTGTATAGATAGGGTATATATGTGCTGACAGATAGGTATAGGTATAGATATAGGTGTATCCATATCTATAGGTGCAGATGTATATACAAACTCGGATACGTTAAGCGGTACTGTCTTTTCAGAGGCGGTGCCGCTTTTCTTTTTGTGTTTCTAAGAACAGGAGGTGCGGATGGAGCCGGATATTAAAAAACTGAACCAGCTGCTTTTATCGGGAAGCTGCTGCAGTCAGGCACTTGTTTCGCTGGGACTTACCCTTAAGGGCGAGGAGAACCCGAGCCTTCTGAAGGCATCTGCAGCACTCTGTCTGGGAGTCAGAAGCGGGCTGACCTGCGGAGCTTTGACCGGTGCGGCGATGATGATGGCGCTCTTTGAGCCGGAAGCGGCATACAGCGAGATGATACCGGAACTGGCAGACTGGTTTCAGGAAAACTATGGTGAAATCTATGGAGGAAGTGATTGTCATTCGATTTTAGGAGATAACATGGCCAACAAGGCACTTCGGTGTCCCCAGGTGGTAGAGAATACCTACCGCAAGGCCAGAGAACTTCTGGAGGACTATGGCGTGGATCTGGCGGATCTGGCAGAGATGCTGGAAAACGCGGATGACTAAGGAATCGTAAGTATTGGGTATGATGCGGAAGGATAGTCGGAAGCATCAGGGCTCTATTTATTTTAAAGAAGGAGGACGAAACAGCATGAAATTAAGAAAAATGATGTTGAACATCAACGGTGTTGATCGTATGTTTATGTGCGATCCGGAAAACGATAAACTGTCAGATGTTCTGCGCCGGATCGGTCTGACCGGTGTTAAGGTTGGATGTGGAACCGGTGTCTGCGGTTCATGTTCCATCATTCTGAACGGACAGGTAATCCGTTCCTGTACCAAGAAAATCAGCCAGGTAGAAGAGTATTCCAAGATTACCACCATCGAGGGTATCGGTACTCCGCAGCATCTGCATCCGTTACAGGTTGCATGGATGAACTGCGGTGCTGTACAGTGTGGTTTCTGTGTACCAGGCTTCATCGTTTCCGCATATGCTCTGTTAGAGCAGAACCCGGATCCGACCCGTGAAGAGGTTCGTGACTGGTTCCAGAAGACAAGAAACGTATGCCGTTGTACCGGATACAAACAGATTGTAGATGCAGTTATGGCTGCAGCTAAGGTTATGCGTGGCGAGTGCAGCATCGAGGATATCAAGTTCCACAATCCGGAAGATGGCAACTACTACGGAAAACCGGTTGTTCGTCAGGATGCACTTGGTAAGGTTTGTGGTCTGACCGACTACGGCGATGATCAGGCTCTTAAGATGCCGCAGGGCGTTTTATATGCAGCTATCGTTCAGCCGAAGGTTACCCATCATGCAAAGATTCTGGCTATCCATACTGAGGAAGCTGAGAAGATGCCGGGCGTTGTTAAGGTTATCACAGCAAAAGACCTCATCGCAGCAGGCGGAACTAACATCATGGCTGAGGGTCAGTTCCATGAGAGAAGTACTGTTATGACACCATCCCGTAAAGTTCTTCAGGATGAGAAGATCTATCGTTACGGTGATGTTATCGCTATGGTAGTAGCTCATACACATCGTCAGGCTCGTGCAGCAGCCGCTAAGGTTACGATGGAATACGAGCAGCTGCCAGAGTATCTGACATATCTGGATGCAGTTATGCCGGATGCTATCCGTATCCATGAGGATACTCCGAACATCTTCTGCGAGCAGCCGGTATTAAAGGGAGCAGGTCTGGAAGATGCAGAAGAGGTAAGAGACTTAATCGACAAAGCACCGCATGTAGTAGAAGGAAGCTTCTCCTCCTCCCGTGAGCCGCATCTTTCCATCGAGGGTTGTGTACTTCAGTCTTACTGGGGCGATGATGGCCTGCTGACCATTCAGTGTAAATCCCAGTGTGTATACTCCTCGATCGGACGTCTGGGTAACTGCCTTGGTGTACCGAAGGATAAATACCGTATCATCATGAACCCGACCGGCGCAAGCTTTGGATGGTCTACCAACGCAGGCGATATCGCACTGTGTGCAGCTTGTACCGTAGTTACCGGCGAGCCGGTATCCCTGTCCATGTCCTATGAAGAGCATCAGCACTTCAGCGGCAAACGCTGCCCGGCATACTCCAATGGCCGTCTGGCATGTGATAATGAAGGTAAGATCCTGGCTGCTGAATTTGATATCGGTATGGACCACGGCGCTTACTCCTGGGGCGGTGACGACGTTATGACCAAACCGGCACGTTTCACCTTCTTCCCGTACAATGTACCGAACGTAGCAGGTCTGGTTCGTGTAGCGAACGTTAACCATGCATTTGGTACTGCTTACAGAAGCTACGGTTCTCCGCAGGCATATACACTCAGCGAGCCGCTGATGGATATGATGGCAGAAGAACTGGGCATGGATCCGTTCGAGTTCCGTTATAAGAATATCTGCCGTGAAGGCGATAAGAATATCAACAGCTATGTATATCCGCAGTATCCGATGGAGAAGATCATGGATACCATGCGTCCAATCTATGAGAAGGCGGTGGCTGATGCGAAAGCGGCTGACACACCGGAGAAGAGAAGAGGCGTTGGTATCGCATGGGGCGGCTTCAACGTTACTGAGGGCGGCGGCGACAGCGCTGAGGTTGCTCTTGAGCTTATGCCGGGCAACAAGATCCGCAAATACGACACATGGCATGCAATGGGCCAGGGTGCTACAACCGGTTCTCTGGTAGTAACACTGGAAGCTCTGAAAGAAATGCATCTGACACCAGAAGATATCCAGCTGATTCAGAATGATACCAAGACCTGTCCGGATACCGGTATGGCTGGTGCCAGCCGTTCCCTGTACATGGATGGTAATGCAACCATCATCGCAGCTAACAAGCTTCTGGCAGCTATGAGAAAAGAAGATGGTACACTTCGTACCTATGATGAGATGAAGGCAGAAGGCATCGAGACCAAGTATCTTGGCCGTTATGAGACCAACACAACTCCGGGTCTGTGCCGTCTGGATCCGAATACCGGTATCGGCGACCCGACTCCGGCATTCACATACTGCCTGAACCTGGCAGAGGTTGAGGTTGATACCAAGACCGGTAAGACTACCGTTCTGAAATTCACCTGTGTTGACTTCGTTGGACGTATCGGTAATATCGATGCTGTTAACGGTCAGGCATACAGCGGTATCATGCATGGTATCGGCTTCGCCCTGAAAGAGGACTACGCAGACGTTAAGAAACATGCGAACATGTTTGGCGCTGGTACTTCCTACATCAAGGATGTTCCGGATGATATCAACCTGATTCATATTGATGGCGCTATCTCTGATGGTCCGTTCGGTTCTTCAGGTGCTTCTGAGGCATTCCAGGCATCTGGCCACTGTGCAGTTCTGAATGGTATCTACAATGCCTGCGGCGTACGTATCCATGAGATCCCGGCACTTCCGGAGAAGGTAAAAGCTGGTCTGGATGCAATCGCAAAGGGCGAGAAACCGTACGAGCCGAAGAAATACTTCCTTGGTTCCGATATGTATGAGGAACTGGAGAACATCAAAGAGAATCCGGTACAGGTAGGAACCCAGAGCTTCTACGTATCCTTGGATGATCCGACAGCTGAGCGTCCGTTCTAATCCGATTCGGAAGAGGAATGCGTGGCTGCACATGAAGCGGGCAGCTGCGGCAAGGCGTATCGCGTGATTGTAAATAAGAATTAAATAAAAGCTGCTGCGAACCTGCAGAATCTATGTTTAGAGAGGTAGGTTTTGCAGCGGCTTTTTTGTGTAATAGGAAATTCCTTGGAATTCCCTATTACGCAAAAAGGCACTAACGTGCCGATGATGCGCACTCGCGCGAAGATGTAGGTTGTCGCAAGCGACCGCGCTCGGCGCGAGAATGTGCCAAGACATATTCTTTGGTTATGGTGTATAATAAAAAGTATTAAAATTGGCTCCTGGAATTTTTACTTATTGATGGAGGACGGGATAAATGATTCTGGGAGAGGATAAATGGTTACTGTTCACGGGTAGGCACTTTTGGAACCGAAAGTGCCGTAAGAAAACGTGGTGGCAGCAGGAATTTGTGGTATTTAAATGCGAAGCCACGGCAAATTCCGTTACTGGGCACGTATGCGTGAACAGTAACGATAAATGCAGGAGAAAAGAAGGGAGGTCCGCCCTGTGAGCTATTTGGAAGATTTTGAGAAGACGCTGGCGGAGAAATGCCATCAGAACGAGCCGCCGTTCTGCCAGGCAGCCTGTCCGTTCCGGCTGGATATCAAGGGGCTGGAAGAAAAGTGGAAAAAGGGACGTTTCAACGCGGCGTACCGGACCTATCAGAATACGGTGGGATTTCCGGATATTGTGTCGAAGCTGTGCAGCCATCCGTGCGAGAAGGCATGTCTGCGTGCGAAGCTGGACGGGGGGATCGCGATGGGGCTTTTAGAGCGGGCGACTGTCGAGTACGCGAAGCGGAAAGCACCGAATGCGTATAACCTGCCGTCGAAAGGAAAAAAGATCGCGATCGTCGGAGGCGGTCTTTCGGGGCTTGGCTGTGCACTGCGTCTCTGCAATAAAAAGTACGAGGTAACGGTTTATGAGCGGGAAATGGTTCTGGGCGGTCAGGCGAGAAACCAGATGGATCCGGCGGAATTTGATGCGGAGATCGAGGCACAGTTCCAGTTTGAGGAATTTTCACGCCATCTCGGTGAAACGGTAACGGATCTGGAGGCACTCCGGGCGGACTATGATGCCGTGTATGTGGCAACTGGGGCAGATGGCGCGGACTTTGGTCTGGAAATGGACCCGGACGGCGCATTTGCAACCCGGACACCGGGCGTTTTCATTGGAGGTTCCCTGACAGGCGGCGACAGCATGAAGGCGCTGGCAGATGGGCTGGCGGTTTCGCTTGCGATCGAACGGTATCTGAAAACGGGCGGTATGAATGAGCCATTTCGAAAGGAAGGGACACTTTTAAATCTTCAAACGAATGGGATCGAGCGTGCCGATCGGGTGGTTCCGGCAAACGGGGAATCGTATACGGAGGAAGAGGCGATACAGGAGATCACGCGCTGCCAGAAGTGTTCGTGTGATGCTTGTATGCGTGCCTGTGATCTGATGCGCCTGCATGAGAAAACACCGCGCCGTTTGTATGAAGAAGTTTACATAACAATCCATCCCGGTACGTTATCGCGCGATGGTACGTGGGCGACCAGACTGATCAGCACCTGCGACCACTGCGGGCTTTGCAAGGAAGTCTGTCCGCAGCATATCGATTTCAGCCAGTTTCTGCTTGACAGTATGCGGGCAATGCAAAAAAAAGGCGCGATGCCGTGGCCATTCCACGATTTCTGGCTGCGCGACATGGCGTATGCCTCCGGAAAAGCGGGGCTTACGCGGAAACCGGAGAATGTTAAGAAGAGTTCCTATGCATTCTTTCCGGGATGCCAGCTCGCCGGTTCGGATCCGCGCTATGTGACGCGGACGTATGAGTGGCTGCGTTCCAAAAAGCCGGATGCGGCGATCTGGATGACCTGCTGCGGTGCGCCTGCCGAGTGGGCAGGCGAAGTGGACATCCACGCGGCACATCTGGAGGAAATGCGGCGGCAGTGGAGAGAGCTTGGCGAACCGACAGTGGTTTTAGCATGCCCGAACTGCCGGAAGATGTTTGAAGAATACCTGCCGGAGCTTCCGGTTGTCTTTCTGGCGGAAGTGATGGAAGAGTGGGGCGTGGAGAAAGATGCTGCTTTGGAACCGGACAATGCTGAAAAGGGTGAAATGGAAGCAGGAAGTACCCAGCAAGCGCAGTCGTATGCCTTGTTTGATCCCTGCGCCAGCCGCTATTACCCGGAATTGCAGGAGAGTGTACGCCATCTGGCGGATGCGGCGGGGATTACGTGGGAAAATCTGCCGTATGACGGGAAAAAGGCGCGCTGCTGCGGATACGGCGGACATATCGGGATTGCTTCTCCGAGCCACACAAGCTATATGACAACTTCCCGTGCAAAAGAGGAGGAACTGCCGTATGTGACCTACTGCGTCAACTGCCGGGAGTCCTTTGCCGGACAGGGCAAGGAGGCGGTTCATATCCTCGATCTGTTGTTTGGGTTAAATGGCGCGGGGCGCCCGGCGGCGACGGTGACGGAGCGCTGGCACAACCGCCTGGCGGCGAAACGGGAACTGCTTAAGACGTACTGGAATGAGACGATCGAAGAGGAAACACATATGAAATTAGAAGTTGAGAAGGAGCTGGAACGCAAATTGTCAGCGGGTCAGATTTTGATCGAAGATATGGAGCAGGTCATTGAACACTGTGAGCGGGAAGACCGCGGTATTATCGACCCGGAGACGGGACATCGGATCGGGCATCTGAAGATCCAGCATATGACCTACTGGGCAGAGTACGAGGTGCTGCCGGACGGCGGTTATAAGCTCTGGAATGGCTACAGCCACCGCATGAATCTGGAAGGAGAGTGATGAGTATGCCGACGATCGATGGAGGCGGAAGAGATCAGCGGATCAAAGAGGCGTTGGAGAAAAAAGTCATCTGCCGCCGGTGTCAGGTGGAGATGGTGCCGAAATCCACATTTTTTGACTATCTGGGGCACAATTTCCACACCGAGATCCTGTGCTGCCCGAAGTGCGGCGAGGTATATCTGCCGGAAGCGCTGGTAAAAGGGCGTATGGCGGATGTGGAGAGAGAGCTGGAAGATAAGTAGATATAAGTATGATTCATGAGAGATGCTTTTGGATCTGAAAAGGATAGGTGAGACAGGCTGGCTGCGGGGATTTGCCATGTGTGAACATGAGAACACAGCCCATCTGCGGCTGGCTTCATCATGGGAGAATTGCAATGAATTGAGATAAGGGGATGAAGGACGATGGTAATGAACTTACAGGACAGAGCCCTCCTGCCAGAAGAAATGCGCCATACATACAGTGTCTGTCCGGTCTGTTTAAAACGCATTCCGGCAAAGCGGGAAGAGCGGGACGGGCAGATATATCTGGTAAAAACCTGCCCGGATCACGGGACATTTTCCAGTATAATCTGGAGAAATAAGCGCAAGTTTGCCGACTGGCGCGGGGAACGTCCGGCGGTGGGAGAAAATGAAAATCTAAATTGCCCGGCGGGCTGCGGTTTGTGTGCGGAGCACAGACGCGCCACCTGCTGTACCTTGCTGGAGATCACAGCGCGGTGCAATATGAACTGTACCTTCTGTTTTGCGGAGCCGGACGGGACCAAGGATCCGTCCTTAGACATGGTAAAACGCTGGATCGACGACCTGACGGATCCGGGAAAGACACTTTTGCAGCTTTCCGGCGGGGAACCGACAGTGCGGGACGACCTGCCGGAGATCGTGGCGTATGCGAAGCAGGCGGGCTGTAAATATGTGCAGTTAAACAGCAACGGTCTGCGCCTGGCGGAGGACGAAGCATTTGTAAAGCGTCTGGCGGATGCGGGACTTTCGTTTGTATTTATGCAGTTTGACGGCGTGGACGATGCCGTATATGAAAAACTGCGGCGCCGCCCGATGCTGGAAGTGAAAAAACGGGCGATCGAGCAGTGCGGCCGGTATGGAATCGGCGTGACGCTTGTTCCGGTCATTGTTCCGGGCGTCAATACGGAGCAGATCGGGGACATCATCCGGTTTGCCATTCAGCGGTCGCCGTATGTGCGCGGCGTGCATTTCCAGCCGGTCAGCTATTTTGGACGTATCCCGGAGCTTCCGGCGGATGATGACCGCTATACGCTGGATGAGCTTCTGGAGGCGGTTGTCAGCCAGAGCGGCGGGCTTATCAAAGAGGAACAGATCGCGCCATCCTGCTGCGATCACCCGATGTGTGGGTTCCACGGGGATTTCATCGTGATGCCTGGGGATAAATTGATGCCGCTGACAAATTATAGTGGAAAAACCGAGACAGAACCGGAGGGCGAAGGCTGCTGCTGCGGTCCGGATCCGGCGGAGAAGAACCGTGAATTTGTCGGACGGCGCTGGGAACGGCGCGATCTGGAAGAGACGTGCTGTTGTGGAGAAAGTCAGCCGGAAAAAGAAAGCTGCTGCTGTGGCGGAACCCAGCCAGAACCAGAAAGCTGCTGCTGTGGCGGAACTCAGCCCGAACCAGAAAGCTGCTGCTGTGGCGAAACTCAACCAGAACCAGGAAACTGCGGTTGTGGCGGAACTCAGCCCGAACCAGAATCCTGCTGCTGTGGAGAGGAGTCGGTTGACATAACAAATATGGAGGACTTCTTAAAGCGTGCAAAAAGCCACGGCTTCACGATCACATCCATGGTGTTTCAGGATGCCGGAAATCTCGATATCGAGCGCCTGCGCCAGTGCAGCCTGCATGTGTATAAAGATGGGAAGAAGATTCCGTTCTGTGCATACTACTTGTCTCCGATGGAAAGAGGCAGATAATAGAAGCGCAGAAAGGAGAGGTGCAAAAAATGGATACAAATGAGAGCAGTCTCTGCCGGCCGGGCGGATTTGCGCTGACGAGGCAGATGTTCCAGTTTGCGGGAATTGAGATACCGGAGGCGGGAGCGGCAGAGACGGAGTCTACAGATCCTGCAGTGCCGTTTCGCGTCATCGACATCGGCTGCGGAACCGGCGGCACGATGCGATGGCTTTCTGAGCATTTCCCGGGCTGGCAGATTTCCGGATTGGATAAGAATCCGGATGTGCATGAACCTGGCTGGATAGAGACTGGATGTGCGGAGAAACTGCCATATCCAGATCAGACGGCAGATATCATTCTGATGGAATGCAGTTGTTCCAAAGCTGCGGAACCGGCGGCGGCGCTCCAGGAGGCGTACCGGGTGTTAAAGCCGGAGGGATGGCTTTTGATGAGCGATATGTATGCCCGGAAAAAAGAGCTTTTCTTAGACGGGATGCTGGGACGGCTGGAGTCCGCTAAAACAATCCGTGACCGGATAGCGGGTGCGGGTTTTGCACTTGCAAATATGCAGGATGTGTCTGGGACACTGGCGGAGTGGATTGGGCAGCAGATCTTTGATGGAAATCTGGAATCCGTCTGCGCGGCGCTGGGGGCGGAACGGAAGATTTTAAAAGAAGCGGGCTGCGGTTATTTTATTGCAGCGGCGCAGCCGTCCGGGTTATGGCGGACACTTTCGTATGTAAAGGAGAAAAGCCCATTTTATCAGAAGAAATTTACATCCGTCTGGGGACAGCTTGGGGAAATGGCAGGTTCCGATGTACGGCTTGCGCCGGATTCGTTTTCATGGGAGGATTTCCGGACACTGCCCCTCACAACCCCGGAGGAACTGAAAGCGGAGCCGGAAACATTTTTATGTGTTCCAGCCAAGGAGATCGCGCGGATCATCACGCTGAAAACCTCCGGCAGTACAGGGGCACCGAAGCGCCTGTTTTTTACCGAAGACGATCTGATGCAGACGGCGGATTTCTTTGAAACAGGGATGCAGTACATGGTAAAGCCGGGCGATCGGGTCACGGTTTATATGGAAGGACCGGGATTTTTTTCGATTGGAGGACTTTTAAAAGAAGGATTGGGGCGCATTCAGGTGGAGACGAAGGTTCATGGACTGATTCACGATATGGAAGCGGCAGCGCGGGACGGCGAGGGGGCAGACTGCCTGATCGGTGTCCCAAGCCAGATGTATGCGCTGGCAGCCCATGCGCCGGGACTTGGCCCGAAAACAGTGCTTTTAAGTGCTGATTATGTGCCGGTCAGCGTGCAGCGTTTTTTGGAAAAAACATGGAACTGCCGGGTCTTTACACACTGGGGGATGACGGAAACTGGTTACGGCGGCGGCGTACAGTGTGGGGCGCGCGCGGGTTACCATCTGCGGGACCGGGACCTTTTGATTGAGATTCTGGATCCGGAGACGGGACAGCCGGTTCCGGAAGGGCAATACGGCGAGCTGGTTCTGACAACGCTTCGGCGGCGGGGAATGCCGCTTGTGCGCTATCGGACCGGCGATCTGGGGCGGATGATTGCAGAACCGTGTGCCTGCGGATGTTTAAAGCCCAGACTTGATAAGGTTGAGGGACGGCTGGATGACAGCGTCCGGCTGTCCGGCGGAAAAGTACTTTCCATGCACATATTAGATGAGCTTTTATTTGCCCTGGATGAGGTGGAAGATTTTCAGGCATCTTACAATGCGGCGCAGAAGCATCTGACGGTGGCTGTTATGAAGAAAGCGGGTTATGCAGATGCGGTAGGAAGCAGAGTGAAAAATGTCAAAGCAGCATTAACGGAATACTTTGGGAACTGCCTGACCGTCTCAGTGATAGAAAAAGAAATTTCCCCCTATATCGGTTCGGGAAAAAGGCGGCTGATCATCGAGGAAAAATGAAAAATGAGTGGTAAAATTCAATATCATGAAAAACTTGACGATAAGTTTTAATTGCAGTATCATAAAATTAAAAATAATCGAGAAATTTTGAAAAAAATTAGTAAAATTTGACAAGAACAAGGAGAAGAAAATGAACATAGCGATTGCATCAGAGACAGAGGAGATCGACGGACTGGTACCGGCGACTTTTAAGGAGAGTCCGTTTTTGATGATTATTGACGCGGACAAGAACCAGATTTTCCATGTCTATGGAAAACAGGATCCGGACAATCTGGTATTTGCGAAGAAGGTGGTAGAACATGACTGTGAGGCAGTCATCTGCGGACCGATCGAGAAAGAGCCGTTTGAGATACTGGTAAAGGCGGGCGTGACCCGTTATCTGGGAAGCGGGCATACGGTTCAGAAGGCATATAGCTATATGAACCGTTATAAACTGGAGCTGATCCGCGACTACATCGGCGGACCGGGACCATTTGGACACAGCCATGATTTCAGCTGCGAGTGTGGGGAAGAAGAGGAGCACGAGCACTAGGAAAGGACAGAATGCGGACGATTTATTTGATCCGGCATGGAAAGCCGGAATTTCCAGATGAACAGAAATACTGCATCGGACGGACAGATTTGCCGCTTTCAGAAGAAGGGCGGACACAGATTCGGGCGCTGGGGGAGACATTTGCGGGACGCAGAATTGAAAAAATTTATACCAGCCCGTTAAAGCGCTGCCGGGAGTCAGCTGCGATCCTGCAGGAAGTGATTGACAGAAGTATTCCGATCGAGGTCATGGATGGACTGGCGGAGATCGACATGGGGGAATGGGATGGTCACTCCTTCGATGAAATCCGGGAACAGTTTCCGGCGGAGTATGCGGCACGTGGGGCAGATATGTACGATTTCCGACCGCCGCAGGGAGAGAGCTTTGCGGACTGTGCAAGGCGCGCCAGGACAACCTGGAATGAACTCCGGATGAAGAGCCGGGGCGATATTCTGGTGATCGGGCACGCGGGCTGGTTCCGGACATTGATCTGCGGCTGGGAGAAGCGGAAAAAGGCAGAACTTCTGCAGATTCCCTTTGGCTACGGACAGGTGTATGAAAAAAAGGATTTTGTATTTGATGCTCTGATCTCGGCGGCGGGGCGATCCTCGCGGATGGGGGATTTCAAACCGCTCATGAAGCTTGGCACTCAGACGGTCCTGGAACGTGAGATACAGACGCTGAGGGCGTGCGGTGTACATGAAATCACGATCATTACCGGACGCCGGGCGGAAGATATACGCGCGGCGGCTGTGGGAACGGGAATCCATTTCATCCACAATCCGGCGTATGCGGAGACGAAAATGTTTGATTCCGTCTGTCTGGGGCTTTCCTATTATAAGGAAAAGCGGAAAACGGCAGGAAAAGAGACGCTGGATGGCATTTTCTTTTTCCCGGTGGATGTGCCACTGTTTACGCCATTTACGCTGGAATATGAAAAATACCGGTTCGCGGAGGGCGATGGGGATGTCTATCTCCCGGAATATGAGAAAACACCGGGGCATCCGCTTCTGATCCGTGCAGATGTGATCGAAAAACTGCTGCAGCATGACGGAACGATGGGGCTTAAAGGCGCCTGTGAACAGCCGGAAATCCGCCGGATTCCCCTGGATGTGCCGGATCCGGGCTGTGCGTTTGATGCGGATACACAGGAAGAGTTTCAGAAATTGCGTGATTGGGAGAGAAAACGTCCTATCCCGGACAGAGAGGAGTGTGAACGTCTGCTTGCATGGTTTCACACGCCGGAGGCGACGGTGCGCCATAGCCGGGCGGTTGCGGAGCTGGCCGTGGAATTGGCAGATAGAGTTCTAAAGCATAGGTCGGAAACGTATGTGGAGATGACATACAAAAGTCCTCCAATCGATAAACACAAAATCTACGCGGCGGCGCTTCTTCATGACATCGCCAAAGCATACCCCGAACATCCAGAGACAGGGGCGGGATGGCTGCGGCTTCTGGGACATACCGGGATCGCGGATATTGTTGCGGATCATATGGATCTGCCGGAAGAAAAGCTGGGATATCTGAACGAAAGCCTGATCGTGTACCTGGCGGACAAGCAGGTACAGGGAGAACGGCGTGTAACGATCGAAGAACGGTTTGCGGCAAAACGGGAGAAATTTAAGGATAATCCGGAGGCGCTGGCGGGTGTGGAACGGCGGTATCAGCTGGCAAAGCGTGCGGAGGCATTACTGTAAAAAGGAAAAGAGGAAAATCATATGAAATTAATGAAAACAACCGAGGCAGTCGGACAGGTACTCTGCCATGACATGACGCAGATTATTCCGGACGTGACGAAGGACGCCGTATTCCGCAAGGGACATATCGTGCGTGAGGAGGACATCCCGGTACTGCTTTCGATTGGAAAAGATCATATTTATGTCTGGGAAAAGGACGATACAAAATATCATGAGGATGAGGCGGCGGACATTCTGCGCGGCATCTGCCAGAATGAGTATATGCGTGCAACCGATCCGAAGGAAGGCAAGATTGAGCTGATTGCGGAGTCGGACGGTCTGTTTCAGGTCGATGAAGAACGCCTCTTAAAGGTCAACAGCCTGCCGGAGATGATGATCGCGACCCGCCGGACGAATTTCCCGGTAAAAAAAGGTGATAAGTTAGCCGGAACCCGTGTGATCCCGCTGGTAATTGAAAAAGAAAAAATGAAAGAGGCGAAGAAGGTAGCGGGTTCAGAGCCGCTGTTAAAGCTGCTTCCGTATAAAAATAAGAAAGCAGGCATTGTGACGACCGGAAATGAAGTGTTCTATGGACGGATTGAGGATAAATTTGGCCCGGTCATCCGGGAAAAGCTTCAGGAATTTGGTGTGGAAGTTCTGGGACAGAAGATTATAGGGGACAATCCGGATAAAATCACGGAGGCAATCCAGGAATGGCTGGATCAGGGCGCCGATTTTGTTGTCTGTACCGGCGGCATGAGCGTCGATCCGGATGATACGACACCGAGCGCGATCAAGCAGACCGGAGCGGAGGTTGTCTCCTACGGCGCGCCGGTACTTCCGGGAGCGATGTTCTTGTTGGCATATACGAAGGACGGAAAGCCGATCATGGGACTTCCGGGCTGCGTGATGTATGCGAAGAGGACCATCTTTGATCTGGTGCTGCCGCGTGTGATGGCAGATGTGCCAGTGACAAAAGCGGATCTGGCGAAAATGGGCGCAGGTGGTCTGTGCTTAAATTGTCCAACCTGTATTTTCCCGAACTGCGGTTTTGGTAAATAATCGAGCCAGAGAGAGGCGATGAGGAAGCAACCGCGATGGCACAACTGCGAAATGAGAAATGGATGGCTCATGCAGTATAAAAGAGAGGAAGTGCGTGATATGAATCTGTATGGGGAGATTCTGAAAAAACTGGAAGGGACGCCGTGTCTGGCGCTCGAGAGAAGCTTTGTGGGAGAAGAGGGAAATCTCACAGATATGCGCTGTGAACTGAAAGAAGGCGCAGAGGCGTCGGAGATTGGAAAAGAAGCCCTGACACAGGGGCAGCCGGTCTGTGGGCGCGCCGGAAGCAGTTGGAATGTGGCGGAACCATTTTTCCCGAAAGAGCGCCTGATTATTCTCGGAGGCGGCCATGTGGCTCTTCCAGTGGCAGAATTTGGCGCGCGCGTCGGATTCCTGGTAACTGTGGTGGACGACCGCCTTTCCTTCGCGAATCCGGGACGATTCCCGATGGCAGAGAAGGTGATTTGTGATGACTTTGGGCATGCGATCAAAGAACTCAAGATTCAGGAGAGCGACTATATCTGTATCGTTACGCGCGGACACCGCCACGATGCGGACTGCCTGCGGATGATTGGAAAAGGAAAAGAACCGGCGTATCTCGGCATGATTGGTTCGAGACGCCGCGTCGGTATCGTGAAACAGGAGCTTCTGGAAGAAGGTTACGATCCAGAGCGGATGAGCCGTTTAAAGAGCCCGATCGGTTTAAAGATCGGCGGTGTGACACCGGAGGAGATCGCGATCTCGATTCTGGCGGAGATCATACAGGTAAAGCGCATGGATCGGGAAGACAAACGTGTGAAAAACCGTTCCGATCTGGATTTTGATGTGCTGAAACGCCTGGCAGAGGAGCCGGATGAGCCGAAAGCAGTGGTCACGGTGATTGAATCAAAGGGTTCCTCCCCGCGCGGGGCAGGCGCGAAGATGATTGTCTACCGGGACGGACGGATTCTCGGCAGCATCGGCGGCGGCTGCAGCGAGGCGGCCGTGCTGGGCGAGGCACGTTCTCTGATCGGAAGCGGCAGGTACAAAGTAGTTCATGTAGATCTGACCGGCGAGGCGGCGGAAGATGAAGGAATGGTCTGCGGCGGCATTATGGATGTGCTGGTGGAAGACTTTGCCACGGATCGGGAACCGTGTGACCGGTAAGGAAACCGAAGCACCGGTGTATTTGGATACAAAATTTCAAATAAATGAAAAATAAAAAGATAAAAATAAAATATATGAAAAATCATCATAATAATTTCACGAAAATAGACGGAAGGGTTTGGAAAGAACAACTGGAAAATTCATAAGAATAAAGGGAAAATGCAGAAAAAAGCCACGTTATTTTTTGGTGCACATAATGACCATGTGCATTCAATAAGAATCATTGTAAAGATTGACAAAAAAAGTGCCACGTGCTACTATTTGATTAGCAAATATCATTATAATTTTTCAAAAATAACGGAAGGGTAAAAACCACATTGCTATGGCGTAAGGAATCGAAACGAGGAGGATGCCGGAAACATGTGCGTGAAATGAGGGAGAAACCAAGATATGAGAAAAACGTGGGCACTTGTAATGGCAGCAGCGATGGCGGCAGCATCCCTGACCGCATGTTCATCCAGCAAACCGGCTGAGACAGCAGCACCGGAAACGGAGGCAGAGGCAGCTGAGACAGAAGAGACCGAAGCAGAAGCAGAGGCAACCGGCGACCAGCAGGAGATTCTGGTAGCGGCAGCAGCCAGCCTTCAGTACGTTATGGAAGACAAGATTCAGCCGGCATTTGAGAAAGAGAATCCGGACATCAAGCTGAGCTTTACCTTTGACAGTTCAGGAAAGCTGCAGACCCAGATCGAAGAGGGCGCGGATGCAGACGTATTCTTCTCCGCAGCGATGAAGCAGATGAACGCGCTGGAGGACGAGGGACTGGTTGATGCAGATTCTGTCGTAGAGCTTCTGGAAAATAAGATCGCCCTGATCGTTCCGAAGGATTCCACACTGGGAATTACCGGTTTTGAGGATATCACAAAGGCAGAGAAGATTGCACTCGGCGATCCGGAGAGTGTTCCGGTTGGACAGTACGCCAAGGAAGCCTTTGAGAACCTGGGTATGTGGGATGATGTAGAGGCTAAGACAAGCTTTGGTACCAACGTAACCGAGGTTTTAAGCTGGGTAGCAGCCGGAAGCGCAGATGCAGGTATCGTATACCTGACCGATGCAACCACCAGCGATCAGTTTGACCAGGTAAAGGTTATCGGATATGCACCGGAAGGAAGCGTATCGAAGGTTATCTATCCGGTTGGTGTTGTAAGCGCAAGCACAAAGAAAGATGCAGCACAGAAGTTTGTAGATTATCTGGGAACCGATGATGCGCTCTCCTTCTTTGCGGAGTATGGCTTCACAGCAAATAAATAAGCCGGGAGCGATGACTGTCTGGGATATGCAGCTGACTGGGTGAATAGAAAGCAGGACAGCGAAGGACAGACAGTGAACCATGTATGGAATAAAATCCGCCGCAGAATGCAGGGTCCGTTGAAAACCAGGTGTTCTGCGGCAGTTTTTATCTCAGTCGAGAAGACTCCCACCTCTTTAGGTGGCGAATAATAGCAAATTTGTCTCAGTGGGAGTTGGGTCTCACGGACGTTCGACTTGATTCATAGGAAAGGAGGGGAAGAAAGATGGACTGGTCTCCGATATGGATATCGATGAAAACAGCAACGCTGTCGATCATTAGTACGTTTTTTCTGGGAGTCTGGATGGCGCGGCTGGTGGTATCGGCACGCTCTGAGAAAGTGAAAATGGTGCTGGACGGCATCCTGACGCTTCCGATGGTCCTGCCGCCGACGGTAGCAGGCTTCTTCCTGCTGATGATTTTTGGTGTAAAACGACCGCTCGGACAGCTGTTTCTGGAATTGTTTGGCGTCAAGATTGTATTTTCATGGGTGGCAACGGTGATCGCGGCGGTGGCGATCTCATTTCCGCTTATGTACCGGGCAGCGCGCGGCGCGTTTGAACAGGTCGATGTGACGATTATCTATGCGGCTCGGACGCTGGGATTTTCCGAAAGCCGTATTTTCTGGAAGGTGATTCTGCCGTCGGCGATGCCGGGCGTCCTCAGCGGCGCGATCCTTGCCTTTGCGAGAGGACTGGGCGAGTTCGGTGCGACCGCGATGCTGGCGGGCAATATCGCCGGAAAGACGCAGACACTGCCGCTTGCCATCTATTCACAGGTGGCGGCTGGAAAAATGTCGATGGCATACCAGTATGTGTGGATCATCGTGGTGATTTCCTTCCTGGTCGTCGTGCTGATGAATGTGCTGTCGCGGCGGGATATGCGCGGACGCAGCAATCATAAAAAGAAAGATAACAGTGTGGAAGCGGGCGGTCAGGATGCAAAGGTTTCGGTGGAACTGTTTGCGGACGGGGAAGCGGATGCACAGAAGGGAGGCGCGCGATGAGCCTGCAGGCGGCAATCAAAAAGAGATTTTCCGGCTTTTCGCTGGACGTATCGCTTAATACCGATGGCGGCGTCATGGGCATTCTCGGCGCTTCCGGAAGCGGCAAGAGCATGACGCTCAAGTGTATCGCCGGAATTGAGACGCCGGACGAAGGGCGGATCGTGTTAAACGGCAGGGTGCTCTTTGATTCGGAAAAGCACATCAACCTGCCGCCGCAGAAGCGGAAAGTCGGTTATTTATTCCAAAATTATGCATTGTTTCCGAATATGACCGTAGAAACCAACATTGCAGCGGGGCTTTCGGGCAGCAAGGAGGAAAAACAGGAGGCAGTTGCCCGCATGATCCGTCTCTTTAAATTAGAAGGGCTTGAAAAAAGGTATCCGTCCCAGCTTTCCGGCGGACAGCAGCAGCGTGTGGCGCTGGCGCGCATTCTCGTCTATGAGCCGGATGTGATCATGCTGGATGAACCATTTTCGGCGCTTGATTATTATCTGAAGGAACAACTGCAGTTCCAGGTGCGCGAGGTACTCCGCGGGTACACGGGCGATGTGCTGATGGTCAGCCACAGCCGGGACGAGGTCTATCGGTTCTGCGAGAAGAGCATCATCTTAAACCGCGGACAGGTGGCGATGAAGGGAGAGACGCGGGCGATTTTCCAGAAACCGGAAAATGTCACTGCGGCACGCCTGACAGGCTGTAAAAACTTTAGCCGGATCCGGCGGATCGGCGAATATGAGGTGGAGGCGCTCGACTGGGGACTCACGTTTCAGACCGAAGAAGCGGTTGCCGCGGAGCATGCCTATATCGGCATCCGGGCGCATCAGTTTTATCCGGCGCGCGGCAGTGCGAATGAATTTACGTGCGAGTGGGGGGACACACTCTGCCAGCCATTTGAGTGGGATGTTTTGCTGCGTCCGGTGGAAAATGCAGGGGCAGCGGGTGACAAAGAAAATGCACTGGAACGCGAGGTGATCTGGTGGAAGGTAGACTATAAGCAGAGTGATTCACTAAACCAGTATCAGCGCGGAGACCGCGTCCGGCTGGGAATTGCACCGGGAGATATCATGCTTTTAAAAGAAGGCTAGAATGATAGAAAAGGGGATATGTATGGCAGATGGGAAAACAGGCGCGATCATCCTGGCGGCAGGGCGGTCGGCGCACATGGAAGAATTAAAGCCGATGCTCCGGATGGGGCAGACCACGATGATACAGAGGGAGATCGACACGATCCGGCAGGCGGGGATCTCGCCGATCGTCGTCGTGACCGGGTATCAGGCAGATGTGCTGGAACGTCATATTTCACACCGTGGTGCGGTCTGTATCCGAAACAAGCGGTATGAGACATCGCAGATGTACGGCTCAATCTGCATGGGACTGCGCCATATCCAGAAAAAAGCCGATCGGGTGCTGTTGTTCCCTGCCGACGTGCCGATGATCACGGCGGACACAATCGAGAAGATGGCGCAGGCGCCCGGAAGCATGGCAGTACCGGTCTGTCAGGGAAAAAAAGGACACCCGGTCATGCTGTCGAAGGAAGTGTTTGGACATATCTTAACGTACCGGGGTGGAAAAGGACTCCGCGGCGCAATGGATGCGTGGGGCGAAGGTGTCCGGGAGATCGAGGTTGAAGATCCGGGTGTTTTACTGGACACCAACACGAAAATGGACTACGAATCGCTGCTTGCCTACGAAAAAGACAGGCAGAAGCGCGGGGAGCTGGCATTTCGGGCGTCGATTTCGCTGAGCCGCGAGGAAGAATGCTTCAGCGCGCTGACGGCGGATTTTCTGGAGGCAGTTGCTGAGAGTGGTTCAATGCTCGGTGCCTGTCAGATCCGGGATATTTCTTACAGCAAGGGCTGGAAAATGCTCAAGATCGCGGAGGCGCAGCTGGGAATCCAGTTTTTAGAGCGCCAGATGGGCGGAAGCAAGGGCGGATTTTCTGTGCTGACGCCGGAGGGAAAGGTGTTTTTAGAAAAATTCCGCCGGATGGAAGCAGCAGTGCAGGCGGCAGCAGAAGCAGCGTTTGAGAAAATCTTTCTGGAGCCGGAAGAAGAGGAAAAGGAGGATACAGATGGAAGAGAAATTAACGCATTTTGATGAAAAGGGAAATGCGATCATGGTAGATGTAACCGAAAAGAAGATTACCAGCCGGACGGCGACGGCATCTGGCAAGATTCACGTCAATGAAGCAGTCATGAAGGCGGTTCTGGAGGGAACGGTTGCCAAGGGCGATGTGCTGGGGGTGGCGCGTGTGGCGGGAATCATGGCGGTGAAGCAGACCGCGCATCTGATCCCGATGTGCCACACACTTCTCATCACGAAATGCAGCGTGGATTTTGAGGTAGATGAAAAAGAGCTGACGATCAAGGCATTTTGTACTGCGAAGCTGGAAGGAAAGACCGGCGTCGAGATGGAGGCGCTGACCGGCGTCAGCGTGGCGCTTCTGACCATTTATGATATGTGCAAGGCGATCGACAAGCGGATGGAGATCGGAGAGATACATCTCGATGCAAAATCGGGAGGAAAGAGCGGGGAATTTGTGCGATGATAGACGGATACGGCAGAACGATCGACTACGTACGGATCTCCGTGACCGACCGATGCAACCTGCGCTGTGTGTACTGTATGCCGGAGGAAGGCGTCAGCAGCATTTCCCATGAAGAGATCCTGCGGTTTGGTGAGATCGAGCGGGTCTGCCAGATTCTGGCAGAGAACGGCATTCAGAAAATCAAGCTGACCGGCGGCGAACCGCTGGTGCGCCGGAGACTGCCGGAGTTAGCAGCAGCGTTAAAACAGATTCCGGGAATCAAGAGCCTGACGATCACGACGAACGGTGTTTTATTAGAAGAAATGTACGATGCGCTGGCGGATGCAGGGGTTGATTCAGTCACGATCAGCCTGGATACACTGGATGCGTCGGTGTACCGACAGCTCACACGCCGGGATGAGATCGAAGCGGTCAGACGCGGTCTTTGGACGGCGATCCAGAAAGGCAGGATGCAGATCAAGATAAACTGTGTGCCGGTGCTTGGGATCGAGGAGCAAAAGCTTTTAGAGGTGGCGGAACTGGCGAAAAACCATAATGTGCACGTGCGTTTCATCGAAATGATGCCGATCGGCATGGGGACGCAGTTTGCCTTTGTGAAAGAAGATGCGTTGAAGCATGCGCTGGAAGAGGCATTTGGAACCTTTACCCCGTGCGGGGACGTGGCAGGAAATGGCCCGTGCCATTATTTCGCAGTCCCTGGCTTTCAGGGACGGATCGGTTTTATCAGCGCGGTCAGCCATAAATTCTGTTCCGAATGCAATCGGATCCGGCTGACCTCAGAAGGATTCTTAAAGACCTGTCTCCAGTATGACAATGGGGTAGAATTAAAGACCATTCTGCGCGGCGGCGGTACCGATGAAGACCTGCGCCGGGCGATCGGACAGGCGCTTGCGGAAAAGCCGAAGGGACATAGTTTTGAGAAAAAGACGGAATTTACGGATCGGGAACACCGGGGAATGTCCCAGATAGGCGGATAAGCAGGGTGTTTGTGAGGATTATGATTATGGTTTCTGCGGTGAAAGTGTGAGCCGGCGGAATGTTACAAGTGAAATATCGTATATGAAATATGAAATCGGAAAATTTATGGATAAAGAAAAGGGGAAACAATCATGGGAAAAGTAATCGCAACGTGTACCAGTGAAATCAAAGGTGTTCAGAAGAAAAATGTCCATCAGGTCTGTCTTATCGAGGACTATGGAATCGAGGGTGACGCCCATGCGGGCAAATGGCACCGTCAGGTCAGCCTTCTTTCATATGACCGGATTCAGGAATTCCGCGCGCGCGGTGCAAAGGTCGAGGACGGCGCATTCGGCGAAAATCTGGTCGTGGAAGGAATCGATTTCAAGACGCTCCCGATCGGGACAAAATTTAAATGCAACGATGTCGTGCTGGAATTGACACAGATCGGAAAAGAATGCCACCATGGGTGTGCGATCTTCCAGGCGATGGGCGACTGCATCATGCCGCGCGAGGGCGTATTTACAAAGGTGCTGCACGGCGGCGTGATCAAAGAGGGAGATAATCTGGAGATTCTGGAAGAAGCGTAGGAAAGAGATCAAAGAGAGGTGGGAAAACAATGAGAGCAGCAATTATTACATCCAGTGACTCCGGGTACGCGGGAAAACGGGAGGACGTGAGTGGTCCGGTAATCGCAGAAATGGTGAGAGAGGCTGGTTATGAGGTGGTCTGGCAGAAGGTGCTGCCGGACGACCAGGCGATGTTGGAAGAGGCGATGAAGGAGATCTGCGATGAGGGAAAGGCCGATCTGCTCTTAACAACGGGCGGAACGGGATTTTCTCCGCGCGACGTGATGCCGGAGGCGACGCTGGCGGTCGCGGAACGGATGGTTCCGGGTATCCCGGAGGCGATGCGGGCATACAGCTTACAATTTACAAAGCGGACGATGTTAAGCCGGGCGGCAAGTGGGATCCGTAAACGCACGCTGATCGTCAACCTGCCGGGCAGTCCGAAGGCAGTGCGGGAGTGTCTGGAGTACATTCTGCCGCAGCTGGATCATGGATTAAAAATCCTTTTGGGGCTTGATGGGGAGTGTGCTAGAAAGTAGGGAAAGCAGCAAAAACGAAGATGGAAAAACAGATATAATATATAAGACGATGTATGCTAATAGCGAGGACTTTCAAGTCCTCGCTATTTCAACGATGGTCAGCTTATTTGGGGCAGAATGGAATGACCACAAGAAATCTACTCCATTCAGTCATGAATGTTCCGTTCAGGAATTACTTACTCGATGCGGAGCATCCGATAGCCGATTCCGATGTGTGTTTGTATGTATTGCTGCCCGTCTTTTCCGCGTTCCAGCTTTTTGCGCAGGGTCGCCATGAACACCCGCAGAGAAGCGATATCGTTTTCCCAACTGCTGCCCCAAATCTGCTGCGTGATATAGGTGTGTGTCAGAACCTTACCAACATTTTTGGAGAGCAGGCACAGCAGCTTGTATTCGATGGGTGTCAGGTGCAGCTCTGTGCCGTCAAGATATGCGCAGCCTGCCGCATAGTCGATTTTCAGCGCACCATTCGTAAAAATCGGAGAATCCTGCACGGAGTCTGTTTTCATCATCGACAGTCTCCGCTGCGTCACCCGCAGTCGTGCCAACAGTTCGTCCACGGAAAAAGGCTTCGTTAGATAATCATCCGCCCCAGCATCCAGTGCCCCGATTTTATCGGAATCCTCTGTTCTGGCGCTGATCACAATGATCGGCATATTCGACCACGACCGGATTTTTTGGATGACTTCTACGCCGTCCATATCCGGCAGCCCCAGATCAAGCAGTACAATGTCCGGGTTGTGAGACAGCGCTTCCATCACGGCACTTGCGCCGTTTTGCGCCGAAAGATACCTATATTCGTGAGTTTTTAGTGTCATCGTTATTAAATTTCGCACCGGGGTATCATCTTCTACAACGAGGATGAGCGGCTTATTCATTTAAGTTCACCTCACTAAGTGGTATTGTAAAGGAAAAGATGCAGCCATGCGGCGAATTGTCTTTCAACGTCATTTCACCATGATGTGCATGGACAATAGTTTGACAGAGCGTAAGTCCAAGTCCAAGACTTCGGCGGCTGTCGCCAATTGGATTGCCCCCAGTAAAGAACATTTCAAAAACACGTTCCTTCAGTTCATTCGGAATACCGGGACCGTTATCGCTGACACATATTTCAGCCATATTTTCTCGCGGGATTGCCGTGATCCGGATGTTCGAGCCAACTGGAGTATATTTGACTGCGTTATTCACCAGATTGATGAGCACCTGCATGATGAGTCCTGCGTCCATCCGTGCCAGCAACAGTACGTCTCCGCAATCTACTGCGATGTGATGTTCTGCCGCTCTTCGGTCAATATGCCTGAGTGCTTCCGATATGATGTCATCCACGACCTGATCAGAAAGGTGCAGCTTTACGCTGCCGTCTACAATTTTCGTAATGGAAAGCAAGTTCTCAACCAGCCCCGTCAGCCATTGTGCATCGTCATAAATGTCCGTAAAAATCTGTTTCCGTGTCTGCTCATCCAACACGTCATAGCTGTGCAGCAGCGTATCTGCGTTGCCGGAAATCGAGGTCAGTGGTGTCCTGAGATCATGAGAAATCGAACGCAAAAGATTGGCGCGAAGCTGTTCGTTCTTTGCAAGAACGGCAGCTTCTTCCTTTTCTCTGGCATTTCGCAGGTTATCCAGCGCCAGAGAGCACTCGCCGAGGATGGAGAACAGAACGCTGGATGTAAATGCGTCAGGCTGCGTTTGCTTTTCCATCGGAATCCCGACAACACCGTAAATCTGCTGCCCGGTACGGATGGCAAGATACAGCCGTTTTGCTTTTGGAAAGTTTTGCGTCGTTGCTCCGGCGCGCTTGCGGTTTTGCCAGACCCATTGAACCACGTTCTGTTCCCGGTCGGTATCTGGGATGCTGTATGGACTACTTCCGTCAGCCGGATAAATGTTCCCATCCAGCAGAGCGTTGCCCTGTGCCGGGTAAATCAGAACGTCTCGCTGCATGAGCTTTTGTATCTGCGTCGCGGTCATCCGATAGACCTCCTCCGGCGTTTCCGCTTTTTGGAGCTGTCTGTTCATATCAAAAAGGAGCTTCGTGCGATAAGCGTCCCGTGCGGATAGCTGTGCGTGGGCTTTGAGCTTGGCCGCAAGTGTACTTGTCAAAAGTGCAGCCGCGAACATGACGGCAAAGGTTATCGGGTATTTGCTGCCATAGGCTGCCAAAGACAGCCGGGGTTCCGTCAGAAAATAATTGAACAGGAGGACACTCAAAAAAGCGGACAGCACACCGCAGGTATATCCGCTGGTAAAAGTGGAAGTCAGAAGCACACCCAGCAGGTAAACCATGATGATATTGTCATTTGCAAAGCTGAGCCGCAGAAAGATCCATCCGATGACCGTCGTAACTGCCAGAATTCCGATGGTCAGAAGTAGTTCCCGGGCGGTCGGAAACGCCGGGCGGATAGTAAGCGGCTGATTTCTGCGGCAGTTCTTATAGGCTTCCACATCCGGAATAATATAAATATCTACCTCTGGTGCAAGCGTAATGAGCTGTTCTGTCAGCGTCGATTCGCTCCAGAAATGCAGCCGCTGTACGCCGCTTCGCCCAATCACAATTTTGGTCACATCAGAGAGCCGCACATATTCCGCGATCTGTGTCGCCACATCTTCACCATGCGTTGTGACAATTTCTGCGCCAAGCTGCTGCCCCAGACGCATATTCGCCTGCAAACGGACGGTATCTTCCGCGTTCATATCAGCGTCTCCGGGGGTCTGCACGTAGAGTGCGGTAAGACTGGCGCAAAATGCCTGTGCCATTTTCCCCGCCATTCGTACAATGCGTTCATTGGATGGAGACGAGGACAGGCACACAAGAATATGTTCTTTTGGTATTTCGCTTCCTTTATTCTGCACATTTTCACCCCCTCTTAAACAATATTATAGCACCAAAATGTGGAGGTTTCTACTGCGCCCAATCGGATTCGTTGTCCGGAAAAGAAATTTGCTCTGAATCATAGATCACGATTTCTACATGGGCATGACTATTGCGAAACTGAGAAAATGTTTCCTCAAGTTCGTCAGGAGAAATATTTCCGACCAGATGCACGCACGGTTCAGCCTGCTGTTGTTCAGACGATTCTTTGATGCGCTTCTGATTTTCGTCCAGAAAGCGATCCAGCCGTTTCATCAAAACCCAGCCGAACAGGAACATTAGCGCCGTCCCAGCGATCAAAACGCTATCTTCCATATACCCTCACCGTCCATTCAGATTCGGAAGCACTTTTGCAGCGCTTTGTATTCGCCCAACGCTAAAATCGTTATTTCCCCGGACAGCACCGTATCCGGCGTAATGGAAGCGTCGATTTTTCCTGAATGTTTGATGCCGAGAATGTTAATGCCATACTTTCTGCGAATATCCAGTTCACCAACACTTTTGCCGATCCACCCGGCCGGAACTTCTACTTCAAAAATGGCGTGCTGCTCGTCGATCTCTATGTAGTCGAAAATATGGTCGGCAGTGTATCGGATCGCTGCCCATTTTGCCACCTGTTTTTCCGGGTAGACTACCTGGTCGGCACCGTTGCGAAGCAGAAACTTTGCCTGCACATCACGCTCGGCACGCGACACCACGCACTTCGCCCCCAGCTCTTTCAGCAGCGAGGTGGTTTCCAGCGAGTTCTGAAAGTTACCGCTGATGGTTACGATGCAGACATCAAAATTTCCGATGCCAAGAGAGCGAAGAAACTCCGCGTTTGTACTGTCGCCAATTTGTGCATTGGTGACATATGGCAGCACATCATTGATTCGTTCCTCGTTTGTATCGACCGCCATGACCTGATGCCCCAGCTGAGAAAGCTGTACTGCAATATGCCGTCCGAAGCGGCCTGTGCCAATCAATAGAATGTTTTTCATGTGAAAAGACTCCTTATCCAATCGTGATTTTTTCCTGCGGCAGCTTTGCATTCCCCACTTTTTTGCTGGAAAATGTCGCATAAATAAGGGTAAGACCGCCGACTCTGCCCAGATACATGAGCGTGATCAACACCATTTGCGATGGAATGTGCAGCTGCGGTGTAATACCAAGTGTCAATCCCACCGTCCCGACCGCCGATGCCGTTTCATACAGGCAGGCAGACAGCGGAAGATTCTCATATGCGCTGATAAAGACAGCACCGCCAAAGAACAGCATCAAGTACATTGTCAGAATGGTCGCGGCGGTCTTGACGGCGCTGCAATCGACTCTGCGTCCGAAAAATCGGGCACTATCGCGCTGGCGGAAGGTTGCAGTGGCATTGGCAAGCAGAACCGCCAGTGTCGTTGTTTTCATACCGCCTGCTGTAGAACCTGGAGAACCGCCGATCAGCATCAAAAGGATCATTACGCCCTGTGATGCACCGGACATCGTGGAAAGATTTACCGTGTTGAAGCCCGCTGTCCTCGGCGTGACAGACTGAAAAAAGGATGCCAGCAGCCGGTTTCCGGCGGGAAGCGCGGAAAAGTCTGAAAAGAAGAAAAACATAGCAGGCAGAAAAATTAAAAAACCTGTCGTGACCAGAATCACCTTGCTCTGCATTCGGTAGCGATGAAACCGCCACTTGTTTTCAAAGATGTCATCCCACGTCAGAAATCCAATACCGCCGATCACGATCAGCAGCATAATCGTGATATTGATTACCGGGCTGTCCGCGTAGCCGGTAAGAGATGGATAGTGGTTGCTTTCTGTCCCAAGAATGTCAAACCCGGCGTTGCAAAAAGCGGATATGGAATGAAATACCGCCATCCAGATGCCGCGCCATCCATAGTCCCGGCAGAATACCGGCAGCACGGCAAGCGCTCCCAGAAGCTCAATCAGAAACGTCCCTCGCAGGATGAAGCGTGTCAGACGGACGATTCCGCCGACCTTTGGTGCTGAAATTGCATCCTGCATGGTGCTGCGCTGCATCAGAGAAATTTTTCGCCCGGACAACAGCGCAAACGATGCTGCTACGGTTACGACACCAAGACCACCAATTTGGATCAGTGCCAGAATAACCGCCTGCCCAAAGGTTGACCAGTAGCAGCCTGTATCCTGTACTACAAGCCCTGTCACGCAGACGGCAGAGGTCGCAGTAAACAGCGTTTCATTGAATGGAGTAATATTCTCTCCAGTCGTGGAGATCGGCAGCATCAGCAGTAGCGCTCCGAGTAGAATGACCCCGGCAAACCCTAATGTGATAATTTGAAAAGACGAAAGGCGGCGCTTTCGACGAATAATCTCTTCCGGCATAAAGGCAACTCCTTATTTCTGTGATGGTCATATTATACAGCTGGAGATTTTAAGAGCGGATAAGGGAGATTTAACGATGTATTAAGATTGAATAAAGATGAGGAGATGGCTTATTTCAATCGCTTTATTTGCGGAAGTGGACAATTTCAAAGAAAATAGCAAGGAGGATATGAACGATAAAATAAGGCGCCTGATCAAAGTGGGCTGCGAAGGTTGAGGGAGGAATTACGATGAAAACCCGGAAAAGTGCGCCGAGATATGAGTAGGATGCTGGAAAATATGTGTTTTTGGTTGTATACTGTGTATGTGAATAAAATCGGGGGAGTAACTATCAGAAAAGTTCGCTCGGAATCGTCTGGAAAAATTTCGGGTAAACGGAGAGGAGAAAGAGAGGGTAGAAGTTTATGAAACTGGGATTTATTGGAACGGGAATCATTACGACGTCCGTCGTGACTGGATTCTGCGAGAGCGGAATGGAGAATCTGCAGATCGTTGTATCGCCGAGAAATAAAGAACGGGCGCAGATGCTGCATGAGAAATACCCGGAGATCGTGTCGGTCGCGGCGGATAACCAGGAAGTTGTGGACCGGTCGGACTGGGTCTTTGCGGCGCTCCTTCCGAAGGCGGCGGAAGATATCTTAAAACCGCTTCATATCGGACCGGAGAAGAAGTTTATCAATCTGGTTGCAACGCTGAGCTTAAAGCGCATCGAGGAAATGTTTGGACAGAGAGAGATTCTGGCGGATGTTGTGCCTCTGACTTTCGCGGCGAACCGCTTCGGACCGGTGGTGATTTACCCGGATATCCCGGAGGTAGTCGATCTGATGAGTCACGTCGGCAAGCCGGTTCCGGTCGATACGCCGAAGCAGATCGCGATCCTTAGGAGCACGACGGGCCTGATGAGCGCTTACTATATGCTTCTGACCGTCATTATCCAGTGGTGTGAGAGAAACGGGCTGGATGAGCCATCCGCACGGGCATACATCACCGAATTTACTGGGGCGCTGTCCCGCAAGGCAGCGACGTGGGACGGGGATCTGGAAGACCTTGCCAGAGAAATGACACCGGGAGGACTGAACTGGATGGCGCTGACGCATCTGGAGGAAAAGGATGCGTATACGCCTTGGACGGAGATTCTGGGGTCGATTTTGGAGAAGGTTATAAAAGAATAGAGTCGAGGTGGAAAAACTCGGGGCGCACATTTCTCACGCCCCGAGTTTTTCTTTTAATTAAAGTGTGAGTATTCTAAAAAAGTAGTTGCTTTTTTTAAGAAGGAATGATAGTATATAGAAAACACTTTAGTGCGCTACCATGATAGCAAGATAAACAAAAGTGATGGGAGCTATAACAGCAGGATATAGACGAGCGGGTGATTGTCCGGCAGATTTTGTTGAGGCAGGGCGGTTGCGGCGGCAGTTGAGAGGAGATAGAGCATGAATTTAGAGATTCAGAGCCTTCGGAGGGCGGAGGCGGCGACGCTTCGCCTGAGAGGTCTTTATGAGAGCTATGGATACCGCAAGTACCGGATGGGGCGGTTTGAGGAATATAGTTTGTATGCAGCGAATAAAAGTTTCCTGCTGGGGGAAAATGTGCCGACATTTACGGATCTGGACGGACGCTTGATGGCTCTCAAGCCGGACGTGACGCTGAGCATCGCGAAGAACACCAAGGCAGATAAAAATACGTGCGAGAAGGTCTATTATCTGGAGAGTGTGTATCGTGAGAGCAAGGAAAGCCACACTTACAAAGAGATCAGCCAGATGGGACTGGAGTGCATGGGCGGCGTGGATGACTGCGTGATCGCGGAGGTGCTGGCGCTGGCGCTCAAGAGTCTGGCGGATTTTGAGACGGACTATGTGCTCAAGATTTCTAACATGGATTTCGTGGTGGGACTGATGGAAGAGCTTCCGGTCAATGCCGAACAGAAAGATATCATTTTAGGGCTGATCCGGACGAAAAACCGCAGCGGATTGGAAAAATTGTGCGCGGATCTGGCACTGCTGGAGGGCGATACAGAGAAATTGATGAAGGTTTCCGGGCTGTACGGAGAGTTTGGGCGGGTGCTGGCAGAGGCAGGTGCGATCGCGGATACGCCGAAAATGAAGGAGGCGGTTGCCCTGTTATCCCGCCTGTATGAGGTTCTGGAGGCGATGGGACTGGGCGGACAGCTTGACAAGGTGCGGCTGGATTTCTCGATGATCAATGACATTGAATATTATAACGGTATTATTTTCCAGGGATTCTTAGATGGTCTGGCACGCCAGGTTCTTTCCGGCGGCCAGTACGACGGTATGATGGCAAAATTAGGAAAGAAAGCCGATGCGATCGGATTTGCCATCTATTTGAAAGAGCTGGAGCGCCTGCCGGAAAAGAGCATCCGCTACGATGTCGATGCGCTGGTACTCTATGAGCCGGATGTCGATGTAGTGCGCCTGTGCCAGGCGGTTGAAAGCCTGCGCCGTCAGGGACTGCGCGTGCGGGTGGAGAAAGCTGTGCCGGAGGATCTGCGTTACTGCTATCTGTACCGGTATGACGGACGTCTTTCCCTGGAAGAGGACCGGGAAACTGCCTTTCAGGAGAATGGAAAGGAGGGCGCGAGATGTTAAACATAGCACTGCCAAAGGGAAGACTGGGCGATCAGGTGTATGAGCTTCTGGCGTCGGTCGGATATGACTGCAAGAGTATTTACGACGAAAATAGAAAACTGGTGTTTGAGAACCCACAGACGGGTGTCCGCTACCTGCTCGTAAAGCCGAGTGATGTGGCAATATACGTCGAGCACCATGCGGCAGACGTCGGAATCGTCGGAAAAGACATTCTGATGGAGAGCAACCCGGATGTATACGAGCTTCTCGATCTGGGACTTGGAAAATGCCGGATGTGCGTGGCTGGAAAAGAGGATTACGTCGAGGACAAAGACCGACCGGTGCGCGTGGCAACGAAATTTACGAATATTGCGAAAGAGCATTACGCGAAGCTGGGACGCGATATTGACATTATTAAATTAAACGGAAGCATTGAGCTGGCGCCGATTCTGGGACTTTCGGACGTCATCGTGGATATTGTCGAGTCGGGCAGCACGATCCGTGAAAATCACCTGAAAGTGCTGGAAGAGTTCCTGCCGATCAGCGCCCGTTTCATCGCCAACAAGAGCAGCTTTGAGTTTAAAAACAAGCAGATCACCGAGATGGCGGAGAAGCTGAAGGGCGCGGTGGAAGCACACCAGAAGAAAAAGGAACAGGAAAAGAAAGAAAAAGAAGCAAAAGAGAAAGCGCAGAAAGAAACCGCAGCAGAATATAAAAAGGAGGCGTAGGCAGATATGAGCCGTTTTTTGAGCAAAGCAAGCGAATCACTTCTTCCGTATACACCGGGTGAGCAGCCGCAGGGACGGAAATTTATCAAGCTGAACACAAACGAATGCCCGTATCCGCCGAGTCCGAAGGTTGCGGAGGCGATTCTGGCGGGGTATGAGGAAAATTCTTCTAAAATTATGCCGCTGGAACTTGCAAATTTACGCCTTTATTCGGATCCGGAAGAGCGCGTCCTCATCGAGGCGATTGCCGACCACTACGGCGTGGGAACAAACCAGGTCATCGCGGGCAATGGTTCCGACGAGATTTTAGGTTTTGCATTCCGGGCATTCTGCGACCAGAACGCGCCGCTGCAGTTCGCAGATCTGACATATGGCTTTTATCCGGCACTCTGCGGGCTCTATGGAATCCCGTTCAAGGTAGTTCCGCTGGAGGAAGATTTTACCTTAAATATCGAACCGTATAAAAATTGCGGAAATAATGTGATCATCGCCAATCCAAATGCCCCGACAGGCATGAACCTGCCGCTTTCTGCGATTGAGGAAGTAGCGGCGTCCAACCCGGACCGCGTTGTGATGGTGGATGAGGCGTATGTGGATTTCGGCGGCGAATCGTGTGTATCACTGCTTCCGAAATACGAAAATCTGGTGATTATCCAGACCTTTTCCAAATCCCGCAGCTTAGCCGGCGCGCGCGTCGGATTTGCGATCGCAAACCCGGAACTTATCGCGGATATGAACCGGATCAAATACAGTTTTAACCCGTACAACGTCAACCGCCTGTCGATTCTGGCTGGCGCGGCGGCGATGCGCGACTGGGACTACACGAAAGAATGTACCGGGCGCATCTGCAAAACGCGTGAAAAAACGACCGAGGCGCTCCGGGCACTTGGATTTACTGTGCTGGATTCGAAGACCAACTTCATTTTTGCCAAGAGCGGCGATATGCCGGGAAAAGTCTATTTTGACGGACTGCGCGAGGCAGGAATCCTGGTAAGACGCTGGGACAGTGAGCGGATCAAGGATTATGTCCGCATTTCCATCGGATCCGAGGAAGAGATGGAAACGTTTGTTGAGGAGACGAAGAAGCTGGTGGAAGCGGCGAGAAGTGCAGTTGTAAGATAGGCCGGAATTCAATAGGTTCACGCATTTACTGTGGGAACCGTATGAAAATGCTGGCAGCATGGTTTTTGTAGATGGGGCAGCTGTGAATAAGAAAGGAAGGCTGGCAAAAATGTCAAGAGAACGCAAGATTTCATTAGAACGAAACACGGCAGAGACGAAAATCAGCCTGTCGATTGATTTAGATGGAACGGGAAAATATCAGGTCGATACGGGCTGCGGATTTTTAAACCATATGCTGGAGCTCTTTGCCAGACATGGACGGTTTGATCTCACATTGAAATGTGACGGAGATACGCAGGTCGATTACCATCATACGACAGAGGACATCGGAATCGCCATGGGACAGGCAATTTTAGAGGCGCTGGGTGATAAAAAGGGCATCCGCCGTTATGGCAGTTTCCTGCTTCCGATGGATGAAACACTGGTAATGACGGCGCTCGATTTAAGCGGACGTTCCTATCTGGTCATGGATGTAGAGATCCCGACCGAAAAAGTGGGCGATTTTGATACCGAGCTTGTAAAGGAATTTATGATTGCACTGTCCTCCAACAGCCGGATGACGCTGCATTTTAAAATGTTCCACGGCGAAAACAGCCACCATATCATCGAGGCGATGTTCAAGGGACTGGGACGCGCGCTCGGCGAGGCGGTGTCGATTGACAAGAGATACCGGGACGAGATTCCATCGACAAAAGGGGTATTATGATCTAAGATAAAAGTAAGTATAACAAATCTATTTAATAGGTTTATAATGATTCAGCGGGTTCCTGCGTTGACTGCGGGAACATACATGAATTGATATAGGAGGCTGCAAATGATAACAATTATTGATTACGGCGTGGGAAACCTGTTTTCCCTCAGTTCCTCCCTCAGTTACCTGGGACTGGAAAATAAAGTCAGCCGCGATCCGGAAGATTTAAGAAAAGCGGATCACATCATTTTACCGGGCGTCGGCGCGTATGGTGATGCGATTGCGAAACTGCGCGGATCCGGAATGGCAGAGCCGCTGCTGGATGAAGCAAAAGCAGGCAAACCGATCATGGGAATCTGCCTCGGAATGCAGCTTCTCTTTGATAAAAGCTATGAATACGGCGAGCATCAGGGTCTGGGACTGATTCCGGGCGTGATGGCAGACTTAAAAGAAGACATTCCGGCAAACCTAAAAGTGCCGCACATGGGTTGGAACAGCCTGCATCTGACGGAAAAAGGAAAGGAGCATCCGCTGTTTAAATACAGCAAAGAGGGCGATTACGTCTACTTTGTCCACAGCTTCTATGGAAAAGATTGTGATGAGAGTCTGCTGGCAACCTCGGAGTACGGCATTCCGGTCACGGCGTCCGCGGCAAATGAAAATGTCATGGGCTGCCAGTTTCATCCGGAGAAGAGCGGGGAAGTGGGACTGCGGATTCTGAAGGCGTTTTCGGAGATATAATTAATAGAAAAACAAGAAAGGTAACTGTTTTTTCAGGCTTGTAGATTGGATTTAAACAGTTATGGAGAGGAAACGGACATGGAGCTATTTCCGGCGATTGATTTGCGGGACGGCAAGGCGGTGCGCCTGGTGCAGGGCGATTATAACCAGATGACAGTATTCAGCGACCGGCCGGAGAAGGTGGCGCTGGGATTCAAGGAGCAGGGCGCGAAAAACCTGCACGTGGTCGATCTGGACGGCGCGAAAGACGCGGCGCTGGCAAATTTTGACACGATAGAGAAGCTGATTAAGACAACGGGATTATTTGTAGAAGTCGGCGGCGGCATCCGCAACGAGGCATCCATCGACAAATACCTGTCGCTCGGAGCCGGACGCGTGATTCTCGGCACGGTGGCGGTCACAAATTATCCATTTGTCGAAGAAATGGTCCGCAAATACGGCGATAAAATTGCAGTCGGTGTGGACGCGAAGGATGGTTTTGTGGCGACTCACGGGTGGCTTGAGACGAGCGAGGTAAGAGGCGTTGACTTCTGCCGCCGCCTGCGCGATACGGGAGTGAAAACGGTCATTTACACCGATATTTCCCGCGATGGAAAGATGCAGGGAACGAACCTGGAGCTTTATAAAGAATTATCGCAGATTGAAGGGCTGGATATCGTGGCGTCCGGTGGAATCAGCAGCCTCAAGGAGATTGAGATCTTGAAAAATGAGGTGTATGGTGCGATTTTAGGAAAAGCGCTGTATCTGGGTGCGATTGATTTAAAGGAAGCACTGAAATATTCCGTTTAGGAGAAGCGCCGTATAAAAAGCGGCAAAAAAATCATTCGAATCATTCGAAGCGTTCGAATGAATAATCAGAAAAAGAAATCAGGAGGGAACGGCATGATTTCAAAACGTATTATTCCATGTCTGGATGTAAAGAACGGGCGTGTCGTGAAAGGCGTCAACTTCGAGGGAATCCAGGATGTGGCGGATCCGGTCGAGATGGCAGAATTTTACAACCAGAGCGGCGCGGACGAGCTGGTATTTTATGATATTACGGCAAGTGTAGAAGGAAGAAAAATCTTTACCGACATCCTGACTGAGGCGGCAAAACGGGTTTTCATCCCGCTGACGGTCGGCGGCGGCATCAGCACGCTGGATGATTTCGACCGCGTTTTAAAATGCGGCGCGGACAAGGTCAGCGTCAACAGCGGCGCGATCAAAAATCCGGAGCTTATTACCGAGGCGGCACACCGCTACGGCGATCAGTGTGTGGTGCTTTCGATGGATGTTAAACGTGTTGGAGACGAATACCACGTATTTAAGCAGGGCGGGCGTGTCGATACAGGCATTGATGCGCTGGAATGGGCAGAATCCGGCGTCAGACGCGGCGCAGGCGAGCTGGTGGTCAACAGTATCGATACGGACGGTGTGAAGCAGGGATTTGATATTCCGATGCTTTTGGAGATCGCGAAGCGTGTCGATGTGCCGATTATTGCATCGGGAGGCGCGGGAAAGAAAGAAGACTTCTTAGACCTTTTCCAGTATCCGCAGATCGACGCGGGACTGGCGGCGAGTATTTTCCACCGGAAAGAAGTGAATATTAAGGAATTGAAACAGTATCTGGCGGAGAATGGGGTGGAGATGCGGTTGATCTAAATCGCATAGATGCCCTAAAAGTTAGAGGGCGGTGCTTTTTCGTGAGAGGGACGGAAAACAGGCATCCAGAAACTTCCGAAAAACGCTTTCGCTCTTGCGCCTACGCAGCGGTGCTAAGTTCGAAAAGACCTCACTACGCACCGGCGTATGCGATGTTTTCTACAGTTTTTGGATGCCTGTTCTCCTGTGGATCGCGAAGGAGAGCGTCGGCGCTGCGCTGATCGTACGAAAACATGAGCCAGCAGGCAATTTTTAATGGGATTTTGCGCGTGACTGTGAAGGTACTGAACAGTTACGATGTAATTAAAATTTTATGTGGTAAGGCAGGATAAAAATATGAGTGAGAATATCAACGAGATTGCAGGCGTAGAGCCGTCGTTTAAGATTGATGAGTTAAAGTTTAATGAGAAAGGTCTGATTCCGGCGATTGTGCAGGATCATTATAGCAAGAAGGTTCTGATGATGGCTTGGATGAATAGGGAGAGTCTGGAGATCAGCCTTCGGGAGAAGAAAACCTGTTTTTACAGCCGCAGCCGTCAGGAGCTCTGGAGAAAGGGTGAGACGAGCGGGAATGTGCAGCATATTTCCAGTATTTATGCGGACTGCGATAAGGACACCTTGATTGTCGAGGTGGTCAAGGAAGGTCCGGCGTGCCATACGGGCGCAGAGAGCTGCTTCTTTGAGCCGGTTTACCAGAACGAGGAGATCACGCCGTTTTCCTATGAGGGACTTTACGACCTCATTATGGGACGTAAGACGAATCCGAAGGAAGGAAGCTACACGACGTATCTGTTTGATAAAGGTCTGGACAAGATTCTGAAGAAAGTCGGCGAGGAGTGTACCGAGGTTATCATCGCGGCAGCGAAGAAAGACAAGGACGAAACGATCTACGAGCTGGCAGATCTGTGTTACCATGCCATGGTTCTGATGGCAGACGCGGGCATCAGTGTAGAGGATGTGACGAAAGAGCTGGCGAAGCGGCATGTGGTGGATCATAAGGTGAAGCAGGAGTATATGCGGTAGAAAGCTCTTTTAAGTTTTTGGAGAGTGACGAATATAGTAGAAGGTAAGAATGGGCTATTGCGGATGCAGGTGTTTGCAATAGCCTATTTTTATACGAAAATTATATATATTAAGTGTATGGAATGCCTGGAGAATCAGGTTAAAAATAGGAGTGCAGAAGGAAAAAATGAAATTTGTGAAACAGCAAATGACAACAGATGCTGTTTCGCAAAATATAAGAAAAATGATATGGTCCTTTTTAATGATATGTGCACTCAATTTTAAATTTACAATGTAAAAAACATAGTTTTTACGAGAATGGACGTAAATAAGAATCAAATTTTGAGCACATTGAGAATCAAATTAAGTTTAAGTCTTGACGAAGTGGATGGTAGATGCTATACTAGACGTGGATTTAAGGAGGGAGATTCTCAGATGGCACAGTCGGCTGAAAAAAATATAAAGGAAAGAAGTTCACTGTATCCCATGTTTTCTATTAAAGAAATAGTGGATTTCATTAATGAAATTGTAAAAATCGGTGGAAAGCGTGTATCTATCAATACTATTGCAAGTGTTCTTGGATTTAGCGTGAAGACAAATTCCTTTCGGGCAAAGATTAGTACTGCAAAGCAGTTTGGATTGATTCGAGGTTCAAATGGAGCGGTTGAACTGACAGAACTTGCCAAGCGGATTGTCTATCCGGTTAATGAATTAGATACCAGACGCGCTATCGTAGAAAGCTTTTTATCGGCTCCGCTATATCGTAAGATCGTGGAAAGATATGAAAACCAGGCCCTTCCTAGTCAAGATAAGCTTAGTAATATACTTCTTTTAGAATACAATCTAACGAAAAGCGCTAAGGATATTGCCGCTGCGAAATTCATTGAAAATGCAGAGCAGGTAGGAATACTGAAAAACGGCATTATTCTTTTGGAATCAGATGAGAATGATATTGACTCCTTTGAGGATGAAAGTTCTTCTAAAGATTCTAAAGAGGTTAGTGAAAATAGTACCGCTGAATCCAAAGAGGAAGTTCTGACGTCGATGGAGCCGTCGGCGTATTGTTTTACAATACCAACACTTTCTGGTTCTGTGGCAAAGGTTATCATTCCCCAGAATGTGACCGAAAAAGATTTAGATTTCATCACACTTTACATTGAAAACATGTTACCCACTTTTATTTCCAACTTAAAAGAAGAGTTGGAAAAATAAAAGCAGACCACCCATAGGTGTTCTGCCTCTTGAATCTGTGTTGCAGCACAAATTCTGCCGACGAGTATGCCGGGATACGTATTTACATTTTTAAATGTATCATACTTTGTCGGGGATTTCAAGAGGAACCTTCAAAAAAGGAGGTGACCGCCTTATGGATAAGGAATATGTCTTAGTATATACTCCATATATTACTCGTAAGGGCGTGCGCATCTGGGCTTCACAATATGGCCTCAAGGTGTTCTGCCTGCGAATCCCTCGCGAAAAGTATCGCGGCTAATTGATGATCAAGATTCTATTCCGGCATAGAATCTTGATTTTTTTTGTAATTGAGAGAGACGGATAGAGTAATTATGAAACATAAAATCAATAAAATAACGGAAAAATCACAAAAATGTTGATATAAAAATCAGAAATTTGTATATTATATAAAAAGGAGATACAAAACATGTTGGTGCAATTTAAAATGAAAAACGTTCTTTCCTTTAAAGAAGAAACGATTTTTGATATGACAGCAATCAGCGCTTATAAAGAGCACCGTCGAACCTGATTGATATAGATACCAAGGAAAAATTCCTGCGGGTAGCAGCTATTTATGGCGCCAATGCCAGCGGAAAGTCCAATTTCGTGTGGGCACTACAGCTTTTTCGGCGGATTGTTTCCCAATCTTTGAACAATGTTGATGACGGAGCTGAGTCCGTACTCAAAAAATGCAGTAAACCATTTTCTTTTGAAGAGAACAAAGGTAATTCAGAATTTGAGATTGTACAGATTCTGCGGGACGAGGAGTATCAGTATGGGTTTGAGTACAATTCTGAGAAGATCGTGATGGAATGGCTGTACAGAAAGAGTTTAAAGACAAACCGTAAAGTGACGATTTTTGAGAGGACGATGCAAAAAGTAAATTTAGGGGTGTACGTTAGAAAAAAATGTGAAGCTTATAAAGATCAAATTCCACCAGAGACATTATTGTTATCTTTCTTTAATAAACTCAAGTTAAAAACAGATATTTTTAAAACGGTTTATTCAGGAATTACAGATGTACTGGTTTTTATGTCGGATGACTATGAAGATACAAGGTTTTTAGATGCTCTTTTACCTAAGGTAATTGATGGAAAAAAGGAAAAGTTATTAGAGTTTCTTACCGCAATAGATATTGGAATAAAGGATATTACTTATAAAGAAAAAGAAACGCTGTTTTTTACATTTCATAAAGGGGCGGATGGGGAATTATATCCTTTGAATTTATACGATGAGTCAGAAGGTACAATCAAGAGTATCATGCTTTTTATCCATGCACATATGGCAATTATCAATGATTATGTACTGGTGATGGATGAGCTAAATGTAAAATTACATCCATTGTTGTTAAAATTTTTTATTGATTTATTTTATGATAACAATTCAATGGCTCAGCTGATTTATACTACACATGATACGACATTAATGGATAAAAAATTATTCCGAAGGGACCAGATTTGGTTTGTACAGAAAGACGAGCTGGGACATTCGGAATTATGTGCGCTTTCGGACTTTAAGGTGCGTTCCGATGCATCATTTGAAAAGGATTATCTGGCGGGGGTATATGGAGGAATTCCATTTCTTAAGGAGTTTTCCTTGAAAGAAGGTGAGTAAGAAGAGTATGTGTCAGCTGTGTAATGGCAACCGCATGGTTTTATAAGGCAGAATTAGTGCGGTATTATGGCAATTTTCTTGTGTTTTCTGTATGGAAATGTTACAATTAAATTGGAGAGCATTTCATTTTACAGTTACAAGGGGGAGTTATTATGAAACGTTTTAAAAAGTTTGGAACCGCGCTTTTATCCTGTATGATGCTGACGGCATCTTTCACAACAGTCTCAAATATGACGATGATTACAGCTGAGGCGCATCAGGGACGAACCGATGCACAAGGCGGTCATCATGACTACAAGAATAAGAGCGGTCTGGGAAGTTATCATTATCATTGTGGCGGCCATGAGGCACATCTTCATCCAAATGGAGTCTGCCCGTATAAGAATGGGGCTGTTTCGAATGGAAATACGTCCGGTCAGACGCAGACTCAGACACAGGCACAGTCCGCAGGTAATCAGAATCAGGTAGCGGAACAGATGAACATGTATCAGCCGGTGTTTGATGCAAATTATTATTATATGAATAATCCAGATTTGCAGTCGGTCGTTGGCTTAGATTCGCAAAAGTTATTTGAGCATTTTTATACGTGCGGTATGGCAGAAGGACGCAGGGCATCGGAGAATTTCGATGTCAGTGTATATAAGGCAAATAACCCGGATTTGGCGGCAGTGTTTGGAGACGATTTGAAGGCTTACTATACACATTATGTGCAGAGTGGGCAGTTGGAGAACCGGGTTTGCAAATAAAAATAGGTGATGGAAGAGAAAAGCCATGCGGTTATGTAATAAAGCCGCATGGCTTTCTATTTTCGCTTTTCTAAAACCAACTTCCGCATCCTTTGTTTCATGGAAGACCAAAACGGGGGCGGGAAAACTGTCCTGTTCTAGAGTTTAGAGAAAGCTGAAAGCATATCTATAAAAGTTAAATGTCCATGTTTCTCTTCACCGTGATACTTTCCGGTATGAAAAACATTTAAAGCATATATGGTTAAACCTATTTTTTTCATGGCATTGGCCTCCGAGGTAATATTTATAAATCTGTAATTTGTAAATGCTAACAAGCCAATTATAGAACTTATGTTCTGCAATGTCAACTGAGTTCGCTATCAGTCCGATATGTATTTCTAAGTAAATGTAGAATTTTGCCTTTGTACCCTTTATTTTAAATCAACTCCCGCAAGAAAAAAGCAATCTGCGATCCTCGATTTACCATATACTCCAGCACCGTCTGAGTCTTCAAAGCCAGTTCCACATCGTTCCTGAAATCCATGCGATGACGTGATACAAAAAGACCGACGTACTCTTCCATATAATACAAGGTTTGCTGATAAAGCGGTAACCGGCAGTCAGGATCACGCGTGACCAGTTTATACATCCAGTCGATTCCGTTTTCAATGTAAGGTTCCCGCCCAACGGTATAGAGCAGCCGGGAAATCGCATAGAACAGGGATTTGAGACTTCCTGATTTGTCGATAAAATCGTCAAAGAAAGCCGCTTTTCCTTCTGGAAGGAAGGCGCATCGGTGAACGCCGGATCTCCAGGGAGAATTGCCAAATAAATAGCTGATAATCACTTTGTCCAGTCCATACGGATGGCGGTCATCAAAAGAAACCTGTGGTTTGCTGCTTAATGCAAGAAGGTAAGGTTTCAGTAATTCCCATATATTCCAGAAAGCATCCGTTTTTCCACAGATATCTTGAATTCGAATAAGTTCGGTAATCAGATATTTTGAGTTATCATTCCGAATCAAATCTGCAGATTTGAAAAATGCATCGATCAGACCTGCCTGTTCTGCCTGCTCACAATGGAGCAGAACATCTGCCAGCCAGGAAACATAGTTTAATGTATATCCAGAAAGTTCCCTGCGTTCGGTGCGCAAATCCCTGTTATTTGTAAAAACAAGTTCCATGACAAGATCTTTCGTTGCATCCGCGAATTTAAATGCCTCTGCTGCTTGGGGAGAGATCAAGGAAAGAAGCGTGAAAATTGTTATATTCTGGAGCTTGGAAAAATCAAAGTCGGTTATATCAACTGAGTCTTTCGCAAGCGCACGGGCAATCACATCCTCATTCCGCTTGAAAAAGTCATCGCTGGAAAATGACTCATTTTTCAAAAGCGCGTCTTCATAAGAATCGGCGAGGAGTGAAAACAGATACAGGAAATGCCATGCAGCATTCTGGCTGTGCACCCAGATGGTTGACGCGATTCCGTTCACGATACGGCTGTTATAACTCCAGTCATTCAGTGCCAATTTAAGAAGCAGGCACAGAGGATTTTCGTCATTTATGGCTTTTATATTATCTTCATTGCTTAAAAGAACCAGTCCAACGGCAATCGCATCGATTCCATTTCCAGCCTGAACGATTTCAAAGTGAGAAGCGTGTGCAAATAAATCAGCAATAGAGAAAATGATACATTCGCATAATGTCCGATCTTCATGTGACAATGTTTCCTTAAAATCCCGAAGTAAAACAGCACTGGTGTAAGATGCGATCGCGGTAAAGCGGTCCACGATCACAGATATATCGTCGGAAGAGAGTTCCTCATTGCGAACTTCAGGGTCCATATATGCCCAGATTTCGTTCAGCTCTGAGCAAATGGTGCGGACATTCTCATACTTTTTATATTCCCGGAATTTAACATCATGGTGGAATTTATAATCGCTCCATAACTGTAAATCCATATATTTCAGATGAGGTTCATAGGCGGCGGCGCTCTTCTGGCTTAATGCTTTCATGTCTTCTGTAAAATCAGGGAGAACCGTACAGAGTGTCTGCCCGTGCTCATTTTCCCGAACATCAACAATTTCCTGATAATGTCGTAAATCCATCCGGTAATAGGCAAATTTGTCATTGGATGACCAGGTATCGATATCGGCAGTCGCTCGGTCAATCGCTTGATAAAGTGTTTGTTTTCGGAAATTGAAGGCTTCTGTTGAAAGACCGCTGGAATTTGTTTGATACGATAAAATAACTTCTTCCAGACGTTTTTTCCTGAAAGGAAGCCGGTTACTTTCTAGCCGTTCTTTTTCAAGAAGATCTTTTCCGGTCAACAAAAAGGAAGCTGAGGATTCGGCGGTAAAGCGGTATGAATCCAGATGAAACAGTTCTTTTGTACGCAGAAGCTCACAGGCAATCTCAAATAATTTATCTGGATAAGCTTCTGCGGCGCTGACGATCACGGAAGTTAACATAACATTGCGGGACTTCTGCAGGATATAGCGGCAATAATTAACAACAATAAGAGTTTCTGAATGCTCGATAACCATAAGAAGCCATTTTTCAAACCCCATCAAGAGACTAATCAGAAGATTTGGACCAACCGAAGTTCCGCGGTACATCTTCCAGAGTCGGTCAGATGCAATTTGTTCTACAGGTATATTGTTTACATAAATAGTAATGTTTGTACATTCCCCATAATCCTCATTTAAAGATGAATGTGCGTAGGAATTACCAGCTTGATTGCAAAAATCAATTAACCAATCAGTTACAAGATTTTGTTCGGCTTGCAGCAATGGGATAATTGGTGTTGCATAAGCGCTTGCGGTTTGATACCAAAAGTCCAGATGAGGATTTAAACCGAAATCTTCTTCAACATCAGGATGGGCGTAATGGGTACGAAGAGTCATATTGGAGTGAACCCACAATTTTGCCATCAGATGAAGCGCGATTTCAGGCATTGCAGCTGGAACCATTCCATAATGATAAATATCCGATACAGCACATTTTGCCAGGTCCGTATACATACGGGGAAGAGGAGGATGATTTTCATCGCCTGTTTTTTCATCTATTACCATTTGAAAAAGAGATTTTAAGGGTTCCTGAATCATCCATGCGGAATTTACCAATACATCCTGCAGCTTTTCTACCTGCCCTTTTTCAAAGGTATAACGCAGATCCTTGTCGTTGGCTATTTTTTGAAACAAAAATACCCCGATTTCTCCGGCCATGCGGGTGTTTTCTGATTTGGCATGAGCGAGGTGTTTGGTCCAGGAATCCAGTACCTCGATGATGATAGAGATCAGGCTTTCATCCCAAAGAATAGTCTCTTTTTGCTCCAGCAAAAATGCAAACAAAGCTTGCCAGGCATAGCCGGATGGCTTGGAAAGGCGAAACGGAATCAGATTTCCAGTACTCCAGTATTGCTCCCAGTTCTCTGCGGCGCGGCAGCAGGTGTTGATTAAAATTACAAGTTTTCGTAACAGCTCATAGTTGTTTGCAGCCATCTTTTGTGTCAGCTTTTGATAAACTACTTTTAAAGATTCCGTGCTGATAACCGTTAAGAGAATCTCATCTTTCCATATCCGCTCTATCTGTTCGCAGTCGAGAAGGTGGAAAATAAGCTCCTGATGCGTTGGAACAGCGGCAAAATCAGCCAGCCATCCGCGAAATAGCTTTCGGATGCGGAGAGAAGGGTGGAAATCGGCAAAAAACTGCTTATTCAGGGTACCATGCCGGTAGCGTTCAGTAAAAATATGACCGACAACCAACTCTTCAAATACATCATGGCTGTGCAAATATCTTCTGGCATCGTCGCTTTGGAACAGCACGCCGCTTTTTTCCAGTTCAGAAAGTGCCTCGGAATCATCCTCTGCGAGAATCTCATGATAATAAATCTCATTTCGAAGCATTTTCGTGGTCAAAGAAATAAGGGCCGTTTCCCTTCTGGTTGGCAGATTGTCCTTCCGCTTCCGGCTGTTACGGATGATATCATTCCAGATTTTTTCCTCAAATGCCTCACGGTTCAAAGAACGCATCGATTCATCCTCGAGGTTTTCCAGAGCCAGATATAAGCCCAGATAGAAAGGCGCACAGAGCAGATCCAGCAGCCGCTTATCCTGTGGCAGCTGAAAACCATAGGTATGGGATAGAGTGGACAGCTTATCTAGGTTAATTGGTTCGACCTGGTAGGTCTGAACCTTGCTGCCGTGTAATAGAGAGTTTTGAAAAGAATCCCGGTACGCGGTTCGGAGTGTCAAAATGATTTTCCATCCAGCGGCTATAAAGCGGTTCAGGATACCCTCAAACGTTTCCTGATATTCACAAATAAAAAACTTTTCGGCTGCATCGATATAGAGCACACGTGTGACAGCCATTTTGTATACATCGATCACTTCATCCAAATTTAATTCGCCATAACGCGTCAAAAAATTTAGTATATCATTCACATCCAGATCGGTGCTTTTAAAGGCAAGGAACGCGCAGTCACCTGTAAGTTCATTTGTAAGCTGTTTTACCAGAGCCGATTTTCCGGAACCGGCAGCTCCGTCAATGAGCAAAATGACCGCATCAGAATTTAGAAACGAGTTAAGGTCTAGTTGGATATGTTCCAGAGTAATATCGTTTTCTCTATATCTTACGCTGGTGTGAATGTGATCAAATATCTCTCTTTTATGTTTTACAAGATTTTCACAGCAGGTCTGTACGGCAGAGTCCACCTGAAAAAACACATTGCGGCAAATGGTAAGCTGCTTATCCTGCATCAACTGCGCTTCCAGATTGCTGGGACCCCGCCAGATAAGTTCAATGCCAAGCTCTTCAGCGGCTGCTTCCACCTTTTTCTGATAGGAGGGCCTGATATCGTCCTTTTTAGAACTGGGGGAAAATTCACGGCTGATATAGAAATAGAGTGTTGTAATACCCGGATATCTCTGTGCAGCTCCCTTGACAGCACCGATTAGTTCCTGTTCTTTGGAAGACATGGTAACACTGTCTGCATAGTATTTCGACTGGAAACCAATATAGCGATCGCCCACATGAATGGGATTTGTCTCAATATGGGGCTGGTTGAAGTAGCGGAAAATACCGTAGGGCTGCTGGAACTCATGGCAGAAGAGGTAGTATGTGAGGGATTCAAAGGCGTGTTGGGGATTGGTGGAGTATTTGTAGTTAAATGCGGTCCAGTTGACGGATGTTTGTGGGATCATGGGTGAGAGCCTCCTTTGGGTGGTGTGATAAGGGTATTGTAGCATAGGGGAGAGGGAAAGGGAAATGGGAAAAGCGGAGATTTGATGGAGTTATTGAAGGAATCAATGATTATGTGGATTTTCAAACAAGTAATATTGCGGATGTAGAAAAAGAATTTCATTGTGCAGTTGACGATTACCTTATATTTTGCAGTGAAGTTGGAAAGGAACCGGAAAGGGAATATAAAGGCATTTTTAATGTCAGGATTAAGCCAGAATTACATAAAAAACTGGCTTTTAAAGCGTTAGAAGATGGCGATTCTTTAAATAAAGCGGTAGAAAAAGCAATTGCTGTTTATTTATCGTATGGCAGAGCAAATGATATAAATAAAGATATAAAAAGAAGTTTATGTGTTGAAAAGGAGTATTGTAATGGCGGCTAATAAGAAAAATAATATTAATGTTGATAGACCAATAATTCAATCAAGTGGATACAATGGAAGTGAGCCTGTACGTATTTGTCCGAATTGTAATAAGCCAAAACCAATCAGCGAATTTGGTTTCCGTAAAATGGGAAATGGTCAAATTAGAAACCAGTCCTGGTGCAAAGACTGTAGATAAAGCGGGGTGAAAACTCCGCTTTTATCTTAAATTTAAGAATTTCCTAAACATTCCTTCCCACAAACTTCTATTGAATCCCCCCACAAACCGTAGTATAATAAACTAGACTTCGCATAGGCACAAATCCTCTAAAATCAGGGCGTGCCGGATGCGGACGCATGAAAGCGCGTTAAGAGGCGCAGAATAAGAATCAAAAGCACATGGAGTAAGCTGCCTGTGATCAATGTCATGGTCAGATGAAAGATGGAACATAGGATGGATCGAGATCGAATCCGGGCAGCCAGAAGGCGGCTCCGGGATGGCGAAGCATACCCATTGTGCACCTGAAAGCAGAGAAAATGCAAAGGAGAGTGCGATATGTGGTATGTGATCCAGACACAGACAGGCAGGGAACAGGAGCTGACAGAATGCATCGAACGCGTTTTGAAAGGAAATGGGTACCGCGCCTGTTTTGTGATTGAGCAGGAATGCGTCTGGCGCAATGCCGGGGAACTTTTGGAACACCAGAAACCGCTCTTTCCATCCTATGTTATCGCGGACACCGACACGCCGGAGGAATTCTTTCTGGCGTTAAAGCGGGTCCCGAAGCTTTCCAAACTCCTGCGGACGGACTGTGAATTCTGGGCGATCCGGGAGGAAGAGAAGAAACTGCTCTGCCAGATGATGGAGTTGGATGAATGTCTTGTCCGCCGCTCCTTTGTTACCCTTGACGAAGACGGCAACATCCTAACCGCCCAGGGACCATTATCCTTCTTCCTGGACAAGATTGTACGCAAGCGCATCCGTAAGCGGATCGTGACGGTGGAGGTTGAGCTTCTGGGAGAAAAGCGCAGGATAGAACTGGGAATCTGTCTGCCGGAAGATAAGTAAGATAAAGAGAAGGGACAGACTGTAAAAATAGAACCCTAAATTATAAAATTAAATAAAAAGGAAGGAACCAAAACACAAAAGCATGAATCAATTTGAGCAATACAAGCGCCTGATCAAGCTGGGATTTGCCCTGATATTGGTTGCGCTTCTGACAGGACTCTATGGCGTCATCTGGATCAATTGGTACAACAAGATTATCTGGGCGCCGTTCTTCCGCAGGGGTAACTGGATGATGATATTCATCTATGGACTCCTGCTTATTTTCTTTATGCAGCTGTACGGCGGATTTAAGATAGCGCTCCTGAAACGGGGCAATCTGATCTACTCGCAGATACTGGCGGTGGTAGTCACCAATATCATTACGTATTTCCAGATCAGCGTGCAGGATAAGAAATTCACGGCACCGGCGCCACTGGTGGTCAATCTGATAGGGGCGGTTGTCATCATCCTCGCGTGGACGATGACATTTCTCTGGCTGTACCGGGGCATGTTCCCGCCGAGAGAGCTGCTGCTGATCTCCGGCGATCACTCAGATTATCATTTGATTGAAAAAATGAATGCGCGGGAAGATAAATACATAATCAGCCAGATTGTCAGCTACCACGAAGAACCGGAACGCATCAAAGCGGAGATCGCCAAATACGACAGTGTGATTGTCGGAGATATACCGGCGCATGAGCGAAACTATATCATCAAATATTGTTTCGGCCAGAATATCCGGACATACAGCGTCCCGAAAATATCGGATATTTTACTTCGCAGTTCGGTGGAACTAAATCTGTTTGATTCGCCGCTGCTTTTATCGCGGAATAATCAGGGACTGCAGATTGAGCAGGAAATTATGAAACGGATCATCGACATCGTCGGATCACTCATCGGAATCGTTATCACGATTCCGATTTTTTTGATTGTAGGAATCTGTATTAAGATGACCGACGGCGGTCCGGTGATTTACCAGCAGACGCGCCTTACAAAAAACGGAAAGAAATTCCAGATATATAAATTTCGTACCATGGTGCAGAACGCGGAAGCAGATGGAAAGGCACGGCTGGCAAGCGAGGACGATCCGAGAATCCTGCCGATTGGCCGCCTCCTTCGTGCAACCCGCCTGGACGAGCTGCCGCAGATTTACAATATTCTGAAAGGCGATATGTCCATCGTGGGTCCGCGTCCGGAGCGCCCGGAGCTGGCGGCAGAGCTGGAAAAAGAGATTCCAGAATTTTCCTTCCGCCTGCAGGTCAAAGCCGGACTGACCGGTTATGCCCAGGTATATGGAAAATACAACACAACCCCTTATGACAAGCTGAAGCTGGATTTGACGTACATACGGAACTATTCCGTCCTGGAAGATCTGAAGCTGATTATCATGACGCCGAAGATCATGCTGATGAAAGAGAGTACGGAAGGGGTAAAAGAAGAACAGGAGCCGACAAACGGAAAATAAAACATGGAAAAACAAGCAGATATACGCATTTTGATTGCCTGTCATAAGCCAACATATGTGCCGAAAAATCCCCTTTTTTATCCGATGCAGGTGGGAACGGCTCTGACAGACCGGCGGCTGGAAGGAATGACATACCATGACAATGAGGGCGATAATATATCCGAAAAAAATCCAGATTATTGCGAACTGACAGCCCAGTACTGGGCGTGGAAACATTTGGATTGCGATTATTACGGATTTTTCCATTATCGCCGTTATCTGACCTTTCGCAACCTAAGCCCGGTGACTGCGAAAGGGAAAATAATAGGAAAACGTCATATCCCATATATAGAATTAGATTCCGTATGGGAAGATCTGACGCCATATTGGATCGAGGAAGACTGGATGTGCCGCCAGATCGAACAATACGATCTTCTGACCGTGTATCGCGAACGAATCAATACAACGGTTTACCGGCAATACTGTCAGTATCATGATGGAAACAATCTGGATCAGATGCTGGCACTTTTAAAACGGATTTATCCGGAATATGCAGATGCGGCGGACGCATATATGCATTCCAAAGAAATCTATTATATGAATATGTATATCATGAAAAAAGAGCTGTTCCAGAAATACATGGAATGGCTTTTTACGCTTTTAAGCGCCTTTGAAGCAGAGAGAAAAGAAGCAGACAGGCAGAAACAGGAGCCGAGACTGATTGGGTATCTGGCGGAGCGCCTGTTCGGCATCTTTTACTTATATCAGAGAAACAGGGGGGCGAAGTGTGCGGAACTTCCCTATCTGAAATTCTATCATACCGAACCGGGAAAGGAGGAAAGCACATCCAATATACGGGAATTCAGGCTAAAACCGACAAAAATCAAAATTAAAATAGACATGCGCAGATTAAACCGTTTGTTTCCGGCAGGAAGCCTGAGACGGGTTCTGTTGCGCGGGCTTTTTTTGAGATAAAAGCGAGAAGAGAGAAAGGAAAAACATATGAATTTGTTCTTAAGGCGATTGGGCGGATTTTATAAATACCGCTTTCTGATGCAGCAGCTTGTCACAAAAGACATTAAGCTGAAATACCGCAGAAGTTTTCTTGGATACCTTTGGAGTATTTTGAATCCGCTGATGGTTATGGTTATCATGGTAATCGTATTTTCCAATATGTTCCGGTCGGATATTACCAATTTCCCGGTATACCTGATTATCGGACAGACCCTTTATAACTTTATGAGTGAATCAACCACACAGGCGATTTTTTCCATCATTGGAAATGCGTCCCTGCTTAAAAAGACGTATGTACCGAAATATGTATTTACCGTCTCCAAAATCACAAGTTCCTTTGTAAATATGATATTTGCTCTGGGGGCACTTATTATCGTATTTATCGTGTGCCGGGTAGTCCCGAATGTATTCTTCCTGTTCATTCCGGTGATTCTTTTGCAGGAATATCTATTCTGCCTGGGACTGGGAATGCTGTTAGCACAGGGATGTGTATTCTTCCGTGATATCCAGCATATTTACAATGCAGTACTGACCGCATGGATGTACCTGACTCCATTATTTTATCCGATCACCCTGCTTCCGGAGGCACTGCGGAAACTGGTTATGACCCTGAATCCGATGTACTTCTATATCACGCAGTTCAGACAGATCGTTCTGGAATGCCGGATGCCAGATCCGTATCTGATCATCGCCGGATTCGTGGCAGCAGGTATCGCACTTCTGGTCGGAGTGGGCGCGTTCTTAAAGACGCAGGATAAATTTATCTTATATATCTAGGAGGCAGAAATGGCATCGGACAAAGATACAATCATAAAAGTAACCAATGCGGCGGTCCGTTTCAATATGGCTTCCGAGCGCATCGATAACTTAAAAGAATATTTTGTAAAACTGATCAAACGGGAGCTCATGTTTCAGGAATTCATGGCTCTGAAAGATATCAATTTTGAAGTAAAACGCGGGGAAGCGTGGGGCCTCATCGGAACCAATGGTTCCGGAAAATCAACCCTGTTAAAACTGATCTGCGGCATCCTGAAGCCGTACCGGGGTACGGTAGAGGTAAAGGGAAGTATCGCACCCTTGATCGAGCTGGGCGCCGGATTCGACGGCGAACTGACGGCGACGGAAAACATCTATCTGAATGGCGCCGTTCTCGGTTACAGCAAAGAATTCATGGATGCACACTACGATGAGATCGTCGAATTTGCAGAACTCAAAGACTTCATGAATATGCCGATCAAGAACTACTCCTCCGGTATGGCAGCCCGCCTGGGATTTGCTATCGCCACGATCGTGCAGCCGGAGATCCTGATCGTCGATGAGGTGCTGGCCGTCGGAGATGCGGCATTCCAGGAAAAATGCCAGGAGCGCATGCATCATATGCTGGAAAATGGAACGACACTTCTCTTTGTCTCCCATACGATGGCAACCGTGCGTCAGCTCTGCGACCATGCAATCTGGCTGAACAAGGGAAATGTGGTTATGCAGGGCGAGGCAGAGAGCGTCTGCGATGCTTATATGGAAAGCCTGAATCTGCCGGAAAACGCATAAAAATCCCGCAAAATGCTGTAGATGAAAGGAATGTAATATACATGGAAAAACAAGCAGGACAGAACCCGGATATCCGGATCTACGTGGTCTGCCACAAACCGGCCTATGTGCCGGAAAACCCATATTTATACCCGATTCAGGTAGGAACGGCACTCTCCGGAAAAAAACTTCCGGGGATGCTGCATGACGATGAGGGAGACAATATTTCCGAACGGAATAAGACATACTGTGAGCTGACGGCACAGTATTGGGCATGGAAAAACGAAGAGGCGGATTACTATGGATTTTTCCATTACCGCCGCTATCTGGCATTTGATCCGTCTCTGAACAAAGACGATGGATGGGGGAATATTGCCTATGACCGCATCTCAGAAGAAGCGATCGAGGAAATGAAACTTCAGCCGGAGATTATGCGCGATCTGATCACAAAATATGACGTGATCAGCGTCCGCGGACGCCGGTATCCGCGCATTAAGACAGAAGGAAAAACGATGGATGTGTACCATGAATATGGCATGGTTCCTTTCCAGCACCGGAAAGATCTGGATATTACCCTGCAGATTTTGAAAGAAAAATATCCGGCGTTTGCACAGACAGCAGATTCGTATATGCAGTCCGAAACCGCCCATGAGTGCAATATGTTCATTATGAAAAAAGAGATCTATAAAAATTACTGTGCATGGCTCTTTGATATCCTTTTTGAGGCAGAAAAGCGGATCGACAGTACCTGGTACAGTGTGGAAGAATACCGGGTGATGGGATATCTGGCAGAACGCCTTTGCGGCATCTACTATGAATGGCTGAAAACACAGCCGGGAATCCGGTCAGGAGAATTGCCGAAAACCCTGTTTAAAGAGACAGCGCCGAAAGCGGTTCTGGAGCCGGTTTATCCAGCAGGCGTGCCGATCGTATTGTCTGCCAACGATAAATTTTCACCGTATCTTGACATCATGATCCGCTCGGTGATCGCGAATGCCTCACCGGAGAGAGAGTATGACATCATTATTCTGTACAACGACATTTCTGAGAAAAATCAGCATCTGATTTCCATGGCAGCCAGGGACAAACAGAATATATCGATCCGTTTCATCCGGGTATGTGAATACTTCGATGCGGGCAAATTATTTGTCGATCAGCACTTGTCCGTAGAGACATATTACCGCCTGATTATTCCGGAGATTATGCCAAATTACCATAAGATCCTCTATCTGGACTGTGACATGGTGGCCGATCATGATGTGGCAGAATTGTATGATTTTGACTTGAAGGGAGCCGTGATTGGAGCGGCTAAAGATATCGATGTGGCAGGACAGCTGAATCTGAATCAGAACAACTGGCAGACCTATGCAACCGAGACATTGGGACTGGACAGTCCGTATGACTATTTCCAGGCAGGTGTCCTGATTCTTGATCTGGACGGACTCCGCAGGACGATGAGTTCAGAAGATATGATTCAGATGGCACTGACCCATTCCTATCGCTGTCACGATCAGGATATCCTGAACATCGTGTGCAAAAACAAAGTAACTTACCTGCCACAGCAGTGGAACACGCTGATGGACTGGCAGGAGATTGGACGCAGCCGTATGGATATTCTCAAGATGGCGCCGAGACAGCTCTATGAAGCATACACACAGGCGAGAAAACGCCCGTATCTGATCCATTTCGCTGGATACCAGAAACCTTGGGATGTGGTGGACTGTGATTTTGCGGAATATTTCTGGGAGTATGCGAAGCTGTCGCCGTATTATCCGATGATCCTGAGAAAAACGAAACGATGCCTGATGGATGAGAGAGAAGCGGAACTGTCAAGAATCGCAAGGATGGAGCAGAACGCGGGCATCCGGAAGATTGCCAATAAGGTGCTGCCGATTGGGAGTCGGAGGAGAGAGTGGGTTAAATCAATTTATAGAAAAACAAAGTAAGTTTCTAATAGTTGATTTCGCAAATGAGAAATAGCAGTAAGATTTTGTTATAAAAAGAGATGTTGGTTTCGGTAAAATGTTTCGGATGGAGCTATAGCAATAATAATGCCTAAGTCCTGTTTTAAATATTTTATAAAATGTATTTGTTGTGTGTGTTTAACAATGGTGGAGAAGGAATGAATATACGCTAAAAAGAAATGAATAAAAATTTATAGTTGAGCATGGAGAGATGATATGGTAAAAGTGTCAATTGTTGTTCCAATCTATAATACGGAAAATTATGTAGAGAGATGTTTGGATTCTTTGCTAAAACAAACACTTACAGATATAGAAATTATTTGTGTTAATGATGCATCTACAGATGCGTCATTAACAGTAGTAGAAAAAAAGGCGAATAATGATCGAAGAATTAAAATCATTAATCATAAACACAATTTTGGAACAGGGCAAGCTAGGAAACATGGCGTAGAGGTTGCAAATGGAGAATATATATTGTTTGTCGATAGTGATGATAGTTTAAAATCGAATGCATGTGAAGAATTATATAAAAAGATAAAAAAAGAAAAAGTGGATATTCTCCATTTTGGTACAAATATTATTCCGTCAAGAAACACATCAAAAACAATGGTTAATTGGGTTGAAAATTTCCTAACCCCATATCCTCATAATATATGTGGAAAAGATATATTGGAAAAGTGTTATGTTGAGGGAAAATTTGATTTTAATATAACAGATAAAATGTGGGATGCGGCTTTGTGTAAAAAGTCATTTTCTCAGCTAAGTGATCAAAAAATGATTGCAGCGGAGGACCAATATGCTTTTTTCATCATGGCATTTTATGCAAATTCCTATTTAGGGATACAAGAGGAGAAATATTATAATTATAATTTGGGAATTGGAATAACAGGTGGAGATATATTAGATTTGAAGCGGTTTGAAAATCGTTGTACAGGTGCGATAGTGGTACAGGAGGTTCAAGCCTTTTTAAAAAGAGAAAAGAAGATGGAAGAATACCAAACAATATTTCAAAGTTTTTCAAATAAAATATTGTGGGACTGCGTAGATTGTTGGATTAATAAATTAAAATCAGATGATTCGAGTGAAGGCTATAGAATTCTTTTAAAATACTGGGAGCCAAGTAAGATTGTATCTGCTATAGCTAGAACTAACTTTGAAAATGATGATTTTATACGAGAAAAGGCGGGAGTGTTTGGAGAGGAAAAAAAAGATACAGTAGGAATTTATTGCAGAGGAGTTGATTCGAAAATCAAACGAAAGATGGTCGAGAATCAAAAGAAATTTTTAGAAAAGAATGGTAACAAAGTCGTTTTATTAACTGATGAAAATTCATTATATAATGTTGAATCATTTATTTTAATTCCAGATGCGAGATTGGCTAATTGGGATAAATATGAGAGCAGAGCAGAAGAGATTAAGAAAATAATTCAAATGTATAATATTAAAATATGCTTGAATATGTCATCGGATATACATAATACGTGGTTAGATAAACTCTTGTTAAAATCATATGGTGTTATTTTGATGGAAATGAATATAAAGGATAATTTGTTGTTTGCTATAAAATTATTCTTTTTAAAATGTTGTGAAAAATTGGAAAAAGTTGTAGTGGGGGAAAAATAGGGTGAATGTGATGGAAGAACTGGTCAGTGTAATTATTCCTGTATATAAAGTGGAAAAATATCTGGAAAGATGTGTTGAATCTGTACAAAAACAAACGTTTCAAAATTTGGAGATCATATTGGTAGATGATGGTTCGCCAGATTTATGTGGAGCTATGTGCGATGAGATGGCTAAAACAGATCCTAGAATAAAGGTGATACATAAAAATAACGGAGGATTATCAGATGCAAGGAATGTAGGAATCGAAATGGCATCTGGTAATTATATTGTATTTGTTGATAGTGATGATTGGTTGGACTTAGATATGATAGCTCTATTATATCGAGTGTTAAAAAAATATAATGCAGATATTGCAGAGTGTAGTTATAGGAATATTTGCACTGACAGAATTGAAGAAGAAACAAATTGTTCGGCGAAAGTGGTAGAGGGAGATAGAATTCTAGCGTTGGAGGCGATGCTTGATTGGAGATGGTTTAAGCCTGTAGCGTGGAATAAATTATATAAAAGAGACGTTTTGGGAGATATACGTTATCCAAAGGGAAAATTACATGAGGACGAATATACAACATATAAATATTTTTATAATGCAAATAAGTTGGTTTATGTAGATGTTTCTAAATATAATTATGATAGAAGACGAGAAGATAGTATTACAGGAAAAAAATTTAGAGAAGATAATTTAGATGCATGTTGGGCTTTTAGAGAACGGATGGAATTTTTTTATAAGAACAACTTGGCTGAATTGTATTTGAAGATGAACAATATATATTGTTGGTATGTATTGGAAAGTTTACATAAATGTTATTTAAATAATATTTCGGGAGAAAAATTAAAACTCCTTTTAAAACAGGTAAAAAAAGATGTTGTCTTTTTGAGTGATAAAGAAGTAAATGAAGAGTATTTAAATGCTTTTAAATTAATAAGTGAAAAAGGGTTGAAAAAGTATGAAAAAACATATAGAAAACAAAATGAAAAAGGTTAGTATAGTGGTACCCATTTATAATAGCGAAAAATATTTGGGATATTGTATAAATTCAATATTGAGTCAAACATATACGAATATTGAGGTGATATTAGTAAATGATGGTTCAAAAGATGACTCTATAAATATTTGCAATAATTATGCAGAGATAGATCCAAGAGTAAAAGTAATAGATATTCAAAATTCTGGAGTGAGTCATGCAAGAAACATTGGAATTGAAAATGCAACGGGATATTATTTGCAGTTTGTTGATTCAGATGATGTTATAGCGAATAATATGGTGGAGAAATTGGTTCGCGCAATGGAAGTCTATCAAATGGATGTTGTTTTTTGCGGAGCAAAGATAATTACATTAAAAAATAATATGCCACAAGATATAAAAATATGTAGTTCTGAGGGGATGGGAAAACAATGTGTTTTGAGCAGAAAGATATTTTTTGAAAATATAGCCTATCTTTTATGGAAAACAGCTATGTTGGAAGGTCCGTGGAATAAATTATATAAAAGAGAAATTATAGTAAATAAAGGAATAAAATTTCCAGAAGAAATAACATTAGGAGAAGATTTCCTATTTAATATGAATTATTATGAAAATATTAATGGGGCAGTGTTCCTTGAAGAAAAATTATATTATTATATTCAAGCGAATTCTTGTGCTTTAACGAAGATAAAACGGTTAGATATATTTGAAAATCAAATAATGCTAATAGAGGAATTTGAAAAGCTTTTAAAACGTAATATAGCATTATCGGACAATGAAAAAATTCATATTTCTGAATACACAATTGCAAAAGTGATACAATGCTTAAAAGCTTTTACAAGTAATAATAACCTTACAAAAGACGAAATTAAAAATTTTATATCCATTATTGTAAATAATGAAAAAGTGAGGACGTCATTTCAATATGCAAAATATATCGAACCAGAGTACGAGTGGTTACGGGAGAGTTATAAGTTTTGCGATGTGAATTTGATTTATGAAAAAATATTTTCTGAGTTTGATGGATGCTTGAATGATATTGACAAGGAACAAGTGAAAAATCCGGGGATAATTAACAGAACTTTGATTTTTGTACTAGATGAAATGATGAAAATTTATTCGACAAGAAAATTAGAAATGGTGAGAAATAGTTTGGTGGATTTTGGGATAAAGGCAACAGTTAATAAAAGTATAAAATATCATAATAAAAGGAATCAAGGATGAATAAAAAAGTAGAAAAATTAATTATAGGCACAAAAAATCAGTTATCAGTGGAGAGGGGGAGAGTGAACGTTTATGAAGGATAGCAGAAACATTTCTGGTGAGGCATTTATGAATATGCTGGAGAAAGAGATAGATGATCAGCAGAGAAATGTTGCATTTGATATAAAAGAATATACGATTGAGATCATCGTTCAAAAGTATCTGAATGGTTTGGAAAAAGATGAGAATGAGTTTTTTGTGCCGGAATATCAGCGTGAGTTTGTATGGGATGAAAACAGGCAATCTCGTTTTATAGAGTCTTTGATGATAGGATTGCCAATTCCGTATATATTTTTGGCCGAGACTTCGGAGGGGCGTTATGAAATTGTTGATGGATCGCAGAGAATTCGAACGTTGGCAGCATATATCAATGATAATTTAAAAATCAGAGGGCTTGAAAAAGTACCGGATTTGAATAATTTAAAGTTTACAGACTTAAGTATATCCCGTCAGAGAAAATTTAAAAATATTTCTTTAAAAATGATTGTCTTATCAGAACGCACAACGGATGAAACGAAAAATGATATTTTCGAACGGATTAACCGGGGCAGTGATTTGTTGAAAGATATGGAATATCGAAAAGGAATTTATACTGGAAAATTTAACGACTTCATTTGTCAATTAGCTGCGGATGAAAGATTTAAAAAATTGACACCAATTGCAAAATGGTTGGAAAAACGCCAGGAAGGGGAAGAACTTTTGCTGCGTTTCTTTGCCTTTTCCGAATGGTATCCAAAGTATAGTGATTCAAAAGGAATATCGAAACAATTAGACGAGTATATGCGAGATAAAAATGCTTCTTTTGATGATACAATGAAAAAAGAAATGCAGCATCGATTTGAAATTACCATGGACTTTGTAGAAAAATATTATCCCTATGGTTTTGCAAAAAATGAGAAAGCACGGCAGGTGGCAAGACCATATTTTGAGGCATTGTCAGTTGGTGCATATCTGGCATTAAAAGATAAAGAAAATTTGTCTGTTTCAAAGGAAAAAGCAAAATTATTGCTGACAGATGATAAATTTATTACTTCTGTTTCCGGAAGATATCAAACACATAGAGCAAAAACAATTCGAACGAGAATTGATTATATAAAAGAAGGATTGTTAAAATATGGGGAAGCAGTTGATTGCCGCAAGGAATGATTTAGAAAGTCGTTTCAATGATATGGATTTAATGATACGAATCCTAGAACTGGATGAGAATAAAAAGATTGAAAATCAGCTTCTTTTGAAATCATCGTTACTTTTGATGGTGTACAATGCGATTGAGGGAACGATGAGTAATTTGCTGACAGAATTATTTGATAGTGTTTGCGAAAAAAAGCTTCCGGTTGATAAATTACCGGAAGCTTTTCAAAATTTAATTTATAAATATCATCTAAAACGTATTGGTTCTAAAGAGAATGAATTAAAGAAATTATATGAGAGTGAAAAAGAAAAAATATGCGAAATTAGTTATCTGGAGTTGAGCAGATATTTGAAATTGTTTTCAGGTAATTTAGATGCAAGAGAGATTCGAAAAATTTCTGAAAATATAGGAATACAGATTGTAAATAAAGAATCAGACAAATTTCTTTTGATAGTAAAAAATAAGAGAAATAGTTTGGCGCATGGAGAGAAAACATTTGTAAATGCGAGCCAAGATATTACGTTAGATGAGATAAAGAAAAATATAAACTCGGTTAAAAATTATATGGAATATATAATAGAAGAGTATGAAAAATTTATAGATAAAATATTGAAAAGCAATATTAAACAGCAATGAAAATACATATATGAATTTTTGATGAGTATAGAAATGGATTATTTACGGAGGAAAAATGGAAACTACCCTTATTATTATGGCGGCAGGTATCGGTTCCCGCTTCGGAACCGGTATCAAGCAGTTAGCCAAGATGGCTCCCAATGGGGAGATTATTATGGATTTTTCGATTTACGATGCGAAAGAAGCGGGATTTACAAAAGTTGTCTTTGTAATTCGAAAGGCTATCGAGGCAGAGTTTAAAGAAGTGATTGGAGATCGCTTATCAAAAGTCATGCCGGTAGAGTATGTATATCAGGAACTGGAAGATTTGCCGGGAGGTTATCAGGTTCCGGAAGGACGTGTAAAACCATGGGGAACAGGACAGGCGATCCTGGCTTGTAAGGATGTTGTGAAGGAGCCATTTGTGATTATTAATGCAGATGATTACTATGGGAAAGAAGCATTTGTAAAACTTCATGATTTCCTAGTTTCAGGAAATGCAGATAAAGATAAGATAAATCTTGCGATGGCAGGATTTTCCTTAAAAAATACTTTGAGTGAGAATGGAACTGTTACGAGAGGCATTTGTGTAGCAGATAAAGATGGATATCTGGAGAAAGTTATCGAGACAACGGGAATTCAGAGCGCAAATGGGAAGATTCAGTGTGATAATGAAGAAGTTAGTAGATGGGTTACATTAGATACGATGGTATCTATGAATATGTGGGCCGGATATCCGGACTTCCTTCAGTATATAGATGAGGGATTTTCTGGATTCTTAGATAAACTGAATGACAATCCACAGAAAAAGGAATATCTGCTTCCGAATATTGTGGCGGAGTTATTGGAGAAGAGAGCTGCGTCGGTAAAGGTTTTAGGTACATCTGATAGGTGGATTGGGATTACATATAAGGAAGATATTGAACCGGCACAGAAAGGTTTTTCATTAATGATAGAGAAGGACCTGTATCCGGTAAACTTATGGAAGTAATTTTAAATCCAAGAAAAAAATTAGCAAGTAGTTTTTACAAAATCATATATGTCTTTTTGACTATCTTTTTATATCTTCTTAAATGTCCGCAAAGCCTTATTTTATAGGCTCTACGGGCATTTTGCTTTTGTGGTAAACCTCACATATCTAGGTCTATCTTCTTATATTTTCGCTATCAAGCGTGGTTAAAATCGTGGTAAATACTTCTTATGCGATTAGACGCTGAACCTCTGATTTTGCGGTATCTATGGACGCATGAGCATACCAGTTCATTGTGATACTGATGTTTGAATGTCCCATGATATACTGTAAATCTTTCGGGTTCATGTTCTTGCTTGCCAGTCTTGTGCAGAACGTATGGCGTAGCGTATGTGGTGTGATATGTGGCAAGGGGTTATCCTTGTGGTGTTTGTTATATTTCTTTACCATACGGACAAATAAGGCGTTGTAATCAATCGCAACTTTAGGATTGCCTTTCGGATTGACGAACAGAAAATCTTTGTATCCGTCTATCTCTATCAGTTTCCCCTTTGTGCGTTTCCTTATGACCCGTTGAAATGCCTGTATCGTTTCTCTGCTTAATGGCACTTGCCTTGTTCCACTCTTTGTCTTAGGCGTTTCAATATAATAGCCCTGTTCCTTGCTCTTTAATAACTGGTGGTCGATAACCACAACCTCATTCTTGAAATCAATATCGGCTACTGTCAGTCCGCACAGTTCCGAGATACGAAGTCCTGTCTTTAACAGTATCAGCACATCATCATAATACTTGTGATACACGTTATCCGTCTTGATGAATGACAGTAAGGCTTGTTCCTGTTCCTCTGTCAATGCTACTTTCTCTTTGGTATCATTTTCTATGATTTCACTTAACTTGAAATTAAAAGGGTTTTTCCTTACACAATCGTCTTGTATGGCGATATAGAATGACGCTTTTAACGAGCGTTTATGGTTGTTAATAGTGTTATAGGAAAAGCCTTTGTCTTTCATGCGTAACGCCCATTCTTTAGCGTCAGAGGGTTTTATCGTATCAATGCTCCTAGCACCTAACTTGTCCTCTTTCAATAACCGCATGAGTTGTTCCCGTTGTTTCTGTGTGCTTTTCTTCACATTTGCCCTCTGTGCGTTCTGTTTGGCGTAGAGTTGGCAAAGCGTCATTTTCTTGCCTGTGCTGTCGATACCGTCCTCAATATCCCGTCTTATCTGCTGTTCCAGTTCACGAAGTGAGGGTTTTTCCCGTTTTCCCTTTGGTGTCGGGTCTGTGGGTGTCAATCTCCAAGCATACACATATTTTGTGTTTCCAAATGCGTCTACATATTTATATAAGTATTTTCCGTCTGTTCGTTGGCTCTCTCCAGTATGCAGGATACGTTCTTTACTATCCCGTCTTTTTTCTTTCATGGTGTCTGCTCCTTTCCTTGTTGGAAAGAGCCTTGATATGACTTGTATTCATCATAACACATACAAGGCTCATTTGCATTAGATTGCGTCCAATTTATCAATGACCTTTTCAAACTGTCGGCGTTTAATCTGTATGCGGTTGCCATTCATAATGAGCCAGCCAGCGTCCTTGTTTTCCTCTGCCAAGCGTCTTAACTTGTTTTCTCCGATACGGAAATACTTTGACGCTTCTTCAATGGTAAGGGTGTATTTTTCCCATACGGGAATATCGTTGTTATTCATCAGATACCCCCTTTCCCATGTTTCGTGTCATACTGGATATAGGGGATAAGGTCGGTGCGGTCTATCCTCTGTAAGTGGGCGGTTAATTTACTGGAAAGGGAACTGCTGTATCTTGCCCTGTCAAGCATAGTTCCCACTTTTTCCAGTCCACCTAATGCATCATGTTCTTCTAAGAAATAAAAACTTTTGACAGCAGAAATCACGCCACCCTCTGTGAGCCATTGCTGTGTTTCCTCAAGGGAATTATGTAGTTTCGGTACTTGCAGTTTCAAGACTTCCACAGCCCCTAAAAATCGTTCCCAAAACCGACACGTTTTCCATCTGCTCTTATTACTTTCATTTCTGTTTGGCACGACAAAGCGTAGGTTGTTTGCCAATAGCCCGAAAGCCAGTTCCCCAAGTTCCAGCGGTCTGTCTTTGAATGTCATGGCAAAAACATGAGCCTTATCATCACGCAGTTGCATTTCTGTCCGTTTCCAACTGCCGACTTCATCAAGTGTCTTATTATGTTTTGAACAGACTTCCTTATCCTTATCATAAAAGCGGTAGGATAATCCCGATTTACCAGCACCGATATAAACAGTCTTTGCGGTGTCGAAATCATCAAACTTGCTTTCGTCAAAGTGGTAGCCCTCACTATTAGAAATAAATTCCTCTTTTTCGCATTTCTTCTTTATCTGCTCTATGGTAAAGAATGGCTTTTCGTTCTTATCATCAATGGCAATATCAAGTCTTGTGAAATGAAAGTTATCCAGTCCGTATCTTCGCTCACAGCGTCGAAACATATCCCCAAAGGTATAATTCCTACTGTCGAGAATACGGAAAATATCATCACAACCTCTGCCAGTCATAACAAGATAACAGCCTAGCCCCTGTGGGTTATCCTCTGTCTTTCTTGCGTCCCCCGATACATAAATATCTCCAATCTGCCAGCGTGCTTGATAAGTCTTGAATTTTATCATTGCTGGATAAACATTGAAAATGTCAGTCGGTAAATCTAAAATGTGCATGATTATATCTTCAGCGGTTGCCGTTTCAAATACAATGCTGATGTAATCAATCTTAACGGATAAATTTTTGTGTGTAGTTATAGTGCATTGCTCCTTTCGTATGCCCCGTTTTTTGCGGGTAAAAATCGTGTTTTTTCCTTTATTTATCACAGTTTCTAGGTACTATGACATGTATACGCAGGGCGGTGTTACATATACGCCCTCTGCGAACGCCTTTAGGCGTTCCTTTTCCAAAAGGAACTGTCTGTCCGAACACGTCTGGGGGACGTGCCCCGTCCAGCCAGCCCCTTTTGGAAACCACTATTTTCGGTCTGATAGTCCATGCTTATTCATGCTATCAAAGTGAAAATGTATCTTCTCTATGCTTACTCAAGCGTGTGATTGACCTTATCGTGCTTAATCACTCTATCTGATACGATAATAACGCCATTAGAATTACTTGTCAAGAAGTTTTTGTTGACTTTTAGATGTAGATTAAGTATGATATGCTTATAAATACCAAGAAAAGCAACGAAAGGAGCGGTTATACTAAGTTATGGAGCATTACGAAAAGAAAATCAGTTTCTTAGGAGAGAACATACAGACCATAAGAAAACACAGAGGAATGAAACAACAGGAACTTGCGGATAAAATCGGTATCAATATGCAGAGCCTTTCCAAGATTGAACGAGGTGTGAATTTTCCTACCTTCGATACATTAGAAAAGATAATGGACGTGCTGGGTGTAATGCCCAATGAATTATTATCGGGAGAATGGAAGTATGTTAATCAATCCGAAAAGGAAGTCTGCCAGTTTTTAAGAATTGAAGAACGATTAAATGCAGAACTAAAACATGGACATTATGACAACTTCTTTGACAGCGAGGAAGAATGGCTGGAATATGAGTTGGAAAAGTTACGGGAATATATTACCGACTACATCAACGGGAAAAGTATTGTAGCGTCCGACCTTTATCCAATCAAAGAATTTATCCAGCATTTGAAGTTTCAAAAACTGTTAGACCGCTATGATGATTTATACAGCATGGATATGTTCGGGGAAAGCATAGAGGGACATAAATATAGGACACCTTATCAAGTCGTAAAAATGATAAACCCCAATTCAAAAGAAGATATGGAATTATTACGGGAAGTATTGAAAAATAACCATTTTGATGATGAGGACGAATAACTTTTTCCCTCTTTGTAGAAGATACAGCAAACAAAAAGCCCAGTAAAGAGTGCAAAGCACCACCAATGGTGGCAAGGCTCTTGACAGGGCTTTTTCTTTTCTGTGGAGGGTAATCAAGAGGAAGAAAAGATAAAATTTGATTTGTGGTAAATCGGATAATATCAATGAAATTGTCACGGTACAAATTTGGGCTATATAAGGAATAGTAACTGGAAGATTGTAGGGTAATCAAAAAGGCGTGTATTTTAAATCAGAGATACACGTCTTTGAAATGAATGAAATTCAATGAATTTTATTCATTGACAATCGTTCATTCACGAGATATAATTTTAGTGAAAGGAGTTGATTACATGAATATTACGAAACAAAAATCACAAAAGACTTTTGATAAGCAAGCTGCCGATTATGATACAAATATTCAGGGGGAACATGCTCGAAAACTCTATAAGCCGATTATAGAAAATTTAAAAAATAAGAATATACATTCTATATTAGATTTAGGTTGTGGAACGGGTGCGTTACTTAAAGAAATAAAAGAATTAAATATAGCAGAACAACTATTTGGAATAGATATATCTCCCAATATGCTTGAAATTGCAAAAAATAAACTAGGAAATGATGCAACACTTATCTTAGGCGACTCTGAGAGATTACCTTTTGAAGATAGTTCTTTTGACGCCATTGTATGTAATGACTCATTTCATCATTATCCACAACCAGATATTGTAGAGAAAGAAGTGTCTAGGTGTTTAAAGCAAAATGGAGTTTTCATTATCGGTGATTGTTGGCAACCAATCGGAGCAAGACAGATAATGAATTACTATATGAAACACAGCAATAGTGGAGATGTAAAGATTTATTCAAAAAAGGAAATGTTGTTATTATTATCAAAAGACTTCCACGAAATTGAATGGAAATCTTTTGGCACAAGATCTTGTTTAATTATAGCATACAATAATTAAACCGCAAGAAAGGAAAGAAAACAATGCGTATTTCAAAAGAACCAGAGGAACGTAAACAAGAAATTTTAGAAACAGCCATTAAATTATTTAGTGTAAATGGGTTTGAAAAAACTTCAATATCAGACATAGCAAAAGAAATTGGAATAGCACAAGGATTATGTTATAGATATTTCCCATCAAAAGATGTACTTTTTCAGTCTGCTATCAATGAATATTCAAATATTTTAGTCGCCAATATGACAAAAAATATAAATATAAAAAAGGATAGTTTAAAAGATATTTTGCGGAAGATGATACTTTTTGCAGAACAAGAAGATGATACATATTATCCAGTTTTTCATAATAACCAAAATAAAAATTTCCATAATTTATTAACATTGAATGTATGTGAAAAACTTTTTCCTATTGTATCTGAAATTATTGAAAGAGCAAATTACACAAATGAAATACAAGTCAATGATGTTGAAATGTATGCCAGTTTTTGCATATATGGACAACTAGGAATTATTTTAAATACCGATATATCAATTAAAGAAAAGAGTTCACGGATAAAGGCATTTTTTAGGGACTTGTTTAGGCTTTAAATCTTCCCCTGCCAAAAGGCAGGGAATATTTAAATAAATTAAATGAATAATTTTCATTCAATAGGAGGAATTAAAATGAACAAAAATATTGATTTTGTAAACGGAAACACAAAAAAATGTTTACTTGAAATGACTGTTCCTATGATAATAGCTATGTTTTTAAATATGGCATATAATCTCGTAGACAGTCTTTGGATTGGAAATTTGTTAGGTGAGCAGGCATACGCAGCGTTAACAAACTCGACACCTATTATTTTAATCTTAACTTCAATTGGTATGGGAGCAACAAACGGGTTAGCCATTCTATTATCACAGGTAATTGGTGCGAAAAATGAGCAAAAGAAAAAGAATATTATAGTTACTTCTTTTTTTGTATCTATAATTCTTTCAGTGTTTATGACAATTGTGTTGGAGATTTTTTTAGAGCCTATTTTGATAGTTTTAAATACACCGACTGAAATTTTTGATATGGCAAAAAATTACTTATCTATATATGCTTTGGGATATGTAGCAGTTTATTTGTATTTATACTTTACAGCCATTTTAAGAAGTTTTGGCAATACTATGTTTCAAGCAGTTGCAATGCTTGTGTCTACTTTATTGAATGCTATTTTAGATCCTATTTTCATTAACATAATTGGATTTCACGGAGCGGCAATCGCAACCTTAATATCACAGATTATTTGTTTGGCGTTTATGTGCATTTATATTTATCGTAAAAAATTATTTAACCTTTCACTATCTGATTTTGATACAAAAGAGATTATGCCGTTTGTAAAAAATGCTGTGCCGTCTGTCATTCAACAAAGTATTCCTGCTATTAGTACAACATTTTTAACTGCTATTGTTAGTACTTATAGTATTTCTGCTATTGCTGGCTACGGAGTTGCTGGAAAATTAGAAATGATATTATTTTATCCTGCTATGGCTCTTAATATGGTGTTGACTTCAATCGTAGGGCAATGTATTGGAGCACAACGTATCGACAGAGCAAAGAATTATCTGAAATTGGCGTTAAAATATGGTATTGTTGTTTCAAGTGTATTATCAGCAGTTGTTATTTTCTTCTCTAAACAGTTGGCAAAATTGTTTGTTTCCAACGTAGCTGTAACAAATGTTGTCAGCCATTATTTTTTAATTGTTAGTATCGGTTATGTTCTTTACACTATTACTAGTTGCTACTTAGGTACTTTAAATGGTATAGGAAAACCAACAAAAAGTATGATACTAATGATATTCTACTATATTATTATTCGTATTCCTTTTGCCTATCTATTATCTTGGCTGGCAGAAAATTTAAATGGTGTTTGGATAGCGATTTTAATCAGTCACATAGTCGCCTGCATTATAACTATTTTAACAAGTAATCAAATTATTAAGCGGTTATATGGAAAACTTTATGATAGGACTAAAAAAGCAAGATATAAAAGCATTGAAAGTAACTGCTGTGGAAAGTTTTAGGAATAATCTTATACGATTATGCACTACCTAACAGCATTTTATCAACAACTAAATATTTTACAATATTAAAAGTTCGTACAGACGGTATATTTTGTACGGACTTTTTTCTTGTTCTTCTTTTTGTATTTTCCAAAGATATAGACGGTATCTCCGTTTATATATTTCAGCGTATGCGGAAAGGAGGTGAGATTATGAACCCATCTTCTTTCGAGCATATCGTTAGAATACAGTTTAATGCTTTGATGATGACTGTTATTAAATGCACAGTAAAAAACAGAAACAGACAGTTTGCAAGACGTTCTAAGCGTGAAGTTTTATTCTGTGAATTATCAGATACGAAAAATGTTGAATGTGTAACTAAGGATAACTATTCTTGTGATTACATTTCGTTTGAAGTCTTGAATTTTACAATTCAAATATCAAATGAGAAACTTGCTGTTGCTTTATATAAGTTATCGAATAAAGAGCGTGATGTAATTCTATTACGCTATTTTCAAAGTATGAGCGACCAAGAAATAGCCGAATTATATCATGTATCACGTTCTGCTATTTATCGCAGAAGAAGTAACGGATTGAAGAAACTAAAAACAGTATTGAAAGAAAGGAATTGAACCAATGAAAAAAGAATATGGCTACCCTACATTAAAAGTAATATGTCAAGCGTCTGCTGGAAATGAAACTGCCATAAGAGAGATTTTGAAGTTTTATGACGCTTATATATGTAAATTATGCTTGCGTCCGTTTTACCACTCTGAAAGTGGTAAAATCATTATGCAGGTTGATGAAGAATTAAAAGGTCAAATCCATACAGAAATGATGAAAGCAATCTTGAAATTTGAAATCAGAGTAAAATAATCATACTACATGAATGAAAAACGGGAGATACACAGATATTTGTGCTATCTCCCATGTTGTTTTTGTGTCATATCAAGGCTCATTCAATCGTGGTAAATTCGTGGTAAAATGAATAGTTTTCTATACTTCAAAATGTTTGAAAGTATAGTGTTTATGCGGATAATCAAAAATCAGATATAAAATTTATGTTTAAATAATTTAATCTATTTATTTTCAGTGACAAAAAGGATGTCACTGTTTTTTATTTTAGCAGAGATCCATTGTTTTATGATATCTGTAGAAGCAATAAAAATGGGCATAAGGAGCGGAGAGGATGGAAAAGTACGATAAGATAATTATTGGTGCAGGGTTATATGGACTTTATTCTGCATTATTTTGTGCAAAAAGAGGGCAGCACGTCATCGTTTTGGAGTGCGACCCGACTCCTTTTAGGAGAGCAACCTATATTAATCAGGCACGAGTTCATCAAGGATATCATTATCCCAGATCAATTTCAACCGCGATGAAGTCGGCAGGATATTTTGAACGGTTTAATAAGGATTATGCTTTCTGTGTGAATAAGCAGTTTGATCAGATATACGCAACATCTAGCCAATATTCCTGGTCGGACGGTAAGCAGTTCAAGGCTTTTTGCAAAGCAGCGAATATTCCCTGCGAAGAATTGAATCCCGGAAATTATTTTAAAGAAGGTATGTGTGATGGGGTATTTCGGACTCGGGAATATACATACGATGCTATGATATTAAAGGATTATCTCCTGGAAGAGTTGAAAAAATTTCCTGGTCACGTAGAAATAAAATATGGTGTGAATATTATCAGCATTGAAAAACTTCAAGATGCTTATGTTATTAATACAGATACTAAAGAGAGATATAAATCAGGATTTGTATTAAATGCGACATATGCGGGAACCAATCAGATCCTTGATATGGTTGGATTTGAAAAGTTTAGTATAAAATACGAGTTGTGCGAGATCATTCTTTGCGATGTGAATGATAAATTGAAGGATATAGGATTTACAGTAATGGATGGTCCGTTCTTCTCCATTATGCCGTTTGGTAAGACAGGTTTTCATTCGCTTACGTCTGTAACCTTTACACCGCATACCACAAGTTATGATGCGGTTCCTATATTTGAGTGTCAGGAGAGAAGTGGCGGTTACTGTTCTACGTTCCATCTGGGAAATTGTAATGACTGTTTGGCCAAACCGGTAACGGCATTTCCGTACATGGCAAATTTGGCACGTAAATATATGTTGGATGATTATGGATTTGAATATAGAAGCTCATTGTTTTCAATGAAACCGATTCTGATGAGCTCAGAAATTGATGATTCAAGACCTACCGTTATTCGAAAATACTCCGAAAAACCAACTTTTGTTGGGGTTTTGTCGGGGAAGATAAATACAGTATATGATTTAGATGAGGTGCTTAGTGATGATGAATAAAGAGAAGAATTTTGCATCTGCCGTTATTTATGTGCATAATGCAGAAAATAGAATTGAAAATTTTTTGAATATGATAATTAAAACGATGGAGGATAATTTTGAGCATTCTGAAATTATCTGTGTGAATGATGCTTCGGAGGATCGTTCTTTAAATATTATTAAGGAAACAAGTAAAAAGGCATCTAATACAAGTGTATCAGTTGTGAATATGAGCTATTTTCATGGATTGGAACTTGCAATGAATGCGGGGGTGGATCTTTCAATCGGTGATTTTGTGTTCGAGTTTGATAATACGTTCCTCGATTTTGAACCAAGGGTGATTATGGAAATTTATCGCCATTCTCTGGAAGGATTTGACATTGTAAGCGCTTCCCCAGACAGAAAGGAAAGGTTTACTTCGAAACTCTTTTATAAAGTTTTTAACCATTATACGACATTAAATTATAAGATGGGAACGGAGAGTTTTTGTGTACTGAGCAGACGTGTTATTAACCGAATCAGCTCAATGAATAAAACAGTACCGTACCGGAAAGCGATTTATGCAAATAGTGGATTAAAAACAGACAATATCAAATATCAGACAATCGAATCGGGAAAACAGGCTTTTGATAAAGAGGAAAAAGGATATCGTTCAGGGCTTGCGATTGATACATTGATATTATTTACAGAGATGGGATATAGTTTTTCGAAGATTATGACAGCATTAATGATGCTTATGTCATTATTTATGAGTGTTTATTCGGTTGTGATTTATGCAACGGCAAATCCAGTTGCAGGATGGACGACGACGGTTCTGTTCCTTTCGGTTGCGTTCTTTGGACTTTTCGGAATCCTGACCATTGTTATTAAATATTTACAGTTGATCGTAGAACTGGTTTTCAAACGCAAACATTATAGTTTTGAGGGAATAGAAAAATTGACGAAATAGGAGAATGAAATGAAGGCACTAGTGGGATATACGGGCTTTGTAGGAAGCAATATTTATGATGCAGCAGGTAAGGAAATTGACTCGGTTTATAATTCGAAAAATATAGAGGATGCGTATGGGACATATCCGGATTTATTGATTTATGCGGGGCTTAGAGCTGAAAAGTATCTGGCGAATAATGCACCGGAAAAAGATATGGAGTTAATTTATCAGGCGGAGGAGAATATAAAGAAGATCAGTCCCAAAAAATTGGTACTTATATCTACGATAGATGTATTTAAGACACCAAAAGCGGTTGATGAGGATTCTGTCATTGACACAGAAAATCTTCATGCTTATGGATACAATCGATACCAATTAGAACTCTGGGTTAGAAAAAATTATCCGGATGCTTTGATTATCAGGCTTCCGGGGCTTTTTGGAAAGAATATTAAAAAGAATTTTATCTATGATTTTATGAATGTGATTCCGTTCATGTTAAAAAAAGAAAAAATTGAAGAATTAGCACAGCGTGATCCAGAATTAACAAAATTTTATGTTTTGCAGGAAAATGGTTTTTATAAGGTGAATGTTCTAGAGAAAGATAAGGCAATGCTGAAAGAAAAGTTTAGACAGCTCGGATTTTCGGCACTTAACTTCACAGACAGTCGAAGCAGATATCAGTTCTATAATCTGGGAAATCTTTGGAGAGATATTAATATTGCACTTTCAAAAGGAATAAAATTATGGCATCCAGCCACGGAACCGGTATCAGCTGGAGAAGTTTATGAATATCTTACAGGAGAAAAATTTACTAACGAACTGGGTAGTGTACCGGCGGATTATGATTATAGAACCATCTATGACAGAACATATGGAGGAAGTAACGGATATATTATTAGAAAGAAAAGAGTGTTGAAACAGATCTGGGAGTTTATACATGTATATGCTTAAATTTTACAATATTTCTGAAAGGTTCAAACAGGAGATAAATGAATCAAAATATAAACGTTGGATTTTAGAGAATAAAGGAATGCTGTTAATATCCATCTTGATTGCTATATTTTTGACCATATTAACATATCCGGGAATTATGTATTCAGATTCATATGCGAGAATAGGTGTGACATCTGAACTGAAAACTGCCATTCATGCATTTAATGTTGGAAATGTATCTATGACAAATTTAGCTTCTTGGCTCACGATTACGCCTTCATTTTTCATTTTGCTTTCTGAACAGATTGTCGGAAGTGTTGTTTTGTATACGTTTGTTCAGTGTTTTTTATTGTTCCTCTCGACATATATAATGGGTGATGGTTTAACAAATGAGGGACATAGAAGATGGAACCGGCTCTGTATTACATTAAATCCGGTCTTATGGGCTTTTGGAGTTTATTATGAGGCAAGCGTTGGTTGTGTAACGGCAATTATGGGTATATTGCTGTTAGTATGGAAATGGGACTCTTTAAGTAGTTACTTTGACAAAATCATTACTATAGTATTACTGATATTTTCATCATATGTTTGTCTTGGATATAGGGCTAATGCATTTACAATAATTCCTATATTAATTTTAATAGTAATTCTAAAGGAACGAAAAGTAATTAAGTCTACAATGATAATTTGTTCAATATGCATTGGTACTATTATGGCATTGGCTGTTCCTAAAGCATTGAATATTGATACTATGTCATCATATGCAGGATCATTAATTTGGGAAATGGTATCTACTATCCAGTCGATGGATGAAGAAAAACAGAGCCAATACATTACATATTTAGATGATGTATTTGGGAAAGAAGCGACAGCTACGGCTGTAGCTAATAATTCATATACTGGAGAATATTCTTCGATTAATGATATTTGGTGGGGAAATCCTTTTAATACGGAAGATGTTTCAAAATCGGAAAATACAAAAAAGGTTTTAAGCAAATATATACATTTATGGATATCAGAGCCTAAGGATTGTCTAAAAGTAAAATGGAACTTTATTTCTCATAGCCTTGGTATAAATCAACCTCTTAGGATGGCTGAGTATGACTATAACAGAGATAATAGTATGAGCCAGTTTGGATACAATGATTGTAAACAACGCTTGGCATATGTGGATTTCTTTCTAGCATTTATGAATTTTATGATTATTTTTAGAATTCCATGGTTGATGTTCACAGTTGCGTTAGTGTTAATATTAATTTGGAGATTTAAGTGTGGGGGAAAGAAAGAAAATATAAATATATATGAGGCAAGTTTTGGCATCGCTGTATTTTATTATGGTGCTTATATTTTAAATACACAATCATTTGAATTTAGGTATTACTTTCCGTCTTGGTTATTATTGTTCCTTATTATTTTTTCGCTCTCTGCTGATTTGTGTTTTAGAAATAAAATTTTAAAGAAAATTATGATATGCTTGTTACCAATATTAGCAATTGTTTCATTCTGTGGAACATATGGTGAATACACTAAAGTCGGGGATAATATAGTGAAAAATATAACGAAGGAGGGAACTCTGCTTTGTGAAAATGGAAAGAATTATGTTTATTATTTAGATGGAAAACTATATTTTGTTAATTTGCCTGGAGCAGATGAAATATACACATATTTTCTTCATTATTTTCCTCTGGATGGAGATATGATAAATAGTGATTTCAAATACGAATTAATAAAGATAGCTACATCATTTTGGAAAAATTCGGTAGCTGTGATGGATATGCCAAAACAGGAAGTGGAAAAGATTGAATTTGGACAATATTATGGGGATACTCGTTTCTGGGAAAGAACGATTGAAACTAGTTCATTCATATCAAGACCGAAAATGTTATATCTTTCTGATTACACAGATAATGACTGGAATTGTGGTTATAGTAATTTGGAAAATTGCTTTTTAATAAATAATTTGGACTTAGAAAATTATTATATTAAAGGAAAGGAATTGCAACTCCAAGATGGAAGTGTCACAAGAATAACAGATGTTGAGGAAGTTGCAGGATATATCAGAATATATACAGACGAAAAACTTGATGATGTATCAGTAAGGGAATATCAGGTGATAGAATAATGAAGTTATCAATATCAAATATAGGCTGGTTAAGTAAACAGGACAGTCGTGTTTATGAAATGATGAAAAAATATGGTTTTTCCGGATTAGAAATTGCCCCGACTAGAATTTTCCCGGAGAATCCTTATGACCATTTAAAAGAGGCGGGAGAATGGGCAAAAAAAATAAAGGAACAGTATGGTTTCGTTGTACCGTCAATGCAGTCCATTTGGTATGGAAGGCAAGAAAAAATATTTGGTACGCAAGAGGAGTTTAATGCACTTGTGACATATACGAAAAAAGCGATAGATTTTGCATCCGTTATCGGATGCAAGAATCTTGTTTTCGGCTGCCCGCGAAATCGTAATTTACCGGATGGCGCTGATTCTGCGAAAGGTGTGGAATTCTTTAAGATCTTAGGTGATTATGCTGCATCCAGAGAAACTGTGATTGGAATGGAAGCAAATCCTATTATCTACAATACAAACTATATCAATGATACCAGAGCAGCGATTGAACTGATTCGAAAAGTAAATTCGGATGGTTTTAAGCTCAATCTGGATGTTGGAACAATGATTTATAATCAGGAAGATATAGATGAACTTGTTGGAAATGTAGGTTTAATCAACCATGTTCATATCAGTGAACCGGGGCTTAAGCCGATCGAAAGTAGGGAAATTCATAGTAAGCTTAAAGATATCTTGTTGTCTGAAGGATATATGGGCTTTGTGTCTATTGAAATGGGGAAAGTTGACAATGCGGAAATACTTGAAGAAACAACAAAATATATTGCGGAGGTGTATAGAGTATGATGAGAACTTGCGTTCGGGGGGGGGGGCAGATGGCGCTGTCTAAGTAAAAATCAAGCATTTACAGGACTGTTTTATGTTGGAATCATCCTTATGGTAATTATGGTATCAATAATAAAGTTTCGAGGCGGTGAAATCAATTACCTGGATTCAGATGCAACTTGGCATACATTATTGACGATGCAAGCATATGACGAGACACCTATTAGTCAACATAAATTTTTGCCGATAGTCAGCTTAGGAGGAGTGGACAATAAGGGGATTTCATGGGGCGCAACAATACCGGATAAAGAAGGAAATTTTTATTATACTTCATTTTCGCCTGCTGGATTTGTATTGCCATATTTATTTATAAAAGTATTTAGATTGCCGATAAACGAAAAGAGTTTGTACTATTTCAATACACTATTATTTGCGATATCTGCAGTTTTGTGGGCTTTTTTTTTGAAGACGATTTATAAATCAGAAAAGTGGAGAAGGCATATTATTTGTATTGGAGTATTAACATATATCTTTTCTCCAGAACTATTTCATGGAATGGGAATTGTATATTGGCATCAATCTATAATGCAGGTAATGTTAATAGCACAATTTTTAACATACTATCAATATAAAACTAAAAACTCTAAGAAAGGTAAAATCGCTTTTTATTTAATTACACTAATTATCCCATATATCGAATGGACGGGATATGTGGCTAATTTAGGATTTGCTCTTTTTGAACTTGGTTCAGATTGGAAGTTCGATCTTAAAAGAGCTTGGAAGAATGCGATTGTGATTGGAGCCATCACAGCTGCGTCATTTGGATTGTTTACTGTACATTATTTGAGTGTAGTAGCTGCATCAGATTTCTTTCTTGCTTTAAAAAATAGATTTTTTGCAAGAAATATTGCTTCGAGTACATTATTAACGGATGTATTTGGTAGTTATTTAAAGTCATTTTTGTTGTTATGGATTTTGCTATTCTTTTTAATAATATGGAATATTATTAAAAATGAAAAAATTGAATTGAAGAATAAATGCATCTTATTTGTTTTGGCTTTTCCACTTTTGGAAAATGTTGTTATGAAAGAACATGCATTGTCATATTCTTATGACAGAATGAAGATGGTATTTATATTATCTTATCTGATCTGTGAGTTGGTGGCTCAAATACTGGTTAGCTATGAGAAACGAAATAAAGCAGCATTTATAATTATTGCTATAGTCACAGTTATTTGCTGTTTTGGAAATTTGAATTATTATAGGAAAGATTCAAAATATATTTGGGATATTACTTATAGAGAAACAAACAAAAAAATTTCTGAATATATTAATCAAAACTATTGGAATAGTGTATTGACAACAAATGCTTCAGTTAGAGGATATTTAAATTTATTATTTAACAGGGGAATTTATGAATGGGGAGACATTGATTCGGTTAGAGATATTGCATTGCAAAAAGGAAAACGCTATGCAATCGAATTGAAAACTCTGGATGCTCCAGGAAATATGTATCAATTAACAGGTGCAATAGTATATGATGTCGCTGTTGATAAGTTTATTTATATTAAGCTTAGAAATGATGGGACAATAGTGGAATTAAATAATGATGTTGAGGAATATAACTTGGCAGATTTGACAGATGAAAATTGGACCTCTGGATATTCAAATGTAGGTAATGTATTGCTTTTTTATTATGAAGAAGAATTATTGAATAATTTACGAAACGGAACATTCGTTTCTACTGGAGAGAGGCAATTTACTATTCAGGATATTAAATACGATAGTCAATGGATTGAAGTTACCGTTGAAGGCGATGCATCATCGTGTAAATATCCGGCATACATTTCGATACAATAAAGAAATAGATTACTTCAAAGTAAAATGCGACAGAATAATATGATGAAATTAAATTGTACTAAGAAGGACTGTTCGTACAGATGAGGTAGACAATCTAAATAGTATGGTTAATAAGATCACAAAAAATAAAAAAACAAAGTAGGAAAAGAAAAATGATATTTGAAAAACAAAAAGGTATTCCTAAATTTGAGTGTATGGAATATCAAAAAAAAACAAAAGATTATGTTGTCCTAATTCCGATTATCAATGAAGGAGAGCGGATTTCCAAAGAATTAAAGAGAGCGAAAAAATATCAAGTGTCAGAGTATGCAGATATTGTAATTTGTGATGGTGGTTCAACTGATGGTTGTACGGAAGAAAAGAATCTGAGAAGCCTGGATGTTAATACTCTTCTTGTGAAAATGGATGTAGGAAAACAGGGAGCTCAGCTCAGAATGGGATTTTGGTGGGCGCTAAAGCGGGGATACAAAGGGATTATTACAATTGATGGAAATAATAAAGATAGCATAGAAGATGTTCCTCGTTTTATAGAGAAATTAAAGGAAGGCTATGATCTTATTCAAGGCTCAAGATTTGTAAAAGGCGGCAAAGCGATTAACACGCCTTTTATTCGGACAGTATCTGTAAAATTAATCCATGCCCCAATTATTTCGCTCACAGCGCATCAGAAGTTTACAGATACTACGAATGCCTATAGAGCGTATTCTGCAAGGTATCTTACGGACAAGCGGGTGCAGCCGTTAAGAGACATTTTTATGACCTACGAACTTTTGGCATATCTTTCAGTACGTGCTACACAGATAGGAATGAAAGCTTGTGAGATACCGGTGACCAGAGCATATCCTAAGACAGGAAAAACTCCTACGAAGATTAGTTTCTTTAAGGGCAATAGTGAATTAATAAAAATTTTGATTGCAAATGCTAGAGGAGTATATAAACCAAAGTACAAGAAGATTAATAATTAAAAAAATATTGTGTTCCATTTTCGCTTGTGTCACATGTACATTATGATATTTCTTAAAAAAGATGCGAAAAGTGAGTAAGGAATAGCTTGAGGAGAGATATGAATACAGTGCTCATAATCATGGCTGCTGGCATCGGTTCCCGCTTCGGAACCGGCATCAAGCAGCTTGCAAAGATGGCTCCCAATGGGGGGATTATTATGGATTTTTCGATTTACGATGCGAAAGCGGCTGGATTTACTAAAGTTGTTTTTGTGATTCGAAAAGCAATCGAAGCGGAATTTAAAGAAGTGATTGGAAATCGCTTATCGAAAGTTATGCCAGTAGAGTATGTCTATCAGGAATTAGAAGATTTGCCGGATGGATATAAGGTTCCTGCAGGACGCGTGAAACCGTGGGGGACTGGACAGGCAATTTTAGCTTGCAAGAATGTAGTAAAAGAGCCATTTGTGATTATTAATGCAGATGATTATTATGGAAAAGAAGCATTTATAAAGCTTCATGATTTCTTGATTTCCGAGAATGAGAATAAAGAGAAGATGAACCTTGCCATGGCTGGATTTTCTTTGAAGAACACGCTGAGTGAGAACGGAGCTGTAACTAGAGGTGTCTGTGTGGCAGATGCAAATGGATATCTGGAGAAAGTGATTGAGACAACGGGAATTCAGATAGTGGATGGAAAAATACAGTGCGATAATGCGGAAGTCAGCAAATGGATTACATCAGATGCAATGGTATCTATGAATATGTGGGCGGGATATCCGGATTTTTTGCGGTATATAGATGAAGGATTTGCCAGATTCCTTGATACATTAGGGGAAAATTCAGAGAAGAAAGAATATCTTCTCCCGAATATTGTGGCGGAATTGCTGGAAAAGAATTTGGCGGCTGTAAAAGTCCTGAATACATCGGATAGATGGATTGGTATTACATATAAGGAAGATATAGAACCGGCACAGGAGAAGTTTCGATTTATGATGAAATCTGGCATATATCCGATGCAGTTATGGGAGTAGTAATGTATAAAAAATTAAGAAGGTTTAGATTATGAATTTTTTTGAGAAGTTGAAATTATTAAAAAAGAATAATGCTACTGAAATGAATTACAAGATGTTATTTCAAAACATTATAAAGGGTATATATCTGTCCGTATTTTTGATAATAATTTTAATTTGTGTTTTTTTCCCTAAGATTGAATATGCAAATAAATCTCTTTGTGCGAATTTTTTGTCGCCATGGGTGCTAATGTTTTTGGGAACGATTTTTTTTGCTGTAGTATATACTGTGGCAAATTGTTTTAACTTTAAAAACAGTAAAAAAACTATGATAGTCGTTTCGATACTGTTTTTCTTTTTGAACCTTTTTTGTGTGTATAATTATTATTTTTATACAGGGTGGGATTCTTCCGAATTAATAAATTTTTCTAATTCATATATACACCATCAAAATGCAAATGATTATCAATGGTATTTTTCAAGATACCCTAATAACCTGTTTTTGGCAGAAATTTTCTCTATAATCCGATTTGTGGCACATAATATAGGATTCCATGATTATGAATATTTTGCTATTTTGACAGTTCAATGTTTTTTAAATGCCGTAACAGGCTATTTATTATTTCATATAATTAAGTATTTATTTGATGATACAAAAATTTCGCTGTTTGGGTATGTTGTTTATGTTCTTTTGGCTGGAATATCTCCATGGATTTCTATACCGTATTCGGATTCTATGGCATTGATATTTCCTACGTTGATTTTATATCTTTATATTCATAATAAAAAGAAGAATTCTATGTTAGTGTGGTTCTTCATAGGTCTTTGTTCAACGGTGGGATATAAAATAAAACCTCAAACATTTATCGTTTTTATTGCAGTTATTTTAGTTGAAACATTTTGCGTTGCAGGAAAGAGAGAATTGAAAAAAAGTTTCTTGAATGATTTGATTGCTATTTTTGGCGCTTTCATGGGGCTGTGTATAATTAAAGTTGGAATTTCGGCGATGAATTTTCCGGTTGATAAAAACATGTCTTTTGGAATTGCACATTATTTTATGATGGGTATGAATCCTGCTGATATGGGAAATTTTTCTGATAAGGATGTTGAATTTTCTGCATCATTTTCAACTTGTGCAGAAAGAAACGCAGCAGATTTGTATGTGGCAATTAATCGTATTAAAAATATGCATGTACTAGGCTTGGTGCAGCAATTTGCGCGAAAAATATTATCCAATTATTATAATGGTACATTTAGCTGGGCTGCAGAAGGTGGATTCTTTTTGGAAGTATTTCCTCCGAAAGCGACACCAATATGTGAGTTTTTGCGTGGTTTGTATTATACGGGACAATATGGAGACATCGGAAAATACTATATTTTATGGTCAAATTTTGAACAGATGATATGGTTGACAATTATATTTTTAAATGTGTTTGCATGGCATGCAACTAAAAACAATCGTGTATGTGTGATTATGTTAAGCATCTTAGGGCTGACACTGTTTGAATTAATTTTCGAAGCACGTGCAAGATATTTATTCACATATATTCCACTATATATTATATTGTCTCTCTATGGATTCCAATATATAAGATCAAGATTAAATACTTTTAGAGAACGATATAAAAGATCGGAAAGGTAAAATTTAAAATGAATACCATATTATACATTATTATTCCTTGTTACAATGAGGAAACAGTTCTTCCAATTACATCAAAGATGTTTTTGGATAAGCTGACTTCTTTGATTCAGTCTAATACGATTTCTAACAGCAGCCGTATCCTTTTTGTGAATGATGGAAGTAAGGATAAGACATGGGAAATCATTTGCAATCTGGCAAAACAAGATGAACATTTTATAGGAATCTCTCAGAGCCGTAACCGAGGCCATCAAAATGCGGTTCTTGCGGGTTTGATGGAAGCGAAAGATAAATGTGATATTACAATTTCCATTGATTGTGATGGTCAGGATGATATTAATGCTATGGACGAGATGGTGGAGCAGTATAAGCAGGGATGTGAAATTGTCTATGGCGTCAGAAGTAAACGTGATACAGATACATTTTTTAAACGTTTTACAGCAGAAGGATTTTATAAACTTTTAAACTGGATGGGTGCGGAGGTTGTCTATAATCATGCGGATTATCGCCTTGTCTCAAGTCGGGTGTTAAAGGAGTTTGCTAATTTCAAGGAGGTAAATCTTTTTTTGCGTGGGATGTTTCCGCTGGTTGGCTTTAAGAGCACAAGTGTTTATTATGAGCGTCATGAAAGAATTGCAGGAGAAAGCCATTATCCATTGACGAAAATGTTGAGCCTTGCGTTTGATGGTATTACGAGCTTGAGCATAAAACCTATTCGAATTATTACAGCGCTTGGTACGGTGATTGCAGGACTCAGTTTTCTTGGAGTTATTTGGTCGATCGTGATGCGTTTCATGGGAAATGTAGTTGCCGGATGGTCGAGCATGACATGTATTATTTGCTTGATTGGCGGAGTGCAGCTGGTTTGTCTAGGGATTTTAGGTGAATATATCGGAAAGATTTATATGGAAGTCAAGCATCGGCCGAGATATATTATTAGTGAACGGACAGAAGTAAAAGATACTTCTAATTCACATAAGAAGGTTCACTATTAAGTCTGGGGGGTGCCTGAATGGAGAGACAGGAAATGGAAGGAAAGCAGCGCAGGAAGGCTCTTCTGGTTACCCATGTCAGCGGCTTTGTCCCGCAGTTTGAGATGAACAATGTCCATATTTTACAGAAAATGGGATACGAGGTTCATTATGCCTCAAATTTTCATACGCCGTCCTATGGAACGGATAATCACCGTCTGGATGGAACCGGGATTATCTGTCACCAGATTGATTTTGTACGGAGTCCGTTTGATAAGCGGAATTTTCAGGTGTACCGTCAGATGGTTGAGCTGATGCGCCGGGAAAATTTTTCGCTGGTGCACTGCCACACACCGATGGGAGGTGTGATGGCGCGCCTGGCGGCCCATGCGACGGGGACTGGCCCGGTGATTTATACGGCGCATGGATTCCATTTTTTTAAAGGGGCGTCGTGGAAGAACTGGCTGTTTTATTATCCGATGGAAAAGTTTTTATCGAGGTATACGGATCAGCAGATCTGTATTAACCGAGAGGATTATGAACTTGCGAAACGGAAATTCCATGCGAGGTATGTGGATTATGTGCCGGGTGTGGGGATAGAGGAAGATAATTTTTTTAAAATGGGGGAAAAGGAACGTCAAAAGAAGAGAGAGAGTCTGGGCGTGCCGCCGGGACGGGTAGTGCTTTTGACGTCCGGGGAGATGATTCCGAGGAAAAATCAGGAAGTGCTGTTTCGGATGCTGGCGAAGCTGAAGGATTCGGAAAAGGAGTCAGTTTTATCGTTGGAACGAAATGAAACGGCAGATGAGCAGGAGGATGCTGGAACAGGCAGGCGAGTTGAGAGATGCAGCTATGAACGGCTGCATCTTTTATTATGCGGACATGGCGAATTGAAGGAGTATTTGCAGGATCTGGCAGCGCAGCTTGGGATAGCGGATCATATATCATTTTTGGGTTATAGGGAAGATATGGCGGAGATTTTTGGTGCTTCGGATATCTTCCTTTTTCCGTCTTTCCAGGAAGGACTGCCGCGTGCGATGCTGGAGGCGATGGCGAGCGGACTGCCGGTGGTTTGTTCGGAGATCCGGGGCAATACGGACCTGATGGGAGAGGAGTGGACTTTATCTGAGGATGGAAGCCAGAAAATCTGTCCGGGCGGAATGATGATTGAGAAGATGCAGGATGAAGAAGTCTGGGCGCGGGCACTTTTGTATATGCTGGAACATATGGATGAATGGGACCGGATGGGCGAGGTGTGCAGAAAGCGAAGCCGTCTGTTTGGCCTGGATGCAGTGGGGGAAAAGATGGAGAAGATTTACAAGAGACTGCTGGGAAGAGAGTCGGAGAGAGGATAAAGGAGTCATGAAGGAGAAGATGGTATTTGCGCCAGCCAGCGTATTGTTTTTATTGTTTGTTTTTTTGAAACAGTTTTATCTATTTCCTTCGGGAGGAATGGGAGCGGCGGATGTTTGTCTGCTGCTCTCTTTTTTTATTTTACTGGCTGGATGCTTGAAAAAGAAGGAACGAATCGGACGGGTTCGGGAAGATGGTTTTTTCTATGTGTTTTTGCTGTTTGTGATAGGGATTAATGCATATTATGGTATACGGCTGGGGCGGAATGAGTTTTTCCGGTATACGTTTTTCTGGATTTATAATGCCTGTGCGATATGGACGTTTCGGAAGCTGGTGGATCAGGAGAATGAAACGTTTTTATTGTGGATGAACCGGGTGGTGAAGGTAAATATCGTTTTGCAGCTTCTGGTATATGCATCGGGCCATGGACGGATTTTTCATGAATACTGGGGCGCGGTGCGGTACCAGGGAACGTTTAATGATCCGAATCAGCTGGCGTTTTTCTTATTTATGATGGTGCTGCTTTTGTACCTGTACCGGTGTCGGTTCGGCGATCGGAGCTTTCTTATTTTTTACTTGCTGGCTTTACCGGTGCTGGCGGCATCGAAATCGACGGGAATTCTGCTGGGCTTTCTGGTTTTTACCTTGCTGGCAGGAGCGCATGCACTCTATCTGGAGGGATGCAGGAGAAAGGTTCCGTCGAAGGTGTGGATCGTGGGAATCTGTGGTGGATTTCTTTTGTTGGGCGTGTTTTTGTGGTGGATATGGCCAGCGGCGGATTTCGATGTGAAGACCGTGGATTACAATATGCTGACCCGGATTCAGGAGAAGATCTGGAAAGTTGCACATGGCGGACTTTTGGGACTGTTTCTGGATCGCGGCATGGAGAAGCTGGTGCTTTACCCACAATACCTGTTATACGGCGCAGGCGAGGGCGGATTTGACCGTTTCACGCTGACCAGCCAGATCAATGAGATTCATTGCTGCCTGTTCAGTGTATTATTCTGCTATGGAATAATCCCGACGGTTTTCCTACTTATCTGGCTGGTCCGGAATCTGCGGTATATGAATGCGGCGATGATGTGTGCGGTGGCAGGGATTTTGGCGGAGAGTTTCTTTTTGGTGAATTACCGGCAGCCGATGTTTTGGATGATTTTGGTGTATGGGAGTGTGATAAGGGAGAAGGAGAGTGAAGGTAGGCTTTTTTCTTAACAAATGTGGTTAGGAAAAAAATTTACATTTGGAAATATTTAAAATTTGCTGCTCCTAGTTGATTTTTTTTGAGGATTGAAATTAGCAATAAACTTAAAACAACTCAAAAACTTGATTTTTAACATTGACTAAGTTAAAATGAAAGAAATTGAGTTAAAAGGGGAATGGGAAATATGCTTACAAGCGTATTCGGGATTTCTATAAAATATGAAGCATGGAATCATCAGGATTCTTTGCCTGTTTATATTGCGGGAAGTTATAATTTTCACACAGCATATATTGGAAACAGACGCTGTATAATGCTTACTCCGACAGAAGAACTTGCCACACTTCCGGCATTGAAAAAACAGATTACAAAAATACAGCAGATTGATAATGTACCAGTCGTATTTGAACTTGCGTCGGTATCTAATTATCGAAGAAAAAGCCTTATAGAAAATAATATACCGTTTATTACTGATAAGCAGGTCTTTCTTCCTTTCATCGGGACAATGCTTTCTGATGAGAAAGAACCCCAAAAGCTGACAGGTAAGTTTGTTTGCTCAACACAGCAGTTGTTTTTGTTTTATCTGTATAGTAAGAAAAAACGATTGTATATTTCAGAAGCCGGAAAAGTGCTTCCATTTACAGCAATGACCTTGACCAGAGCAGTAAAGCAGTTGGAAGCGACGGATTTGTTTCTTGTAGCAAAAGACGGTGTCAACAAGTTTATTGAGTCAAAATATAACAGAGATGAATTATTTGAAAAAGCAAAAGTATATTTGACAACACCTGTCCGCAAAGCAGGATATATAGATAAGACGCAAGTTACAGAAAATATGGTCTTTGCAGGGGGGACGGCACTTTCTGAAAAAACAATGCTAAATCCAAGCCGAGTTGCTACCTATGCAATCAGTGAGAGGGATTATGATAAAACTTTGCTGACCGATGAATTGATAGACCCGGATAAGCAGGTAAGACTTGAATTATGGGCATACAACCCGAAACAATTTTCAGAGGATAACAGTGCTGACGATATTTCCATTGTTTTATCTTTTGGAGATACAAACGATGAGAGAATTGAAGAAGCAGTAGATGAATTGCAGGAAAGAAGGTTGAAGGAGTAATGGTCAGCGGATTTACAAAATTTAAGGAAAGATTTCAGGGTTTTGAAAATCAATATGTTATCATCGGCGGGACAGCTTGTGATTTGATTATGGAAAATGAAGAATTACCGTTTCGTGCTACAAAAGATGTAGATATTGTATTGATTGTCGAATCCATAACAGCGGAGTTCGGCAGGCAGTTCTGGGAGTATGTCAAGGAAGCAGGATATGAGCATTTGAATAAAAGTACCGGAAATACACAGTTTTATCGTTTCACATCTCCGAAAAGCAAAGAATATCCATATATGATAGAAATATTTTCCAGAAATCCGGATTTTGTTATATTGGAAGATGATGCAGTTCTCACACCGCTTCCGATAGACGATGAAATCTCCAGCTTGTCGGCAATCCTTTTAAATGAAGCGTATTATGAATTGCTAAAAACCGGACAATTGATGGTTGATGGCATTCCGGTATTAAGTCCGACTTGTCTGATACCATTTAAGGCGAAAGCGTGGCTGGATTTAAAGGAACGCAAGCTGAATGGAGAGCAGGTTGACAGCAAAAATATAAAGAAACATAAAAATGATGTGTTCCGATTAGCACAGTTAATCACAGCCAATACAAGGCAAGTTCTCAGTCCGGAAATAGCAGAGGATATGAAAAAGTTCTTATCTGAAATAGCTGATGAAACAGTGGATTTAAAGTCCTTGGGTATAAGAGGAACAGATAAGAAGAAAATGACAGATATGTTGTACCAGTGTTATGGGTTGAAGGATAATACATAGTAAAAGTGTTCTTGAAGATTTTGGACTCGCCCTGAGAGGGGAGGGTGCGGACATTTTCTTGGACAGGTTAAACAGCCAATCCAAGTCTACGTCTGTACTCCATAGGACTCATGTATCCTAATGGAGTATTAATAAGGTATTGTGTCCAAATTGAGAGTTTGTTTTGGGGAATGCTTGAAGCTGACGGGATATTCTTGTTTAAATTGTCGTTGTATGTTATAAATAAATCACAAGTATAACAACACGTAACAAGGAGAAAACCAACATGTACGATTATTTAATAGTAGGCGCCGGTCTCTACGGTGCCGTATTCGCCCATGAGGCGAAGAAAGCGGGCAAGAAGGTTCTGGTGATTGACCGCCGCCCGAATATTGCAGGAAATGTGTATACAGAGCCGATGGAGGGCATCCAGGTTCACAAGTATGGCGCGCATATTTTCCACACGAATAATAAGGAAGTCTGGAATTATGTAAATCAGTTCGCGGAGTTTAACCGTTTTACGAACTCTCCGGTGGCGAATTACCACGGCGAGCTGTATTCCCTGCCGTTTAATATGTACACCTTCAACAAGATGTGGGGTGTCGTGACTCCGCAGGAGGCAGCGGCGAAGATCGAGGAACAGCGCAAGGCAGCAGGCATCACCGAGCCGAAGAACCTGGAAGAGCAGGCGATCAGCCTGGTTGGTACGGATATTTATGAGAAGCTGATCAAGGGATATACACAGAAGCAGTGGGGAAGAGAGTGCAAGGATCTTCCGTCCTTTATCATCAAGCGTCTTCCGGTTCGTCTGACCTTTGACAACAACTATTTTAACGCCCTGTATCAGGGAATCCCGGTTGGCGGCTATACGAAGATGGTTGCCAATATGCTGGACGGCATCGAGGTTCGCCTGGAAGAGGATTATTTTGAGAATAAGGCTGATTGGGATGCGATGGCAAAGAAAGTAGTTTACACCGGCGCGATCGATGCGTATTTTGAGTATTCGCTGGGCGTTCTGGAGTATCGTTCTGTGCGCTTTGATACCGAAGTGCTGGATATCCCGAATTTCCAGGGCAATGCGGCAGTGAACTATACAGATGCGGAGACTCCGTGGACGCGTATTATCGAGCATAAATGGTTTGAGTTTGGCAAGGATGCGGATGGCAATGATCTGCCAAAGACGGTTATCAGCCGTGAGTACAGTTCTGAGTGGAAGTTAGGCGATGAGCCGTATTATCCGGTCAATGATGCGAAGAATGGTGCGCTGTATGAGAAGTACAAAGAGCTGGCCAAGAAGGAAGAGAAGGTAATCTTTGGCGGACGTCTGGGCGAGTATAAGTATTATGATATGGATGCGGTGATTGCTTCGGCGTTGGAGCTGGTGAAGAAAGAGCTGTAGGAGAATTTTTGATTTTTATTCGGATCGGCGGATGGTTTCGGAATCATGGATTAGATGGGAAGCTACCTGCTGATTCAGATAAAATGGTGAAATGAAAATTGCAAAATTTAGTATTTCAAAAATAAGGCATAATAAAACATCTTGAATACAGAAAAAAGATATGCTATAGTAAAAATAGGAAAGCCAGAGACATACGGCCTGCCGAAATGAAACAGTTAATCTCTTATGAGACCAGCCGCCCCTATTGCAGTAGTGGCGGCTATTTTCTTCTCGTGAAGATTGTATAACACAATCCTACGAGAGCGACAATGAATATTCCAGACTGAATTAAATCCGAATATGTAATATACATTGTTATCGCCCTCCTTTCTGTCATTGGTATGACGAGATGCTGGAGGGGAAGCCCTCCAAAAGTAGGGGCAGGCCGCCTTTCATATGCTCTGACTTTCCATAATTTTAATTTATCATAATTATAATGTGAGATCAATAAAAAAACACATCTAAACTGTGCAAATGATACTTTTGAAAATGCACAAACTATGCACGTCATTGATTCGGCATCAATTTCTCCAAATCCTCCATCATTCTCCCCAAATCCCGTTCCACCACCTCATACACCAGCACATCCGGCTTATTTTCGTTCAAAAATTCCGGCTCGAATGCCTGCCAGTGGTAAAAATCGGTATACGCAAAGTATTTTGGCAGTCCGACCAGCAGGGCGGTGCCGAAGGAGTCGCGGTAGATCGTGATGCGTCGCGGGTCGGGCGCCTGGTCTGCTGAGATGTGGGCGATGTTGCCATCGTCGGAGGCACTGTCGTAGTGGATGGTTACATTGTTTCGGTAACCGGATACATCTGCTTTGGTATCGTCGCACATGGATTCTGGCATGTGGAACAGGTTTGCCAGATCGCCCGGATCGCGTGGCTCATAGGTGACAGTGACGTCCTCGATCGGCGTGGAGGTGCCGCCAGCGGCATCGATGATCTGCCCGGAGACGAGAAATCCGGCAGCATCGTTCCAGTGGGTGTCGGTTTTGAAATACCACTGATAGTCCCGGCGGTTTTTGAGCTCCGGGTATGGATTGACAACTGGGACATTTGTGTGTATTTCCAGATAATCGAGCAGTTCACTGCGGCGGGTAGGTCCGTCCGGTGCGGTGAAGCCATCCGGGAGGAATTCGCTGCATACGCCTTCTTTATTGGGAGCACACAGGAAGATAAATTCGGTGCCTTTTTCTTTCCAGGCGTCGTGGACGGTCTGGAGTTTGTGTGCCAGCATCTGGAGTTCCCCGGCGGAAAAACGGTTGGTGCCGAGGAAGTCCTCGACAGAGCTTCCGAGCGTGTAAAAGTACCAGCCATCTTTTCCGGTGATGACGTCCTGCGAGTCTCCGAACTGGAATAAGGAGAGGTTTAAGCGGGCGTTCAGGCTTAAGAAGCGGTTGCGGAACGCCGCGTGGTCGTTGATCCAGTCCTCAACACCGGATGGAAAGGTATCGATGGTTTCCAGCGACAGAGTTGGAAATGCCGCCAGACTGCGGTTTTCGCCGGTGCCCTCATCGGCTGTGGTTTTCAGGATAGGAAACAGCAGGTTGGGGGAGAGGATGCAGGCGAAGAAGACTGCGATCATGATATGAGTGCGTTTCATAGGATAAAGTCCTCAATTCATAAATTTTTATTCATTTCTTGAATTTTCCGTAGTGTTTATGGTTTCATTGATAGCATTTTCGGAAGATTCGCCGTTTACCTCTTTTTGAATAGTAGCTTCTTCCGGTATATTTGTTTTTTTCAGTTCATCGTCCTTTTTCGGCTTTTCAGCCGCTTCGGAAGCATCGGTTTCTTCTATTATTTCTGCGTCCTCCACCGCCTTCTCCGTCGTTTTCTCCACCAAATCAAACGTTACCTGCGCCTTAAACAGATCCCCATCGATATACAAACTAAACTGCCCGTTCTGCAATTCCGTCAGATCTTTGGCGATCGATAGTCCCAGCCCGCTTCCCTCGGTGGTGCGGGCGACGTCGCCGCGCACGAAACGTTCGGTCAGCTCGTCGGCACGGATGTTGAGCGGATTGGCAGATATATTTTTGATGGTGAAGACTGCCTGGCCAGCAGTACCGGTTTCTGGATTTCCGGGAACGCGGGCGAGGTCTACGTAGACGCGGCTGCCCTCCATCGCATATTTGCAGACATTGTTGTACAGGTTTTCAAGTACGCGCCACAGGCGGCGTCCATCGGCGCGGATCATCAGCGGTTCCCGCGGGGCATTGATGATGAGCTGCAGATGTCTGGCATCCAGTTTTTCTTCAAATTCGCCGTTGGTCTGAAATGCCATCTGGACGAGGTCAATGTCGGTAAATTCAAGCTTCACATTGCCGGAGCTTGCCTTGGATGCCTCGACGAGGTCTTCAATCAGTGTTTTGAGACGCTGTGATTTCTGGTCGAGCACATCAAGATAGGCGTTGATCCGCGCATCTTCAATATGTTCCCGTTTCATTAGGTTTACATAATTTATAATCGAGGTCAGCGGCGTTTTGATGTCGTGCGAAACGTTGGTAATCAGGTTGGTTTTGAGGCGTTCGCTCTTCATTTTCTCCTGAAGGGCGGTTTCAAGACCGGAACTGATGTTGTTGAGTCCCTCTGCCAGCGTGAGCTCCGGACCGTCAAATTCATCGAGATCAAGCTGATAGCTGGTCTCCCCGGCGGAGAGCTGGCGGACGGCATCGCGGATGGATTCCTGTTCGCTTGCCTGCCGGAACAGTATGTAAAAGATCCACAGGTTAAACAGCAGAAATACCAGCACAGTCAGACCTGTCAGCAGGTAAACAACGTATAAATTTGCATACACGCGGTCCCAGAAATACCAGGCAAGGCTGATAAGCGCTGTGTTGATTGCAAGATAGAGAACAAATCCGATGCCTAGGCGGCTGCGGAAGTTCTGCCGTGTTTTGAGGATCAACATTTTCTTCTGAATCCGGCAGATCAGGCTGGAGGTCCACAGGGTACCGGCGCGGTAGCGGCGCAGGAGGCTGAAAAAGAGCAGCAGTCCGCCCAGATACAGGACCAGCGCCTGCAGGCTGTGATCGGAGAAGTACCAATACTGCGATGGAATGACCAGATGCAGGATGCGGATGAGAATCAGGTCGCTTACAACCAGGGCGATCGCGGTCATGGCGGCAAAAAAGACGATGCCGGTTTCAGTGCCGCTCTTGTCGAAGCCGTGCAGCGTCACGTCGAAGCTGCGGTAACTCTGGTAGCCGGACACCCGGAACAGAAACAGGAAGCTTAAAAGCAGTCCGATCGTTGCAAAGATTGTCAGTGCAAATCCGGTCAGATACAGGTGCTGCCGGTGCAGGTATGCGGTATGCGTGCGCGCGTAAAGGTCAGTGACTGGATAATTTGTATCGATTCCGATCAGCAGATAATAGTCGCTGCCGGTGTACGGGTTATTGGATGCCAGTGCGGAAATGCTGCTGAGCGGGATCGCTTTCATGTTGGTGTCGTAGAAAACGGAATTGCCCGGCAGGTACGCGTAGCGCCCGTATTCCTTGACATTTTCCGGTGTCAGGGAATCGGTGTTTGTAAACTGGGTTGTTTCGCTCTGATCCGAATCTGGCTCCGTGTACTGGATTTTAAAATGCAGGTTGGATGGATTGGCGACGAAACGGTTATACACTGTGTAATAACGATGCAGTGTGTCCATGATCTCGACCGCTGCATCCTCCAATGTGCTGCGCTTCCGGCTGGCAGAACGGTAGCTGTAGATCCGCTGCGGCTCTTGAACCGACCATTCGACGTAGCCTTCGCGGCTCTTGACGCCGTCTGCCGGTTCAGAAACCTTCTGGCAGTTAAAGTCGTCGTCGAGCTGGTACCCCATGGATTCCAGATAGGAAATCAGGGAGGACAGGGAGAAATTTTCGGTCTCGCTTGGTCCAAAGGTCATTTTGAGCATCCGGCGCGAGAGGTCGATCGAGCTGTCGGCACCGAAGACGTCCTGATATTCCATATATAGGAAGATATCGTTCAGATCGTTATTAAATTGTGTGTTAAATTCCGCGGTGTCCTCATAAGGAACCGAGCCAATGCCGGTCAGCCCCAGCCCGAAATTTCCATTGATATACATGAGGCTGATACCGATGAGTCCCAGAATCAGGAAAAACAGATGCGCGAGGCTGGCGATCCATTTCTGGATCTGCATCGGAATATGTGAGAGTTTTGTCATAAATTTTGCAACTCCTAACTTCTGTTAGATGGATGATTCACATTTTTACTGCTTCTCAATTTTATATCCAACACCCCAGACAACCTTCAGATAGCGCGGCTCCCTCGGGTTAATTTCGATCTTTTCGCGGATATGGCGGATATGAACCGCAACTGTATTGTCCGCGCCGATCGCCTCCTCATTCCAGATCGCCTCGTAGATCTGGTCGATGGAGAAGACTTTTCCGGCGTTTTTAACGAGCAGAAGCAGGATGTTGTACTCGATCGGTGTCAGCTTGATGAGTTCGCCGTCCACGGTTACTTCCTTATTTTCATCGTTGATCTGCAAGCCGCCGCATTTGAATACGTGGTTGCCCATCTGATTGTTCATATTTCCCAGCTGCGTGTAGCGGCGGAGCTGCGATTTCACGCGGGCGACCAGTTCCAGTGGGTTAAACGGCTTCGTGATATAATCATCTGCCCCGATATTTAAGCCCAGAATCTTGTCCGCATCCTCAGACTTCGCGGAAAGAATAATGATCGGGATGCTGCTGGTTTCACGCACCTTCAGCGTCGTCCGGATGCCATCTAACCCTGGCATCATAACGTCCAGAATCATCAAATTCACGGTGTGCGTTTTCAAAAGCTCCAGCGCCTCTGCGCCGTCATACGCCTTGATAACCTCAAATCCCTCACCGGTTAAGTATATGTCAATCGCTTCTACGATCTGTTTATCATCGTCACATACAAGAATACTCTGCATAGCAACTCCTCCTTTTAATAGGGTAATATATAGATAATATAGTATACAAATTTCTGTATAGATACAATAAAGATACCTATGTCTTATAATTATACAACGAAAAAGAAAACCGCGGTATCCTAATTTTTATGTATTTCAAGTGATGCGTATTTCAGGAGAAGAGCCGCCCTCAATCTGTAGGAAACATCACTCGCGCCGGCACTTAGCGAGGTTTTTTCAAGCTTAGTGTCCGCTGCAGCGAGTGCAAGAGCGAGAGCGTTTTCCGGAAGATTGGGGGCGGCTCTTCTCTGTCCGGGTTGCGTCTTCTCACCAGAATCCTGCCGTTCATTTACAAGTTACCCTTGACAAACCCCACATTCTCCGCTACACTCTAAATTAATTTGAATATCAAACCATTTGAAATTAAAACTATCTTTTATAGAAGAAGCGGAGTTAAACGAGAAAATGACAGCTAGAATCATTGGAATTGGCGCGTATGCGCCGGAGCAGGTTGTGACGAATCAGGATTTGACGAAATTTCTTGATACAAATGATGCCTGGATCCGGGAACGGACGGGTATTGGAGCCAGACATGTCTCGACGAGCGAGGGAACCTCGGCGTTGGCGACAGAGGCGGCGAAGCGCGCGATCGCGGACGCGGGCATTTCTCCGGAGGAGATTGAGATCGTGATCGTGGCGACGTCTTCCCCGGATCGGGCGTTCCCGAGTGCGGCGGCGGATGTACAGGGAGCCATCGGGGCGAAACATGCGGTGGCGTTTGACATCACGGCGGCATGTTCCGGATTTATTTACGCCTTACATATTGTGCAGGGATTTATTCAGGCGGGCATCTATAAGACGGCGCTGATCATCGGTGCGGAGACACTGAGCAAGGTGTTAGACTGGACGGACCGCAGTTCCTGCATCCTGTTTGGCGATGGCGCGGGCGCGGCGGTTGTCCGAGCGGACGAGACGGGTGTGGTGAAGACGCTGGTCGGCAGCGACGGAACGAAGAACGACGTTCTGTACTGCCAGGCGAGAAGTCTTGAAAACTGCCTGACGGGCGGCAAGCCGGAGCTTGGTTTTATGCAGATGGACGGTCAGGAAGTCTTCAAGTTTGCGGTGAAGAAGGTACCGGAGATTGTGAATGCGATTCTGGAGGAGACCGGAACGGACCGCGAGGCGGTACAGCATTATCTGCTGCATCAGGCGAATATCCGGATTCTGGAAGCGGCATCGCGCCGTCTGAAGGTTCCGATGGACAAGATTCCGGTCAATATCGAGCGCTACGGCAATACGTCGGCGGCTTCGATTCCGATTCTCCTGGATGAAATGCACCGGGACGGACGCTTAAAACGTGGCGATACGCTGGTGATGGCAGGTTTTGGCGCGGGTCTTACCTGGGGCGCGGCATTGATGACCTGGTAGGTGCCTGGAGAAGCAAAAAATATATAGCAAAACTAATGTACATTATCCCATTTTTTGATAAAATATAAGAACAGTGATTGCATTTTTGCGGTCACAAAAAGAAAATTCATTTAAAAAGGAGATTGAAACGATGTTAGAGAAAATGAAAGAAATTATTGCAGAGCAGCTGAGCGTAGACGCAGATTCCATTACCGAGGCTTCCTCTTTCAAGGATGATCTGGGTGCTGATTCTCTGGATCTGTTTGAGCTGGTTATGGCTCTGGAGGACGAGTACTCCGTAGAGATCCCGGCTGAGGATCTGCAGAACCTGGCAACGGTAGGCGATGTTATGAACTACTTAAAAGAAAAAGGTGTAGAGGCATAATGAAAACAAAGATCACAGAAATGTTGGGGATTGAATACCCGATTATTCAGGGCGGCATGGCATGGGTGGCAGAACATCATCTGGCAGCAGCCGTTTCTGAAGCTGGCGGTCTGGGCTTAATTGGCGGCGCCAATGCACCAGGTGAGGTTGTCCGCGAGGAGATCCGCAAGGCGAGAGAGCTGACAAAGAAGCCGTTTGGTGTCAATGTCATGCTGATGAGCCCGTATGCGGATGACGTGGCAAAGGTAGTTGTGGAAGAAGGCATCAAGGTCGTAACGACCGGCGCCGGTATTCCAGGCAAATACATGGGCATGTGGAAGGAAGCCGGCATTAAGGTAATTCCGGTTGTCGCTTCGGTTGCACAGGCACGTCTGATGGAGAAGAGCGGCGCAGATGCAGTCGTTGCAGAAGGCATGGAGTCCGGCGGACACATTGGCGAGGCGACGACGATGACGCTCGTTCCGCAGGTGGTTGATGCGGTTTCGATTCCGGTGATTGCAGCCGGAGGTATCGCAGATGGACGCGGCATTGCGGCGGCATTTATGCTGGGCGCAGAGGCGGTCCAGATGGGAACCCGCTTCGTCGTATCGAAGGAATCTATCGTAAGCCAGGCTTACAAGGACAGAGTCATCAAGGCGAAGGACATTGATTCGACCGTAACCGGTATGAGTCACGGACATCCGATCCGCTGTCTTAGAAATAAGATGACGAGAGAGTATCTGAAGCTGGAAAAAGAGGGACGCCCGTTCGAGGAACTGGAGTATTTAACACTTGGAACGCTTCGGAAGGCAGTCATGGAAGGTGACGTGGACAACGGAACCGTGATGGCTGGACAGATTGCAGGTATGGTGAAGAAAGAGCAGACCTGTAAGGAAATGATTGAAGAAATGATGGCCCAGGCGGAGGCGCTTTTGGGCAGAAAGTAGAGAGTGAGTGTAACGCTATGAGCAAAATTGCATTTATTTTTCCGGGTCAGGGCGCACAGACCACTGGCATGGGACAGGATTTTTATCAGGAAACGGAAACGGGACGCGAGATGTTTGAGAAAGCAAGCGAGATCCTTGGGTTTTCAATGACCGATCTTTGCTTTGATCCGGCGCAGACGGACCGTCTGAATATCACGGAGTATACGCAGCCGGCGATGGTAACCGCCAGCCTTGCGATGATGCGTGTATTCATGGAACGTACCGGAATCCGCCCGGATGTGGCTGCGGGCCTGAGCCTGGGAGAATATCCTGCAATGGCGGCTGCAGGCGTTATGTCTGACGAAGATGCCATCCGTACCGTGCGGCAGAGAGGTATCCTGATGCAGGGCGAAGTCCCGGTTGGTCAGGGCGCCATGTCTGCCGTACTGGCGATGGATGCAGAGAAGATCGAAGAGGTGATCGCGCCGATCGAGGGCGTGCAGATTGCCAACTATAACTGCCCGGGACAGATTGTTATCTCTGGTAAGACAGAGGCGGTTGCCGAGGCAGGAGAGAAATTGAAGGAAGCGGGCGCAAAACGCGTTCTTCCGTTAAAGGTAAGCGGACCGTTCCATTCCAAGATGTTAGTGGGAGCTGGCGAGAAGCTTGGAAAGGTACTCGATACCGTTGAGATTCATACACCGGAGATTCCGTATATTGCGAATGTGACGGCAGATTATGTGACCGATGCAGCCGATGTAAAGCCGCTTCTGATGAAGCAGGTTTCTTCCTCCGTCCGCTGGGAGCAGACGATCCGGAAGATGTTAGCAGATGGTGTGGACACATTTATTGAGATCGGACCGGGTAAGACCCTGACTGGTTTCATGCGTAAAATCGACAAAAACGCGAAGGCGTTCAATATAGAGAAACTGGAAGATATCGACAAAGTAAAGGAGGCGCTTGGATGTTAAATGGAAAAGTAGCAGTTGTGACAGGTGCCAGCCGCGGAATTGGCCGTCAGATCGCTATTTCGATGGCGAAAGAGGGCGCTGTGGTGATCGTCAATTATAATGGCTCTGCGGCAAAAGCAGAGGATGTCGTAAAGGAAATTACCGAGGCGGGCGGACAGGCGGAAGCCGTTCAGTGCAACGTTTCGGATTACAGCGCGGCGGAGGTGTTCTTAAAGGACATTATCAGCCGCTATAAGAGAATTGATATTTTAGTCAACAACGCGGGCATTACCCGTGACAATCTTCTGATGAAGATGAGTGAGGAAGAGTTTGACGCCGTCATCGATACGAACTTAAAGGGCGCATTTAACTGCATTAAGCACGTATCCCGCCAGATGTTAAAGCAGAAGGGCGGACGCATCATCAATATTTCCTCTGTTTCCGGCGTGATGGGAAATGCGGGACAGGCAAATTACTGTGCGTCCAAGGCGGGCGTGATCGGACTGACCAAATCCGTGGCAAGGGAGATTGGAAGCCGTGGTATCACGGTCAACGCGATTGCACCGGGATTTATTGATACGGAAATGACCGCCGTTCTTCCGGACGATGTGAAGAAGGCGATGGGCGAGCAGATTCCGTTAAAACGTTTCGGTACGACCGAGGATGTAGCGCAGGCAGCCGTATTTCTGGCTTCTGACCGCGCAGCTTACATCACAGGACAGGTTCTGTGCGTGGACGGCGGAATGGCGATGTAGGGAAAAGGTGCTTTACAGATAGGCACTTTTGGAACCGAAAGTGGCGTACGATAACGTAGTGGCAGCAGATTTTGCCGATTTGGAATGCGAAGCATCGGCAAAATCGTGTCGCAGTTTGCACAACGTGTGAACTGTGACGATAGAAAGGCAGGTTTTTAGATGGGAAATAAGACACGTGTAGTAGTAACCGGTCTGGGAGCGATCACTCCGATTGGAAATGACGTAGCAAGCTTCTGGCAGGGATTAAAGGATAAAAAAGTCGGTATCGCGCCGATCACATATTTTGATACAACCGATTATAAGGCAAAGCTGGCAGGCGAGGTGAAGGATTTTGATCCGAAGAAATACATGGATCCGAAGGCAGCGAGACGTATGGAGCCGTTTTCCCAGTATGCGGTAGCGGCAGCCGGTGAGGCGATTGCACAGGCGGGTCTGGATATGGAAAAAGAGGATCCGTTCCGCGTGGGAACCAGCATCGGTTCCGGTATCGGAAGCTTACAGGCGATGGAACGTGAGCACAAAAAAATGCTGGAAAAAGGACCGAACCGTGTGAACCCGCTGCTCGTTCCGATGATGATCAGCAACATGGCAGTCGGTAATGTGGCAATGCATTATGGTTTAAAGGGCAAATCCATCAACGTGGTAACTGCCTGTGCGACCGGTACGAACTCTATCGGTGAGGCGTTCCGCTCGATCCAGTACGGCGAGGCAGACGTGATGGTAGCCGGTGGTACCGAGTCTGCGATCACACCGCTCGGTATGGCAGGTTTCGCGGCTCTGACGGCTCTTTCTACCAATGATGACCCGGAGACGGCATCCCGTCCGTTTGATAAGGACCGCGATGGTTTTGTCATGGGCGAGGGCGCTGGTATCGTAGTTCTGGAGTCCTTAGAGCACGCGCAGAAGCGCGGCGCAAAGATTCTGGCAGAGGTAGTCGGCTACGGCGGAAGCAACGATGCATTCCACATCACTTCCCCGGCAGAGGATGGAAGCGGCGCAGCGTATGCGATGGAGATGGCGCTCAAGGATGCAGGTATCGCACCGGAGAAGATTGATTACATCAATGCACATGGAACCAGTACACACCATAACGATCTCTTCGAGACGATGGCAGTGAAAAAAGCGCTGGGCGACCACGCTTACAAGGTAAAAATTAACTCCACTAAGTCGATGATTGGACATCTTTTAGGTGCAGCGGGCGGTGTTGAGTTTATCGCCTGCGTGAAATCCATTGAGGATGGATTTGTACACGCAACCGCAGGTTTAAAAGAGGCAGGCGAGGGCTGCGATCTGGATTACACGATGGGCGAGGGTGTTCCGATGGATATCCACTATGCCCTGACCAACTCCCTGGGATTTGGTGGTGTCAATGCCAGCCTGGTAATCAAGAAATTTGAGGACTAAATATAATTTGAGGACGTTTTTGTGTGGATGATTGAATGATTGGAAGCAGCGCACTGGAGCTGGCGGAAGAGACTTGCAGCATACAAAAAGGATGTCTGGGAAAGCGAAAGAGGTAACTGAAATTATGATGGGAATTAAAGAGATCCAGGAGATCATCCCGCACCGTCATCCGTTTCTTTTGATCGACTGTATCGAGGAAGTGACACCGGGCGAGGGCGCGGTTGGATATAAAAATGTAACATACAACGAGCCGTGGTTTGCAGGTCATTTTCCGCAGGAGCCGGTCATGCCGGGCGTCCTGATCGTGGAGGCGCTGGCGCAGGTCGGCGCGGTTGCGATTTTAAGTGAAGAAGGAAATAAGGGCAGGACGGCATATTTCGGGGCAATCAACAACGCAAAATTCAAGAAAAAGGTAGTTCCGGGCGACAAGTTAAAGCTGGAGTGCCATATCATCAAGAGAAAAGGACCGGTCGGCATCGGAAGTGCGACGGCAACCGTCGATGGCAAGCTGGCTGTTTCCGCAGAGCTGACGTTTATGATTGGCTAATAAGTGAGGTTGAATAAGAGATGTTTAAAAATCTGTTTAAGAAATCGTATACTTCGATCAATACAAACGACCACGGTTCTGCCGGCGTAAGCCGTGCGGAGAGTGCGAAAGCAGATAAAAGGGCGGCAGAGGCAGCACAGGAAAAACCGGAGAAGATTCCGAGCCGTCCGACGGCGATGACGCCGGAAAGTCTGCGTTCTTTATGGCGTAAGTGTAATAAATGTGAGAAACCGATTCTGGTGCAGGATGTCAAGGACAACCTGTATGTGTGCCCGCGCTGCGGCGGATATTTCCGGATGCATGCGTACCGCCGGATTGAGATGCTGATCGATGAAGGTACCTTTGAAGAGTGGGATAAGGAGATGTCTGTGGTCAATCCGCTTGCATTTCCGGGCTATGAGGGCAAGGTTGAGGCAGCCAGAGAGAAAACCGAGTTAAATGAGGCGGTTGTCACTGGTAAGGGAAAGATTCACGGTTATGAGACTGTGATCGCGGTCTGCGACTCCCGTTTCCTGATGAGCAGCATGGGTCACAACATGGGAGAGAAGATTGCCCGTGCGGTAGAGCGTGCGACCGAGGAACGGCTTCCGGTTATCATCTACGCGGCCTCCGGCGGCGCGAGAATGCAGGAGGGCATGATCTCCCTGATGCAGATGGCGAAAACTTCCGCAGCCTTAAAACGTCATTCCGAGGCGGGACTTCTCTACATAAGCTTTATGACGGATCCGACCACCGGCGGCGTAACGGCAAGCTTTGCGTCCCTGGGCGATATCATCCTGGCAGAGCCGGGAGCGCTGATTGGATTTGCGGGTCCGCGTGTCATCGAGCAGACGATCGGCCAGAAGCTCCCGGAGGGCTTCCAGAGAGCCGAGTTCCAGCTGACACACGGTTTTGTGGATCAGATCGTGGAAAGAAAAGATCAGAAGCGTGTTCTGGGACAGATTTTGAAGCTTCACAGCCAGGAGCATGGCTGGGAGAAATGGAACGACGAGGCGGAGAACCACACAGAAGCGGCATCTGCATCCAGGGCAGAAAAAGCAGCTTCTGTGGAGGAAGGCAAGTTAAAGAGCCGGAAAGCACCGTTCTCCGGTATCATGCGCCAGAAGACCTTAAATAAGATCGCAGGTCGAGAGAGAGACGCCTGGGAGGCAGTACGCCAGTCCCGTAGCGCCGGACGTCTGAACGCCAGCGATTATATCCGGATCCTGTTTGACGATTTTACCGAGTTCCACGGCGACCGGTATTATGGCGATGATATGGCGGTCATCGGCGGTGTGGCATCTTTCTATGGAATGCCGGTCACGGTCATTGGACAGGAGAGAGGTAAATCCCCGAAAGACAGCATGAAGCACAACTTCGGCATGCCGTCTCCGGAAGGATACAGAAAGGCGCTCCGTCTGATGAAACAGGCGGCGAAATTTAACCGTCCGATCATCTGTTTTGTCGATACGCCAGGTGCATTCCCGGGTATGGAGGCAGAGGAGAGAGGCCAGGGCGAGGCGATTGCCCGCAACCTCTTTGAGATGTCGGATATGAAGGTGCCGATTCTGGCGATTATCACCGGTCAGGGCGGCAGCGGCGGCGCACTGGCGCTGGCGGTTTCCAACGAGGTATGGATGATGGAGAATGCGACCTACTCGATCCTTTCTCCGGAGGGCTTTGCTTCGATTCTGTGGAAAGATGCCAAGAGAGCCAGCGAGGCGGCGAAGGTCATGAAGATGACGGCAGAGGATCTGTATGAGCTTGGCATGATCGAGCGCATTATCTGCGAGGATGAGCCGGCAACCGATGACAACATCGAGGAGATCGGACGCATCATCGACCGCCATATGCGCGAGTTCTTCCAGTCCTGCGCGGAAAAGACACCGGATGAGATCGCGGAGCAGCGGTATGAACGTTTTAGAAAAATCTAAAAAATAGATATTGAAAGGGGGTTGCCGCGCGGCGGTCCCCTTTGTGAATATAGGAGATCGTATGAGTACAATTTTATCACAGTTAAAACCGCTGAAAATTGGTGATCTGACGGCGAAGCTTCCGATCATCCAGGGCGGTATGGGGGTTGGCATCAGCCTGTCCTCGCTGGCAGGAGCCGTGGCGGGGGCTGGCGGCATCGGCATTATTTCCACTGCCCAGATCGGTTTCCGGGAGCCGGATTTTGCCGAACATCCGCAGGAGGCGAACCTGCGCGCGATCGGTTCAGAGTTGCAGAAGGCGCGCGCGATCGCGAAGGGCGGCATCGTGGGCTTTAATATCATGGTGGCAACGAAAAACTATGCGGAGTACGTTAAAACGGCGGTCAAGGCGGGCGCTGACCTGATCATATCGGGCGCAGGACTTCCTGTTTCCCTGCCGGAGTATGTGAAAGGGACGGCGACGAAGATTGCGCCGATCGTTTCCTCCGTTAAGGCGGCGACGGTCATCTGTCGGATGTGGGACCGCAAGTACCAGACCGCACCGGATCTGGTGGTCGTTGAGGGACCTCTGGCGGGCGGACATCTGGGATTTGACCGTGAGAAGCTGACCGAGCTGGAGGTAGACACGCCGCACGCAGCCGAGACATTCCATCAGGCGGAATATGACGAGGAAGTGCGGGGAATTATCGCGCTGGTTAAAAAATACGCGCAGAAATATGGCAAATCGATTCCGGTTGTGACGGCTGGCGGCATCTACGACCATGCGGATGTGATGCACCAGATGGAGCTTGGCGCGGACGGCGTGCAGGTGGCAACCCGTTTTGTGACAACCGAGGAATGCGATGCACCGATGGCATATAAGCAGGCATATCTGGATGCGAAGGAAGAGGACATCGTGATTGTCAAAAGTCCGGTCGGCATGCCGGGACGTGCGATCAAGAATGCGTTCTTAAAAGAACTGGAAAAAGGAAGACAGGCAGTGACACACTGTTACCAGTGTCTGGAACACTGTGATCCGGCGAAGATCCCATACTGCATCACGCAGGCACTCGTCAATGCCGCCCGCGGTGATGAAGATCATGCGTTGATTTTCTGCGGCGGAAACGCGTGGAGAGCAGAGAAAATCGAGACGGTTGAGGGCGTGATGCGGGCGCTGTGCGAAGGGTAGGATAGATCTTGGCACCATAGATTTTGGCAGAGTTCAGGGATAAGCCAAGATGAAACTTGCAAATAGTTTGATATAAGATGCAAAAATATAAAAAGAGGGTTTGCAAAATGCAGCCCTCTTTTTATATTTATCTTAAAAATCATCCCCTAAAACGATTCAAACAAGCATAAATTTCCTGCACGCGCGGCATTGCCAGTCCCATGACCGCATATGAAGCATCGCTGAACACAGAGAGCCCGTCTGCTTCATAGGCTTTTAAGAGTGTGGCAACCGTTTCCTGTACGGTGCAGCGCTCCAGAAGCCCTTTTTCCAGGCAGTAGCGCACCATCTGGGCGAGTGCGGCGGTCTGCTCGCTGTCGGCAAGCTGTTCGACGAAGCGCAGATCGACCGGCTCTTTGGCAACCTGGAAAGAGTGTTTGTCGTGGACACGGACTTTGATACGCGTGTTCCGGTCGGAATTTCGGTCAGCTTCGCGGCGTCCTCCGCGACCGCGTTCAAAGCGTCCTGCATCGGAGGCGCTGCCGCCGCGATTGCCAAACCGTCCAGAACGACCGCTGTTTTCGCCCTCTTCCTGAGATTCACCGCCTGCTTCTGCGCGGCTGTCGCCAAAATTCAGTGCCATCGCGCCCACAGCCCGTCCTGTTCCGTCAGCCGCCAGCTTCCGCCCAGCCGTCGGGAGCTTGAACCCAGGAGCCTGGATGGCGGGTTTGGAAACTTCCTGTTCGCAGGCATTTTTTACCATCTCCGTGATATCAAACGGGCGGTATGCATCCATCTGGATGATAGTGTCTGCGATGAAGAAGTAGGCACCGGAGCTTCCAGCTACGAGGACGGTGGAGATGCCTGCCTGCTTGTAGAGATCGCGGGCGCGTTCGATGAACGGGGTGATCGGCTCTTTATCGCGGCTGACGATGCGCTGCATCAGGTCGTCCCGCAGCATGAAGTTGGTAGCGGAGGTGTCCTCATCGATCAGGAAAGCGCGGGTTCCCGCTTCAATGCTTTCGATCACGGCTGCCGCCTGGGAGGTACTGCCGCTGGCATCGGCGGTGGAAAAGCAGGTGGTGTCTTTTTTGTTCGGCAGATCCCGGATAAAGAGGGAAATATCAACGTGGTTGATGCTGCGTCCATCCTCGGCGCGCAGCTTGACTGCGGTTTCATCGGTGATGACATATTCACGTCCATCCCCTGGAATATGGTTGTAGACGCCGGATTCCAGCGCTTTTAGCAGTGTGGATTTGCCGTGGTAGCCGCCGCCCACGATCAGGGTGATGCCGCGGTGGATTGCCATGCCGGAGATCGGACCGTGTCCCGGAAGATTCAGAGTGATTCTTAAGGAATCCGGGGAATGGAACGCCACACTGCCCTTCATCGGACGGTCGGAGACGCCGGTTTCACGCGGCAGGATTGAGCCGTCTGCAACGAAGGAGACGAGATCTAAGCGTTTCAGCTCATTGCGGATAAATTGCTGGTCGTCTGCCAGCGTGATGCGGTTTTTGATTTCGGCGTTGTTCTGGCGGCGGTAGAAAAAGACGTTTTCGACACAGCCTGGAAGAAAATCAAAGAAAATCCGGATCAGTTCACCTGAGTTGATGGTGCGCCCGAATGCCGGGAAACCAACCTCAAAACGGGCTGTAATCTCATTTCTCCCGATCTCGCAGGCGGTCCGGGAGAGAACCTCCTGACCGGGACGGCTGGTGGCGATCAGACCGCTTTTTCCAGAACCTTTTGCCTTGAAAGAAAGACGTCCGATCTCACGGGAAAAACAGCGGAGCAGGTAATCTTCGAGCGCCGTTTTTTTCCACGGCGTATCAAAGAGCTCTGCCGGGAATCCGGCTTTCGTATGGCGGATCTGGACACTGACCTTGGAAGGGGAAGCAAATGGGTCACCCTGTACATGGTCGATGGATAAAATATACGTATTAAAATCATAAGCGCCGCGCACATCCTTGTAAGCCGGGTAGCTTTTGTGATCGATGGAGGTGAGGAGACGCTTTAAATCTGCGGATTGTTTCATTCTGAATACCTCGTTTTCATAATATTAAATCATATTTCAATGTCTTCACGGTTTTTGGCAGGAGAATCCATATAAAATGACCTTTTTCAAAGAATGTCTGTCATGTGAAGGAGATGATAGTTCTTATTTTAAAGATCCAAATTCTGAAATGCAAGCGGAATGGACGAAAAGAAATGATATAATTGTATTTATTTATGGTGTATGTTTAGCGTCTTTTTATACTTGTCTGAGTATAAAATGTTCTGAGCGCACCATATGACAGCAGGGAGGTAGATGCATGTTAAATGCACTCTGGGCGTTTATGATGCTTACGGGGCTTGGCTGGGCGACGGTGCATGGGACGCTGGGGGCGGTGACGGAGGGAATGCTTGCAGCGGCGGGGGATGCAGTTTCGCTGGGAATCACGATGCTGGGGGTGATGGCGTTCTGGACGGGAATTTTGGAGATCGGACGGCGGGCGGGGCTGATTGAGCAGTTGTCGGCGGGGATGCGGCCGGTGCTTCATTTCCTCTTTCCACGCATTCCAGCGGGTCATCCGGCGCTTTCTTCGATGGCCGCCAATATGATTGCCAATATGCTGGGGCTTGGCTGGGCGGCGACCCCGGCGGGGCTTACGGCGATGAAGGAGCTGGAAGAACTGGAGGAGGAACGGAGAGCGGCGGGGGATCCGGCGGCGGTCACACAGGGAACGGCGAGCGATGAAATGTGTACGTTTCTGGTCGTAAATATTTCATCGCTGCAGCTCATTCCTATCAATATGATTGCCTACCGGAGCCAGTACGGATCGGCGCACCCGCTGGCCGTGGCCGGTCCGGCGTTCCTGGCGACCTGTGTCAGCACGCTGGCAGGAGTGGCGGTGTGCCGCGTGATGTGCAGGAGAAAGCAATATAAATCAATAAAAAAGGGTAGCTGGAAATAGAAAACGTAATTTGGCGTCATGTAGGGGAAAAATTTCACACAAAAAACAAATTTATCCCCTATAATGCCCTTGTTAAAATAAGGGGCTCTGGAAACAGATCCATTATCATAGAACGCGGATTCAAACCATACATATAAAACAAGTATAGACACGGGAGCCGTCGAATGCGCTGCATTAATTACCTCTCTGAATACCTGGTTCCGGTTGTTTTGTTTTATATCGTTGGGTTTGCGGTGCTTCAGAAACGCCCGGTTTTTGATGATTTTATCGAAGGGGCGCTTGCGGGGCTTAAAACGGTGGCTGGAATCCTGCCGACGCTGGTGGGACTGATGGCGGCGGTCGGCGTGCTTCGGACCTCCGGTTTTCTCGATTTCCTCTCCGGGGTGCTGGCGGGACCGGCGGCATTTCTGCATATACCGGCACAGGTGGTTCCACTGCTTCTGGTGCGTCTGGTGTCCAGTTCGGCGGCGACGGGGCTGCTCTTAGATATTTTTAAAACGTATGGACCCGATTCGCGGCTCGGCATGATGGTGTCGGTTCTTGAGAGCTGCACGGAGACGGTTTTTTATACGATGAGTGTCTACTATCTGACCGTGCGGATCTCAAAGACGCGATGGACGCTTGCGGGGGCGCTGATTGCAACGTTCGCGGGGCTTGTGGCGAGTATCTTATGTAGTGCCATGGTAACTGTTCACGGGTAGGAATTTTCTGAACTGAAAATTCCATACGATACAGTTCTGGCTGCAGATTTTGCCGGTTTGGAATGCGAAGCATCGGCAAATTCCGTTACTGGGTACGTGTGCGTGAACAGTAACAAGTGCCATGTTATAAGAGAAGATGTAAGAAATTTGCTAGTTGTCTTGCCGCACAGAATATTGTATAATCGGTAGGGTAAATTGCCGTTTTGCGCGCTGAAACCAAGGATGAGAGGGAAAACTGTGGGAAATTATGAGACGCTGAATGAGCTTCTGGTGACGCTGTTCCGCGATGTGATGGACATAGAACAGAAGGTAATCATTACGCCGGAGTTTAAAGACATCACGAATAACGATATGCATGTGATCGAAGCGATCGGGATTGGTGAACCGAAAAATATGTCATCGATTGCCAGAGAACTGTCCGTTACGGTGGGAACGCTCACGATTGCCATGAACAGCCTGGTCAAAAAAGGCTATGTGGAACGAAGCCGGGGACTCGAGGATCGGCGGGTCGTATATATTTCTCTTTCAGAGCGGGGCAGAAAAGCGTATGGGCATCACGCCCGGTTCCACCGGGAGATGATCGAGAGCCTGACAAGCGATCTGTCGGAAGATGAGATGCAGACGTTGGTAAAGGCGCTGATGAAGCTGAATCAGTGGTTTAGGAGTAAGGATGGGCAGCGGTAAAAAGAATGGATGTAGTCTGCACTGGATGGAAACAGGTGTGAAAGACAAAAACGGTTGCGAAAACCGTGAAGCAACTGCTGCGAGGAGAATACAAGGAGGTACATTATGAAGAAATTTATGGTAATGGCAGCTGGTCTTATGATGGCAGCTGTTCTGGGCGCATGTGCGCCGACGGCAAGAAATACAGGAGAAACCAGCGAACATGGAACTGCCCCGGCAGGTGCGGCGCAGCAGGAGACTGTAGACGGCGTGGCTGAGAAAGAAAGCATGGTGGTAACGGATGCAGATCCGACGGTAACCGTTTGCGTATATTCTGTAAAATCTGATAAGAGCGGCTTAAAACAGAATATGGATGGCATTGACGGCGATGAGCTGGATGCACAGGAACTGCTTGATAAGATGGCAGAGGTGGGCGTCATTGAAGAGGGAATCACCGTGGATAAATTTGAGCAGAAGGACGGCGCCCTGACGCTGGATCTCTCCTCCTTAAAGGAGTCCTCTGACAAGCTGGTTGTCATGGCCATTGCCAATACATTTATCCAGAACTACGAGGCAAAGACGCTGGAGTTGAGCGTAGCAGGCGAGAAGATCGGCGACGGTCCGATGAGCTTTGAGAAGAATTACAAGAAAGTAAACTAAAGCATGAAAATGCGAAAAGAGCGGGATCCCTGAAGTCTGCGGATGCATACAGGGAGATACCGCTCTTTTTCTCTTATACGTGCAATTTCTCCGTCATCAGCCATGTTTGAAAATACGGTTTGATGACCCGGAAGGAAGCGCCGTCCATGTTCAGGATGAACTGGTGGAAGCTCTTGGCGTTGAATTTGTTTCCAAGTACCTCCTCGGCTTCCTGGCGCATGGTCAGGATTTCCAGATAGCCGATATAGTATTTCAGGTAATTGCCCGGATTATCAATGATTGCCAGGTATATCTCGCGCGCGGATTCCGGATCCGTAAATCCGTAGGAATTTTCCAGATAACTGGTGGTTGTGGCGAGATCCCAGCCATCATAGTGGATGCAGATGTCGAGAAGCGCGTACAGCCCGTAGCTGCTGGCTTCGCTGCAGCGCATCAGCGGTTTGACCGCTTCCGGCAGTCCGTTGTCGAAGGAGTAGGCGTACAGTTCGCTGTAGAGTCCCCAGCCTTCGTTGTAGCCGCCGCAGGCAAGAAGCCGCCGTACCGGAACCGGCTCCCGGTCATTGAAATAAGCCGACTGGTAGAGATGCCCCGGATAGCCCTCGTGCGCCAGCATGGTGTAGAGGTTCTGCTCAGTGCTTGCTTTTTCGTTGATGTAAATGGTGTTGGAACCGTCGGAATCGATCGGCGGTACGAGGAAAAACGCCGGGGACAGGGAAGATTCCAGCGCTTCCGGGACGTATTTGATCGCGTAGGAGGTATCTGTAAGCGCCGGGAAATCATCCTGAATCTGCGTCTGTAAATTCTGAAGGATCTCATCCGGATCGGAGAGTGTGATGGCAGAGTCGGTCATCTGCCGGACGAGTTCCGGATGTTCCTTTAAGCGGACGCGGATTTCGGATAAATCTGCCTGCATCTGCTTCTCAATCCGCGTTTTGAGCGCATCGACCGAAGAATCTGTGCCGGTCAGCGCCGCCGCAAGATAGGCATAATACTCCCTGCCGTGTTCGTAGGTGCTAAGTCCTCCTGCCTCCGGATGGGAGCCCTTGAGCGATTCCAGTGCTTTAGAGAGGTTTGTATATGCCGGGATAAAGTGTTCCTTTAAAATGGTCAGATGTTTTGCTTTGTAGGACGCCTTTTCTGCATTGCTTAAGCCCTCAACCGCATTTAAGCGGGAGGCAAATGTTTCCGTCAGCAGGCTGTTTTCCGGGCGGATGAGGTAGCTTTTACAGGATTTTAAAATCCGGTCGATGGTGTCGTCGGACGGTGCGAGACCGGCGTCTGCCTGCGCCTGTTCATACGTTGCGAGCTGCTTGTAATATGTGTCGATCTGCGAAAGCAGTGCCAGGTAATGGTCGATGTCGGCACGGTTGTAAAATGTATATTCGGCTAATAAGGTCGGAAGTTCCGCCTGCGTGCCGATCAGGGCGCTTAACGGCTGATTGTAGAGTTCCAGTCCCTTCGAGCCGGCTTCCGTCTCCAGTGTGTCCTTCATCATCCGGTAGGTGAAGAGCTGGTCGGAGGTCAAGAGAGAGGTATCGAAGGAAGAAAGTTCCTCAAGAATGGCCGCGTTTTCCTCGGAATCTTTTTGAAGCTGTTCCAGGGAATATTCTGGAAATTTCATCTCCGGTTCGGTGATACCGTAATTTTCCGGATTCCGGACAAGAAAATGAAGGGAGAGCGGATCATCCTGCACGCTTTCTTGAAACTGGTGTGCGAGAAACGCATCAAAACGCGCCTGTTCGCTGGCAGCATCGGACGATGCATTGGAAGGAGAACCAGTCTGCCCGGAAGCGGCGTAGGATTCGGCGGGGGTTCCTGAGCCGGAAGAACCAGCGCATCCGGAGAGCGCCAGGGCAGCAGCTGCAGCGATCGCGAGCGCTGTGCGCGGCAGGGGCGGGAAGGAAAAGCGTTTCTGCATAATATAATACCTCCAAAACAAATATATATGTCTGCAAGTATACCATACTTGACAAAGGGATGCAAAACAGATAGACTTAATCTATATATTTATATATGAAGAAAAGGCAGAGAAAAGAAGGTGGCTTGCCTTTAATCGCAGATGGAAAACCATGGGCGGTTAGAGGCTTTTTTTGTGAAGAACACAATTTAAAGCGCAATTTTAATAAGGAGGGCATGATAAATGTGTCAGAACTGTAAGAAACCTTACTATATAACAACTGCGATTGCCTATACATCGGGCAAACCGCATATCGGAAATACCTATGAGATCGTGCTGGCGGACAGCATTGCGCGCTACAAGAGGGCGCAGGGCTACGATGTGCGTTTCCAGACGGGCACCGATGAGCATGGTCAGAAGATCGAGTTAAAGGCAGATGAGGCTGGCATCACGCCGAAGCAGTTTGTCGATAACGTGGCGGGTGAGATCAAGACGATCTGGGATCTGATGAATACATCCTACGACAAATTTATCCGCACCACTGACGAGGATCATGAGGCGCAGGTAAAGAAGATTTTCAAGAAGCTCTATGATCAGGGCGATATTTACAAGAGCTGCTACGAGGGACTTTACTGTACCCCGTGCGAGTCCTTCTGGACCCAGTCCCAGGTCGTAGACGGCAAATGCCCGGACTGCGGACGTCCGGTACAGCCGGCGAAGGAAGAGGCATATTTCTTCCGTATGAGCAAATATGCGCAGAGACTCATCGATTATATCAATGAGCACCCGGAGTTCATCCAGCCGGTTTCCCGTAAAAATGAGATGATGAACAACTTCCTGCTTCCGGGCCTGCAGGATCTGTGTGTTTCCCGTACTTCCTTTAAATGGGGGATTCCGGTTGATTTCGACCCGAAGCACGTTGTATATGTATGGCTGGATGCACTGACCAACTATATCACTGGTCTTGGATATGACTGCGATGGCGAGAGCGGCGAGCTGTTCAAGAAATACTGGCCGGCAGACCTGCATCTGATTGGTAAGGATATTATCCGTTTCCATACCATTTACTGGCCGATCTTTTTGATGGCACTCGACCTGCCGCTTCCAAAGCAGGTATTTGGTCATCCGTGGCTGTTACAGGGCGACGGCAAGATGAGTAAATCCAAGGGAAATGTGATTTACGCCGATACACTGGTTGATTTCTTTGGCGTGGATGCAGTCCGCTACTTCGTTCTGCATGAGATGCCGTTTGAGAACGATGGCGTTATTACCTGGGAGCTGATGGTAGAGAGACTGAACTCGGATCTGGCAAATATCCTCGGCAACCTCGTAAAGAGAACGGTATCGATGACGAACCAGTACTTTGGCGGCGTGGTAGCCGACAAGGGCGTGACGGAGCCGGTGGACGAGGATCTGAAGAAGGTAGTGCTGGAAGCAGTCCGCAAGGTTGATGAGAAGATGGATAAGCTGCGCGTTGCCGATGCGATCACCGAGATCTTCAATATTTTCCGCCGCAGCAACAAATACATTGACGAGACAACCCCGTGGATTCTGGCAAAGGAAGAGGACAAGCAGGATCGTCTTGCAACGGTTCTCTACAACCTGGTTGAGTCTATCACGATTGGTGCGTCCCTGCTTGAATCCTTCATGCCGGAGACCTCGGAGAAGATCTTAAAAGAATTAAATACCGTAAAACGTGAACTGCCACAGATGGATGCATTTGGCCGTTATCCGTCCGGAAATAAGGTGACTGAGGAGCCGGAGGTTCTCTTTGCCCGCCTGAAACTCGACGATGTGATGAAGAAAGTCAAAGTTATCCAGGAAGAGCAGAAGAAGGCAGTTGCTGCAAAGGCAGAGCCGGAGAAGGAAGAGGACGAGAAAGCCGAGGGCATCGATATCGAGCCGAAAGCAGAGATTACCTACGATGATTTTGCAAAACTGCAGTTCCAGGTTGGCGTGATCCTCTCCTGCGAGGCTGTTCCGAAGTCCAAGAAGCTTCTCTGCTCCCAGGTTCAGGTCGGAAGCCAGGTACGTCAGATTGTCAGCGGAATCAAACATTCTTATTCTCCGGAGGAGATGGTAGGTAAGAGAGTTATGGTTGTGACAAACCTGAAACCGGCGAAGCTGGCAGGTATCCTGTCTGAGGGCATGATTCTCTGTGCAGAGGATGCAGAAGGCAAGCTGTCTCTGATGACCACCGAGAAGGATATGCCGGCGGGCGCAGAAATCTGCTAATATCAGATGTGAGATGACTCCCATCTTGCAGCAAGAATATTGAGACATTCTTGAATGGAAATGGAGAAATATAAGTTATATGATATTTGACACACACGCCCATTATGATGATGAGGCATTTGATGAGGACCGGGAGGCGCTACTTTCCGGTCTGGCAGCAGGCGGGATCGGAACGGTTGTCAATGTGGGTGCCGATATGGAGAGCACAAAGACCACCATTGAACTGACGAAGAGATATCCCTTTATCTACGGCGCGGCCGGTGTTCATCCCAGCAGCACGGCAGAGCTTGACGAGGAAAAATTTGCCGAACTCCGTGTATTGGCACAGTCGGATAAGATTGTTGCAATCGGAGAGATTGGTCTGGATTATTACTGGGAAGAGCCGGATCATGAGACACAGAAAAAATGGTTCCACCGCCAATTAAATCTGGCGCGGGAATTAAAACTTCCAGTCATCATCCACAGCCGCGACGCGGCGAAGGATACGCTCGATATCATGAAGGAAGAGCACTCCGGGGAGATAGGCGGTGTGATTCATTGCTTCTCCTATGGAAAAGAGATGGCGGCAGAGTATTTAAAGATGGGCTTTTACTTAGGCATCGGCGGCGTACTGACCTTCAAGAACGCGAAAAAGCTTCTGGAAGTAGCCGAGATGGCGCCGCTCGACCGTCTGGTACTCGAAACCGACTGCCCCTACCTCGCTCCGGTTCCCAACCGCGGCAAACGCAACTCCTCACTGAACCTGCCATATGTGGCGGAAAAGCTGGCAGAAATCAAGAAATGTACACCGGAAGAGATCGTCCGTGCGACTGAAGAGAATGCGCGGAGGCTGTACCGGTTAATGTAAAGAAGAGAGGAGGAATCTGGCTGGGTGGTGTCTCGGTCAGGTTCCGGACTCCGGGAAAGGATTTTCGGAATGGATCTTGGAAACCCGAAGAATACAATCGAAGTAATACAGAAATACAATTTTGCTTTCCAGAAAAAATTCGGTCAGAATTTTCTGATTGATACGCACGTGCTGGACAAGATTATCTCAGCGGCGGGCATGACCAAGGAGGACACCGTCCTGGAAGTCGGTCCTGGCATCGGTACGATGACACAGCGCCTTTCACAGGCGGCAGGACAGGTCATCGCCGTGGAGATCGATACAAACCTGATTCCGATCTTAAAAGATACGCTTCAGGATTGCGAAAATGTAACCGTTATCAACGAAGATATTTTAAAGATTGACATAAAAAAACTGGCGGAAGAGAAAGGCGGCGGACGTCCGGTTAAGGTCGTGGCGAACCTGCCGTACTACATCACGACCCCGATCATCATGGGGCTGTTTGAGAGCGGCGCGCCGATCGACAACATTACGGTTATGGTGCAGAAAGAGGTCGCAGACCGGATGCAGGTAGGTCCGGGCTCGAAGGATTACGGCGCCCTGTCGCTGGCGGTTCAGTATTATGCCGAGCCGTACATCGTGGCAAATGTGCCGCCGAACTGCTTCATTCCGCGTCCGAATGTCGGCTCAGCGGTCATCCGCCTGACCCGCCATGCGAAGCCGCCGGTGGAGGTAAAGGATAAAGATTTAATGTTCCGCCTCATCCGCGCGTCCTTCAACCAGCGCCGGAAAACCCTGCAGAACGGGCTTTCCAACGCGCAGGATCTCTCCTTTAGCAAGGAAGAGATCGCAGCCGCAATCGAGTCGCTGGGACTTTCCCCGTCCGTGCGCGGCGAGACGCTGACGCTGGCGCAGTTTGCAGCGCTTTCGGATGTGCTTGGGAAATAGAAATTGGATAAGAGAAATATAAAAAAGTCCCATCCTTATGCAGATTCAAATCTGAAAGGATGGGACTTTTTGAATTTTTTGCTTTTTTAAAATTATTCCGACAATAAAATCCGGTCATTATCCAGCGCGTGGCCTGCGCCGGTCTTGAAGCGGGCGATCAGATCCTCGACAGTCATGGAAGCGCGCTCTGCGCCGCCGACGTCGAGCACGATATTTCCGTTTGCCATCATGAGCGTGCGGTTTCCGAGCTCCAGAGCCTGGTTCATATTGTGGGTGATCATCAGGCAGGTGATTTTCTCCTCAGCAACGATATTTTTCGTCAGCTCCAGTACTTTTTCAGCTGTTCCCGGATCGAGGGCGGCAGTGTGCTCATCGAGCAGCAGAAGCTTCGGCGTGATGAGGGTTGCCATGAGCAGGGTGAGCGCCTGGCGCTGACCGCCGGAGAGAAGTCCGACCGGCTGGGTCATCCGGTCTTCAAGCCCCATATTTAAGAGGGAGAGGCGTTCGCGGAACGCATCCTTATCTTTCTTGGAAATGCGGGAAAATGGCGATTTCCCCTTTGCGGTCCGCAGATAGGCGAGGGCAAGATTTTCTTCGATCGTCATGCCCGGCGCCGTTCCCTTTAACGGGTCCTGGAAGAGGCGGCCGACCATCAGGCTGCGCTTGTGCTCCGGCATATAGGTGATGTCCTCGCCGTCCAGCTCGATAAAGCCGTCATCGACGTAGAAGCTGCCGGCAATCGCATTGAACAGGGTCGATTTTCCGGCGCCGTTGGAACCGATGATTGTCACGAAATCGCCGTGATCCAGATGCAGGGACAGCCCGGAGAGCGCCTGTTTGGCGTTGACAGTTCCCGGATTAAAGGTTTTTGATATCGACTGAATATTTAACATGCTCCGTGTCCTCCCTTCCGGCGTGCCGCTGTATTTTTACGTGTCTGGAATGCCGCCCATTTCCGGATCGTCGGAAATGCGATTGCCAGCGCTACGATCACAGCGGTGATCAGTTTCAGCCCCTGTACAGGCATGATTTTTGTATACAGGACGATAGCGTAGATAAAACGGTAAATAATCGAACCGATGACGGTGGCGATGACACCTCTTGCCACGCCGCGGCGTCCGAGGACGGTTTCACCGATGATCAGGCAGGCAAGACCGATCACGACGATACCCGTGCCGCCGTTGATGTCGGCGGTATTCTGGTACTGACCGACCATTGCGCCGGAGAGTGCGGTCAGCGCATTGGCGATGCATAAGCCGACCGTAATGGTAAATGTCGGGTTGATCGAGGAGGCGCGCACCATGTCAATGTTGTTGCCGGTTGCCCGGATGGAGAGTCCCAGACGGGTACCGAGAAAATAGACGAGCAGTGCGCCCGCAAGCACAGTTACGCAGATTGCCAGAAGTGCTTCATACCAGTCACCCCCGATACCGGTTTTCTGAAGCAGGGAAAAGATGGTCTCTGTCTTTAAAAGACTCACGTTGGCACTCCAGCCCATTACCATCAGATTGATGGTGTAGAGTCCCATATTGGTGATGATACCGGCGAGAATGGACGGCACGCCGAGACGGGTCTGCTGAAATGCGGTAACAAATCCGGCGCAGATGCCTGCAAGCATGGCAGCCGGAACCGCGAGGAATGGATGCCCTGCCGCAGCCATTGTGACGGATACCGCTGTGCCGAGGACGAAACAGCCGTCCGTCGTCATATCCGCGATGTCCAGTATGCGGAAACTCAAGAACAGCGCCATCGGCACCAGCGCATACAGAAATCCCAGTTCCAGAGCGGTTTGTAAAATATGAAGCATGGGAAATTACCTCCGTAGAATGATTTGTACTCCCAGAGCGTTCATAAGGCAGATGCGCCAGCCGCGTGGTAAGCGGGGGATGCGGCTGGCGTCTGGTCTGTCTTACGGTTCTGAGAGTACATGAAAGTCAGTCAAATGAAAATCAAAGTGCCGCCGGATGAGGGGTATTAGTCCTCGGTGGTCGTAACCTCTACAACATCGCCAAAATCTTTGAATACAGCTGTGTCGATATTCAGGGCTTTGGCAGTCTCGGTATTTACGGTTACGATGCCGCCTTCTGCGGTGTAGTAGTCTTCCATGCCGTCCATGCCTTCGGTGATTGCCTGATAAGCAAGGTCAGCGGTCTGTGTACCAAGAGCCGTGTAGTTGACGCCGCAGGTGGCAAATGCACCATTGCGGACGAAGGAATCAGCGCCGGCATAGTGCGGGATGCCTGCATCGGCCAGATCCTTGAAGATAGCCAGCTCAGCTGCCATGATGACATTGTCGGTAGGAGTGAAGACAGCGTCTACTTTGTCAGCAACCAGGGAGGAAGCAGCGGTAATTACTTCGTCGTTGGTATTTGCAGTCTGCTCGGTGTAGGAGATGCCTTTTTCGTCTAAGTATGCCTTTGCATCCGCGATCGGTTTGGTTGAGTTTGCCTCGGATAAGGAATATAAAAGCCCCACATTTTTAACATCTGGGTTTGCGGCAAAAATCATATCCATGATTTTCTCGGCGTTCAGCGCATCGCTGGTACCGGTTACATAGTCGATGCCGGTCAGCTCAGCGGCTTCCGGATCGGAAACAGCGGCGTAGACAACCGGTGTCTGGGTCTGCTGTGCGGATACGGTCGCTACCTGTGCAGCCAGGGTCGCAATCGGGATGATGGCGTCAACACCGTCAGCAACCGCCTGATCACCAATCTGCTTTAAGGTTGTCTGGTCATTCTGGCCGGAGTACAGCTCGTAGTGAATGGTTACATTGTTATCCTCGGCGATTTTATCTAACTCTGCCTCGACTGCATTTGCAATCTCATCAAGGGAAGCGTGGTCGAGCTGTTTGACAATCGCTACATTATAAATTTCTTTGTCCGCGGAAGCTTCCTGAGAGGTTTCAGCGGTGGTGTCTGCTTCGGAAGCGTTGCTGGATGTGCTGGAAGAGCATCCTGCGGTTGTCAGTGTCAGGGCTGCGGTGCATCCAAGTGCAAATAATTTTTTCAGATTCTTTTTCATAGTCATTTTCTCCATTCTTTATTCTTATTTTGATATTTGTTTTGGATGGCAGATGTATCAGTCTGCCTTGCCGGAGCAGAGTAAAGAATGTGTCTGGAAAGAAGATTCTCTTTGGTTTGGCGCCGCGCGCCGTGATGAAAGATTTTACTGAGAATGTTTCCAGAAACTAAAAAACGCCTCTGTCCCCATACATGGGACAAAAGCGTAAACTTCTGCGATACCACCCAAATTGACATTTGTGAAAATGTCCACTCGCTTACACGTACCATCATACGTGCCCCGATGGATAACGGGTGGGGTCCCGTCAGCCCCTACTGAAACAATCGTTCAAGGCTGCCCTCGGAAGTCCATTCACTGACGGTAAGGCGTTCCGTTTCCACCATCCGGAACTCTCTGTGGCGATACATAGGTCAGATACTCCTCTTCCTCATCGGTTTATCTGTGTTCTTCGTTACATGCATTATAAACACACCCAAAAGGATTTGTCAACCATCAAAATCAAAAAGATGCAGGAAAATGAAAAAGAGTCGGTTTTTCCATTGTTTACGGAAAATTTGGAGATGAAGATGTGGACGCTGGCTGTGCGGCAGGAACAGCAAGTTGAAAAAGTTTTTGAAAAAATTTAGAAAAGTAGAAAAAAATAGTTGACATTTAAAAGACTCTCTAGTATAATAACTCATGTCGCTGAACAAGAGCGAACATGAGAATCACAGGATTCCTCAGGATTCCTCAGGATGCCCAGATAGCTCAGTTGGTAGAGCAGAGGACTGAAAATCCTCGTGTCACTGGTTCGATTCCGGTTCTGGGCATTACAATTTCATAATTTATCATGCGGGTGTAGTTCAATGGTAGAACACCAGCCTTCCAAGCTGGATACGTGGGTTCGATTCCCATCACCCGCTTTTTTGTTGTTTAAAATTAAGAAAGCCCCCAGAGTTGCCGCTCTGGGGGCTTTCTTGTTTCATAGGAAATTACGTCCTATGAAACAAAAAACGCTCCGCGAGGATGTGCACTCGCGCGAAGCAGGAACATGTCGCAAGCGACCGCGCGAGACGCCCGGATGTGCCAAGGCACATTCTTTTTTATCAGATGCTATAAAAAACCAGAAAATATACCGCCATCAGGACTGCTAGAAATCCCGCATTTGCAATCGTGAACCAGCGGAAGTAGATTCCTTTTTTCTCTGGGCAGGAGCGGACGATATATTTGTAAGAAATAAGACTCGCCATGGATGCGATCAGGGTGCCGAGACCGCCGAGGTTAGTTCCGATCAGAAGGGAAACTCCTTTTTCGGTAAATCCGGACAACAGGATGGCGGCCGGAACGTTGCTGATTACCTGGCTGGCCAGAACGGAGACTATCACTTCGTGTCCCGTGATCATACTGGAAAGCAGGGAGCTTACCGCAGGAATGTGTTTCAGATTCCCGATGAAGATGAAGAATCCGATAAAAGTCAGGATGAGAGAGTAATCCACCTGACAGAAGATCTTCGGGTCTGCCAGACAGCCAATCGCCAGAATGCAGATAAACAGGATTGGAAGCGGCAGAAGACCGGCTACGGTGCAAAGGCACAGGAAAAACATTCCCAGACAGCAGAAAAGGCAGCGTTTAGGAAAGGTCTCATCGGAGGTTGTATCTCTACCGGCTGTATCTAGTGAGATAGTCTCCCTTGGTGTAAACATTGTGACGAGCAGCAGCAAAACCAATGAAAGCAGCGAAAATGGACCGATGCTCCGGATAAATGTATCAAGTGAAAGCTCAAAGTGGGAATACAGATACAGGTTCTGGGGATTCCCCACCGGAGTTGTCATGCTGCCGAGATTGGCTGCCAGTGTCTGGCAGACGACAACCGGAACGATCCGGTCTTTGCGGTTTACCATCCGCAGTAGTTCCAGAGCAAATGGAACGAAGGTAATTAAGGCCACATCGTTGGTGATCAGCATGCTGGAAAAGAAACACAGAAGAATCAGAAGCTGTTCCAGCTGCCTGAGTGAATGGATTCGAAGCAGCAGTAATTCCCCGAGCTGTCGAAAGAAACCGATGTTTTGGAGGCCTGTGGTTGCTGTCATCAGGCCAAAGAGCAGGATCAGTGTGTGCAGATCCAGATATTTCAGGTATCCGGCGGACGGTGGTATGATAAACATGGAAAGGACAGCCAGAGCCAGGGCGATGGTTAAAACGGTATCCTTTTTGAGAAAAGAACTTACTTTTTGTATCATGGTAAAATACTCCCTTGAAAAGAAAAAGTGTAACTGTGACCAGTAACGAAAATAGCGGAAACCCTCATGAAAATGAAAAGGTTTCCGCTATAAAATAAAAAGAGCGCGAGACGGGACTCGAACCCGCGGCCTCGACCTTGGCAAGGTCGCGCTCCACCAACTGAGCCACTCGCGCATTTCTGAAGCATCGCTTCAACGAGTTATATAATATCATAGGTCGGTTGATTTGGCAAGCGTTTTTTTAAAAAAAATCAAAAAATATAGAAAATTCATTACTGTTCACGGGTAGGCACGTTTGAAACCGGGAGAACCGTATGAAAACGATCAAGTTTCCATATTTTCCACTGGATGTGTTCCCGCGGTCTGCACAAACCCGATGATCTGTCCGGACAGGAGTACCGTGAGGATGGAATATACCATGCGGTTTAACGGAATGTAGCTCAGTGAAAGCACCAGTACAGCAAAATCGGACAGGAGGTAGATCCACTGGATTTTGATGTGCGTCACGTGGGAAAGGCTCATCGCAAGCGCATCGTCCCCGCCCGGGGCACCGCCGATCCGCACGCAGAGCCCGGCACCGACGCCGACGAAGACCGCGCCGAGCAGGGATGCGGTAAGCGGCATATCGGCAAGCTGCGGCCACAGGGGCGGAAACTGCTCACAGATCCGGTAAGACAGGGAGAAGCTGGCGCTGGAAAGAATGGAGTAGGCGATGAACTGCCGCCCCAGAAGTTTCCATCCCATCGCGTAGCAGGCGAGGTTCATGATGAAGCCGGACACGGATGGGGAGATATGGAACCAGTGATCAAGCAGAAGCGTCATTCCTAAGACACCGCCCTCGGTGACACCGGAAAAGGAATGGACATGGTACAGGCCAAATGCCAGAAATGCACTTCCCAACAGTGCAATCAGGCAGGATTTTAGTTTTAAATCGAGGGAATGGAATAATTTCAGCAAAATAACAGGCTCCTTACAAATGATAGTGTTGTTAATGGTTTCTCTATTTTAGTATGGAAACAAATTTGTGTCAAGAATAGACAAAAATGTGGGATGTGCGTATACTGGAAGATAGGAAGACGGAAAGGGGAATGAAAACATGGTAGAAAATCATCCGGACATCCGGAAGCAGGAATACCGCGGAATTGCTTGCCTGGTGCTGTCTGCGTTCTGTTTTGCGCTGATGAGTATGTTTGTACATTTGGCGGGCGATCTGCCGTCGATGCAGAAGAGTTTTTTTCGCAATCTTGTGGCGGCGCTGGCAGCGGTTGTTTTGCTTTTGCGGGCGGGAGAGCCGTTTCGTATCCGCAGGGAAAATCTGCCGTATTTTCTGATGCGGTCAATTTTCGGCACGATGGGAGTGCTGTGTAACTTTTATGCGGTGGATCATCTGGTGCTGGCGGACGCATCGATTCTAAATAAAATGTCGCCGTTTTTTACAGTGCTGTTCAGCTGGCTGATCTTAAAGGAAAAAGTTATGCCAATTCAGCTTTCGCTGATCTTCGGTGCGTTTCTCGGCAGTATATTCGTGGTAAAGCCGACATTCTCCAATCTGGCACTTGTGCCGTCGCTGCTGGGCTTTTTCGGCGGCATCTGCGCGGGCGCGGCGTACACGATGGTGCGGAAACTGGGAGAGGCAGGAGAAAAGGGACCGGTGATCGTGCTGTTTTTCTCGGTATTTTCCTGTGTGGTTGTGCTGCCGTGGCTGATTTTTGACTATCATCCGATGACCTGGCAGCAGATGGGGATCCTGCTTTTGGCGGGCTGCGCGGCGGCGGGCGGACAGTTTGCGATCACGGCGGCATACCGCTATGCCCCGGCGAGCCGTATTTCCATCTACGATTATTCGCAGCTGATCTTCTCGACGATGCTCGGTTTCTTTATCTTCGGGCAGGTGCCGGACGGCTGGAGTTTCCTCGGATATGGAATTATCTGCCTGATGGCAATTTTCATGTTTGTATATAATAACCGGAAAAGAAAGAATACTCAAAAGCAGGCACTTTTGGAATCGAAAGAGCCGTCAGATGTAATAAAAATGTAAGGGAAAGTATCCGCCGATATGGTTTACAAGCGATGCCAAATTATATATACTGAAGATAAAGTCGGAGTGGTTTTCGTGTCCAGAAACGTGAATTTCAGGAACAAAAGCTGGGTTGCCGACACAGTTCGAAAATGGGTTATAGATAGGGCAGAAAGTTATATAGGGAAATACGACATAAGCCCGGCAGCAGACAGGAGGAAACAGGGATGAAAAAATTAGCAACCGCACTTGTGAGTGCAGCAGCCATTATGACGATGTCAACAACCGCATTTGCAGCCGAAAATCCGGCGGAGGTATTTGACCGGGTGATGGAGAAGAACAATACGATTCAGTCCGCGGAGATTCAGAGCGGCGTCCATTCGGTCATACTTGCAAAGGATGTCATTCCGGACGGTCAGATGAAAGTTGATATGGCGATGCATGCAGAGATGGATATGCAGGATACCACCGATCTCAAGTACCTGGCACAGGTCGCTTCCTCGATTCTGGGACAGGACAGCTATTCACAGGTTTTTTATACGGACGGCTACTATTACGTAGATGCCAACGGTGTCAAACTGAAATACCCGATGCCATTAGAGCAGATCATATCCTCCGTCCAGACCGGAGTCAACACCAGCAATATGGAATCCAGCTATATGAAGGGCATTTCCTTAAACGAGGTCAATGGAAAACGTGTGCTGGCATATGAGGCAAATCCAAAGAAGCTAAACAAGAACGTCAAAGAAGCCCTCGGAACCGTGATGAACACACTCGGCACCGATGTCAATCTGGACATGAACATCCAGGAAATGAAAGGCGCTTACGTGCTGGATGACAACGATTACATTATCTATATGACAAACTATATCGTATACAACATGGAAGTCCTCGACCAGCCAATGACCTGCATTACTCTGATGGAGACCGAAGTCCAGAACCCGGGCGAGCCGGTCGTAGTGACCCTTCCATCCACGGATGGCTATGAAGACTTAATTGGTTTATACGATGGAGTCATTGAAAGCGAAGTAGAATAAAAAAACAGACAAAAACAAAAATAGACAATCAAAAGCCAGCGTTCCAATTATCGATTGTACGCATCCCACGCCAGCTGTCCGGCTGGGGCGGACATTTTTGTCCGATCCAGACGAACAGATGTAGCGAAAGCAAGCGAACAATGATAATTGGAGACGCAGGCGGCGCAGATTCCCGGACGCCTCTTTCCGCATCACGACAATCAATCAATCTATCTATTACTGCATCTCATCCTCAATCATCCGATATCCAATCCCGATCTCCGTAAACACATACTGCGGTTCCGCCGGATTCTGCTCCAGTTTCCTTCGAATATGTGCCATATTTACGCGCAGAATACTGTTATCATCGTCCGCATAGGGACCCCAGATATTCGAAATAATCGTATCATACGTCATGACTCTGCCGGAATTCTGCGCCAGCAGGGAGATAATCTTAAACTCGATCTGCGTCAGATGGACATCCCTTCCATCAACCGATACCAGATGTTTTTCAAAATCGATCGTCAGTCCCTTTGCATGGAATGGGCGCTTATAAAGCGGAGAAGCTGTGTTTAAGCGGTTGCTGTGGCGCAGGGCAGTCCGGATGCGCGCGAGAAGCTCGGAGGTGCCGATCGGCTTGGTCAGATAATCATCCGCGCCGAGGTCGAGCGCACGTACCTTTTCCTGTTCCTGCGTGCGGGCGGAGAGGACGATGATCGGGACGCTGGACCAGGTGCGGACCTGGCGGATGATCTCCATGCCGTCCATGTCTGGAAGCCCCAGGTCGAGGAGAATCAGATCCGGGCACTGGGACGTGATGATCGGAAGAGCTTCTTTTCCCGTGTGTGCGGTGGAAATGCGGTAATCCTGTGCGGACAGGGAAGTGGAGATGAAGTCGCAGATGTTTTTTTCATCTTCTACTAATAAAATAGAAAGTTTATGTGTCATGTTATTTGTCCTCCTTTGGAAGGGTAAAGTAAAATTCGGCACCGTGCGTGTGGTTGATTGCCTTGATTTCGCCGCCGTGGGCGAGAATGATCGTTTTACAGATGGAAAGCCCGATTCCCATGCCCTTTCGTCCATCCGGCGAAGTGCTGGTCGTGGAAGAAGAGCCGTCAAAGATGGTTGCCAGCTTCTCCGGCGGGATGCCGACGCCGTAATCGCGCACGTGGAAAATCGCATAGTCGGAAAGTGATTCCACATAGCACTCGATCGGCTCGGTGCTTTCAGCATGGACAACGGCATTTTCCAGCAGGTTGATGAGAACCTGTTCGATGAGGACGGCGTCCATCGGGACCATCAGGAATTCCTCCGGCACGCGCACATGGATATTGGCGTCTGGAAGTCTCTTTTTTAAGCGGATCATCGCCTCGGAGAGAACTTCCTCGACTGGTTCCGAGGTCTTAGTTACCTTTGCCGTCTCATTGTTGATACGCGTGACGGAGAGCAGGTTTTCAACCATGTTTAAGAGCCAGTTGGAATCCTCAAGAATATGGCGCACCAGCGCATTTTTCTCAACCTCCGGGAGGCTGCTGCCATTTTCCAGATATACGGTACTGGAACCGATGATGCTGGTAAGCGGGGTGCGGAGGTCATGGGAGATTGCCCGCAGCAGGTTCGCCCGCATCTTTTCTTTTTCCGCTTCCATCAGCATCTTTTCACGTTCTGCCAGCACGCGCGCCTGTGTTTTCATGTTGCTTGTGATGGCGCTTGTAATGCTGGAAATTGAAAACATTGCCACGAAGGTAATCGGATAGCCGGCCATCGTGAAATCCAGCGCGAAATACGGATACGTGAACAGAAAATTGACGCAGACAACGCCGACAAAGGAGGAGAACAGGCCGAAGCTGTATCCGTCTGTAAAACGCGCTACCAAAAAGACCGCCAGAATGTAGGTTAGCGCGATGTTGGCAGTCGGATTTTTGAGCGCATGAAAAAAGCAGAACGCGATGATCGTGGCGGTACCCATGAAAAACAGGGTAAGTCCCCAGCTCTGTATGTATGTCGGAAGCGCACAGAATTTTTCAACGATCGGGCGGGTCCGGAACCAATTTTTTAAGGCGTCAATTTTGTGTGGATGTGTTTTGCCACCATTGGAAATGCTGGTGTCCGGAGAGTTGGGTTCGGCTGAACCTTGAAGGCTGCTGGCTGATTCTGTTTTCAGGAAAGTTTCATTGGAAGTTCCAGAAACAGAAGATTTACTTGAATGTTTCATTTAAATAAAGAAAGTCTCCTTTCAAAAAATTCATATGGATGCTTCTATTATACAATGTTTCTTCTGAAAAATAGAGAGGAAGACTGTTAAAAAGTTGAAAAAATCGTGAAAATTTGGGATAAAAACAGTAACACAATTATTGAGAATCTGGCTGGATAAGGGTGATTTCATTGCATTTTCAGCGTCAGTGTGTTAAACTCCAAACAGTCTCCCGATTGAGGGAAGCAGGCTGACCCGCCTGTTAGAGAGTGACAAACGGGCTGCCGGAGTGCAGGGCGAAAGGAATGAAAATAAGATGAAAAAATTAGGAAGAAATGATCTGTGCTGGTGTGGAAGTGGAAAGAAGTACAAACATTGCCATGAGGCATTTGATGAGAAGCTGATGGAGGCGGCGGATGCCGGACACCAGATTCCGGATCACGACATGATCAAGACCCCGGAGCAGATCGAGGGGATCCGCGAGAGCTGCAAGATCAATGTGGCAGTTCTGGATTATGTGGCTGAGCATATCAAGGCTGGCGTCACAACCGAGGAGATCGATCAGTGGGTATATAATGAGACGACCCGCATGGGCGGAATCCCGGCGCCGCTTGGCTATGAAGGATTCCCGAAGAGCGTGTGCACATCCATCAATGCTCAGGTCTGCCACGGCATTCCGTCAGCAGATGTCGTATTAAAGGATGGCGATATCATCAACGTGGATGTTTCGACCATTTATCACGGCTATTATGCGGATTCTTCCCGTATGTTCTGCATCGGAAATGTCAGCCCGGAACATAAAAAACTGGTGGATGTTGTCAAAGAGTGCGTGGAATTAGGTCTGGAGCAGGTAAAACCGTGGGGCTTCATGGGCGATATGGCGGAAGCGGTCCAGAAGCATGCGGAAGAAAATGGCTATTCTGTGGTTCGTGAGATCGGCGGTCACGGCGTTGGCATCGAGTTCCATGAGGACCCGTGGGTTGGATATATTGGTCAGAGAGGCACCGGCATGATGTTTGCACCGGGCATGATGTTCACGATCGAGCCGATGATCAACGAGGGAACCGAGGAAGTATTCGTGGACGGCGATGACGACTGGAGTGTATACACGAAGGATGGAAAAGCATCCGCCCAGTGGGAGATTCAGGTGCTGGTAACCGAGGATGGCCATGAGGTGCTTTCCTGGTAGTTTGCAGAGTACATAAAAAGAGACGGCGTCAAACCGTCTCTTTTTTGTACCCAAGGTGGGTGTTCTTCACAGCCGAAGGGGGATAAAAGACTGCGAAGAAATATCTATATAAAGGAAATTGTTGTTAGTCGAGCCAGATAACGATTGCGCGCATCTTGTAGTGTCATCTGCCTCATTGATGTTATGCCATTATAATACTGGATAATTGTGTCCATATTTTGACCAATATCTAAAATAAATCTAAACGAGTATTACATAATTCGAAACTTTTTCGGAACTGTTTATGAGGCTGGCGCGCTTGAATTTTTCTTGTCGATTTCTTGGATGGGGTATATAATAAATCTGGTGATTAAAGGGGTGCGGCCTGACTGGATAGAAACCGCGTCCAGAACAAAGCAATTAAGAAGAAAGTGGCAGGAATTATATGGAAAATTTTTTATTTGCACTTAATACAGTCCTTCCGTTTCTGCTCTATATCGCATTTGGATATGGAGTCAGGATGTCGGGGCTGGCGGATGAGGATTTTATGAAGCGCCTGAATAAAGTGATCTTTCAGGCATTCTTTCCGATTCTGATGTTTAACAACCTGTATTCCATTCCGGAGGGAATGACATTAAATCTGCGTCTGGTGGCAGTCGCCATTATCAGCGTGCTGCTTTTGCAGGCGGTTCTGCTTGCTGTGGTTCCGCGTCTGGTAAAGGAAAATGAGCGGCGCGGCGTTATCATCCAGGCGATTTACCGCAGCAATTTCGTCCTGTTCGGCATTCCGCTGGCAACCAGCGTGTTCGGTGAGGAGGGAACACTGCTGGCGACGATGATGGTGGCGATCGTGATTCCGGTCTACAACATAACGGCGGTCGTGATTCTGGAATTGTTCCGGGGCGGCAAGGTCCCGGTTTCTGTTTTGATTAAGAATATCCTGAAAAATCCGATGATCCGCGGCGCGCTCCTGGGCTTTATCTTCCATATGTTAGGGATTAAACTTCCGGTTTCCGTGGAAGGACCGATCAAGCAGTTTGCCAATCTGACAACGCCGCTGGCACTGTTCGTACTGGGCGGAACGCTGCATTTCAATGCGATCGGCGGCAATCTGAAATATGTGGTTCCGTCGATGACCGTCAAGATGGTGATCCTGCCGGCAGTGATTCTGGCGGTTGCGACGCTGCTCGGCTTTTCCGGTGTGGAACGTTTTGTTTACTTTGAAATGTACGCGACTCCGGTTGCGACGGCGTCCTATGCGATGGCGCAGAACATGGGCGGCGACGGCGAGCTGGCGGGACAGTTTGTCGTGTTGAGCACGGTCGCCTCGGTTGTGACGATCTTTTTGTGGGTCTATTTCCTTAATTCGATCGGGTGGCTCGCATAAAAATAAATATATAATAGGGGACTGCCAGACAGTGGTTTGTGGAAGAGCAACAATTGTCTGGCAGCTTTTTTTGTGGAAACAAACACTGTTTTTCATGAGAACCGAAATTTTTTTTCATAAATTAAGATGTATGTATAATCTTTTCAAAATTAAAACATTTAATAGACAAAACTGATTGAAAAAGTTATAATAGTATACAAATGCGAGAAAACTTATTTATTTTCCATGTGCTTTTGATGCTTCGAATCAGCGAATTGTATGGAATGGGAGGATGTGAAACATAATAAGGATATTGCATTATTGTTGAAAAAAATTAGGGGAAAAGGTGGTGGTTCAATGATCAAGGAGACGATCCAGGCGGTCGAGGACGCAGAGGCGAAGGCATCGGAACTGGTCGCGCAGGCTTCGGAGGATGCACGCCGCGTTAAGGCGGAGGCGGAGGCAGAAGCGGATCGAATGCTCGCAGATGCACAGAAAAGGGGGAAAGAAGCAGCTGTGAAGCAGGAAGAAGAACTGACTCTCAGAGGGGAGGAGTACGTAAAACAGGCACTGGCAGAAGCCGAGGCGGAGTGTCAGACGCTCAGAGAGACGGCGGACAGACGGAAACCGGAGGTGGTTGACCGGCTCATAGCGGAACTGGTCTAGTGAATGGAGGGATGTAGATATGGCAGTATTGCAGATGCAAAAGCTATGTATCTGTGCCCTGAAGAAGGACCGTAAGTCCCTGATGGAGTTTCTGCAGGCTGCCGGAGTGATGGAGCTCTCTGCGGAGGCGGAGCCGGACGAGGTATTTAAGCGGACGGACACGCTGGAGGATCGGCAGAAGTTTGAGCGAAATGCGGCGACGGCGGATCGCGCATTGGAAGTGCTTGCCGCGGTGGTTCCGGAGGAAACATCGATGCTTGCTGGGCTTGCCGGAAAGCCGCTTGCAAAGGCAGGCGCGTACCGGGAGACGGAGGCGAACGCAGAGGCGCTTTTAGGTCAGGCGGAACGCATTTTGAACCTGCAAAAGCAGATCACGGAGGAAAAGACTGCGGCGCTTAGACTGCTGGCGGAGGCGGAAAGCCTGAAACCGTGGCAGAAGCTGGAGATTCCACTTGCGTATCAGGAGACGAAACGGTGTGCTATCTTAGCTGGCGCGGTCGGCGGAGGCGCTTATACGCAGGAAGAAATTTACGCTTCGGTGGCAAAACAGGAGCCGCAGCTTGAAAAATGGGAGCTGGAGGTTGTCGGAAGCGATGCCGACCAGACCTGCATTGCGGTAATTTGCCTGAAAGAGGACGAGGAGAAGCTGGAGACAGCACTCCGGTCGATTGGATTTGCCCGTCCGGCGCGTCCGGTGGAGGAAGTTCCGGCAGCTTACGCTAAGAAACTCAAAGCGCAGGCGGCAGAGCATGAGGGACGCGCGGCAGCGACGGAAGAAGAACTGAAACAGTGCGCTCCGGCGAGGGAAGATTTGAAATTGTTATCCGACTATTACCGCCTGAGGGCACAGAAGTATGAGGCGCTCGGCGAGATCTTACAGTCGGAAAAAACGTGTATGATCACGGGATTTATCCCGAAGCGCGATGCGAAAGGACTGGAGGAGAAGCTGAATAGCCGGTTTGAACTTGCAGTGGAAAGTTCGGATGTGCCGGAGGATGAGGAAGCACCGGTGCTTCTCTCCAACGGAACCTTCGCGGCGTCGGCGGAGGGCGTGACCGCGTCCTTTGGCTTACCGGCGAAGGGGGAGATGGACCCGACCGGCATCATGGCAGCGTGCTATGTATTTTTGTTTGGTCTGATGCTTTCAGATGCGGCATACGGATTTATTGTATTTTTGATGTGCTTCCTGGCACTTAAGAAATTTCCAAGGATGGAAGAAAACCTGCGGAAATCACTGCGGCTCTTTATGTACTGCGGACTTTCGACCCTGTTCTGGGGCGTCATGTTCGGCGGTTATTTCGGAGATGCGGTGGACATCGTGAGCCGGACGTATTTTGGACATACGGTGACGATACCGGCGCTCTGGTTTGTCCCGCTAAATGACCCGATGAAGCTTTTGGTTTATTCGATGTTATTTGGCGTGATTCACTTATTCCTGGGGCTGGGACTGAAAGGATATATGCTCTTAAAGGATGGCAAGGTTGTGGATTTTATCTGCGACGTGGTACTCTGGTACCTCCTGCTTCTGGGGCTGATCCTGATGCTGCTTCCGACGGAACTGTTTGGTTCCATCGCGCAGATGAATATCGTATTCCCGCCGGTGCTTAATTCGCTGGCAAAGGGAATGGCGATCGTGGGCGCGCTGGGAATTCTGGTGATGTCGGCGCGCGACAAGAAGAATCCGATCCTGCGGCTGGCGCTTGGCGCATATGATTTGTATAATATTACCGGATGGGTGTCGGATGTGCTTTCCTATTCGCGCCTTCTGGCGCTCGGACTGGCAACCGGCGTTATCGCATCGGTTATCAACCAGATGGGAAGTATGGTTGGAAATAATGTATTTGGCGTTATTGTATTTATACTGGTATTCTGCTTCGGACACCTGTTTAACCTGGCGATCAACCTGCTCGGCGCGTATGTGCATACCTGCCGTCTGCAGTACGTCGAGTTTTTCGGAAAGTTCTATGAGGGTGGCGGAAAGGCGTTCCGTCCGTTTAAGCAGATAACAAAATACGTGGAAATCAAGGAGGATTAAATATGAGCGGAATTGTATTTGCATTGTTGGGAGTTGCAGTGGCGGTTATTCTTGCAGGTATGGGTTCAGCCTACGGCGTAGGCGTGGCAGGTCAGGCAGCAGCCGGAGTCGTAACCGAGGATCCGGATAAATTCGCGAAGGTGCTTCTGCTCCAGCTGCTTCCGGGTACCCAGGGTATCTACGGTCTGCTGGTTGGTTTCATCGCTCTTTCTAAGATTGGTCTTCTTGGCGGCGGCGCTGACATGAGCATGTCGATCTCCCAGGGACTCTTATATCTGGCAGCATGCCTTCCGATCGGCGTGGTTGGCCTGGTATCGGCGAGACATCAGGGAAGAACGTCGGTTGCTTCCATCGGTATCGTAGCGAAGAAACCGGAACAGTTTGGTAAAGCGATGCTGTTCCCGGCGATGGTTGAGACCTATGCGATTCTGGCACTTCTGGTTTCGATTCTGGCAATCAATGCACTGTAATCTGGCACGGCGGAAAGAATCAAAATCAGTTAAGGAGTGAAGCGTATGAATGGATTAGATAAGATTATTGCTCAGATCCTTGACGATGCAAAGCAGGAATCGCTTGCGATTCAGGAAAAAGCAGCCGGTGAAGCGGAGACGACCCTTGCGGCAGCCGGTGAAAAGGTAAAAAAGCTGGAGGAAGAGCAGGCGAAATCGGCGGCGCAGCGTGAAAAAAGCTATGAGGAACGGCTTCGTTCTTCGGCGGCGCTAAAGAAGCGCCAGGCGATCCTTGCGGCAAAGCAGGCGATCATCGAGGAAATGCTTGCGGCGGCACACAGGGAGCTGCTGGCAAAGCCGGATGAGGCGTATTTTGCATGGATGGAGCAGCTTCTTTCCCGGTTCGTGACGGATCGGGCAGGAGAAATCTATGTTTCAAAACGTGATTTAGAGCGGATGCCGGATGATTTTCCGGCAAAGATAGAGAAGGCGGCGCAGGAAAAAGGCGGAAGCCTGGTACTGAAAAAAGAACCGAGGGAGATCGACGGGGGCTTTGTTCTGGTGTACGGCGGCGTCGAGGAAAATTGTTCTGCCGGGGCGTTGTTTGCGTCGCAGCGGGATGAGCTGGCGGACAAGGTACATGCGATGCTGTTTGGATAACGGCGGGAGAAGGTAAGGAGGGCTTATATGTCTGATACAAAATATGCCTACGCGGTCGCCCGGATCCGGGCACTGGAAAATGGGCTTTTTTCCTCCGCACAGATTGAACAGCTGCTGTCCGTAAAAAGCTACGAGGGGGCGCTGCGTTTCCTGACCGAACACGGCTGGGGGGATGCAGATACACCGCTCAGCGCGGAGGCGATCCTGACCCGGGAGAAGACGAAAACCTGGGAGACGGTCCGCGACCTTTTGAAGGGCGACGACGCGATCCTGGCAGTGCTTTCCTACGGGGATCTCTACCACAATTTAAAGGCGGCGATCAAGGATGCGGCGGCGCCGGGCAGCCACGGCAATGTCTATTTTGACGACTGCGAGGTGGACGGCGTGCGGATGGCGAAGATCGTGGCGGAGAAGGACTGGCAGGCGCTTCCGGCACATATGCGGGAGGCGGCGAAGGAAGCCAGCGAGACATTTCTGCACACGAGCGACGGGCAGCTCTGCGATATCATCGTTGACCGGGCGGCGCTCGCAGCTATCTATGAGTGCGGAAAGAATGCGTCCGACGCGATCATCCGCGATTATGCCGAGACGACGGTCGCGGTGGCGGATATCAAGATAGCGGTGCGATCCCAGAAGACAGGAAAACATCTGGATTTTATGCGGCGCGCGATGACACCGTGCGATAGCTTGAATATCGAGCGCCTGTCACAGGCAGCTCTTGGCGGCGCCGGCGCGATCTGCGAGTATCTGGAAGGAACCCGCTATGCGGGCGGCGCGCAGGCATTAAAGGAATCGCCGTCGGCGTTTGAGCGGTGGTGTGACAATCAGTTGATCGAGACGATCAAGCCGCAGAAATACAACCCGTTTACGGCGGGACCGCTGGTTGCCTATGTGCTGGCGAAGGAAAATGAGATTAAAACGGTCCGTATCATCCTGACCGCCCGTCTGAACGGTCTTGAGGAGGAACAGATTCGAGAAAGGATAAGGGAGATGTATGTATAAGGTTGCAGTAGTCGGAGATTACGACAGCATCTACGGATTTGCGGCGCTGGGACTGGAGACATTTCCGGTGTCCGATGTAAAAGAGACGGAGAAAGTATTTCTGGAACTGGCTTCTGGTTCCTACGCGGTGATCTATATCACCGAGGCGGCGGCTGCCGGGATTGAGACAGCCATCGACCGCTACCGGGAACAGCCGCTTCCGTCCGTGATCCTGATTCCGGGGATTTCCGGGAATACGGGAAAAGGCGTGGAGTCGGTCAAGCATTCGGTGGAACAGGCAGTTGGATCGGATATTCTGTTTGGAGATGCATGATAGAAAGGTGGGTGAAACCTTCCAATGAGCAAAGGAACGATAAAGAAGGTAGCAGGACCGCTGGTTATCGCCAGCGGGATGCGGGATGCCAATATGTTTGACGTCGTCCGCGTTAGCGACGAACGTCTGATTGGCGAGATCATAGAGATTCACGGAGATGAAGCGTCGATTCAGGTATATGAGGAGACTTCCGGTTTAGGACCTGGCGAGCCGGTAGAGTCGATGGATGTGCCGCTTTCGGTTGAACTGGGACCGGGACTCCTGACGAGTATCTACGATGGAATCCAGCGGCCGCTGGACGATATCATGAAGGAGACGGGCAGCAACAACTTAAAGCGCGGCGTTGAGGTTCCGTCTTTAAAGCGTGATAAGAAATGGCAGTTTGTGCCGACCGTGAAAGCGGGCGACAGCGTGGAAGCAGGCGACATCATCGGTACCGTGCAGGAGACGCTGATCATTGAGCATAAGATTATGGTGCCGTATGGTGTAAAAGGTACCGTCAAAGAGATCAAGAGCGGTGAATTTACGGTGGAGGAAACTGTAGCGGTCATTGAGACGGAAAACGGCGAAAAAGAGCTTACAATGATGCAGAAATGGCCGGTTCGGCGCGGACGTCCGTACCAGACGAAGCTGCCGCCGGTAAAACCGCTGATCACCGGACAGCGTGTCGTTGACGCATTCTTCCCGATCGCCAAGGGCGGCGTGGCAGCCGTGCCGGGACCGTTCGGAAGCGGCAAGACCGTCATCCAGCACCAGCTGGCGAAATGGGCGGAAGCGGACATTGTTGTTTACATCGGCTGCGGTGAGCGCGGCAACGAGATGACGGATGTTTTAAATGAGTTTCCGGAGTTAAAGGATCCAAAGACCGGGCACTCCCTGATGCAGCGGACCGTGCTGATTGCCAATACTTCGGATATGCCGGTAGCAGCCCGCGAGGCATCGATTTACACGGGTATCACGATCGCAGAGTATTTCCGCGACATGGGCTATTCGGTGGCACTGATGGCGGATTCCACCTCCCGATGGGCGGAGGCGCTGCGAGAGATGTCGGGACGTCTGGAAGAGATGCCGGGCGAGGAAGGTTATCCGGCCTACTTAGGAAGCCGTCTGGCACAGTTCTATGAGCGTGCCGGTCATGTTATCTGCCTTGGCAGGGACGGACGCGAGGGCGCCCTGTCCGCAATCGGAGCCGTATCCCCGCCAGGCGGCGATATTTCCGAGCCGGTTTCCCAGGCGACGCTGCGTATCGTCAAGGTATTCTGGGGACTCGATTCAGCGCTGGCATACAAGCGCCATTTCCCGGCGATCAACTGGCTGACCAGCTATTCCCTGTATGTGGACAATCTGGGAAAATGGTTTGATGAGAATGTATCGGATGAGTGGATGAGCTGCCGCCAGGGTCTTATGAGCCTTCTGCAGGAAGAGGCAGAGCTGGAGGAGATCGTAAAGATGGTCGGCATGGATGCATTGTCCCCGATCGACCGCCTGAAAATGGAAGCGGCGCGCTCGATCCGTGAGGATTTCCTGCATCAGAACTCCTTCCATGAGATTGACACGTATACACCATTGCAGAAACAGTTCCGCATGATGAAGCTGGTGCTGGCGTTCTATGAGCAGTCGAAGAAAGCGCTGGAAGGCGGCGCTTCCATCCAGAATCTCATCAAGATGCCGGTGCGCGAGCAGATCGGACGTTTTAAATATACGAAAGCAGAAGACGTGGAGAAAGAGTATCAGGCGGTCCTCGATGAACTTGCGAAAGAGGTTGCCGATGCGGCTGGAAAGGGGGCATTCTAAATGCCGAAAGAATATAGAACCATACAGGAGGTTGCAGGTCCTCTGATGCTGGTGCAGGGCGTGGAAAATGTTACCTATGACGAGTTGGGTGAGATCGAGCTGGCGAGCGGCGAAAAGAGACGCTGCAAGGTGCTGGAGATCGACGGCGGCAATGCGCTGGTACAGCTTTTTGAGAGTTCCACGGGTATCAACCTTTCAAATAGTAAGGTGCGTTTTTTAGGCAGAACGATGGAACTTGGCGTATCGGAGGATATGCTGGGACGCGTCTTTGACGGTCTGGGCAATCCAATCGACGGCGGTCCGGAGATCCTGCCGGAGGAACGCCGCGATATCAATGGTCTGCCGATGAACCCGGCGGCGAGAAGCTATCCGCAGGAGTTTATCCAGACGGGTGTTTCCGCGATCGATGGTCTGAATACACTGGTTCGCGGTCAGAAATTGCCGATTTTCTCGGCGTCCGGTCTGCCGCATGCGAATCTGGCAGCCCAGATTGCGAGACAGGCGAAGGTGCGCGGCACGGACGAACCGTTTGCCGTTGTCTTCGCGGCGATGGGTATCACCTTTGAGGAAGCGCATTTCTTTACCGAGAGCTTTAAGGAGACGGGCGCGATCGACCGTACAGTCCTGTTTATCAACCTGGCAAACGATCCGGCGGTTGAGCGTATCGCGACCCCGCGTATGGCGCTGACGGCTGCCGAGTATCTGGCATTTGAGAAAAATATGCACGTTCTCGTTATCCTGACGGATATCACAAACTACGCGGATGCGCTGCGAGAGATTTCGGCTGCCCGCAAGGAAGTTCCGGGACGTCGTGGTTATCCGGGTTATATGTACACGGATCTTGCATCCCTGTATGAGAGAGCCGGACGCCAGAGAGGCAAGAATGGTTCGATCACGATGATTCCGATCTTAACCATGCCGGAGGATGACAAGACGCACCCGATTCCGGACTTAACCGGATATATTACCGAGGGACAGATTATCTTAAGCCGTGATCTGTACCGCAAGGGCATCACACCGCCGATTGACGTACTTCCGTCGCTGTCCCGTCTGAAAGATAAGGGAATTGGCGAGGGCAAGACGCGTGCCGACCATTCGAACACCTTAAACCAGCTCTTTGCGGCGTATGCGCGCGGCAAGGAAGCAAAGGAACTCATGGTGATCCTGGGCGAGGCGGCATTGTCCGATGTTGACTTAATCTATGCAAAATTTGCGGACGCCTTTGAAAAAGAATATGTTTCCCAGGGCTACAATACGGACCGCGATATCGAGGAGACGCTGCGGATTGGCTGGAAACTGCTTTCCATCCTGCCGAGAAGCGAGCTGAAACGTATCGATGAGAAGTATCTGGATCTGTATTATGGGAAAGAGTAAAAATGCCTGTGCATGGCGGATGCGCTTGAAAACGAAAGTGGCGTGTCATAACGCGGCTGCGGGAGCTGGCGGATCTGTCGTGACAAAGTGATTGCAGGAGAGAGGTGGTACGCATGGCATCGACACAGGTCAACCCGACCCGAATGGAGCTTACGAGGCTGAAAAAGAAGCTGGCGACAGCCACGCGGGGACATAAACTGCTGAAGGATAAGCGGGATGAGCTGATGCGCCAGTTCCTGGATCTGGTCCGGGAAAATATGGCGCTGCGCCAGAAAGTGGAGGCGGGCATCCGGAGTGCGAATGTGAATTTCGTCATCGCTAAAGCCGGGATGTCCGAGCAGGCGTTAAATACCGCGCTTGCCGCGCCGAAACAGGCGGTTTATCTGGAAGCAGACAAGAAAAACGTAATGAGCGTCGATATTCCGGTGTTCCATTATAAGACCCGGACGGCGGATGAGAACGATATTTACTCGTATGGATTTGCGTTTACTTCGAGCGATCTGGACGGGGCAGTCAAGTCGCTGGCGGACATTCTGCCGGATATGCTGCGGCTGTCCGAGACAGAGAAAGCCTGCCAGCTCATGGCTGCCGAGATCGAGAAAACGCGCCGGAGAGTCAATGCGCTGGAACACGTAATTATTCCGGAGGCGCGCAAAAATATCAAATATATTACGATGAAGCTGGATGAAAATGAGAGAAGCACGCAGATCCGCCTGATGAAGGTAAAGGATATGATGCTGGAGGAGAAGCATCATTATAAGGAGAAGCGGGAGCTTTGTTCGTGATGATGAAAATGCCTCTTCTGGCGGCTTTAGGGCTGTCAGGGGAGGCTTTTTGCACATAGTTGTGAAAATGACGGGACGAGCCCACGAGGTTCGAACCGCCCTTTCGATATACCTTTGTTCGCTTGCTTTCACTACAGATGTTCGCCCATGACGGACTGCGTCCGTCCTGTTCGGACACCTGTGTTCAAGATGCGTACAAAGATATATGAAAGGCGGTTCGGACCTCGCGGGCTCGTCCCTGTGTATTGGAAAAATAAAAGAGACAGAAAAAAGTAAAGTATTTATTGGAAATATTTGGTAGAATAGGAGGAAATGAGGGGAGGAATTTTGCATGGCAAAGCAGGTACAGAGGGCGATCGGCTGGGTGGCAGCATTTCTTTTGGCGGTGGGGATGTTGTTCCTGCCGGTTTCGAAGGCGTATGCGGGTCCGGTATCGGGCGGCAGTCCTGGAAGTGGAGAGATGAGAGGTGTCTGGGTTTCGTATCTGGACTGGAATGGATGGGCGAAGGATGAGGCTGGATATAAGAAAGCGATGGATCAGACACTGGACCTCTGTGTACAGAAGGGGTTAAATGCGGTTTTCCTACAGGTTCGCCCGGATGGAGATGCGATGTATCCGTCACAGTATTTCCCGTGGTCGAAATTTGCCTCTGGAAAACAGGGAAAGAATCCGGGGTATGATCCGCTGGCATATGCGGTGCAGGCGGCGCATCAGCGGGGCTTGCAGCTTCATGCGTGGATCAATCCGTACCGGATCACGGGGTATCTGAACCGTTATTCGGATCTGTGTGCGTCAAATCCGGCGATCGCGTGGGCGAAGGACGGGGACAGTTCGAATGACCGGTGGGTATTGTGCCAGAATGGTGAGTATTATTACAATCCGGCGATTCCGCAGGTGCGCCAGCTGATTATTGACGGTGTGAAAGAGATCGTGACGAATTATGAGGTGGACGGCATCCATTTTGATGATTATTTCTATCCGAATCTCGATGACAGCAAGGCGGAAACATGGTTTGATTATCCAGAGTACCAGGCGGGCGGCACATCGCTGAGTGTGGCGGCGTGGAGACGGAATAATGTCAATGAGCTGGTAAGGGGCGTTTATAGTGCGGTCAAGTCGATCCGTCCGCAGGCATTGTTCGGTATCAGCCCGGAGGGATATTTACAGAACCTCCGAAAAGATACCCGCCAGTTTACAGATGTGGATGCGTGGATGACCCAGAGCGGCTATGTGGATTACCTGATGCCGCAGATTTACTGGGGATTTGAGGCGAAGCAGAACGGCCAGGCAGCGGGCTATGCGTTTGCAAACTGCCTGAATGAGTGGGTGACGCTGAAAAAGAAGGGCAATGTGAAGCTGTATGTCGGTCTGGCGCTCTATAAGACCGGAACAGATGCAGTGGACGGCAACGAGGTGCCGGAGTGGCAGCGGTATTATGATATCATGAAGCGCGAGGTGCAGGCTGGACGGGCAACCGGACAGGTGAGCGGTTACTGCTTCTATGATTTATCGTCCCTGACGCGTGCGGCGGCAGCGGAGGAAGTGGCGAATGTGACGGCGCTGTTCCATTAAGTGCTCCCAGATAGTTACTGTTCACGCATACGTGCCCAGTAACGGAATTTGCCGTGGCTTCGCATTTAAATACGGCAAATTCCTGCTGCCACCACGTTTTCTTACGGCACTTTCGGTTCCCAAAGTGCCTACCCGTGAACGGTAACCATGATACCTTGTTGGGGAAATGGAAACCCCTGTGGATGATTGCAACCACAGGGGTTCTGTGCTATACTGGACATACGATTGCAGTAAAAATGTTGTTGTTTACATAATGTTCAGATGGCAGCAAATATACGGACGAGGAGAGGGAAGATGAAAAAAACAGCACTTGTCATTATGGCAGCCGGAATCGGAAGCCGTTTTGGCGGAGGGATCAAACAGCTGGAGCCGGTGGGTCCGAATGGGGAGATCATTATGGATTACTCTATCCATGACGCGCTGGAAGCTGGATTTGACCGGATTATCTTTGTGATCCGTCATGATTTGGAGGAGGACTTCAAAGAAGTGATCGGGAACCGGATTGAGAAGATTGCGCCGGTGACATACGCATTCCAGGAGCTTTCGGATGTACCGGAGGGATTCAGTGTCCCGGCAGACCGGAAAAAACCGTGGGGAACTGGACAGGCGATTTTGAGCATTCGCGGACTGGTCGAAGAGCCATTTCTGGTGATCAATGCGGATGATTATTATGGAAAAGAAGTGTTCCGAAAGATTCATACATACATGGTGGAACAGATGGACGTGAACGCACCGGTGTATGATATCTGCATGGGCGGCTTTATTCTGGCAAATACGCTCAGCGAGAACGGCGGCGTGACACGCGGCGTCTGTGAGGTGGGCGAGGGAGAGATTTTAAAACGCGTAACCGAAACCTACAATATCCAGAAGACAGCGGACGGCATGACGGCGACGGACAAAGAGGGGAATCCGGTTTCGGTTCAGGAGAACCAGCATGTATCGATGAATATGTGGGGACTCACACCGGGCTTTGTGGAGGAGCTGGAAAAAGGATTTCCAGAGTTTCTTGCGGGGCTGAAAGAGGGCGACGTGAAGTCGGAGTACCTGCTTCCGACGATTATCGATCAGATGATCCACGACGGGCGCGCAAGGGTGAAACTTCTGGAGACGCACGACTGCTGGTTTGGTGTGACCTACCGTGAGGATAAGGAGAGCGTGACGGAGTCGATCCGGGCGCTGATCCGTGAGGGCGTGTACCCGGAAAAACTGTTTTGATAATTTGAGGAACAGTTGATTCGGCTGTGCAGAGGATAACGTGAAAAACGGTACGTGAGAATAACATGATACGCATAAATCCTGCATAGGATACCATGTAAGCCTTGAATTAAGGGGGAATGGCAGTCCGATGCAGGATTTTGCATATTTTAAGAGTCTTTATCCGGCTGCATGTAAGCAGATGCAGCTTTGCGTGGAAGCGGTCTGTGATGAGCTGGAGTATGAGGGGAGTCCCATCTATGATGAATATCCGGATCGGATCTTTCTGGAAAAACTGACAAAACGGGCACTGGAAAAATGGCAGAAGGTTTATCCGGCTGGAACGGAAAGGACGGATACACTGACGACCTATATAAAGGCGGCGGACGTGGGCACCGTATCCACAGAAGAAGGAACGGCGATGGTGGAAAATTCCCTGAAAATAGATTCTCCTGGTGGAGAAAGAGAAGAGAATCTGGCGGGAACCAGCATACAGCCGCATCTTCCTGGAAATGATGTATGGTATGGACCACTTCGGGGCGAACAGAAGGGCGGAAACGCTGGATATATGGTGTGGGAGGCGGATGAGCCGAATCTGACCGCGCAGGAGCGCCGTCCATGGAGTCCGCCGCCGGGACCGCGCCCGGGAGGACCGGGAAATCCGTGGGGACCGCCGCCTCCGCCGCCGGGACCGCGCCCGGGAGGACCAGGAAATCCGTGGGGACCGCCGCCCCCGCCGCCGGGACCGCGCCCGGGAGGACCGGGAAATCCGTGGGGACCGCCGCCCCCGCCGCCGGGACCGCGCCCGGGAGGACCGGGAAATCCGTGGGGACCGCCGCCTCCGCCGCCGGGACCGCGTCCGGGGAGACCGGGGAATCCGTGGGGAGCGCCGCTTCAGGATTTTCTTCAGGTTTTATTAATGAATGAGCTGCAGGAGCGAAGACGGTGTCGGAAGTGCTGAAATGGCAATTTTCAGGTGTGAATTTTCTGAATTAAAATGCGGTAACATCCAGGTGTGACAACGAATTTTACCGATTTGGAAAAAGAACAATCGGGTTACTGGGCACGTATGCGTGAACAGTAACACAATTGGAGTTCTTACAAATCATAGAAATTCTGGAATTTGGAGCCTGCTTGTGTTATACTGAAACAAAGGCTGCCGCCGGGACAGATGGGTGCCTGCGGCAGTTTTTGGCGTGCATGACAAAACGGAAACAGTTCGGCGGGTAGATTTTCCTGTACCTGTGAAGATACGGAACTGGTATGGTGGAGCGATAAAAGGAATTGATTTGATATATGAAGAAAAACTTGAAAAAGATACTGATTTTACTGATCTTATTTGTGCTGGCAGCAGCCGGTTATTTTACCTGGTCCTGGATGCAGCTGCGGGAGGATGGGGCAGTCTATACCTCGATTGAGGACGCGAACCTTCCAGTCGCTTATGTGAATATTCTGGGACGGCGGATGAACGAGCTGGACGGTTTCGTGGAGGACAGCCAGAAAGCGGCTGGACGCGGGGATCTGACGCTGCTTCCGGCAGACCGGAAACTGTCGGTGACGATCGACAAGCTGGACTCCCAGATTACGGGGATGCAGTATGAGATCCGCAGTCTGGACGGCGAACGTCTGGTAGAACGGACAACGCTTGACCACTGGGAACAGTCAGGGGAAGAGGTTTCTGCGGAGCTTCCGATCCAGAACCTTCTGACGGAGGAAAGCGAATACCGCTTAACGATTGCGATCGCGACGGAAAAGCACCCGGCGATCTATTTTTACACGCGCGTGATGTGGCAGCAGGAGAGCCGTGTGCAGGAGATGGTCGATCTGGCGGTGTCCTTTTCTGAAAAGACGTTTGATTATGATTCAGCGAGGGAGCTGACGACCTATCTGGAGACGGATCCGAATGCGGATAACAGTTCGTTGGGACATGTGACGTTAAAAAGCGATTTCAGCCAGCTGACCTGGAAAGGGCTTTCGATGGAGCGGGTCAGCGAACCGGAAATTCATCTGCGGGAGCTGCAGGGCATCATTGGGACGATCGATTTAAAGTATGTTGTAAGTGAGATGAAGGATGGCAAGGCGGCTGCTTATTACGATGTGATCGAGAGCTTCACGATGAAGCTGGGCGCACAGCGCATCTACATGATGAATTATGACCGCCGCGCGGACCAGATTTTTACGGGGGAGAGCAGCGCCTATTCTGGCGACCGGATTCAGCTGGGGGTTTCGGATGCGGAGGATCTGCAGTCGATGCAGGATGAAGCGGGGAAATACCGTGCCTTTGTGGCAAACCGGGCGCTCTGGATTTATGATACAGGAAAAAAAGAGAGCACAAAGGTATTTGCGTTCCGCAAGAGCGAGAATGATACGAGGGTCAATTATGATACCTACGGAATCAAGATTCTGGATGTGAGCGAGGCAGGCCAGATTGATTTTGCCGTGTACGGCTATATGAGCCGCGGTAACCACGAGGGAACGACGGGAATCGCGCTATACCGCTATGAGACTGCGGGAAATGCCCTGACAGAGCGGCTGTATCTGCCGGCATCGACCGATTACGGCAACCTGCGCCAGGATATCAACCAGCTGTGCTACTTAAGCGGCGGGCAGACGCTGTATGTGCTGATGAACCATGCGGTTTACAGTGTCGATCTGACGGGAAAAGAGTACATGGTGGTGGCAGATGGCCTGACGGAGGAAAATTTTGCAGTCAGCACGGATGCCTCTCGGATTGCGTGGCAGGATGGGGCGGATATTTACCGTTCGACCAAGCTGCATGTCATGAATCTGGAGACAGGCAAGAAGGATGAGATTTCCTTCCCGGATCAGACCGTGATCCGGCTGATCGGATTTGTCGGAACCGACTTAGTCTACGGGCTTGCCCATCCGAACGAGCAGCTTACGATGGATGGACGCGTGACGGGGCTTCCGCTGTATGCGGTCGAGATCGTCGGCAGCAATATGGAGATGGAGACCCGCTATGAGAAGCCGGGTGTCAGCCTGGTGGATGTGCGGATTCAGGACAGCCGGGTTCATCTGTCACGGATGCGCCAGATAGGAAGCGGCTATCAGCCGATGGACGAGGACACGCTGGTCTGTAATGAGGAAGTGTCGAAAGATCCACTGGATGGAATCGCTACGTTAAATGACAGTGCAAAGGGGCGTCTCTACTGCGTCAAGCTGGATGCAGGCAAGACGGCACGGAGCACGAAGGTGCATGTTCCGAAGCAGGTGGCAGCAGAAGAAAATGATGTGATTGTGCTTCAGAACAATGGCGCGGCTGCACAGCGGATTTACAGTGCCTACAGCGAGGGACGCTTGAAAGGCTCATATGCGGAATTTTCCAGCGCGGTGCAGGCAGCTTACGATGGCATGGGACTCGTAACGGATGAAAATGACCGGGTTGTCTGGGTGAGAGCAAACCGGAGCGACGCGAAGACGATCCGCGACGTTCAGAATATGGCGGGAACCGTCAGCCGCTATCTGTCGGATATGGCGGACGGAAAGACGACCTCTTCGGATGGCACAGAGTTAATCGACGCACGCGGGCTGACGCTGAACCAGATTCTCTACTTTGTCTACGCGGGCATGCCGGTGGTGGCATATCTGGGAGACGGAAGCTATGGTCTGATCTGTGGATACGACGCGTACAACATCTCCTGTCTCTGGTATCCGGGCACGGAATTTGCCTACACGGATAAGATGGGACTCAACGATGCAGCGGCATTTTTCGAGGGAAACGGAGGCAATGATTTCATTTGTTTCCTTTCCAATTAAGGGAAAAACGGAAATTACTGTTCACGGGTAGGCACTTTTGGAACCGAAAGTGCCGTAAGAAAACGTGGTGGCAGCAGGAATTTACCGTATTAAAATACGAAGCCACGGCAAATTCCATTACTGGGCACATATGCGTGAACAGTAATAAACGGAAAGCCAGTGCTTTACAAATTGAGATGTTATGATATAATCATGTAGATAACGTGATATAAATTTAAGAAAATATTAAAGATTTGAGGCGCCGTCTGGCGCGTGTAAGTATCGTAAGATAATAGATTTTGAGGTGCAGAATGGAACAATTTATTATGAAGGGCGGAAATCCGCTGGTAGGCGAAGTGACTATCAGCGGAGCGAAGAATGCGGCGCTGGGAATCTTGGCGGCATCGATTCTGACTGACGAGGATGTTTTAATAGAAAATCTGCCGGACGTGCGTGATATCAACGTGTTTCTGGAGGCTGTTTCGGAGATTGGCGCGATGGTAGACCGGATTGACCGGCACACTGTCCGCATCAATGCGAAGGGGATTCATGCGATCCATGTGGATGACGAGTACATCCGCCGGATCCGAGCTTCCTACTATTTTATTGGCGCCCTGCTTGGCAAGTACAAAAGCGCACAGGTTCCGCTTCCGGGCGGATGCAACATCGGCAGCCGTCCGATCGACCAGCATTTAAAGGGCTTCCGTGCCCTCGGTGCGAAGGTGCAGGTGGAAAATGGCGCGGTGCTCGCACATGCGATTGATTTAGTTGGTACCCATATTTATCTGGATATGGTGTCGGTCGGCGCGACGATCAATATCATGATGGCAGCGACGCTGGCAGAGGGCGAGACGATCATCGAGAATCCGGCGAAAGAACCGCATGTCGTCGATGTGGCGAACTTCTTAAACAGCATGGGAGCCAATGTCAAGGGTGCCGGAACCGACGTGATCCGCATCCGCGGCGTCCACAAGCTGCATGGAACCGAATATTCGATCATCCCGGACCAGATCGAGGCAGGTACATTTATGTGTGCGGCAGCGATCACCCGCGGCGACGTGATGGTACAGAATGTCATTCCGAAGCATCTGGAAGCAATTTCTGCGAAGCTTATCGAGATGGGCTGTGAGGTGACGGAGTTTGATGAGGCGGTTCGTGTTGTGGGACGCCCGAGTCATGTGCATACCGATATCAAGACACTTCCGTATCCGGGATTTCCGACTGATATGCAGCCGCAGATCACTGTGACACTGGCACTGGCAGAGGGAACCAGTGTAGTGACTGAGAGTATTTTTGAAAACCGTTTTAAATATGTGGACGAACTTGCCCGCATGGGTGGACGCATCAAGGTAGAGGGCAATACCGCGATCATTACCGGCGTGAAGAAGCTGACCGGAGCACAGGTGGAGGCACCAGATCTGCGCGCAGGCGCTGCCCTGGTCATTGCGGGGCTGGCAGCGGAAGGATATACGACTGTCGATGAGATCGGTTATATCCAGAGAGGCTATGAGCATTTTGAGAAGAAGCTGCAGGGACTTGGCGCGGTGATCGAGAAAGTCGATTCTGAGAAAGAGGCGCAGAAGTTCAGACTCAAAGTGGGCTGATAAAAAAGAATGCGGTGTCACATATTGCTTGACAGACACCGCGGAGTATGTTATCGTACTGTTGAAACTTTTAACAATTAAAAAGTTCGTATATATCCCTTATTCAGAGTGATGGAGATACAAAGGATCTATGAAGTCACGGCAACCCCGTTACATGGGACTGAAAATTGGTCTCAGCAGGGAACGGAAGGTGCCAGCCTGAGCGAGGAACCGGGAGATCGGTTTATCGAGCAATAAGAGGATTTGATCGAGATAATCAAGTCCGTGTTGCTGCGGACTTTTTTTATGTCTTACGACAAACTTATCAAAGGAGGAAATATGGAGAGATTACTTTTTACATCTGAATCAGTAACCGAAGGACATCCGGATAAAATGTGTGATCAGATTTCCGATGCGATTCTGGACGCGCTCTTAGAGCAGGATCCGATGAGCCGTGTGGCTTGTGAGACGGCGACGACAACCGGTCTGGTTATGGTTATGGGCGAGATCACAACGAAAGGCTATGTGGATATCCAGAAGGTAGTCCGCAATACCGTCCGTGAGATCGGTTATGACCGTGCGAAATACGGTTTTGACTGTGATACCTGCGGCGTGATCGTGGCACTGGACGAGCAGTCCCCGGATATCGCGATGGGAGTTGATAAAGCGCTGGAAGCAAAAGAGAACAAGATGACCGACGAGGAGCTGGAGGCAATCGGTGCCGGCGATCAGGGTATGATGTTTGGTTATGCGACCAACGAAACGGATGAATATATGCCATATCCGATTTATCTGGCACACAAACTGGCACGCCAGCTGACCAAGGTCCGCAAAGACGGAACCCTGCGCTACCTGCGCCCGGACGGCAAGACACAGGTAACCGTAGAGTACGATGAGAACGGCAAACCATCCCGTCTGGATGCAGTGGTTCTTTCCACCCAGCATGACGAGGAAGTAACCCAGGAGCAGATCCATAAGGATATTAAAAAATATGTATTTGACGAGATTCTGCCGGCAGAGATGGTTGATGAGAATACAAAATTCTTTATCAATCCGACCGGACGTTTCGTTATCGGCGGTCCGCATGGAGACAGCGGTCTGACCGGACGTAAGATCATTGTGGACACCTACGGCGGCATGGCGCGTCACGGCGGCGGCGCATTCTCCGGAAAAGACTGCACAAAAGTGGATCGTTCTGCTGCATACGCAGCCCGCTATGTTGCGAAAAACATCGTAGCAGCTGGACTGGCAGACAGATGTGAGATTCAGCTTTCCTATGCGATCGGTGTTGCACAGCCGACCTCCATCATGGTAGATACATTCGGAACCAGCAAGTTGCGTGAGGATCAGCTGGTTGAGATGATCCGCAAGCACTTTGACCTGCGTCCGGCTGGCATCATCAAGATGCTTGACCTGCGCCGCCCGATCTACAAACAGACGGCTGCATACGGACATTTCGGCCGCGACGATCTGGATCTTCCGTGGGAGAAGCTGGATAAGGTGGATGAATTAAAGGCGTATCTGTAAGAGTAGGAAACGCTGCTGGGATATCTGCCCGTAAAAAATCATAAGATCAGAACGAGGGGGCTGCCGCTTTTGCGGCAGTCTCTTTTATTATACAAAAAGGCACATGCTTTTTTATTTATAATACTTTTAGAGACGTAATCTGCAAAATATGATACACTATTTGTGGAAGATATCAGGAGCAAAAGCGCAGAAGTCCGACGCAGTTTTGCGGGAGGATTTTTGTAGGGGCAATCTGGTATCAGACCGGGCAATGACTGGAGGAAATAGGATGAAGATACGCACACGTCTGGCGATTGCTTTTGTGACGATTACGGTCGTTCCGATTGTGCTCATATTTGTGGCGGCGTTCGGACTCGTAAACTATCAGGAGCATCTGTTTCAGAAAACATACGGGCTGTCGGAGCAGATCGATCTGCTCTCCGGCAATCAGACACAGGTGTTTAACCGGCTGACGCAGGGAATCCAGGAGGAGATCCGCGAGGCAGTCGGGGAAAATACAGATTTATTTGAAGAACCGGCTTATTTGAACAAGGTCAATGAAGAACTGCGCGATAAATATTCGTATCTGGTCATCCGCAAGGGCAAGAACATCACATTCTGCGGAAGCGAGGATGGACGCGAGCTCTGCGAACGGCTGGCGCCGTACGGTGATCAGGGAAGTATGGCAGGCAGTATTTACATGGATGGCGAGGAACAGCATCTGGTCAAACAGATCGATTTCCGGTTTTCAGATGATTCACAGGGCAGTGTGTTCATCGTGACGAACGTCGGGGATTATGTGCCGGAGATCAAGGCGCTGCTCGGAGAGATGCTGCTTCTCGGCGTGCTGATCATCAGTTTTATGGGCGGTCTGCTGATCATGTGGATCTACCGTTCTCTGCTGCGTCCGCTGCACAAGCTGCAGGAGGCGACCAAGCAGATCCGGGATGGAAATCTGGACTTTACGCTCGATGTGGATGATGAAGATGAGATCGGAATGCTCTGCCAGGATTTTGAGGAGATGCGTCTGCGTCTCAAGGAATCGCAGGAAGAAAAACTCCAGTACGACAAGGAGAGCAAAGAGCTGATCAGCAATATTTCCCATGATCTGAAGACTCCGATCACGGCGATCAAGGGGTATGTGGAAGGCATTCAGGATGGCGTGGCTTCTTCACCTGAGAAATTGAATAAATATATTCGGACGATTTATAATAAAGCAAACGATATGGATCGACTGATTGACGAGCTGACGTTCTATTCGAAGATTGATACGAACAAGATTCCGTACAACTTTTCAAAGATCAATGTGGCGGAATATTTTGGTGATTGTGTTGAGGAAGTTGGTCTGGATATGGAGACGCGCGGCATCGAGCTGGGATATTTCAACTATGTGGACGAGGATGTGGTCGTGATCGCGGACGCGGAGCAGATGAAGCGAGTGATCAACAACATTATCGGAAATTCGCTCAAATATCTGGACAAGAAAAAGGGTATTTTAAATATCCGCATCAAGGATGACGGCGATTTTATCCAGGTCATCATCGAGGACAACGGAAAGGGAATCGCGGCGAAAGATCTGCCGTATATTTTCGACCGTTTCTACCGGACGGACTCGTCGAGAAATTCGTCCAAGGGTGGCAGCGGCATCGGGCTTTCGATCGTAAAGAAGATTATCGAAGATCACGGCGGACGCATCTGGGCGACCAGCAAGGAAGGCATCGGAACGGAGATCCATTTCGTTTTGCGCAAGTATGTCGGGGCATAGTGGCAAGTATGTCGGGGCATAGTGATTTGAAGTTTGGTCGTTTAAATAAAAACAGCAGGAGGAATTCACAGATGAGCAGAATATTAATCGTAGAAGACGAGGAGAGTATTGCAGAGCTGGAAAAAGACTATCTGGAGCTTTCTGGTTTTGAGGTTGAGATAGAAAATAATGGAGAAACGGGACTGAAACGCGGCATGGAGGAAGATTTTGACCTTCTGATTCTTGATCTGATGCTGCCAGGGGTCGATGGCTTCGAGATCTGCAAGAAGATCCGGGAAGTAAAAAACACACCGATCATCATGGTATCTGCGAAAAAGGACGATATTGACAAGATCCGCGGTCTGGGACTGGGCGCGGACGATTATATCACGAAACCATTCAGTCCGAGCGAGATGGTGGCGCGTGTCAAGGCGCATCTGGCGCGTTATGAGCGCCTGATCGGCAGCGGTATGCCGGAAAACGAGATCATCGAGATCCGGGGACTCAAGATTGATAAGACTGCCCGCCGCGTTTACATCAACGGCGAGGAGAAGAACTTCACGACGAAGGAATTTGACCTGCTGACCTTTTTAGCACAGAACCCGAACCATGTATTTACCAAGGAAGAACTCTTCCGCGAGATCTGGGATATGGAGTCGTTGGGAGATATCGCGACGGTTACCGTGCATATTAAGAAGATCCGTGAGAAGATCGAGTTCAACACGGCGAAACCGCAGTATATTGAGACGATATGGGGCGTTGGATACCGGTTTAAAGTCTGATGACTGGATAAGCCACATAAAAACGACCCTTGGGAAACGCAAACAGGAGCGCTTTCCAAGGGCCGTTTTATATTTCATAGGAAATTGCGTCCTATGAAATATAAAATGCTCCGCGAGGATGCGCACTCGCGCGAAGCAGAAACATGTCGCAAGCGACCGCGCGAGACGCCCGAATGTGCCAAGGCACATTCGTTTTTATTCCAACAGGATTTGGTTTGCCCGCTTCAGATCGTTTTCGTCCGGGATACGGATGCCGGACAGGGAATAGGGAATGCCAAGCGTTTCCCATTTATAGATGCCGAGCGTGTGGTAGGGGAGAATTTCTACCTTTTCCACATTTGAAAGTGTGTCCAGAAATGCACGGATTCCATGCAGGTTGGCTGGATCATCGGTAATGCCGGGGACTAAAACATGCCGGACCCACATGGGCTTATGAATCTGGTCTAAAAACCGGGCAAAGGAAAGAATGGATTCGTTGGAGTGCCCAGTCAGAAGACGATGTTTTTCTGGATCGATGTGTTTCAGATCCAGAATAACAAGATCGGTGTGCTCTAAAAGCGTGGTCAGGCGGGAAAAGAAAGGTTCGGCGGTGGTAAATGGCTGTCCCGCGGTGTCCAGTGTGGTGTGAATGTGCTGTTCTTTGGCAAGCTGGAAAAATTCACACAAAAAGTCAGCTTGAAGGAGCGGTTCTCCGCCGCTGACGGTGATGCCGCCGCCCCCGCGCCAGTAACTCCGGTAGCGGAGTGCCTGGCGAAGAAGTGCTTCCGGGGTGATTTCCTGCGAACCGGTGTGTTTAGATGGACAAGAAACACCTTCGGAAAGAGCGGATGCGCCGGAAGTGCGGGTGGAGGCGTCCGGGAGGGAAAGTCCCTTTGGCAGTACCCATGTATCCGGATTGTGGCAGTAGCGGCAGCGCATGAGACAGCCCTGCATGAATACCACGAAGCGGACACCGGGACCGTCTACGGAGCTGAAGGTATCGATGGAATGAATATAACCGGTATGCATCGTTACAGCACCTCATGGCAGGTACGGGCGATCACGTCGAGCTGCTGTTCTCTGGTCAGATTGATAAATTTAACGGCATATCCGGAAACACGGATGGTGAAGTTGGCATATTCCGGTTTTTCCGGGTGTTCCATCGCGTCTTTCAGTTTTTCGATTCCAAAGACATTTACATTTAAATGATGCGCGCCCTGATCAAAATATCCGTCCAGGACGTGAACCAGGTTGTTTTTCCGCTCTGTCTCGGAGTGACCGAGCGCCCCCGGTGCAATCGTTTCTGTGTTGGAGATGCCGTCGAGCGCATATTCATATGGAAGCTTTGCGACCGAGTTTAAAGAAGCGAGCAGACCGTTCTGCTCTGCGCCGTAGGAAGGAGTTGCGCCTGGGGCAAACGGGGTGAATGCCGGCCGTCCGTCCGGAAGTGCGCCGGTTGCCTTGCCATATACAACATTGGAGGTAATCGTGAGGATGGAGGTGGTTGCCTCGGAATTCTGGTAGGTGTGGTATTTTTTTACTTTATGTAAAAAGGTTTTTAACAGCCATACGGCAATCTCATCGGCGCGGTCGTCATCATTTCCGTAGCGTGGGAAATCGCCCTCTGTCTCAAACTTGCGGGCGATGCCGTATTCATCACGGATGACCTTCACTTTTGCATACCGGATCGCGGAGAGAGAATCGACCACGTGGGAGAAATCGGCGATTCCGGTGGCAAAGGTACGCCGGACATCCGTGTCGATCAACGCCATCTCAGCGGATTCATAGTAATATTTATCGTGCATATAGTGAATCAAATTGAGGATATTCACATAAATGCCCGCCAGCCAGTCCAGCATCTGATCGTATTTATGCATGACTTCCTGATAATCGAGGTATTCGGATGTGATCGGCGTATACGCCGGACCAACCTGCATCGGGCGTCCGTCTTTGGTAGTGTATTTCTCGTCTCTGCCTCCGTTGATGGAATAGAGAAGGCATTTGGCAAGATTGGCACGGGCACCGAACAACTGCATTTCCTTGCCTGTCTGGGTGGCGGAGACGCAGCAGCAGATACTGTAGTCATCCCCCCAGATCGGACGCATGACATCGTCGTTTTCATACTGGATCGAGGATGTGTTGATGGAGATTTTGGCAGCATATTTCTTAAATGCCTCTGGCAGGCGGGAAGAGTAAAGGACGGTCAGGTTTGGTTCCGGGGACGGTCCCATATTTTCCAGCGTATGTAAAAAGCGGAAATCGTTTTTCGTTACCATCGGACGCCCGTCTTGTCCCAGACCGGCAACCTCCAGCGTTGCCCAGACCGGATCGCCGGAGAAAAGTTGGTTGTAGGATGGAATCCGGGCAAATTTTACCATGCGGAATTTCATTGTCATATGGTCGATTAATTCCTGTGCCTCGGCTTCGGTCAGTGTTTTTTCTGTTAAATCCCGGTTGATGTAGATATCAAGGAAGGTGGAAACGCGTCCGACACTCATGGCGGCACCGTTCTGGGTCTTAACGGCAGCGAGGTAACCGAAGTAGAGCCACTGGACGGCTTCTTTGGCATTGGAAGCCGGACGGGAGATATCAAAACCATAGATGGCAGCCATCTCCTGAATGCCCTTTAGAGCGCGGATCTGCTCGGCGAGCTCTTCCCGCTGGCGGATGATGTCATCAAACATGGCACCATTTCCGCAGCGTTCCAGATCCTTTTTCTTTTCCTGAATTAGGAAATCAATTCCGTACAGGGCGATCCGGCGGTAGTCGCCTACGATTCGGCCGCGTCCGTAGGTATCCGGAAGCCCGGTGACAATATGGCAGTGGCGGGCGGCTTTCATTTCCGGGGTATATGCATCGAAGACGGCCTGGTTGTGGGTTTTGTGGTATTCGGTAAAGATTTTATGAAATTTTGGATTGACATGGTAGCCGTAGGTTTTGGCGGCTTCCTCCGCCATCTTGATTCCGCCGAATGGCATAAATGCCCGCTTGAGTGGTTTGTCGGTCTGAAGTCCGACGATGCGTTCCAGATCTTTAAGCTCCGGATCGATATATCCCGGACCGTAGGCGGTCAGGCTGGATACGATTTCAGTTTCGCATTCGAGCACACCGCCCTTTTCGTGCTCTTCCTTCTGAAGCTTTTGAAGGCGTTCCCAGAGCAGATGAGTGGCACTGGTCGGGGCAGCGAGAAAGCTTTCATCGCCATCATATTGCGTATAGTTGTTCTGGATGAAATCGCGGACGTTCACTTCGTCGGTCCATTTGGAGCCCAGAAAATCTCTCCAGGCCGTTTGGAAGATAGGTGTGTTTTGGAATGTTTGATACATAGCAGACATGTGTTTCCCTCCTGGTTGAAAAATTTCGATCCCAGCAGAGACAGTGAGAGTGAAAAAAAGTAAAAAAAATACCCACGGTCTGTGCTGTGACGCCCAGACGGTCGGCAATTTCCAGTCATACTTCATGTGGTTAATCCACTTATCCGTCAGTTGTATGACTGCTATGTTTAAGATATATCAGAACCGAAGAGGAATGTCAAGCTATATTTTGGGGAAGAGGTAACGGTTCAAATCCGTAGCTGTTCATAGTAACAAAAAGAGTGCCGGAAAGAGTGGACATTTGGCAAATGACTTGATAAAATGAGTAAAGTTTTAGGGCAGATGGGAATGAAAAAGGGATAAAAAGTTGCTGGGCACGATGCTTGAACAGTAATGATGAAACCTGAATTTGACAGAAATGACAGAAGTGAGGAAGAAAATGCTGGAAAAATTTTGTGTCGGGCTGGTGCGGATTTTGTTGGGAGGAATTCTTTTTTTCCTGACACTGCTCAGCGCGGTTGTGACCTGCCGGGTCTATGGAGGTTCTGAGATTGTACAGTATGGAAGGGACAGTCTGTTTCTGCACCTGTTTTTTGGTGCGGGTGTGATTGGACTGACGGTGTTTTACAGGCGGAGAAAGGAACGAAAGTGCCGGAAGAACCAGTGGCTTCTTTTAGCGGCTGCTGCCTATCTTTTTTGGATTCTCCTTGTCCCGTCCTGGGGCGGTTCTGACTCCCATCAGTGTATGGCGTCCGCGCAGGGACTTCTGCAGGGCGATTTCAGCGCCTGGGAGCCGGTGGCGTATTCATATGGGACAGCGGAAGGACCGCTTGGGTATGCGTACACTTACCCGTCTCAGAACGGGCTGATTCTCTATATGGCAGTGCTGGCATTTTTCTTTGGAGATGCGGCGTATGTAGTTTTCCAGATTTTAAATATCGGATTTTTTATTCTGGGAATCGTGAGCCTGCAGCGGATGATGGTCTGGGGAAACGAAAGGTGCAGCTTGCTTTTGTGGATGGCGTGCTGTCTGCCATTTTCTTTCTATATCCTCTTCGTGTACGGCACGATGCCAGGATTTGGACTTTCGTGTCTGGCGATGGAACGTCTGGTGCGGTATGTGGAAGAGGGGCGGGGAAGAGACTTCTGGATTGGCGCGGCAGCAGTAGCGGCGGCGGTGATCCTCAAGTCGAATTATGAGATTGTGCTGGTGGCGCTGTTTTTGTATCTGGCATCCTCGGGAGTCTTTCGAAGGAAAGCACGCCTGCTGGTGGCAGCGGTGCTTCTGATTACAGTGTATGTGATTGGAAACCGGGGGATTCAAACAGGAATTTCTTCTGTGACCGGACGCACGGTATCGGACGGTGCGCCGATGATTGCCTGGGTGCAGATGGGACTGGAGGAGAGCAAACGTGGACCGGGCTGGTACAATGGCTATCAGGTAAAACTCTTTCAGAAGGCAGATGGGGATGCGGATCTGGCGGCCGCATGGGCGCAGGCAGATTTGCGGAAAACGATTTCAGATATGGCAGAGGAACCGGCGAAAGCCGCTGATTTCTTTGTTCGGAAGATCGAGTCAATCTGGGCGGAACCGACCTTTCAGAGTCTCTGGATCCAGGAGGTGGGAAATACCTCCTGGGCGGAGGGAAGCCCGCCATGGGAGCTTTTCAAGGAAGAAGGGGGTCTGAACCGGCTCTATGTTTTTGCGGCGAATCTGGTGCAGACGTTTGTGTATGCGATGGCATGTGTATGGGTGATTGCCGGGATGAGTGCCAAAGGAAGCCGAAGTAAGCATGTCCTGATGAACCGAACATGGGAAAAGAGGATAGAAGCAGAAAAGGCAGAAAAAACTGTGAAAGCTGTGAAAAAACAGGGAATGGAAACGGTCTGGGAGAGGCAGGAACGTGGAGAAACGGACAGATGGGGGATGCTGCTTCCGGGAATCGTGTTTATTGGGGGATTCCTGTTCCATCTGGTCTGGGAGGCAAAGGGGCAGTATTCGGTGGTGTATTTTATGCTGCTGCTGCCGTATGCGTATCTGGGGATGGAAAGAGTGGCGGATGTATTTTTAGATGTGACAGGTGCCGGGAAAGAATGATGTTTTGAGATAAAAAAGATACTGGGAACAGCCTGAAATAAGCCGTTTTCAGTATCTTTTTTATGGTTTAAAAGAGCTATGATTTCTAAAAATCCATTAAAAATTGCAATGATAAATCCGCTCCGCCGCCTGATAGAACACAGTTTCCCAGTATTTTTCCGGAATCAGCCGTTTCGTAATTTCGATGTAATCTTCATAGTTGGCGAGCGGCCAGTCGGTGCCGAACATGAGCTTATCATAGTCGCGGATGTAGGCAAGCCAGGTTTTCAGGGTGCTGATATACCCGCTCTGCTCTTCCAGAAACTCCGGAATGTCAAATTTGCCCTCTAAAAGCCCAGAGAGGTCGGCGGCGACATTTTCATTTTTCTCGACAACGGCGGCGGCATCCATCAGCCACGGGTTGCCGAAGTGGCACATGACGAACTGGACATCCGGATGGCGGACGGCGGCTTCATCGAGGGTCAGCGGATGGCTGTATTTGATGAATGCTTTGGAACCGGCGGTCTGTCCGGTGTGGATGGCAACCGGCTTTTTATACGCCTTGGCGAGGTCGTAGATCGGTTCGAAGCGCTCGTCGGTAACGTAGATGGAATCATATCCCGGATAGAGTTTGATGCCGACGCATGTATTCCGTTTTAAGTTTTCTTCGACAAGATCGCATGTCTTCTGAATCTTTTCCGGCGTCAGTTTTCGTGCTTCGACGCCGACGCAATAGCGCAGAAAATCCGGGTATGTGTGATTATCCGGGTGAACGCCGCGGTTTCCCATGACGATGCCGCCGACGATATTATATTTCTGAAAGCATTCCCGCAGATGCTCTTCGTTATTGATATGACCGGCTTCGATGGCAATCTCATCGAAATGCGGGTAACCGGGACAAAAGTGCAAATGTGAATCAATGATTTTCATAATGATAACAGGCGCCTGTATCAAAAACCTTTTGGAAAAAGAACGGCGCTGTCCTCCTTTCTGCTGTGATGTATGTCTGGAAGTTTTGAGAAAATCCGGTGCAACAAAACTTCGGGTGTATATAAATAAGAAATGCAGTGACAGTCCGGCAGGTTCATAGAGCATGCAGCAACTGTATGAAATCAACTGTTAGTGTAGTCCCAAATGGGGTGGATGTCAAATTTTTCTCCATCTGTTTGACATCCACACTATGATCTGGTATAGTGATAGCTATGCGTATTGCAAAGGGGCAAACTGCCTCTTTCTTTTTTTGTAAATATTCCGGAAGAATGCAAAAAAGATAACTAATATGATATATGAAATGTATCTCCGGAATGTGCAGACCGTTAATCAGACAATGAAAGGAATAGAATGGAAACAATCAGATTTGAAGATTTAGAGTTAGATGCAAAGATCATGCGTGCGATCACCGATATGGGGTTCGAGGCGGCTTCTCCGATTCAGGGACAGGCGATTCCGCTGGAACTGCAGGGACTGGATATCATCGGACAGGCACAGACCGGTACCGGTAAGACGGCTGCGTTTGGTATTCCGCTGTTACAGAAGATCGATCCGAAGAATAAGAAGCCGCAGGCGATCATTCTCTGCCCGACCCGTGAACTTGCCATCCAGGTATCTGAGGAGATCCGCCGCCTGGCAAAATACATGCACGGTGTCAAGGTTCTGCCGATCTACGGCGGACAGGAGATCGGACGTCAGATCCGTTCCCTCAAGGATGGTGTGCAGGTTATCATCGGTACGCCGGGGCGTGTGATGGATCACATGCGCCGCAAAACCGTCAAGATGGATCAGATCCACACGGTTGTCCTCGACGAGGCGGACGAGATGCTGAACATGGGCTTTTTAGAGGATATGGAAACCATCTTAAGCGCACTGCCGGAGGAGAGACAGACGCTGATGTTCTCAGCGACGATGCCGCAGGCGATTCAGCGGATCGCGACGAACTTCCAGAAAGATCCGCAGATTGTGCGCGTGGTCAAGAAAGAGCTGACCGTTCCGAAGGTAACCCAGTATTATTATGAAGTAAAACCGAAGAATAAGCTGGAGGTTATGTGCCGTCTGCTGGATCTCTATGATCCGAAGCTCTCAGTGGTATTTTGCAACACGAAAAAGCAGGTCGATGAGCTGGTACAGGGCTTACAGGGACGCGGTTATTTTGCAGAAGGACTTCACGGCGATCTGAAACAGGAGCAGCGTGACCGTGTCATGCGTGCATTCCGTACCGGACGGACGGACATTCTGGTGGCAACGGATGTGGCAGCCCGCGGTATCGACGTCGATGATGTTGAGGCGGTATTCAACTATGATGTACCGCAGGATGACGAGTATTATGTACATCGCATCGGACGTACCGGCCGTGCCGGACGCGAGGGCAAGGCGTTTAACCTCGTAGTCGGCAAAGAGGTTTACAAGCTGCGCGAGATCCAGCGCTACTGCAAGACCCGCATCATTCCGCAGGCGATTCCGTCTCTGGACGATGTGACCTCCATCAAGGCAGATAAGATTCTCGACCAGGTGGGCGAGGTGCTGCAGGACAGCGATCTGAGCAAGGTGATCGATATTGTAGAAAAACGTGTGCTGGAAGAGGACTACACGACGCTCGATCTGGCAGCAGCGCTGCTCAAAATGATGATGGGCGAAGAGGGCGAGGAGCTCTTAGAGGAGAACCGCCCGCTGCGTGAGCTGGAGGATCTCGAGGATGAGAGCCGCCGCAGCCGTGGTGGAAGAAACGGCAGAGGAAGCCGTGGCAGAAATGAGGACGTAGCGCGTCTCTTCATCAACATCGGAAAGAACCAGGGCATCCGTCCGGGCGATATCCTCGGTGCGATCGCCGGAGAATCCGGCATGCCGGGACGTATGGTCGGAAGTATTGATATGTTCGATAATTACACATTCGTCGAGGTGCCGAGAGAGCATGCGGACGTTGTACTGCAGGCGATGCGCGGTGCGAAGATCAAGGGCAAGAACGTGCATATGGAGAAGGCGAACCGGAAGTAAAGAGCATATTGAAATTATATTTGGCATATGCTATAATGCCATTAGGCGAAAAGACAAAAGTGTTCAAAGTGGCACAAAAACAAATCCCTCAGGTGCGGGCACACCTGAGGGATTTTATTCCATTTGGGCGAGGTGGCTTAAGCCTCTGGCTGACTACCTAACGATGTCCGTCCAACCACTTGCATATGTAATAGGCGATTACACTTGCCACGACGGACACAAGAAAAGACAGAAATATATTCAAAATGGCACACCCCCTTTCTGCACCTGTCTAGGGGTGGTAGCTGTATTAGTATATCATAAAGATAAAATTATAAAAAGTCATCTTTGAGATGTTTTGTTTGTCTCAAAGATGACTTTTTATCTTAATAACTTTAAAATTTGCTCTTACAGCTCCGCCGTAATAAAAATATCATAAATCGCTTTCACAGCCGCCTCGAAATCTGCGTTCTTCACGCCGATGATGATGTTGAGTTCACTGGAACCCTGGTCGATCATCTTGACGTTGATGCGGGCGTGTGCCAGAGCGGAGAAGATGCGTCCGGCAGTGCCGCGGGTGGACTTCATGCCGCGTCCTACGACGGCGATGAGTGCTAAATCGGACTCAAGCTCGATGGAATCCGGCTGTACCGCGCGGTGGATGTTGGAGATAACGAACTGCTCATGCTGTTCGAATTCGGACTGGTGTACGAAGATGGTCATCGTGTCGATTCCGGACGGCATATGCTCGAAGGAAATACCGCAGTCCTCGAAGACACCCAGAACTTTTCTCCCAAACCCAATTTCGGAGTTCATCATCGCTTTCTCGATGGTAACAGAGCAGAAACCAGTCTTTCCGGCGATACCGGTGATGGTGTATTTCGGCTTCCGGCAGGTATTCTCGACGATGAGTGTACCCGGATCCTCCGGCTTGTTGGTGTTGCGGATGTTGATCGGGATGCCCTCGCGGCGTACCGGGAAGATGGCATCCTCATGAAGGACGCTGGCACCCATGTAAGCCAGTTCACGCAGTTCTTTGTAGGTGATGGTCTCGATCGGAACCGGATTTTCCACGATGCGCGGGTCGGTTACCAGGAAACCGGATACATCGGTCCAGTTCTCGTAGAGGTCTGCGTGAATCGCGCGGGCTACGATGGAGCCAGTGATATCCGAACCACCGCGGGAGAAGGTGTGTATCGTGCCGTCCGGATTGGACCCGTAGAAGCCTGGGATGACGGCGCGCTCAGTGTGCGCGAGGCGTTCGGACAGCTCTTCATTGGTTTTCTCGGACAGGAATGTACCATTCTCGTCAAAGAAGATTACCTCGGCTGCATCGATGAACTCATAGCCCAGGTAATGGGACATGATGATACCGTTTAAATACTCACCGCGGGAAGCTGCGTAATCGCTGCCTTTTTTTGCGATAAAGTTTTCCTCGATGGTCTTGAACTCATAATCGAGGTTTAAATTCAACTCCAGACCGTCGATGATCTGCTCATAGCGCTCTTTGATGGCGGAGAGAAGCTTGCCGTAGCTTGCGCCGGTGGAAGCTGCCTCGTAGCAGGCATAGAGCATATCGGTTACTTTGGTGTCATTTTTGTTGCGTTTGCCCGGAGCAGACGGTACAACGTAGCGTCTGGATTTATCAGCACGGATAATATCTCCGACTTTTTTGAACTGTTTTGCGCTGGCGAGGGAACTTCCGCCAAACTTTACTACTTTCTTCATGATGTTCTTTGTTCCTTCCTAAAGTAAATATTGGGTTAATTCAGTTTCTGGATCTTCGGAAAATACTGGAACAGTACCTTGGCAACCAGTTTGTCGCGCTTGACGTATTTGTGCGTCCAGCGGCGGGCGTCGTTGGAATAGTTCCGGTTGTCGCCCAGCATGAAATAGCAGCCATCCGGCACTTCGTAGTGCTGCGGTTCCTCCGGTTCCATCGGTTCATGCAGATACGGTTCGTCGAGCGGTGTATCGGAACCATTTAAGTATACCTTGCCGTCTACGATGTCGATCGTGTCGCCCGGCATACCAATGATACGTTTGACATAGTACGTTTTGATGCCTTTCGCTTCATCATCCGGATAAATGAAAATGGCGATGTCACCCCGCTGCGGATCTCCGAATTTGTAGCTTAACCGTGAGCCGATGACGCGGTCGCCAGCCATGATGGTCGTTTCCATCGAGCTGGTCGGGACTTCGCTGTTGGCGATGATGAAATGGTTGACGCAGAATGCGATAATAGCGGCGGCAACCAGAACCTGAATCCAGCTTATGACCTCGTCCTTGAGATTGAAGCCTTCCTTGCGGCTCTTGCCCTTCTTGGATTTTGCGGCATTTCCGGTACCTGAAGCGTTGTTGTTCTCTTCGGGCGTATCTTCCAAATCGTGTTCCGAAGAGTTCTGGCCTGGCTGGTTGATGCCGATTTTTCCGGCGCGGAGTTCATCGAGCATCTCATCCAGTTCCTGATCGGAACGCCCGGAGAAATTGCTTCGGGACGAAATATGGTCTCTATCTTGATCTTCCATATATATCTCCTCTCTCTGCTGTTGCTGTCTGTGTGACGTTATCTTATGGCACTTTCAGTTCCAAAGGTGTCTGCTACGGCAGTAACGTTTGTGCAACGCATGAGCAGTAATAGGCTACTGTAAATGGTAACCTTCTGACATAATAGTGTATATGAGATGCCTTGATTTATCAAGTTTTTTCACGAAATTTCGGGAAAATTCATAAATGTTTTGAAGTGTATGATTGTATTATTGGGCGCGGGATGCTAAAATGAAGCTAAAACCAAAAACCACAAAGGAACGCAAGGGGGCGTATGTATGGATAAAACATTATACGATCTGATGGACTGGGCTGGAATTGAAGAAATTGTCTATTCGGAAGCGGCAAACCCGCACCGGATGCTGGGAGCCCATATGACGCCGGAGGGAATGCTGGTACAGGCGTTTATTCCGACGGCGCGCGATATTACGGTCAAACTTTCGGCAACCGGCAAGCAGTACCAGATGGAGATGGCGGACGAGACTGGCTTTTTTGCGGCGCTGATTCCGCGCAAGACTCTGGCGGATTATACCCTCCTTGTGTTTTATGATAATGGTACGTTAAGCGAGATACACGATCCGTATTCCTTTGCACCGCAGTTTACGGAATCGGATTTGAAGAAATTCGAGGCGGGCGTCCACTACAGCATTTATAATAAGATGGGCGCGCATCCGATGACGGTCAAAGGTGTGAGCGGCGTCTATTTTGCAGTCTGGGCGCCGGAAGCGATGCGCGTGAGTGTCGTCGGTGATTTCAACCTGTGGGATGGCAGACGCAGCCAGATGCGGCGGTTGGGAGATTCGGGCGTGTTTGAGATTTTTATCCCGGAGCTAAAAAAGGGCGCTGTTTATAAATATGAAATTAAGTTCAAGAACGGCGACCCGGCGCTGAAGGCGGATCCGTATGCGAACTATGCGGAACTTAGACCGAACACGGCATCCATCGTCTGGGATCTGGACGAATATAAATGGAACGATCAGGACTGGATGAAGAAACGGGCGGCGCTCGACACGAAGACGGCGCCGATGTCGATCTATGAGGTGCATCTCGGTTCCTGGATGCGAAAACCGACCGAGGTGGATAAGAGAGGACGCGAGATTGTCGGATCAGAGTTTTACAATTACCGTGAGATCGCGGTCAAGCTGGCGGAATATGTGAAGGAAATGGGGTATACCCATGTGGAACTTCTGCCGGTCATGGAACATCCGCTGGATGCTTCGTGGGGCTATCAGGTGACGGGATATTACGCACCGACCAGCCGCTTCGGCACACCGGATGATTTCATGTATTTTATGGATTACCTGCACGGACAGGGGATTGGCGTTATCCTTGACTGGGTTCCGGCACATTTCCCACGTGATGCATGGGGCATGGCGCAGTTTGACGGAAGCTGCCTCTATGAGCACAAGGATCCGAGACAGGGGGCGCATCCGCACTGGGGTACGCTGATCTACAACTACGGCAGACCGGGGGTTTCAAACTTCCTGATTGCGAATGCGATGTTCTGGGCGGACCGCTATCACGCGGACGGCATCCGGTTTGATGCGGTGGCGTCGATGCTGTATCTGGATTATGGCAAGAATCCGGGTGAATGGATTGCCAATATGTACGGCGGTCATGAGAATCTGGAGGCGGTCGAGTTCTTAAAGCATCTGAACTCTGTCTTCAGGGGACGCAAGGACGGCGCGATTCTGATTGCCGAGGAATCGACGGCATGGCCGAAGGTTACCGGTGACGTGAAGAACGGCGGTCTTGGCTTTGATTATAAATGGAACATGGGCTGGATGAACGATTTTCTGGGCTATATGGAGCAGGATCCATATTTCCGGTGCCACCACTACAATGAACTGACCTTCAGCATGATTTACGCCTACAGTGAAAATTTCGTCCTCGTTTTCTCACATGACGAGGTGGTTCACGGAAAAGGTTCCCTGGTCAATAAGATGCCGGGACAGACGTTTGAGGACAAGTTTGCGAACCTGCGGGCGGCATACGGTTTTATGATGGGACATCCGGGCAAGAAACTCCTCTTCATGGGACAGGATTTCGCCCAGATGGATGAGTGGAATGAGAATGCATCGATCGAGTGGGAGCTGCTGCAGTATCCGATCCACAGCCAGATGAAGGAGTATGTGAAGGAGTTAAATCACTTTTATACCAGCCATCCGGCACTCTATCAGAAAGATTATCAGACGGAAGGCTTCGAGTGGATCAACTGCATGGATGCAGCGGACAATATCATTGCATTTCTCCGGCGCGGCGCGGATGAGACACTGCTCTTTGTCTGCAACTTTGCCCCGCAGCTGCATGAGAAGCTGACGGTCGGCGTACCGTTTAAGGGAAAATACAAAGAGATTTTCAACAGCGATGCGGAGAAGTTCGGCGGAAGCGGAAAGGTCAATCCGCGTATGAAGTCCTCGAAGGCAGAGGAATGTGATGGAAAGGAAAATTCCATCACGATCCAGCTGGCGCCGCTTGGCATCAGCGTCTTCAACTGCACGCCGACGGAGCCGGAGAAGAAAGAAAAACCGGCGAAGGCGAAAAAGACGACCCACAGCACTAAGAGTGTAAAAGAAAAGGCTGAAACCGATCTCCAGAGCATGATGGCGGATGCAGCGGCGGCATTCAATGGAAAAGCCGGGGGGACAGCTGCTGCGGCAGCAGAACGCCTGGCGGGTATTTCAGATAAGCTGGCAGAGGCGAAGGCGGGGCTTTCCTCCAAGATTATCAGTCTGTCCTCGATTGCGAGACGACAGGCGGGATTGGAAGAAGGTCTGGATAAAAAGGTGGGAAAAGAGTAAGTACAGGAAGGAATGAAATAGATGGCAACAGCGGCAGAGCTGACAGGCGAGGAGATCGCGGCGGTAGCAGAGTCACTATCGGATCCGGCAAATTTGAACGTGGATACGATGGCTGCGATCATGCACCGGATTGGCCCGGGGCTTATGGCATTGGGACAGAAGGTACTGGTGGCGCTCATCATTTTCCTGATTGGACGTAAGGTCATTTCGATGATCGAGAAGATGCTGTCCCGCTCGATGGAGCATGCCGGTATGGATGTGGGTGTGACTCGTTTCCTGCGGGCGCTGACCCAGTTTGTGATGAATGTCTTCCTGCTTTTTATGATTGCAGGGCAGCTTGGCATGGACAGCGCCTCGATTGTGGCGGTTCTTGGCGCGGCAGGTCTTGCGCTGAGTTTGGCGCTCCAGCAGAGTCTTGGAAACTTTGCGGGCGGACTCTTGATTTTAATTATGAAACCGTTCCGGGTGGGGGATTATATCATTTCCCCGTCCGGGGAGGGAAGGGTTTCGATGGTCGGGCTGGTTTACACGACTATCCTGACAACCGATAATAAAGCAATTACCATCCCGAATGGCACCCTTTCAAACTCAACCGTGACCAACGTGACGGCGATGGACAAGCGGATGCTGGAACTCAAGGTCGGTATCGCCTATGAGGCAGATATCCGGACGGCAAAGGCAGTGTTAGAGCGCGTTTACAGGGAACATCCGATGGTGAAGAAGGACGAGGACATCAAGGTATTTGTGGACAGCCTGGGCGACAGCAGCGTGGTGCTTGGTATCCGGGGCTGGGTAGAGACGTCCGATTACTGGCAGACGAGATGGGACATTCTGGAACGGATCAAGCTGTCATTTGACGAGGCGGGCATCGAAATTCCATACAACAAGATGGATGTACATTTGAAACAGTAGCAATCGTTTAAACAGTATAAGCAATATAGACAGAGGAACAACCATGATTGACAGAGCGGCAAAATTCGCAGAACAGGCGCATAAGGGCGCACACCGGAAGGGAACCAGAATTCCGTATATCGTTCATCCGCTGGAGACGGCGCTGATTGCGTCGATGCTGACGAACGATGAGGAGATACTGGCAGCGGCACTTCTGCATGATACGATCGAGGACACGGGTGTGACCTACGAGGATTTGAAACAGGAGTTTGGCACCCGGGTTGCGGATCTGGTCGCGGCGGAGAGCGAGGATAAGTCCAAAACCTGGATTGAGCGCAAGGGGCACACGCTGGAACATCTGAAAACAGCGAGTCCGGCGGAGAAGATCCTGACGATGGCGGACAAGCTGAGCAATATCCGCAGCATGGCGCGTGACTATCTGTTGGTCGGGGAGGAGCTCTGGCAGCGGTTTAATATGAAGGACAGAGAGAAACAGGCGTGGTATTACACGTCGATGATAGACCTTTTAAAGGACTTGAATGAGACACCGGAATATCAGGAATATGTGCGTCTCTGCGGCAAGGTATTTGGCGGGATCGCAGGGTGTTGTAGTTTACAAAATATATGAACGGCAGCATAAAAACAACATAGGATGACAATGAGAAACTGCAGCAGCCAGTCAGAAAGAATGGCTGTCGGAGAAGGATGGTAGGTTCTGAGATTTTGCGGAAACGGAAAGGTCATTCAGTTCAGTAAAAGGGGAAGAGACATGATTTTAAAAGATATTTGGATGGATGTAAAAGCGGTTCAGGAGCGAGATCCGGCTGCGAGAAATGCATTGGAGGTACTACTTTTATATCAGGGCGTACATGCCCTGATCTGGCACCGGGTGGCGCACTGGTTTTATGAGCACCATATGTTTTTCATTGCGCGCCTGATTTCACAGGTGGCACGTTTCTTTACATTGATTGAGATTCATCCGGGTGCACAGCTCGGACACGGTATTCTGATTGACCACGGCTGCGGCGTTGTCATCGGTGAGACGGCGGTGGTCGGCGACAACTGTACGATTTACCAGGGTGTGACGCTGGGCGGTGTCGGAACACAGAAGGGTAAACGTCATCCGACGCTGGGAAATAATGTGACGGTCGGTTCCGGCGCAAAGATTCTCGGTTCTTTCGAGGTCGGTGATAACTGTTCCGTAGCGGCAAATGCGGTTCTGCTCCGCCCGCTCGAGGAAAATACCACGGCTGTCGGCATTCCGGCGCGTCCGGTCAAGAAGGACGGCGTGGCGCTGCCGAAGAAGCAGAAGATGATCATCGGCGAGGACGATCAGCGTATTTTAGAGCAGATCGACGCGCTCCGGAAAGAGCTTCAGGAACTTAGAGAAGAGTCGGCAAACCTGCGGAAGGAACTGGAGGCAGTGCGGGCAGGACAGGAGAAAGCCTGACACAAAATTATTCATAACGCCCCTTTCGGCTGCATAAATTTCTTTGAGAGAAATGCGTGCGGTTTGGAAAGGGGCGTTTTTTATGATAGAGCTGATCAAAAAAGAGATACATATGAATCGGCAGAGGGGGACGGCGGTGTCGCAGCTGACGCTGGATGATGATTTTATTGTGCCGGATGCGCTGGATGATGCGGTGCAGATACTGCTGTCAGACGGGGAAGTTCAGATAGAAAATTCACGGATTCAGGGAGAAAAGGTGCTGATCCGGGGAAAGCTTGTGTTCCGGGTGCTGTACCGCCGGGAGTCGGGCGGGCTGCAGGCGATGGGCGGGGAGATTCCATTTGAGGAAACGGTCAATGTGCCGGAGCTTTCGGAGCGCGACTATACGCAGATCGTATGGAATATCGAAGATTTGAATATTACCATGATTCATTCGCGCAAGCTGAGCGCCAAAGCGGTGCTGACGCTTACGGTGCGGGCGGAAAGCCGCGTCGATGCGCAGGCTGCCGCGGACGTCGAGACGGACGATGCGGGGCTGCAAGTCCTGAAGAGAAGCGTTCCGGCAGCGACGCTTGCAGTGCGGCGCAAAGATATCTACCGGGTCCGGGAGGAAGTAAGCGTATCGGCAAATAAGCCGAATATTGAGACGATTCTCTGGCAGGAGATGCGTCTTCGGGATGTTTCGGTGCGCCCGTTGGATGGAAAACTGCATCTGGACGGTGAATTGTCGGTGTTCCTGATTTACAGCGGCGAGGGCGAGCACACGCCGGTTCAGTGGTTGGAGGAGAGTATTCCGTTTTCCGGTGAAGTGGAACTCTCGGAGGCGGTGGAGGAGATGATCCCGGCGGTCGGGGTCCGGATTCTTCATGCAGAGGCGGACAAAAAGCCGGACAGCGATGGGGAGATGCGCGAAGTGGAAGTGGAGGCGGTGCTGGAGCTGGACATCCGACTTTATAAAGAAGAATCAGTGGAACTTTTAAGCGATCTCTATTCGACCGGCTGCGAGGTCGTGAGCGAGCAGGGGGAGGTGTGCTTTGACCGGCTTTTGACGCGCAACAGCTGCAAAATGCGGGTGGGCGGAAGCGTTTCTTTTCAGAAACCGGATCGAATTCTGCAGATTTGCCACAGCAGTGGGATTGTCCGGCTGGATGAGAGCCGCCCGTCAGAAAACGGTCTGGCGATCGAGGGAGTGCTGGAAGTCAGTCTCCTGTATCTGACGGATGATGACGCGGCGCCGGTCGGGGCAATTTCTGAGGTTCTGCCATTTTCCGGCACGGTCGAGGCGGAGGGGATCCGGGAAGACTGCGTCTGGCAGTTGAATCTGGGGCTGGAACAGCTCGGCGCGGTGATGCTGGGTGGCGGTGAGGCGGAGGTCAAGGCGCAGCTCACGGTGGAACTGCTTGTATTCCAGCCGATGCAGGAAGCGGTGGTTACATCCGTGCAGACACAGCCGTTCGATTTAAAGCGCTGGGAGCAGCAGCCAGGGATTGTGGGTTATATTGTGCAGCCGGGGGATTCTCTGTGGAAAATTGCAAAAAAATTCCACACGACGGTGGATCAGGTGCGGGAAATGAATGAAATCGACGGGGAGGAAGCCGGTGCAGGGGAGCGGCTGCTTCTGATCAAAGAGGTAACGGCGGGTAACTGTTCATAGGTAGGAATTTTAGAGAGAAAAAATCGTTTCTGTTCACGGGTGGGCACTTTTGGGACCGAAAGTGCCGTAAGAAAACGTGGTGGCAGCAGGAATTTGCCGTATTGAAATTCGAAGCCACGGCAAATTCCGTTACTGGACACGTATGCGTGTACAGTAACAAAAAATCCAGCCGGAATGGTTGCATTTGGGGGAAAACTTTATATACTATTATTGTAACGGTTCAATATCTTCACAGTTACAAGCAAAAATCCATGCAGATTTGACTTTGACAAAGGATTTTCGCCTTGTAAGCCAGGAAAACGCATCCGGCCGGTGCTTGATGATAGATCCGGGGAAGGAGTTTCCCGAACCGGGCGGTGCCCGTGCATTGCAAGGCGCGGCGCCGTTTACATAGGGCATCCGGATGCGTTTTCCTGTGTACTGAGAAATTTTTGTCGGGAGTGCGAACCATAAAGGCAGGATGAGGCATGAATTATACATATCTTTTGCGCTGCGCGGACGGAACCTTGTACTGCGGGTGGACGAACCATCTGGCAGCGCGGGTGGCGGCACACAATGCCGGGAAAGGTGCAAAATACACGAAAACCCGCCGTCCGGTAGTGCTGGCATACTATGAAGAATATGCGACGCGCAGCGAGGCGATGCGCCGGGAGGCAGCGCTCAAGAAACTGACCAAAAAGGAAAAAGAGGCGATGGCAGCGCTGGGACGGACGGAGCTTCCGGTGGATGACGAGACGTAGATATATCGCGCCGGGGCAGATTATGTACGAAGAATTGGTACAAACAATAGCGGTAAAGGCAAGAAACAGCAGTAGAAATTGGTAACTGTTCAGTAGGTCTGCACATTTACTGTGCTGACCGTACGAAAACATGGGTCAGCAGGCAAAAATCCTATTGCCGTAGGCAATTTTTAATGGATTTTTGCGCGTGACTGTGAAGGTACTGAACAGTTACAGAAATTGAAAGATAGAGAGAAAACAGGAGCGGATAGGTACAGTGAGAAAAAGTAGAAGAAACAAAGGATGTATAGTGATGGCAACAGTCCTTCTGGCAGCGCTGCTTGGCGGCTGTTCGTTTCTATCGAAGGAGGCAGACGCGACGGAGGTTTCCAGCAAGGCGGAAACGGAAAGTCCGGGTGCCACACAGGAGTCGGAGACTGAGACAGCTGAGACAGAGGAGACACAGGAGAGCCATGAGGCTGCCGAAGACGAAGAAAGCGGGGAAGAGGAAACCGAGGACCATTTCGTGGAAAAGAAGATCGTGGTGGCAACGGATATGCACTATTTTGCCGAGAAACTGGCAGGAAACCGCTGTGATTCCTTTGTCGGAATGGCGAGGGGCGGAGACGGGCGCGTGCTGGAGTACGGCTGGGAGGTCATGGACGCCTTTCTCGATGATATGAAGAAGGAAGATCCAGACCTCCTGATTCTGAGCGGAGATCTGACGCTGGACGGAGAGAAAGCGAGCCATGAGGAACTGGCAGAACTTCTGGAAGGACTCAGCGAGGCGGGAATTGAGGTCGCGGTTATACCGGGAAACCACGATATCAATAACCCGGATGCCCGCCGCTATACGGCGGATGGAGCGGAAAAGGTGGAGTCCATCACAGCGGACGAGTTCCGGGATATCTATGCTGATTTTGGCTATGTAGCGGCGGACAGCCGGGATCCGGCATCGCTGAGTTATCTTTATAAGATAGACAGTGCAAACTGGGTGCTGATGCTGGATTCCTGTCAGTATGAACCGAAAAATGAGGTCGGCGGCATGATCCGCCGGGAAACGTATGAGTGGATGGAGCCGATTCTGGAAGAGGCGGAGCGGGAAGGCGCCCGCGTGATATCCGTCAGCCATCATAACCTGCTGGATGAGAGCGGAGTGAGCCGGACCTTTTATGACAACTGTACGATCGAGCACAACGAGGAACTGGTGCGGATGCTGTCGGATCATGGCGTGCGCCTGCACTTGAGCGGACATCTGCATATCCAGCATTATAAGGAAGACGAGGACACGGGCATCTATGAGGTTGTGACGGGTTCCATGGTGATGGCTCCGTGCCATTACGGGATTGTCCGCATCTGGAACGACGGGACCTACCAGTATAATGCGAAACCTGTCGATGTGGACGGCTGGGCGATACGCCACTCGTACCACAACCGAGATCTGGCAGATTTTACGGCTTATTCGGAGTCGATCCTGCGTCGGGCGGCAATCCGCGATGCAATTCGGGATCTGAATCGCCATATCGAGGATCGCCATGCATTTTTTACGGACGAGAAGAAACAGGAAATGGCTTCGTACTACGCGGATCTGTGCGTGAATTATTATGAAGGACGGATGTATCAGATCGAGGAAGCCGCAAAGGAAAATCCAGTGCTGGAAGATTGGAACAAGATCGGCTATGTCAGCGAACTGAGCGATTTTTTGCAGAATATCCTGGAGGACGAGGCGAAGGACTACGGGCATCTGAAGATTCCGAGCGTACATTAAATAAAAATGGAGGTACCAGGAGGCATGGGAGAGACAAAAAAACAGCGTTCGCCGCTGACAACGCTCTGCTACATTGAAAAAGACGATTCATATCTGATGCTGCACCGCATTAAGAAGAAACAGGATGTGAATGAAGGAAAATGGATTGGCGTCGGCGGACATTTTGAGGAGAATGAAAGCCCGGAGAACTGCCTGCTGCGCGAAGTGAAGGAGGAGACAGGGCTGACTCTGACTTCCTGGCGCTTCCGCGGAATCGTGACGTTTATCGCGAAAGGCTGGCCGACGGAATATATGTGCCTGTACACGGCGGATGGATTTGAGGGAACGCTTCGCGAATGTGACGAGGGCGAGCTTGCCTGGGTGGCGAAAAAGGATGTATCGGCTCTGCGGCTCTGGGACGGCGATCGGATCTTTTTGAAGCTTCTGATTGAAAGGGATACGTTTTTTTCATTGAAATTGTCATATGATGGGGACGAGCTGATAGAAACTGAGCTGGACGGGGTAAAAATTACATACAAATAAGCACGCAACTGCGGGTTGGTTGGGGAACGAGGGTTCTGCAGTGCGTGCTCATGAGGAATAATCAATATATGGGAACCGATTTTGGGGAAAATCGGGGTGGTTGGCTATGCCAGAAAGATAAGAAGATGAATTATTTTCTCTTGTTCCTTATCTTTAACTTGATTATATATCATTCATCGTATATAATCAAATATAAATAAGAAGATAATTATTATAAATTTTTTGTTATAGAATCACAAGTGGACAAAAGTGCCGGAAACCCTGTAGATAAAGGGGAAAGAATGGAACAGAATGAGAATGTTCACGGGCGGGAAGTTTCGGGATGAAATATCCCGCAGGATGCAGCGATGAGAAAAAGCAGGGTACATAGGAGGAAACATGTTCGACGGAAAAGAGTATGTATACGCGGTCTACGAGGAAAAGAGTTTTTCGAAGGCGGCGCAGAAACTGTATATTACGCAGCCGGCGTTAAGCACGGCGATCAAGAAGGTGGAGAAAAAGATAGGAACTCCGATTTTTGACCGGAGCACCTCTCCGATCGGACTGACGCCGGGCGGTGAAGTTTATATCGACGCGATCGAAAAGCTGTTTGCGCTGGAACAGAACACGCTCAATCAACTGAATAACTTAAATGGGCTTCTGGCGGGCAAGCTGTCGGTTGGCGGAACGATCTTTTTTACCTCGTTTGTACTTCCGGGCGTGTTGAGCGAGTTTTCCCATCGGTATCCGCAGATCAAGATTGATCTGCAGGAGGGCACGACCACACAGCTGACCGATAAGCTGGTTGCCGAGGAACTGGATCTTCTGATCGATAACTCGGAACTGGATGACAAAAATTATGAAAAGTATTATTATAGCACGGAGAGAATTATTCTGGCTGTTCCGAAGAGTTTTCCGATCAATGAGGAGCTGACCCAGTATCAGCTTACCGCGGAAGATATCCGGGCAGGACGCCACAGTCAGGCGGAGTTCCCGGTACTGCCGCTGCCGCTCTTAAAGAGTACTCCGTTTATCTTCGTCAAAGAGGAAAACAGTATTTACAAGCGCAGCATGAAGATGTGCAGCCGCCAGAATTATTCGCCGAATATTATCATGAAACCGGACCAGGTTGTCTCTGCGTTCAACATGGCAGGACGGGGCGTGGGCGCGACCTTCATCCCGGATGGCCTGATCGTCAATCTTCCATATGAAGTGCCGCTGTGCTTTTACAAGATGAATGAAGAGCTGGCGGTCCGTTACGTTTATTTGTACAAGAAGAGAAATAAATACCTCACGAAGGCGATGGAGGAGTTTATCCGCGTGGCAGTCGGCGACGAGGCGTTCCAGAAGGTACGGGAGCAACGGGAGAAAGAGAATCAGGAGAAGAAAGGTTCGGATAAGAAGGGGGATAAATAATGCGAAGAGGAGAACGTGCGATTGAGTCGAAAGACGGGCAGAAAGCCATTTTGGAACACTGCCGGGTGTGTAGTCTCGCCTTTTCCGGGGATGAATACCCGTATGTGATCCCGTTAAATTATGGTTTTGTGTGGAACGAAGACCAGGAGATGCCGGTGCTGTATTTCCACGGCGCTCCGGTGGGAACGAAGATTGAGCATATGGAGCGCGACAACCGGGTGGCATTCTGTGTGCAGAATGAAAAAGAGATAAAGATTCTGGAACCGGCATGCAGAAGCACGATGATTTATGAGAGTGTCTGCGGGACTGGACGGTTATCCCGTGTGGCTGCTCCTGGGGAGAAAGGAGAGGCACTGACAAGGATCATGCAGCAGTATGACCCGGAGGGCGGACCGTATGAGTTTGCTCCGGAGGTAGCGGCGAGAACCACCGTCCTCTGCCTGCGTGTGGAAACTCTGACAGGTAAGAGCAATGCGCCGAAACCGGAGCAGCCATGAAACAGTTAAGACAGATGTCGATTCTGGTGCGGGGGGCACAGCTTCTGCTGCTGGTCCTCGCACTTTTTCTGGTTGTATGGCTGGTGCCGGATGCAGGGAAAAAGCATGCATCCGGGACGGAAGCTTCGGAAGCTGAGACAGATGGCGGCGATGTGGCGGAGAATGAAAAAAATAGAGCCGCCGGGAATCTGGAGGAGGATGAATCATCCGCCGGGGAAGTGATACAGGATGATGCAGATGAGAACGCTTCGGATGGAGAAACGGCTTTAAAGCGCCGGACTTCCCGGAAACAGCTGTATAAAAGAAAAAAAGAGCCCCAGAAGGCACAGGAAGAGACAGTTTATATGCCGCCGACCATCTGGCTGGCGACGGATCTTCACTATCAGTCCCCGCAGATGACAGATTTCCAGTCGGCGTTTGATACCTATACGATGGGAAATGATGGGACGATCGTGCCGTATCTGGATGAGATTACGGAGGCATTTCTGGAGGAGGTGCGGACGGCGCATCCATCGGCACTGGTTTTGAGCGGAGATCTCTCCCAGAATGGTGAGAAAGCAAACCATGAAGCGCTTGCAGAGAAGCTAGAGCGGGTGCAGGCAGCGGGAATTCCGGTGCTGGTGATTCCGGGCAACCATGATATTAACCACCCGTGGGCGGCAACGTATTTTGATGATCAGGTATCCCCGGCAGAGGGAACAAGTTCGGAAGAGTTTTACCAGATTTACCATAAGTTTGGCTATGATCAGGCGGTGTCCCGGGCTTCGGATTCGCTGAGTTATGTTTACCGCCTGGATGAAAAATATTGGCTGATGATGCTGGACAGCTGCATGTGTGAACCGGTCCATGAGACGGGCGGAAAGCTAAGCGAAGAGACGGTTGCGTGGATGAAAACACAGCTGGAGGAGGCGAAAAAACAGGGTGTGACGGTCATTCCGGTTTCACACCACAATCTGCTGGATGAGAGTACACTCTATCCGGAGGAATGCACGATTGAAAATACGAAAGAAGTGACCGCGCTTCTGGAAGCATATGGAGTTCCGGTGTATTTGAGCGGGCATCTGCATTTGCAGAGAATCAAGAAGCATACGTCAAATCTGAATACACCGGGCGGATATGGAATCCGGGAGATAGTGACTTCTCCGCTTCCGATGGCGCCGTGCCAGTACAGTATCCTAAACTGGCAGACGGATGGCAGTCTGTCCTACCATACAAAAAAGGTAGACATAGCAGGCTGGGCGCAGCGCTACGGGGAAGAAGACGAGAATCTTCTCAATTTTGATGCTTATGCGGATCAGTTTCTGGTAGATGTGATTTCGAAACAGGCGTTTAAGGCGCTGCAGTCGGCATCAAAGGATATCAAAGAAGAGATGGCAAGGCTCTATGCCGATATGAACCGTGATTATTGTTCGGGCACGAAGATTGATGTGGCAAAGATCAGAAAAAGCGAGGCATATCAGTACTGGATCCGTTATAGCGGCAATGATTTCTGGCTGGCAAGGCTGCAGGCGATCCTGCACGATGCCCGGACGGACAACACGGTGCTGGAGCTGAAAGCGGGTGTGGATTTCCCGCTGCCGGGGGAGACGATAGAAAACCCGGAGAATGCAGAAAAAGAGGAAACTGTCGGAGCAGATGCGGGCAGTCCGGCAGAGGAGATACAGAAAAAGGAGGAATCATATGGACTACGAGGGAATTGTATACAGACCGCCGAGTGAGGCGCGCAGCCTGATCATTCAGGTGACGATCGGATGTGCACACAACACCTGCGGCTTTTGCAATATGTATAAAGAAAAGAAGTTCCGGATCCGGAGCCTGGCGGAGATTCTGGCAGATTTGACGGAGGTTTCGCACAATCCGTATGCGCCGTATATCGAGAAGGTATTTTTGGCGGACGGCGATGCGCTGGTTATGAAAACAGAGGATCTTCTGGTAATTCTGGATGCGATCCACCGCCTGTATCCGGGCGTGAAGCGGGTGGCTTCCTACGGAACGGCACAGGATATTTTGCGGAAATCGGAAGAAGAGCTGATCCGCCTGCGCGAGGCGGGACTCGGAATCGTCTATGTGGGCGCGGAATCCGGCGACAATGAGATTTTAAAATATATCAATAAAGGCGTGACGGCGGAACAGACCATTGAGGCAGGGCAGAAGCTGAAACGCTGCGGCATCGCGACCTCAGTGACGCTGATTTCGGGGCTTGGCGGACGCAGCAAGGTGGAAGAACATGCCCTGTCCTGTGCGAAGCTCATCACGGCGATGAACCCGGAGTACGCATCCTTCCTGACGCTGCGCCTGTACGAGGGCACGCCGATGTATGCAGATGTCGTGGAAGGGCGGTTCCAGCGGATAACCCCGGATGAAATTGTGGATGAAATGGAAATTTTCCTGAAAAATGTGGATTCTCCGGGCACTGTATTCCGGACGAACCATGCGTCGAACTACGTGATTCTGGCGGGAACCTTAAACGGGGATATCCCGGCCATGCTTAAAAAACTGGAGGAGGCAAAGAGAACGCATCATTACCGGAAATTCCGGGAGACTGGCGATCTCTTATAAGTAGGTATGATTTATCTGATTTTTGCGATTCTTTTCAGCGCGTCCCTGGCGCTGGCGCTGCGGATCAGTGAGACGTTCAGCGATAACCGATATGGGATTTTGGTTGGAAATTATGTGACCTGCCTGGTGGTGGCATTTATTCTGCTTCCAGATAAAAATATCTTTGCGGCAGGCAGCCGGACGGCGGTTCTCACGGGAATCGTGAATGGATTTTTGTTTACAGGAAATCTGGTTCTGATGCAGAAATGCATCCGTGAAAATGGGGCAGTTCTGTCGTCGGCATTTGCGAAGCTTGGTATCGTGATTCCGGTCACGGCGAGTATCCTGTTTTTAGGTGAGATCCCGACGCTGTTCCAGCTGGTGGGAATTGTGCTGGTTATTGTGGCGATCTGGGTCATCAACAGCGAGGGGGACCGCGGCTGCGGACGCAGACGGAGGATGGGTTCGGCGGGACTTCTGCTCGTTTTATTTGTCGTCAGCGGTATGGCAGACGGGATGTCCAAGGTAACGGAGAGGATCGGCGAGAGACGGTTTGATGCGCTGTTTCTGTTCTATACGTTCCTGACCGCACTGGTTCTGACTGTGGTTCTGGCATTTCTCGAGCAGCAGAGAACCCGCCGCAAGATTGGAAAGATGGACTTTTTGAGTGGTGTGGCAGTCGGATTTCCAAACTATTTTTCAACCTCGCTGCTGCTGGCGAGTGTGTCGAGACTGCCGGCGTTTATCGTGTATCCGAGCTTTAGTGTCGGCACGATCCTAGTGGTCAGCTTTGTGAGCGTGCTGGTGCTCGGGGATCCAATCAGCCGGAGACAGATTGGGGGATGCGGGATTATTTTGGTGGCATTGGCGCTGCTGAATCTTTAGAATTTTCCGTTTCGGATGCTGCGCTCATAATAAAAGATATACTGTTGCATTACCCCTGCGTATCCTTTATAGCTTCCAAAAAAATCCTGGATAATAGTAGTGTACAGGCGGCTTTTTGGAAGGCGGCGGTAGCGGATGGGATGTTTGGGAAGGTATTCTTTGGTCAGGATCTGTTCGATCCAGGTATCGACGGGGAAGGCGTCGATGTGGTGGAGTCCGAAGAGGCAGACGCAGTTGGCGACCTTGGGACCGATGCCATAGAGGCTGGTAAGTGCGGTCATGGCTTCGTCCGGCGGCAGGGCTGCGAGGGATTCTAAGGATACGGTTCCGGCGAGGACATCCTGGATGAGGCGGTGGATGTATTTGGCGCGGTAGCCGAGTTTTAAGGCTAATAGGTCGTCCAGGCTGGCAGATGCCAGTTCTTCGGGCGAGGGAAAAGAATAGTAGGTGCGGATAGAACCGTCGGACAGGGCGGCGGTTCTCTTCGCACCGTATTTTTTTGCCAGGGTCTCGACGGCTTCGCGGATCTTTGGGATGGTTTTCTGCTGGGAGATCAGGAAGGTGATCATCATTTCCCAGAGATCCTGACGGAGAATCCGGATGCCGGAACCGGCGTCTGCCGCCGCCGCGAGGTAGGCATCGTCTGCGCGGATGGAGGCGATGAAAGAGCCGTAATCGGTGCCGAGATCGAAGTATTGTTTCCAAAAAGGAAGCGCTTCGTCCGGGCAGTCGAAGAAGAAACCGTCCGGCGTCCCGGAAATTTCCAGATAGTGCGTCCCGCTGATGAGTGACCAGATCCCCGGTTTTTCCGGAACCGGAAGCATACGGAAACATTGACCGGAGGCGGCGATCTGTGCGAGGTTCAGGTTCAGGCAGGAGATGATGTGGGAGTTGGGAAAATTGTGCTTTTCGATTGCAGGCAGGTTTGTTGTATGTGTGTTCATGGCAGGGCATCCTCTTTTTTTTAAATATTTTTTGCTTATATCAATGGAATATCAAGTTATAAAACCTTGAATCATAAAGTATCAAATCATGTAATTCTTATGAGACGTATCATAGCATAGAAGACCTTTGACTGCAAACGGTTACCTTTTATCAGAAAGAGAATTGCATCAGAATTGCATCAGAGCGTAAAAAAATCTTGCGAAAGACGCGCTACTTAGGTATGATGTATATATGTGCGCACTCGCGCGAAGAGGAATCATGTCGCAAGCAACCGCGCTCGGCGCGAGAATGTGCCAGAGCACATGCTTTGTTCTATGGCAGGAGGGGAGACGGATGTTTTTTATCGGTGGCATCAGTTCCGGCGTGAAGCCGCTGGAGTACCTGAAAACAGTGATCTGCGGGCGCTGCGGCGCTTATGGGCGGTATCAGGTGTACATGACCTATATGTATTTTAGTTTCTTTTTTATCCCGATTTTTAAATGGAACCGGCGCTTTTTCGTAGAAATGTCGTGCTGCGGTGCGGTCTATGAGCTGGATCCGGAGGTAGGAAAGAGGCTGCTTCGGGGCGAGGAGGTCGAGATCACGGAAAGCGATCTGACACTTCGGCAGGATGGAAATGGAAATCCGTGGACGGGAAGTGATGCATCACACCGTCATAAGGTCTGTCCGTCCTGTGGATTTGAGACGGATGAGGATTTTTCGTACTGTCCAAAGTGCGGCAAACCGCTGTAAGGCGGGGAAATACAGACGGATACCGCTAAAAGAGTGATGGCGGCTGTGGAAGCACGGGACGGTTACAAAAATTTGATACAGCGCAGATTTTGGCGCAAAAAAGAAAGAGAGGCAGACAATATGTTAGAAGCTGGTATCAAGGGAAGACAGGAAGTTATGGTTACGGATGAAAATTCCGCAGCAGCAGTGGGAAGCGGTCTGTTACCGGTGTTTGCAACTCCGGCGATGGTTGCACTGATGGAGAAAACCGCGTGGATGAGCGTGGCTCCGTACTTAAACGACGGTGAGGGAACCGTTGGTACAAAGCTGGAAATTGCCCATAATGCAGCGACCCCGGTCGGCATGCAGGTTTGGTGTGAGAGTGAGCTGGTAGAAGTAGACGGCAGACGTCTCGTATTTAAGGTAGAGGCATTTGACGCGAAAGGTTCCATCGGCGGCGGCACACATGAGCGTTTCATCATCAAAAATGAGAAATTCTTAGCAAAAGCACAGAGCAAGAAAGAAAACTAAAGGTTGCGAAGAGAGCACAGCCGGCTGAAAGCGCTGCGAGTATCGTATGCGGGATACTTTTGGCTGGCTGTTGTTTCGTGTAATAGGAAATTCCTTGAAATTTCTTATTACACAAAAAGGCACTAACGTGCCAATGATGCGCACTCGCGCGAAGCAGAAACATGTCGCAAGCGACCGCGCTCGGCGCGAGAATGTGCCAAGGCACATTCTTTTTCATTATAGAAGGGAATTAATTCGTTTGAAAATCACATATATTCATCACAGCTCGTTTTCAGTTGAGCTTGAAAATGCCGTGATTCTGTTTGATTATTTTAAGGGAACTCTCCCGGAGTTCCCGGCAGGGAAGCCCCTCTTTATCTTTGCGAGCCATTTCCATGCCGATCATTATGCTCCGGTAATCTTTCAGCTGGGAGAGAAACGGGAAAATGTTTTTTATATTCTCTCAAAAGAGATTGGGAAAAAGATACCAGAGGAATATCGTAAACGATATAAAGACAGGATACGGCTGGTAAAGGCAGGAGAAAGATTTTGCCTGAATATTTCTGAAGAAAGCCTTATCGTCGAGACGTTCCATTCCACCGACGAAGGCGTCGCCTTCTGGCTCTCCTGCGAAGGAAAGGAGATTTATCACGCCGGTGACTTAAATAACTGGTGGTGGGAAGGCGAAGATATGGCATGGAACCGGAATATGGCGGCTTCTTATAAACAGGAGATGAAAAAGCTTTCCGGGCGCACGGCGGATCTGGCATTTATCCCGGTCGATCCGAGGCAGGAGCAGTGGTTTTATCTGGGCGCTGCCGGTTTTATGGAGCAGGCGGACGCAAAATGGATTTTCCCGATGCATTTCTGGGAAGATTATACGATTATACCAAAATTAATCGAACATCCATCCAGTGAAGGCTGGCGGGATCGGATTGTAGAGATTCACAAGGAAGGAGAGGAGTTTATTCGATGAAATTTACATTTGCACACAACAATTTCAATGTCATCGATCTGGACAAGTCACTGAAATTTTATGAGGAAGCACTGGGACTTAAGGAGGTACGCCGCAAGGAGGCGGCAGACGGAAGCTTTATCCTTGTTTATCTGGGCGACGCCACGACCAGCTACCAGCTGGAGCTGACCTGGCTGCGCGACTGGGAGAAGGACTCCTACAACCTGGGCGACAATGAGTTCCATCTGGCATTTGAGACGGAAGACATGGAGGCGGCACATGCCAAACATAAGGAAATGGGATGCATCTGTTTTGAAAATCCGGCGATGGGTATTTATTTCATTAACGATCCGGATGGATACTGGCTGGAGATCGTGCCGGCGAAGAGGAGTTAAGGGCTGAGTTTGTCTGAAAAAATGTTTTGACGTGATTGTGAAGGTACTGAACAGTTACGTTTTAACATATGAGTTAAAAAGGGGTTAGAATGGTAAAAATAATTAAAAACGGAAGAGTCATCGATCCGGAGAGCAGATTCGACGGAAGGGCAGATTTGTGGATTGAAAATGGAAAAATCCAGAAAATCGTGAAAAAAGATACAAAATCAGAATCAGATGAGGCATCTGACGCACCGTTCATCCCGGCGGATGCCGAGGTGCTGGATGCAGAAGGGCTGATCGTCGCGCCGGGACTGGTGGATGTCCACGTGCATTTCCGCGATCCGGGTCTGACCTACAAGGAGGACATCGAGACGGGCGCGGCGGCTGCGAAGGCGGGCGGCTTTACGACGGTGGTCTGTATGGCAAACACGAAACCGGTTGCCGATACGCCGGAGATTGTCCGGTATATTCTGGAAAAGGGTGCGAAAACGGGAATCCACGTGGAAACCTGCGCGGCAGTCTCGAAGGGATTTCAAGGAAAAGAACTGACCGATATGGAGTCCCTCAAAGAGGCGGGTGCGATCGGATTTACGGATGACGGAATCCCGCTGATGAGCGAAAAATTGGTCAAAGAGGCGATGGAGACGGCGAAACGTCTCAATGTGCCGCTCAGCTTCCATGAGGAGGATCCGGCATTTATTTTCAACAACGGCATCAACCGCGGTCCGGTGTCCGAGCAGCTGGGAATCGGTGGTTCCCCGGCGCTGGCGGAGGATTCGATGGTGGCGCGCGACTGCATGATCGCGCTTCACACGGGCGCAGATGTGGATATCCAGCACATCAGTTCCCGTAATGCGGTGCAGATGGTCGGGCTGGCGAAAAAGCTGGGCGCGCATGTCTGGGCGGAGGTGACACCGCATCATTTTACACTGGACGAGACGGCGGTTCTGGAGTACGGAACACTGGCGAAAATGAATCCGCCGCTGCGGAGTGCTGCGGATCGCGAGGCGTTGATTGAAGCAATCAAGGACGGCACGATTGATATGATTGCGACGGATCATGCACCGCACAGCGCCGAGGAGAAGGAAAAACCGCTGACCGAGGCACCGAGCGGCATCATCGGGCTGGAAACCTCCCTGCCATTGGCGGTTACCAGGCTGGTAAAAGCTGGTCACATTGATTATCTGACTCTGTTTGAGAAAATGTGCCTGAATCCGGCGAAGCTGTACCGGATGAAGGAGGCGGGACGCATCCGCGAGGGCGGCGCGGCGGATCTGGTTCTTTTTGACGACCAGACACCATATACCGTAGAAAAATTCCATTCCAAGGCGTCTAACTCCCCGTTTGTGGGAGTGAAGCTCTATGGAAAGGTTCACTATACCATCTGCAGCGGTGAGACAGTATATCGGGCAGAATAGGAGGAAACGAAGCGATGAAGACAATGTTAAAACGCGGCGCAGGCGTACTGATGCCGATTTTCAGCCTGCCGTCGCCGTATGGAATCGGTACGTTCGGACGGGCGGCGTATGAGTTTATTGATCAGTTAAAACGCGGACGCCAGACGTACTGGCAGGTGCTTCCGATGGGACCGACCTGCTACGGGGACAGCCCGTACCAGTCCTACTCTGCATTTGCGGGAAATCCGTATTTTATTGATCTGGATACGCTGAAAGACGAGAAACTTCTGACCCAGGATGAGATAGACGCCTGCTGGTGGTGCGACAAGCAGGATCAGGTCAAATATGACGCGCTGTATTATTACCGTTTTCCGCTTCTGCGCAAGGCGTATGAGCGGAGCAGCCATAAGGAAAGTGAGGAATATCAGGCATTTCTGGAAGAAAATGAAGAATGGCTGGACGACTATGCGCTCTATATGGCAGTCAAGGGTAAATATGAAGGAAAAGGCTGGATGGACTGGGACGAGGACATCCGGTTCCGCCGTCCGGAGGCGCTTTCGGCATGCCGCGAAGAGCTGGCAGAAGAAATAAATTACTGGAAGTTCTTACAGTTTAAGTTTTTTGAACAGTGGAAAAAATTAAAACAGTATGCAAAAGAAAAAGAACTTCAGATCGTCGGTGATATTCCGATTTACGTGGCGCTCGACAGCGCGGATGTCTGGAGCCACCCGGAGCTGTTCCAGCTCGACGAGGAAAATCTGACGCCGCTCAAGGTATCGGGTGTGCCGCCGGATGCATTTTCAGAGGATGGACAGCTCTGGGGCAACCCGCTTTACGACTGGGAGAAAATGAAACAAACCGATTTCGCCTGGTGGCGAAGCCGGATGAAAGCGTCCGCGAAGCTCTACGATGCGGTGCGGATCGACCATTTCATCGGCGTGGTGCAGTATTATGCAATCCCGTATGGCGCTGTGACTGCGAAAGACGGCGAGTGGGAGAAAGGTCCGGGCAAAAAGCTGACCGACGCACTTGACGAGGCGGCAGGCGAGACGAAGATCATCGCGGAGGATCTTGGTGTCTTCTGTCAGGAGGTCAAGGATCTGCTGGCAGAGACGGGCTATCCGGGCATGAAGATCATTGAGTTTGCGTTCAGTGGCGACCGTTTCAACGAGCATCTGCCGCACTGCTATGACCCGAACTCCGTAGTCTACGGTGGAACGCACGACAATGAGACGCTGGCGGGGTATTTCAAACCGGAAAAACGTCAGTGGTGGGAGCTTCAGTACATTGCCGATTACCTCGGTGCAGCACACCAGAGTGAGGTGGTAGACCGCGTGTTCCGCGCGGCATACGGTTCAGTCGCGAGCGTTGCCATTTTCCAGATGCAGGATGTGTTGAAGCTCGATAACTGGGCGCGCATGAATACGCCGGGAACCCTCGGGGAAAACTGGCGCTGGCGTCTGGTTCCGGGGCAGTTTACGGATGAGCGGGCAGATTATTTGTCCTGGCTGGTGGATACGTTCGGAAGATTTTAGTTTTTGGCGTATTTAAATGCGAAGCCACGGCAAATTCCGTTACTGGGCACGTATGCGTGAACAGTAACTTGGTTTTTGTCGGATGGGAATAAAAACCCGTAAAATGCTTGCAAATTCGGGAAAAACCTGTAAAATATACATGGATTGCACCCGCCCGGGGCAAAGATGCACCTGGGGAGTATGAACGATTTGAACAGTATGAAAGGAAATTGCCATGATTAGTACAAGCAATGTAACACTGCGAGTAGGAAAGAAGGCGTTATTTGAGGACGTAAGCATTAAATTTATTGAGGGAAACTGCTACGGACTCATCGGTGCCAACGGTGCCGGAAAGTCTACCTTTTTACGAATCCTGTCCGGACAGCTGGAACCGACCAATGGTGAGGTTATCATCACACCGGGACAGAGACTTTCATTCTTACAGCAGGATCACTTTAAATATGACGCATATCCGGTACTTGATACCGTTATTATGGGAAATGCGAGACTCTACGAGATCATGAAAGAGAAGGAAGCTATCTACATGAAGGAAGACTTCTCCGAGGAGGACGGCGTCAAGGCTGCCGAGCTGGAGGGCGAGTTCGCCACGATGAACGGCTGGGAGGCAGAGTCCGACGCGGCGAACCTTTTAAATGGTCTGGGAATCGAGACGGATCTCCACTACAAACAGATGGCAGATCTGACCGGTGCCCAGAAGGTCAAAGTTCTTCTGGCACAGGCACTGTTCGGAAACCCGGACATCCTGCTTCTCGACGAGCCGACAAACCACTTGGATCTCGATGCGATCGCATGGCTCGAGGAGTTCTTGATCAACTTTGAGAATACGGTTATCGTGGTATCCCATGACCGTTACTTCTTAAATAAAGTCTGCACCCAGATCGCAGATATCGACTATGGCAAGATTCAGCTCTATGCCGGAAACTACGATTTCTGGTACGAGTCCAGCCAGCTGATGATCAAGCAGATGAAGGAAGCCAACAAGAAGAAGGAAGAGAAGATCAAGGAGCTGCAGGAGTTCATCCAGCGATTTTCTGCCAATGCTTCCAAGTCTAAGCAGGCAACCTCCAGAAAACGTGCTCTGGAGAAGATTGAGTTAGATGAGATCAAACCGTCCAGCCGTAAGTACCCGTATATCGACTTCCGTCCGGAACGTGAGATCGGTAATGAGGTATTAAGCGTAGAGAACCTGTCTAAGACTATCGATGGTGTGAAGGTTCTTGATAATATTTCCTTCATTCTCGGACGCGAGGACAAGGTAGCATTTGTAGGACCGAACGAGCAGGCAAAGACCGTTCTCTTCAAGATTCTTTCCGGCGAGATGGAGCCGGATGAGGGATCCTATAAATGGGGTCTGACCACCAGTCAGGCATATTTCCCGAAGGACAATTCGAAAGAGTTCGATAACGACGACACGATCGTAGACTGGCTGACCCAGTACTCTCCGGTTAAGGATGTGACCTATGTCCGCGGATTCTTAGGACGTATGCTGTTTGCCGGTGAGGACGGCGTGAAGAAGGTCCGCGTTCTTTCTGGTGGTGAGAAGGTGCGCTGCATGCTTTCTAAGATGATGATCTCCGGTTCCAATGTCCTGATTCTGGACGAGCCGACCGACCATCTGGATATGGAGTCCATTACCGCTCTGAACAACGGTATGATCAAGTTCCCGGGCGTGCTGTTATTCTCCTCCCGTGACCACCAGATCGTTGAGACGACCGCAAACCGTATCATGGAAATCGTAAACGGCAAGCTGATCGATAAGATTACTACTTACGATGAGTATCTGGCAAACGATGAGATGGCGAGAAAACGTCAGGTATTTACTGTTACGGATAGTGAGGAAGAGGACGACTAAGAGCTGGAATCAAAGTGATTTAGGATAATAAGCGAGAATCCTCGGTTATTCAATTGCCGAGATGAAAGCACAAAAGTCTGAAAGATAAAAGACAGCCCCAGACGCTGCATGTGAGCGATGCCTGGAGCTGTCTTTTGCACATCTATGGTGTCAATGTCCCGTTTTTGGCGTGATCAATCCTTCTTATGGCGTGATTCCAGATAAACCAGGTAATTGATGTATTCGATCAACTGCTTTTTCGTGGAAGTCTGGAATGATGAGATACGCCCATTGACCTCTCCATAGGTGACATTTTTAAGAAATGGTTTCGCCATTTCGGGCGGATTCTTCGGGTAGGAGGTTCGACCGAGAATATAATCGGCGCTGACCTGGTAATAATCCGCCAGTTTTATCAGATGCCGAAGAGGCAGATCCGTCCGGTTTGTTTCATAGCGGGAATAGATTTGCTGAGTTGTACCCAGCAGACTGGAAATTTCCGCCTGCGTTTTTCCTTTGTCCTCCCGTAAATCACGGAGCCGGTCACCAGCAGCAATCATTTAAAGCACCTCCCGCATACATCAAATATTTGTGAAAACAATCTATCATACAAGTATGCGCAGAACTAAAAGATACAATTAACTGGTGTAGAAACAGTAAAAAATACATTTATAAAAATGTAAACAAAAAAGAATATCCGCTCTATGGAATAAAACGGCAGCCGGGTTTTTGTTTTACTGTTTACAGTCTGCCCGAATTGGTTTAAAATAAAAGGAAATAGGCAATTCTGCTTTGAATGAAAACGGGCAGAATTGTGGATAAGAAACAGAAAGCGAGGACAATTTTCATGAGTCAGAAGCCAGTTCTGGTGATCATGGCGGCTGGTATGGGCAGCCGGTACGGCGGCTTGAAGCAGATTGATCCGGTCGATCGGGAAGGAGATCTGATCATCGATTTTTCGATCTTCGACGCAGTCGAGGCTGGATTCGAAAAGGTCGTATTTATTATCAAGAAATCGATTGAGAAAGAGTTTAAGGAACATATCGGAAACCGCATGGAAAAGCACGTGCAGGTGGAGTATGTGTATCAGGAAAATGACCGCCTTCCGGATGGATTTGAGGTTCCAGAGGGACGCGTCAAACCGTGGGGAACCGGTCATGCGATTCTCTGCTGCAGCGAGGTGATCGACGGACCGTTTGCGGTGATCAACGCGGATGATTACTATGGAAAATCGGCATTCAAGGCGATCTATGATCGTCTGGCATCCTGCGGTGATGATGACAAATATCAGTATGCGATGGTTGCCTATCATCTCTACAACACATTGACGGAAAATGGGCATGTGGCGCGCGGCGTCTGTACGGTGGATGCGGATGGACATCTGGCAGATATCCACGAGAGAACGCGCATCGAGAAGCACGGCGATCAGGCGGAATATACCGAGGATGACGGCGCAACCTGGGAGCAGCTGGGGGAGGATACGCTTGTATCGATGAACCTCTGGGGCTTTACTTCCAGCATCTTAAAGGAGTTAAAGGCGCGTTTTGTTCCATTTTTGGAGAAAAATCTGTCGGTAAATCCACTCAAATGTGAGTATTTCCTCCCGTTTGTGGTGGATGAACTTCTGAAAGAGGGGAAAGCCGAGGTGACCGTATTAAAGAGCGTGGACCGCTGGTACGGCGTGACCTACAAGGAAGATAAGAAGATGGTGACAGACGCGATCCAGGGGATGAAGGACGGCGGTCTGTATCCGAAAAAACTTTGGGAAGAGTAAGAATGAAGAGATAGGTATTAGGAAGGAAAAATGGGTATGAGCAAGTTGATGAAAAGCCTGCCGTTTCGGCTGGTGCTGGGTGTAGCGATCGGTATTATTGCCGGTCTTATAGCAAATGAAAGTTTTATGAATCTCGTTGTGACGTTGAATTATATTTTTGGGCAGATTATTTCGTTCTGTGTACCGCTGATCGTCATCGGCTTTATTGCCCCGTCGATCACGAAGCTTGGAAAGAATGCCTCCAGATTGCTTGGAGTAGCGCTGATTCTGGCGTATACATCGTCTCTTGGCGCGGCGCTGTTTTCGATGGCAGCCGGATATACGCTGATTCCGCATATGTCGATTCAGTCGGCAGTCGATGGACTGCGCAGCCTGCCGGAGGTTGTCTTTAAACTGGACATTCCGCCGATCATGGGCGTCATGAGTGCGCTGGTATTTTCCGTTATGATTGGTCTGGCAGCGACCTGGACCAAGGCGGTGACGGTAACGAAACTCTTAGACGAGTTCCAGAAGATCGTTCTGGAGATTGTACAGAAGATTGTCATTCCGATTCTTCCGGTTTACATCGCATTTACGTTCTGTTCCCTGGCATATGAGGGAACTATCACAAAACAGGCTCCGATCTTCATTTCGGTTATCCTGATTGTTATGGCAGGCCACTATATCTGGATGGCGCTGTTGTATACACTGGCAGGTATTTACTCTGGCCGTGACCCGAGAGGCGTTATCAAGCATTATGGTCCGGCATATCTGACGGCAGTCGGTACGATGTCTTCTGCGGCGACCCTGGCAGTGGCGCTCAGCTGTGCCAAAAAGGCAGAGCCGCTTCGTGACGATATGGTTGATTTCGGTATTCCGCTGTTTGCGAATATCCATCTGTGCGGTTCGGTTCTGACCGAGGTATTCTTTGTCATGACGGTATCCAAGATTTTGTACGGCGCCCTCCCGGATATGATGACGATGGTTCTGTTCTGTGTTCTTTTAGGTGTATTTGCCGTAGGTGCACCGGGTGTTCCGGGCGGTACGGTTATGGCGTCTCTGGGACTGATCACCGGTGTCCTCGGTTTCGATGCGACCGGAACGGCGCTAATGCTGACGATCTTTGCGCTTCAGGACAGTTTTGGTACTGCCTGCAACGTAACGGGCGATGGCGCGCTGACCCTGATGCTGACGGGATATGTGGAGAAACATGGGATTAAACATCAGGATTTACACGTAGATTTATAAAAATGAGAGAGGTGGGGCAGGCAGCAGCCGCCCCGAAACAGGTCTGTGAATGCGCCGCTGGCTCTTCGCACTATCGTTGTCCGCTTGCTTTCACTACACTTGTTCGTCTGTGTCGGACTTGCGTCCGCCCCATTCGGACAAGCGTGTTCAAGATGCGTACAACTGATAGGCGAAAGCCTGCTCTGCATCCACAGACCAGTTTCGGAGCGTCTGCCACCTGCCTGCTGTCTTTTTATGTATCGGAAAAACCTTATTTGATAAAAAGGAGAGATAGAATGAAAAAAATGATTTCCTGGAACGTAAACGGCTTGCGGGCGTGTGTGGGAAAGGGATTTCTGGATGTATTTCATGAGCTGGATGCGGATATTTTCTGTATTCAGGAGAGCAAGCTGCAGGAAGGGCAGATTGATCTGGAGCTTCCGGGGTATTATCAGTATTGGAGCTATGCGGAGAAGAAGGGATATTCGGGAACAGCGTTGTTTTCGAAGGAGGAGCCGCTTAGCGTGAGCTACGGTCTGGGTATTGAGGAGCACGATCATGAAGGGCGCGTCATTACGGCGGAGTACCCGGATTATTATGTGGTGACCTGCTATACGCCGAACTCCCAGAATGAGTTGGCGAGACTTCCGTACCGGATGCAGTGGGAGGATGATTTCCGCCAGTTTTTGAAGAAGCTGGAGGAGAAAAAGCCGGTCATTTTCTGTGGGGATCTGAATGTGGCACACACGGAGATTGACCTGAAAAATCCAAAGACGAACCGGAAAAATGCCGGATTTACGGATGAGGAGAGAAGCAAGTTTACGGAGCTTCTGGACTCTGGATATATCGACACGTACCGCTATTTTTACCCGGATAAAGAGGGCGTTTATTCCTGGTGGTCGTACCGGTTTAAGGCGCGCGAGAAGAATGCTGGGTGGCGGATTGATTATTTCTGTGTTTCCAAGAGCCTGAAGGACCGGCTGGCGGGCACACAGATTCATACGGAGATACTGGGTTCGGATCACTGCCCGGTAGAATTACAGATAAAGGATCGGGATGAGGCATGAATTTACTGACAGCAGAACATCTGAAAAAATCATATACGGAACGGCTGCTTTTTGATGACGTGGCATTTTCCATCGGTGAAGGTGATAAGATTGGTCTCATCGGCATCAACGGAACCGGAAAATCTACTCTTCTAAAGATTGTAGCCGGTCTGGAAGAGCCGGATGAGGGTACGGTAGTAAAGGGACGAAATCTCTATATCCGTTATCTGCCTCAGAATCCGGAGTTTGAAGCGGGACGGACCGTCTTAGACTGCGTGATCCGGGAAAATATGGCGCATGAGCACGCCTGGGATCTCGAGGGCGATGCGAAATCCATGCTGAATAAGCTTGGAATCACCGATTATAGTGCCAAGGTGGAGACACTTTCGGGCGGACAGAGAAAGCGCGTTGCCCTCGCAGCGGTGCTGTTATCGACGGCGGATCTGTTGATTTTAGACGAGCCGACGAACCATCTGGACAGTGCGATGGCGGACTGGCTGGAAGAGTACCTGAAAAAATTCCGCGGCGCGCTTCTGATGATCACGCACGACCGGTATTTCCTTGATAACGTGACGAACCGCATCGTCGAACTGGACAAGGGAAAGCTGTACAGTTATCAGTCCGGCTATGAGGGCTATCTGGAATTAAAGGCAGAGCGCGAGGCGATGGCGGTGAGCTCGGAGCAGAAACGCCAGAATATCCTGCGGACGGAGCTGGCGTGGATCCGACGCGGCGCACAGGCACGCAGCACGAAGCAGAAAGGGCGTATTCAGCGCTTCGAGGCGTTGAGTGCGGTGGAAGCGCCGAAAGTAGATGGAAATGTGGAGATGAGCTCGATTTCCAGCCGTCTCGGACGAACCACGGTCGAGGCACACCATCTTCATAAGGCGTATGGTGACCGCCTCCTGATCGATGATTTTTCCTATATCTTCTTGAAGGATGACCGCATCGGCATCATCGGACCGAACGGCAGCGGCAAATCGACGCTGATGAAGATGATTACCGGCTGGGTGAAACCGGATTCGGGCGAGGCGATCATCGGCCAGACCGTAAAAATGGGTTATTTTTCACAGGAAAACGAAGATATGGATCAGTCGATGCGCGTGATCGACTACATTAAAAATGTGGCAGAGTACGTGCGGACGGCGGACGGGCTGGTATCGGCATTCCAGATGTTGGAACGGTTCCTGTTCCCGTCCCATATGCAGTACACGCTGATCGGCAAGCTATCGGGCGGCGAGCGGCGCAGACTCTATCTGCTCCATATCCTGATGGGCGCGCCAAACGTCCTTCTGCTCGACGAGCCGACCAACGACCTGGATATCGGCACGCTGACGATTCTGGAGGATTATCTTGATCATTTCCAGGGGATCGTGATTACGGTATCGCATGACCGGTATTTCCTTGACCGCGTAGTGCGCCGGATCTTCGCCTTTGAGGGCGGCGGCGCGATTCGTCAGTATGAGGGTGGCTATACCGACTATCAGGCAGCCTGCGGGGAACGCATAGCGGCAGAGATGGAGGAATCCGGTCAGGAACACGGCAGAGGCCAGAAGACCGGAGGCGCTTCTGGTGCGGGAACGTCAGATGCAGCGGAGACGGCAAAGGATAAAAACCGCGGTCGCCAGCGCGAGAAAAAGCTCAAATTCAGCTATATGGAGCAGAAAGAGTGGGAGACGATCGAGGATGATATCGCGGCGCTGGAAGAGGCAATCGCGGATCTGGAGCAGCAGATGCAGGACTCTGCCCGCGATTATACGGCTCTGAACGGCATCATAAAGGAAAAAGAGGAAAAAGAAGCTCTTTTGGAAGAAAAGATGGACCGCTGGATGTATCTGAACGATCTGGCGGAAAAAATAGAAGCGCAGGCAGCTGCTCACAAGTAGGCACTTTTGGAACCGAAAGTGCCGTATGAAAACGTGGAGGTGGCGGATTTTGCCGATTTGGAATGCGAAGCATCGGCAAAATCCTGTTACAGTCTGCATATGTGTGGACTGTAACAGGCGCAGGCGGCTGCTCACAAATAGGCACTTTTGGAACCGAAAGTGCCGTATGAAAACGTGGAGGGGATACAGGTGAAAGCAGAAAAAATCGTGAGACAGAAGATAAGAACCCCTGATTTTACACCGGGAATCAAGCGGACAGAGACGGGAATGCACTTGTGCGTCGAGGCACCGGGGACATTCTGCCATCTGGCAATTTATGAGACAGGTAAAAAACAGGGTGTTCGGATCCCATTTTCCCCGGAAGAACGGGTGGGGGATCTCTGGATGATGGAGCTTGCGGGCGATGATTTTTCGGGACTGGAATACACGATCGAGACTGAGCAGGGGGAGCTGCCGGATCCGTGCGGGCGCATCTATACAGGACATGAGCGCTGGGGCGATCTAAAAGCGGCGCTCCGTCCGGTGCGCTGCCGTTTCCCGGAAGAAACGTATGACTGGGAAATGGATCAGCCGCTGAAACATCCGTATGATGAGACGATCCTGTACCGGCTGCATGTGCGCGGATTTACCCGTCATACTTCTTCCGGCACCGGGGAGCGGGGAACGTTCCGTGCGCTGACGGAGAAAATTCCCTATTTAAAGGAATTGGGTATCACAGCAGTTGAATTAATGATGCCGAATGAATTTCAGGAAGTGATGATGGAGGATGGGGCAGACGGGAATCCGTATGCGACTGGGACACCGACCGGACGGCTCAATTACTGGGGCTATGGGGCGGGATACCTGTTTGCGCCGAAAGCTTCGTACACATCCGGGAAAGAGAAAGAACCGGAGCGGGAATTTAAGGATCTGGTGAAAGAATTTCATAAAAATGATATTGAAGTGCTGGTTGAGCTTTATTTTACCGGCGAGGAGAGCGCGGCACTGGCGCAGGAGGCGGTTCGTTTCTGGGTTTACGAGTATCATGTGGATGGCGTGCACCTGTCCGGGTTTGCGCCGGCCGAACTGCTGGCGTCGGATCCGCTGTTAGCTGATACGAAGCTATTAGCTGGTTCCTGGGATGGCGTGCGTGTGCCAAAAACGGCAGCGGCACCGAAGCTGCGGGAGCGCCGCTGGCATCTGGGCGAGTACAATGAAGGATTTTTGATCGATATGCGCCGGGTATTAAAGGGCGATGAGGATCAGGTCGGCCGTCTCATTTACCAGACACGCCGGAATCCGGACGCGTATGGCGTGATCAACTATATGGCGGCGACAAATGGCTTTACGATGATGGATATGGTTTCCTGTGAGCAGAAGCACAACGAAGCGAACGGGGAGAATAACCGGGACGGAAGCGATTATAATTATACGTGGAACTGTGGCGTCGAGGGCACGACGCGGAAAAAGAAGATTGTGCAGATGCGGAAAAAACAGCTCCGCAACGCATTTTTGCTGCTCTTTCTGAGCCAGGGAACGCCGATGTTTTTAGCGGGCGATGAGTTCGGCAATTCCCAGAACGGCAACAATAATGCTTACTGTCAGGACAATGAGATTTCCTGGCTCAACTGGCATCAGCTGGAGACAAACCGGGATATTTACGAATTTGTAAAATATATGATAGCGTTCCGCAAAGCGCATCCAGTGTTCCATCTGCCGGTGGAGCCGAAAAATATTGATTACCTCGTCTGCGGACACCCGGATGTTTCCTACCACGGCGTCAAAACATGGTGCCCGGAGTTTGAAAACTTCCGCCGCCAGCTCGGCATTCTCTACTGCGGCGAGTACGGGCGAAGAGCGGACGGCACCAGCGATGACTATTTCTTTGTCGCCTACAATATGCACTGGGAGCCGCATGAATTTGATCTTCCGAAACTTCCGAAGGGAATGCAGTGGACTCTGTGCATCAACACAGACGACGCAGACAATAACGGAATCTGTCCGCCAGAAAGCCTGGAGGCAGGGCAGGAGCCGCAGGAAGAGCTTCGCCAGTATATGGTTCCGCCGCGGAGTATTCTGGTATTTCGCGGCTTTAAGCCAATTTCCGGTCCGGCATCCGAAAAGGATGGCAAAAAAGCTGGGAAAGTGGTAAAATCGGTAAAACGGCAGAATGTCAGAAAAGAACCGGCAAAGGAAGCGGAGACTGTGGTTGCGGCAGCGCGCGAACTGTAAGAACGGAATTGAAAGAGGATAAAGCAAGTTGAAAAAGAAACTTTTTAGAGGGCTGGCAGCCGCCCTGTGTGCTGCCATGATGGCAGGGAGCGCGGCGCTTCCGGCATATGCGGCGGGTCCGTCACGGGAGTCGGTTCCCTATGCGGATTCCTATGCCTCCTATCAGTGGGCTTTTTTAAATACAGGTGAACTGCGTCTGGTGCCGAGCCATACGGCGGCAGTGGATGCAGCGATTGGGGCGATTACCGGCAGCCCGGCGCTCTCAGCAGATGGAACGGTCCGTTCTCTGGAAGGAATCGATATGAATATTGTCCCGGCATGGAAGAAATATGACGCGAAAAGTGGAAAACGTCAGGTGATTGTGGCGCTGATTGATACAGGGGTTGACATAACTCACCCGGAGCTTAGCGGTTCGATCTGGACGAATACGGGGGAAATTCCGGGCGATGGCATTGACAATGACGGAAATGGTTATATCGATGACGTTTACGGCTGGAATTTCTATGATAATAATGCCCAGGTATTTACCGGGACGGATGACAATCATGGTACCCACTCGGCGGGCACGATCGCGGCGGCGAGAAATGGAGTCGGAACGGTTGGAATCTGCGATCCGGCGTATGTGAAGATCATGGTGATCAAGACGCTTGGAACATCGTCCGGTGTCGGAACCGTCAGCAACGTGGTTAAGGCGATCCGGTATGCGCAGGCGAATGGCGCGTCGATCTGCAATCTGAGCTTTGGCACGATGAAATATAGCGAGGAGCTGTATCAGGCGATCAAGGATTCGGGGATGCTGTTTATTGTAGCGGCTGGAAACGGCGACGCCTCCGGCAATGGCTACAGCATCGATGAGCAGCCGATGTACCCGGCAAGCTTTGAACTGGACAATATCATTTCCGTGGCAAACCTGCGCTTTGACGGTCAGCTCGACCGTGCGTCCAATTACGGGGTGAGAAGCGTGGATCTGGCAGCGCCGGGCAATTATATCCTGAGCACGATCACGGGCAATGACTATGCCTACATGAGCGGCACATCGATGGCGGCGCCGATGGTGACCGGAACGGCGGCAATGCTGTACTCCTGCGATGCGTCCCTGTCGCTTATGGATGTGAGAAACCGTATTCTGCAGTCGGCGCGGCCGCTTGAGAGTCTGTCCGGCAAGGTGGCAACCGGAGGTATGCTGGATGCCGGGGCGGCAATGCCGTAGATGGGAAGTTACTGTTCGCAGGTAGGCACTTTTGGAACCGAAAGTGCCGTAAGAAAACGTGGTGGCAGCAGGAATTTGCCGTATTTAAATGCGAAGCCACGGCAAATTCCGTTACTGGGCACGTATGCGTGAACAGTAACGATGGGAAAAACGAAAAGAAAGATTGTTAAAAAAATATTGAAATTCTTGTTTGTATATGATACCATGAACGGGTGAGATAATTGCCCCGCAGATTCATATGTTTATATGTATGAAGACGGAGTAATTACCATGATTTCTTCGGGGCAGGGCGAAATTCCCTACCGGCGGTATAGTCCGCGAACCGCGATGGCGGCCGATTCGGTGAGATTCCGAAACCGACAGTATAGTCTGGATGAGAGAAGAGGCAGGAGTCAGAGAGTGTACCGCTTGAGCGTAAGCAGGCTGGTGTACATCGGCTAAGTTGCGATTTATTATCCCAGGTCCCGAACAACCTGGGATTTTTTAGTTTTACAAATGCAGCTAGTCCGGCACTTGATTCATACTCCTCCTTCGGAGAAATGAGTTTTAAAACCGAAAGGAGATTTAAGATGAAGACAGGAAAATGGAGTATTCAAAAATTGATTTATACGGCGATGCTGGCAGCGGTTGCTGGCGTGCTGATGTCATTGGAATTTTCGGTTCCGATGATGCCGCCGTTTTATAAGGTGGATTTCAGTGATGTACCGTCTGTGATTGCCGTGTTTCTGATGGGACCGGTATCCGGTATCTGTGTAGAAGTCATCAAGCTGTTAATCAAGCTGATTACTGTCGGAACTAACACGATGTACGTCGGTGAGCTGGCCAACCTGATTGCGGCGTTCCTGTTCGTATGGCCGCTGTGGTTCCTCTATCAGAAGCTGGGCGCTAACCGTAAGGCAGCTGTAGAAGCACTTCTGCTCAGTATCGTGATCCGCACCGCGTGTGCATGCTTTATCAATGCGAACATTACGCTTCCGTTATATGCGAAAGCGATGAGCCTGCCGCTGGATGAAGTGATCCGCATGGTAGCGTCGGTCAACCCGGCGATCAAAGACCTGAATGGATTTATCATCCTGGCGACGATCCCATTCAACGTATTGAAAGTGGGACTCAACTATATCGTTGGACAGCTTTTGTTTGTACGCCTGCGTGCGGCGAAGATTGTGCCGAAAGCAGTATAAAATGAAATAAGAGGAATGGTTTGACGGATTTGGCTGTTTGCTGTGAAACGGCAGAACCATTTCATAGAAAGGATTGTCGGGAAACCGCTGGGAAAGCTGCCTGGGGGAAGAATCCCGGACAATCCTTTTTTGTTTGATGGAACGTGCAAAGACATATCTGTTTTTATAAGAGGAGGAGATACTATGATACGTAACTATAGAGATTTGACAAGATGGGAAATGGAGCAGGTGGACCGTGAGAACACGATTGTCCTGATTCCGCTCGGGGCGCTGGAACAGCACGGCAATCAGGCACCACTGGGAACGGATGATATTATCGCGGAGGCGATGAGTCAGGAGATCAAAAAGGCACTGGAGGCAGAGGGGGAAGAAGACTTCCCGATGCTGCTGTTTCCGGTGATTCCGGTGGGCTTAAGTACAGAGCATAAGAATTTCTGCGGTTCGGTCACAGTCCGGCCGGACACTTACTATCATCTCTTATATGATATATGCGTCAGCCTGGCGCATCACGGTTTTAAGAAGCTGGCTTTTTTGGTATGCCATGGTGGGAATGCGCCGATTGCGCAGGTTTTAAGCCGGGAACTTCGGAGTGAGCTGGGGATTGCACCGTTTATCCTTTCATCGGGGGCATTTGGTCATCCGGATGTAAAAGCAACGATTTCAAAGGGGAATATCTGGGATTTCCACGGTGGAGAGATGGAGACATCGATGGTAATGGCGGTCGATGAGAGTCTTGTGAAGCTGGAACTTTCGGAAGCGGGAGAGCCGACGGCGTTTGAGAAGACCCGCGCCCTGAAGCCATACGGTCCGGTTTCGATCGGCTGGGTGTCGGAGGACTGGAAAACAAAAGACGGATCGCCGATTGGAATTGGAGGAGATCCGTCTGGTGCAAGCGCCGAGAAGGGGCGAATTATATTAGAGACGAGTGCGCGGGAACTGGTCCCGGGGCTGTTAGATATCCGGGATTGGAATGAATAGGAATCAAACTTAAAAATGGGGTGTCTATGTCATCCGAATACCAGTGTTATTTACCAGATTCCCAGCGTCCGGATGCACCGCATGGTAATACCAGTCCGGTGCGGGTAACCGGAAGTCCCAGCTCGTCCGATTTCACTGTGCCGCCGTGGGTGGAGGCAACTTCGGTTGAGAGCATATAGGTCAGGACGGACGGCGCCAGCCCGGTGGTGTAGGAGTTGATGAGGAAGAAGAGCGGGTTGTCCGATAACAGTTTCGTACAGAGCTGCACGAACGGGTAAATCGAAGTTTCGATCTTCCAGATCTCGCCTTTCGGTCCGCGGCCGTAGGACGGCGGGTCCATGATGATTCCGTCGTAATGGTTGCCGCGGCGGATCTCACGCTCAACAAATTTCACACAGTCATCGACGATCCAGCGGATGGGTGCATTTTCCAGCCCGGAGGAACGGGAGTTTTCCTTCGCCCAGGCTACCATGCCCTTGGAGGCGTCCACATGGGTCACGCTGGCGCCGGCTGCGGCTGCCGCCAGGGTAGCGCCGCCTGTGTAGGCAAAGAGGTTTAAAACCTTGATTGGGCGTCCGGCATTGCGGATGCGGTCACCGAACCAGTCCCAGTTTGCCGCCTGTTCCGGGAAGAGACCTGTGTGCTTGAAGCTGAACGGTTTTAAGTTAAAGGTCAGTTCTTTGTAATGGATCGACCACTGCTCCGGCAGGTCGAAAAATTCCCATTCGCCGCCGCCCTTGGAGCTTCTGTGGTAGTGTCCGTTCATCTTTTTCCAGCCGCGGTGTGTCTTGGGGGTGTTCCAGATAACCTGCGGGTCCGGGCGAACCAGAAGATAGTCGCCCCACCGCTCCAGTTTCTCTCCTTCGGAGCAGTCAATCACTTCATAATCGTTCCATCCATCTGCAATCCACATAAAATTTTATCCTTTCAAAAAAATGAGGCGCAAACCCCGGAAAAGGGTATCTGCCGCCTTTATAATCGGTGTTATCCATAAGCCATTTCTAACCAAAACGCAGTCTGTCTGACCGGAAAAAACGGTTCAGTTGAAATGCATACCTAATTATATCGGTCATTGATTGGCGTGTCAAACCTTTTGAACGGCTTCCTGCCAAAAAAGTAAATAAATTGAAAGATAAATCTCCTTGAAGATTCCTACATCTCCTGTTAAAATGTATATTAGGTAAATGATAGATTGCACGTATCTGGAACAAAACAAGGCGTTATAAGCATCTGATGCAGTCTCCACACGACGGGAAGTGTGCGAATGCGCAGCAGGTGGGAGAATAGACGTTATCAATCGTGAACTGGGAGGGCTTGTATATGAAGAAACAGAAACTGGCAGTCTGCGTCCTTTCCGCAGCGCTGATGATAGGGGCGGCGACCCTGACATCTTACGCGGCAGAAGGCTGGCAGCAGTCTGGAAACAGCTGGATATATGTGGACAACAATGGTAATAAGGTGACGAATACCTGGAAGAAGGGCGCAGACAATCTCTGGCGCTATCTCGATTCCCAGGGCAACATCGCGTCGAACTGCTGGGTGGACGACGAATACTTTGTCGAGAGTACCGGCATCATGGCGACTGACAAGTGGCTGAAACTGCCGAAGCGCAATCCGGCATGGAACGAGACTTCCGCTACGACGGTCTGGTACTATTTCTCCACCAGCGGAAAGATGGTATCCGACGGCTGGTCCAAGATCGGCGGCAAGTACTATTACTTCGACGGTGATGGAGCGATGCAGACGGGCTGGGTGGATGATGACACCTACTACACGAATGCAGATGGTGTCATGCAGATCGGCTGGGCATATCTGGAAGATCCGGATGATACCAAAAAGGACGATGATGAAGTGAAACCCGGCGACGATGATGAGGATCATCATTGGTACTACTTTCAGAGTTCAGGAAAGAAATATGTGCCTTCTTTAGGCGGCGCTAAATATAAACAGTATAAGATTGACGGAACCTACTACTGCTTCGACGAAAACGGAGCGATGCAGACCGGCTGGGTCGATATGGGAAATTCCTCTGGATTTGCAAATTACCGTTATTATCAGAGCAACGGTCAGGTACAGACTGGCTGGCTCTCCACGACTCCGCCGGAGGATGATGATTACAATCTGGATCTCGGCAGCGATGTACAGTGGTATTATTTTTCAAGCAACGGCGAGCCGAAGGTGGGTCCGAAGATTTCTGACGCTTCGACGAGCAACCTGGTTCGCATCAACAATATTACCTACTTATTTAATGAGAAGGGCAACCCGGTCTATGGTCTGAGACGTCTGGAGGTAGGAACGAGCGGTCAGTATGCCTGCTATTTCTTCGGCGCGGACAAGGCGACCAGCTCAGTCGTAAAAGGCAAGGGAAATGTAGTAGAGGGCGACGGAACGACCGGACAGTTCTATTTCGCTGACAGCGGCAACAAGGCTGGACGCGGCTACTCAGGTGTGGAGGATGGATTCCTGTACTACATGGGTAAGCTTCAGAAGGCAGACAGCGGTACCAAGTATGAAGTCATTGAAGTCAATGACAAAAACTATCTGGTAACGACGAGCGGCAAGGTAGTGAAATCCAGCACCGTGAAGGATGCGAACGGCACAAAGTTTAAGACAAGCTCTGCGGGTGTTGTCACAGAGGTGGACGGCACAAGCGACGATGGCAGCGACGAGGCTAGAACCCCGGTGGAACCGACGTATTGGGAGGATTAATTAAAAAAGCTGGGAGTCTTCTCGACTGAGATAAAATTTCTGCATGGAAATATATTCTTGTGGATAAACAGGAGTTTCTTCTATATATAAGGTGTAATTACCCACCGGAAGAAGAAACTCCTGTTTTTTCTTGAAAAATATAGATTTTTTCTTAAAAAAACACTTGCATTTCCCAGAAAGCTGTGTTATTATAACGAAGCTGTGGCATGATAGCGATGAAACGAGAGGTTGCTGCTTATGATAAGCAGGTTATTCCGCGGAGCGAATGTCAAGTTAGGAAACTGGCGACAAGTCACTGTACAAGAATAGAGTATCCTGAAGACAAATGACGGATTTGGTGTGTGGACTGCGAGGACACACACGGGTATGTGTACAGTCACCGCTTGTCGTGCTTAATAGTACGAAAAGGAGGCGACTTTTTTTATGGCAAGTCAAGTAATGAGAATCACACTGAAAGCTTATGATCATCAGCTGGTAGATACATCCGCTGCAAAAATCATTGAGACTGTAAAGAAAAACGGATCAAAGGTGAGTGGACCGGTGCCGCTGCCAACTAAGAAAGAGGTAGTAACCATTCTGCGAGCAGTTCATAAGTACAAAGATTCCAGAGAGCAGTTCGAGCAGAGAACTCATAAGAGACTCATCGATATCATTGCTCCGAGCCAGAAGACAGTTGATGCACTGCAGAGACTGGAAATGCCGGCTGGCGTGTCCATCAACGTAAAGATGAAAAACAAATAATTAAGAATCCTATACTAGTTTAGATAGAGACATCTGGACAGTTCTAGGATGAACGCGGGAGTTTGACGAACGCGTTCCGCTGTAGAAAAACAGGAGGTCAGATTAATGAAGAAAGCGATTTTAGCTACCAAAGTCGGAATGACTCAAATCTTCAACGAAGACGGAGTTTTAACTCCAGTAACCGTTCTTCAGGCTGGACCGTGTGTTGTTACACAGGTTAAGACAGAAGAGAACGATGGCTACAAAGCAGTACAGGTTGGTTTTGTAGACAAGAGAGAAAAACTTGTGACAAAGCCGGTTAAGGGTCATTTTGACAAGGCAGGCGTTGCTTACAAGAGATATGTAAGAGAGTTCCGCTTAGAGAATGCTGAAGAGTATTCTGTAAAAGACGAAATCAAGGCAGACATCTTCGCAGCAGGCGATAAAATTGATGCAACTGCTATTTCCAAAGGTAAAGGTTTCCAGGGTGCCATCAAGAGACACGGCCAGCACAGAGGACCGATGGCTCACGGTTCCAAGTTCCATCGTCATCAGGGTTCCAACGGTTCTGCAACCACACCGGGACGCGTATTTAAGGGCAAAGGAATGCCGGGTCACATGGGCAGCGTAAAAGTAACTGTTCAGAACCTGGAGGTTGTTAAGGTTGATACTGAGAACAACTTACTCCTTGTTAAAGGCTCTGTACCGGGACCGAAGAAATCCTTAGTAACAATCAAAGAGACAGTAAAGGTCGCTAGATAAGGCTTTTACGGGAAAGGAGGAACATACAGATGGCAAACGTATCTGTTTTCAATTTAGAAGGCAACGAAGTTGGCACATTAGAACTGAATGATGCTGTATTCGGTGTAGAAGTAAATGAACATCTGGTTCACATGGCAGTTGTAGCACAGCTTGCTAACAAACGTCAGGGAACTCAGAAAGCAAAAACCCGTTCCGAAGTTTCCGGCGGTGGTAAGAAACCGTGGAGACAGAAAGGTACCGGACATGCAAGACAGGGTTCAACAAGAGCTCCGCAGTGGACGGGCGGCGGCGTAGTATTCGCTCCGACACCACGTGATTACACAATCCGTTTAAATAAGAAAGAGAAGAGAGCTGCTCTTAAATCTGCTCTGACAAGCCGTGTAAACGAGAACAAGTTCATCGTAGTTGAGGCTATGAACTTCGACGAGATCAAGACAAAGAAATTTGTTGAGGTTATGAACAACCTGAAAGTAAACAAAGCTTTAGTTGTTCTGGATGAGGCTTGTGACAAGGCTGTATTATCCGCTAGAAACGTGGCAGACGTTAAGACTGCTTCCGTAAGCACCATCAACGTTTACGATATCCTGAAATACAACACAGTAGTAGCAACCAAGGCTGCTGTAGCTTCTATCGAGGAGGTATATGCATAATGGCAAACGTACAGTACTATGACGTAATCCTCAAACCGGTTGTAACTGAGAAGAGTATGAATGCTATGACAGACAAGAAATACACCTTCCTGGTACACACCGAGGCAAACAAAACTATGATCAAAGAAGCCGTTGAGAAGATGTTCCCGGGCACCAAAGTTAAGAGTGTCAACACCATGAACATGGACGGCAAGACAAAGAGAAGAGGCATGACATTCGGTAAGACAGCTGCAACAAAGAAAGCTATCGTTCAGCTGACCGAGGACAGCAAAGAGATCGAGATCTTCGCTGGTTTATAATTCATCCTCAATAGACAATTATACGACGAACACTATGTCGTGAAAAACATGAAGAAACGCCAGGAGGCGTTGAACGAAAGGAGTCAAAGTCATGGGAATTAAATCTTACAGCCCATATACACCTTCCAGAAGACATATGACCGGCTCTGATTTCTCTGAGATTACAAAATCCACACCGGAGAAATCCTTAGTAGTTTCTTTAAAGAAGAACGCAGGTCGTAACAACCAGGGTAAAATCACCGTTCGTCACAGAGGCGGCGGTTCCAGAAGAAAATATAGAATCATCGACTTCAAGAGAAATGCAAAAGACGGTATCGCAGCAACCGTACTTGGTATCGAGTACGATCCGAACCGTACAGCAAACATCGCTCTGATCTGCTACGCAGACGGCGAGAAAGCTTATATCCTTGCTCCGGCTGGTTTACAGGTTGGACAGAAGGTTATGAGCGGTGCAGAGGCTGAGGCAAAAGTTGGTAACTGCTTACCGCTTTCTGAAATCCCGGTTGGTGCACAGATTCACAACATCGAGCTTCTTCCGGGCAAGGGTGGTCAGCTGGTTCGTTCCGCTGGTAACTCTGCTCAGTTAATGGCTAAAGAAGGCAAATATGCAACCCTTAGATTACCGTCCGGAGAGATGAGAATGGTTCCGATCAGCTGCCGCGCTACTATCGGTGTAGTTGGCAACGGCGACCACAACCTGATCAATATCGGTAAGGCTGGTAGAAAACGTCACATGGGTATTCGTCCGACTGTCCGCGGTTCTGTTATGAACCCGAATGACCATCCGCATGGTGGTGGTGAGGGCAAGACCAGTATCGGTCGTCCAGGTCCTTGCACACCTTGGGGCAAACCGGCACTCGGCCTGAAGACCAGAAAGAAAAACAAACAGTCTAATAAGTTAATCGTAAGAAGAAGAAACGGTAAACAGTAATAGGAGGTATACTAATGGGTCGTTCATTAAAAAAAGGACCATTTGCAGATGCTCATCTTTTAAAGAAAGTAGATGAGATGAACGCAGCAGGACAGAAACAGGTTATCAAAACCTGGTCCCGCCGTTCCACAATCTTCCCGCAGATGGTTGGACATACAATCGCAGTTCACGATGGTAGAAAACATGTTCCGGTATACGTGACAGAGGACATGGTTGGACATAAACTCGGTGAGTTCGTAGCCACTAGAACTTACAGAGGCCACGGAAAAGACGAGAAGAAAGCAGGACGTAAGTAAGTTACGCTTGAAAGGAGGTTTCACCAATGGCTAAAGGACATAGATCCCAGATTAAAAGAGAAAGAAATGCTAATAAGGATACGAGACCGTCGGCTAAGCTGTCTTACGCCAGAGTATCCGTTCAGAAAGCATGCTTCGTATTAGATGCCATCAGAGGCAAAGATGTGAAGACAGCGCTTGGTATTGTAACATACAATCCTAGATATGCTTCTACTTTAATTAAAAAATTACTCGAGTCTGCTGTTGCTAACGCAGAGAACAACAACCAGATGAATCCGGAGAACCTGTACGTTGCAGAATGCTTCGCTAACAAGGGACCGACAATGAAGAGAGTAAAACCGAGAGCACAGGGCCGCGCTTACAGAATCGAAAAGAGAATGAGCCACATCACAATCGTGCTTGATGAGAAATAAGAGGAGGCAATTATGGGACAGAAAGTTAATCCGCACGGCTTAAGAGTCGGTGTTATTAAAGACTGGGATTCCAGATGGTATGCGGAAGCTGATTTTGCAGATAACCTGGTAGAGGATCACAAAATCAGAACCTTCCTTAAGAAGAAATTATACAGCGCCGGTGTTTCCAAAATCGAAATCGAGCGCGCTTCTGATAAAGTAAAAATCATTCTTTACACTGCTAAACCGGGCGTTGTTATCGGTAAGGGCGGCGCAGAGATCGAGAAGACAAAAGCTCAGGTTCAGAAATTAACTGACAAGAAAGTTTTTGTAGACATCAAAGAAGTTAAGAGACCAGACAGAGACGCTCAGCTCGTTGCAGAGAATATCGCTCAGCAGCTTGAGAACCGTATTTCCTTCCGTCGTGCGATGAAGTCCGCTATGGGCAGAACCATGAAGGCTGGAGCTAAGGGTATCAAGGCTTCCGTATCCGGACGTCTTGGCGGTGCTGATATGGCTCGTACAGAGTTCTACAGCGAGGGCACTATCCCGCTTCAGACATTAAGAGCAGATATTGACTACGGTTTCGCTGAGGCAAACACAACATACGGCAAGACCGGTGTTAAGGTTTGGATCTACAAAGGCGAGGTACTTCCTGCGAAAGGAAATAAGGAAGGGAGCGATAAATAATGTTAATGCCGAAAAGAGTAAAGCGTCGTAAACAGTTCCGTGGTACCATGGCCGGCAAGGCGCTTAGAGGAAATGTAATCAACTACGGTGAGTACGGTTTAGTCGCTACAGAACCGTGCTGGATCAAATCCAACCAGATCGAGGCAGCCCGTGTTGCCATGACCCGTTACATCAAACGTGGTGGTAAAGTTTGGATTAAGATTTTCCCGGATAAACCAGTAACTGCTAAACCGGCTGAGACTCGTATGGGTTCCGGTAAAGGCGCACTTGAGTACTGGGTAGCAGTAGTAAAACCAGGCCGCGTAATGTTCGAGATCGCGGGTGTACCAGAGGAGACAGCGAGAGAAGCGCTTCGTCTTGCTATGCACAAACTTCCGTGCAAGTGCAAGATTGCTTCTAAAGCAGATTTAGAAGGCGGTGATAACAGTGAAAATTAATAAGTATGTAGAAGATTTAAAAGCTAAGACATCTGCAGAATTAAACGAAGAATTAGTAGCTGCTAAGAAGGAACTCTTCAACTTAAGATTCCAGAACGCTACCAACCAGCTGGATAATACAAGCAGAATTAAAGAAGTTCGCAGAAACATCGCTCGTATTCAGACTGTTATTACAGAGAAAGCGAACTAATTATCATAGATTCCTAAAATAGGAAAGGAGATATCTACCGTGGAAAGAAATCTTAGAAAAACACGTACCGGTAAGGTAGTAAGCAACAAGATGGACAAAACAATCGTAGTTGCTATCGAAAACCACGTAAAACATCCTTTAATCGGTAAGATTGTTAAGAGAACTTATAAATTAAAAGCACACGACGAGAACAACGAGTGCGGTATCGGTGATACTGTAAAGGTAATGGAAACAAGACCGTTATCCAAGGATAAGAGATGGAGACTCGTCGAAATTATCGAGAAAGCGAGATAATTTCTAAATCAGAAAGGAGTATTGGGCATGATTCAGCAGGAGACCAGATTAAAGGTTGCCGACAATACCGGTGCGAAAGAATTACTCTGTATCCGCGTTATGGGCGGCTCTACTAGAAGATATGCAAATATTGGCGATGTAATCGTTGCCAGCGTTAAAGATGCAACACCAGGCGGTGTTGTAAAGAAAGGCGATGTAGTGAAGGCCGTTGTTGTACGTACCGTTAAGGGCGCACGCCGTAAAGATGGTTCCTACATCAAATTTGATGAGAACGCAGCCGTTATCATCAAAGACGACAAGAACCCGAGAGGAACCCGTATTTTTGGGCCGGTTGCCAGAGAGCTTCGTGAGAAACAGTTTATGAAGATTGTTTCCCTGGCTCCGGAAGTACTGTAGGAGGTGTCAGCTGTGCATAAAATTAAAAAAGGCGACCTGGTAAAGGTTATCACAGGTAAAGACAAAGACAAAACCGGAAAAGTTCTTTCCGTTAATGTAAAGAAGAATACAGTCCTGGTTGAGGGATGCAACATGGTAACAAAGCATACCAAACCGTCTGCAGCTAATCAGCAGGGCGGCATCATCCATCAGGAAGGCGCGCTTGACATTTCCAACGTTATGCTGGTAGTGGATGGCAAGGCTACGAGAGTTGGCTTCAAAGTAGAAGACGGCAAGAAAGTCCGTGTTGCTAAGGCAACAGGTAAAGTAATTGACTAATACAGAGAGGAGGAACGTTAAAATTGGCTAGATTAAAAGAAATGTATCAGAGCGAAATCGTAGACGCTATGATCAAAAAATTCGGATATAAAAATATCATGGAAGTGCCGAAGCTGGACAAGATTGTTATCAACATGGGCGTTGGCGAGGCAAAAGAAAATGCTAAAGTTCTGGACTCTGCTGTAAGAGATATGGAAATCATCACTGGCCAGAAGGCAGTTCTTACAAAAGCGAAAAAATCAGTCGCTAACTTCAAACTTAGAGAGGGTATGGCTATCGGCTGTAAAGTTACCCTGCGTGGCGAGAAGATGTATGAGTTCGCTGATCGTCTGATCAACCTGGCTCTTCCGCGAGTAAGAGACTTCCGCGGTGTAAATCCGAACGCATTTGACGGCAGAGGCAACTACGCTCTGGGTATCAAAGAGCAGCTTATCTTCCCGGAGATCGAGTACGATAAAGTAGATAAGGTAAGAGGTATGGATATCATCTTCGTTACCACTGCTAAGACCGACGAAGAAGCACGTGAGCTGTTAACTCAGTTCAACATGCCATTTGCTAAATAATAGGAGGATTTATCATGGCTAAAACTTCAATGAAGATTAAACAGCAGCGTCCGGCAAAATTCTCCACCAGAGAATATAACCGCTGCAGAATCTGCGGTCGTCCGCATGCATATTTAAGAAAATACGGCATCTGCAGAGTTTGCTTCCGTGAATTAGCTTACAAGGGCGAAATTCCGGGCGTAAAGAAAGCAAGCTGGTAGGCATTGAGCACTTGATGAGGTAGTTTCGAATCTAGTGCGAAAGCCCGTCCCGAGACTTAGTGAGTCAGAGTCGAAGACGATAGACGAGCTTAGTCGAGTGGACGATGCCTATATTATAGAGGACACATCCTAGTGTTCCCAAAACCCACCGAAACCCACTTACAGTAAGTGGTAGTCAAATTATAAGGAGGCACACTCAAAATGACAATGAGCGATCCGATTGCAGATATGCTTACAAGAATCCGTAATGCTAACACTGCAAAACATGATACAGTAGATGTTCCGTCTTCCAAGATGAAATTAGCAATCGCTGACATCCTGGTAAAGGAAGGTTTCATCAAGAAATATGACGTTGTTGAGGACGGCAATTTCAAGACTATCCGTATTACCTTAAAGTACGGTAAAGACAAAAACGAGAAAATCATCTCCGGCATCAAGAGAATTTCCAAACCGGGTCTGCGTATCTACGCAAACAAGGAAGATATGCCGAAGGTACTGGGCGGTTTAGGTGTAGCTATCATCTCCACCAACCAGGGCGTTATCACTGACAAGCAGGCAAGAGAACTCGGCGTAGGCGGAGAAGTTCTTGCATTTGTTTGGTAAGCCGAAAGCATCATCATCGGTTTAGACAAGGTATAGATACAACTGAAAACAGAGAAGCCTTAGCGGCTTCTCCGAAAATCTAAGTAGGAGGTAAAAGGCATGTCACGTATCGGAAGAATGCCAGTTGCGATTCCGGCGGGCGTAACCGTAACAATCGCAGAGAACAATTTAGTGACTGTAAAAGGTCCGAAGGGAACTCTTGAGAGAGAACTCCCGGTTGAGATGAACATCAAAGAAGAGGATGGTCATATCGTAGTTACCAGACCGAACGACTTAAAGAAAATGAAATCTTTACACGGTCTGACAAGAACCTTAATTAACAACATGATTCATGGTGTAACAGAAGGCTATGAGAAAGTCCTGGAAGTTAACGGTGTTGGTTACAGAGCAGCGAAGCAGGGCAAGAAACTGGTTCTCAGCCTTGGTTACTCCCATCCGGTAGAGATGGAAGATCCGGAAGGCATTGAGACTGTTCTGGAAGGACAGAACAAGATCACTGTTAAAGGTATCAGCAAAGAAAAAGTTGGCCAGTATGCAGCTGAGATTCGGGATAAGAGAAGACCTGAGCCGTACAAGGGCAAAGGTATTAAGTATGCCGATGAGGTTATCAGACGTAAAGTTGGTAAGACTGGTAAGAAATAATTAAGGAGAGTGTGAAGATGGTTAGCAAACAGTCAAGAAGCGAAATTCGCGTTAAAAAACACGTTAGATTACGCAACCGTTTTTCTGGCACAGCCGAGAGACCGCGTTTAGCAGTGTTTAGAAGTAATAATCATATGTATGCTCAGATCATTGATGATACAGTTGGAAAAACTTTAGTAGCAGCTTCCACTGCCGAGAAGGAAGTTAAAGCTGAACTGGAGAAGACGAACGATGTTGCAGCAGCAGCTCACGTTGGAACTGTAATCGCTAAGAGAGCGCTTGAAAAAGGTATTAAAGAAGTTGTCTTCGATAGAGGCGGATTTATTTACCACGGAAAAGTTCAGGCATTAGCAGATGCAGCCCGCGAGGCTGGTCTGGAATTCTAGTAGGAAGGAGAACATACACATGAAACGTACAAAAATTGATGCCAACCAGTTCGAGTTAGAGGATACTGTAGTGGCAATCAAACGTGTATCCAAGACCGTTAAGGGCGGACGTACAATGCGTTTTTCCGCTTTAGTAGTAGTTGGAGATAAAAACGGCCACGTTGGTGCTGGTATGGGAAAAGCTGCTGAGGTTCCGGAAGCAATCCGCAAGGGCAAAGAGGCAGCTGCCAGAAACCTGATGGAGGTTCCGTTCGATGAGAACAATAGCATCCCGCACGATTTCCTCGGCAAATTCGGAAGCGCTAACGTACTTCTGAAGAAGGCTCCGGAAGGTACCGGTATTATCGCTGGTGGTCCGGCTCGTGCCGTACTGGATCTGGCTGGTTACAAGAACATCCGTACAAAATCCCTTGGTTCCAACAACAAGGCAAACGTAGTTCTTGCTACCCTGGCAGGCTTAGGTTCTTTAAAGACTCCGGAAGAGGTTGCAAAACTTCGCGGTAAGTCTGTAGAAGAAATTCTGAACTAATAGGAGGAGATAAAAATGGCAGAGAAATTAAAAATCACATTGGTTAAGTCTCCTATTGGCGCTATCCCGAAGCAGAAAGCAACGGTTGCAGCTCTTGGTTTAAACAAGACTGGCAAGACAGTTGAGCAGCCGGACAACGCCGCTATCAGAGGCATGATCCAGAATGTTAGACATTTAGTTAAAGTAGAGGAAATCTAAGATATTTGCAAGGAGGTGCAGTCATGGATTTATCCAATTTAAAGCCGGCGGTAGGCTCTAAGCACAGCGACAGCTTCAGAAGAGGTCGTGGTCACGCATCAGGCAACGGTAAGACTGCTGGTAAGGGACATAAGGGACAGAAAGCTCGTTCCGGCGCTCCGAGACCAGGATTTGAAGGCGGTCAGATGCCGTTATATAGACGTCTCCCGAAGAGAGGCTTCACAAACAGAAATTCTAAGACCATCGTTGGTATCAACGTAAGCGCTCTTGAGAGATTCGAGAACGACACAGTTGTTACGGTTGAAACATTAATCGAAGCAGGCATCGTAAAGAACCCGCGTGACGGCGTTAAGATCCTCGGCAATGGCGAGCTGACCAAAAAGCTGAACGTAAAGGTTGATGCGGTAAGTGAAGGCGCGAAAGCTAAGATCGAGGCCGTTGGCGGAACCTGCGAGGTGATCTAATATGTTAAAAACGCTCCAGAATGCATTTAAGATAAAAGAGGTCAGAGAAAAACTCCTCTATACGTTCTTTATGCTGGTTGTGACCCGTATCGGATCGCAGCTGCCGATTCCCGGAGTTAATACAACATTTTTCCAGGAACTGTTTACAAGACAGTCCAATGATGCGTTTGGTTTCTTCAATACGATTACCGGCGGTTCGTTCACGAACATGTCGGTATTCGCATTGAGTATTACCCCGTACATCACTTCTTCCATTATCATGCAGCTTCTGACAATTGCAATTCCGAAATTAGAGGAAATGCAGCAGGAGGGCGAGGACGGAAGAAAGAAGATTGCGGAATATACGCGTTACCTTACGGTTGCACTGGCGCTGATGCAGTCCGTCGCTATGGCGATCGGTTTCGGCGGCAAGGGACTTTTAGTTGAGTTTACTGCCCTGAATGTGATTGTCGCTATTGTGACAATGACAGCCGGAAGTGCCATGCTGATGTGGATCGGTGAGCGAATCACCGAGAACGGCGTCGGAAACGGTATTTCTATCGTGCTTCTGTTCAATATCATTTCAACCATGCCAAGCGATATGATTACGCTCTATGAGCGTTTCCTGCAGGGCAAGATCGTGGCGGTTGCAGTTGTAACAGCCGTGATTATCGTAGCGGTTATCGTAGCGATGGTTGTATTTGTTATCATTTTACAGGATGCAGAGCGGAGAATTCCGGTTCAGTATTCTAAAAAGATGCAGGGACGTAAGATGGTTGGCGGTCAGTCCACAAGCATCCCGTTAAAAGTAAATACAGCAGGTGTTATTCCTGTTATCTTTGCTTCATCCCTGATGTCTTTCCCGGTGGTAATTGCTGGATTTTTCCAGGTTAATTATGACACCATCGGAGGAAAGATTCTTCTGGCTCTGAATTCCAGCTCCTGGTTTAATCCGGAGCGTCCGGCTTATTCAGTTGGCTTAATTGTCTACATCGCGTTGATTATTGTGTTTGCGTATTTCTACACATCCATAACATTCAACCCGCTTGAGGTGGCAAACAACATGAAGAAATCCGGCGGTTTCATCCCGGGCATTCGTCCAGGAAAGCCAACATCCGATTATTTGGATGGAATTCTGGAGTATATTATACTGATTGGTGCTTGCGGACTTATTATTGTCTGCCTGGTTCCGATCATTGTCTCTGGACTGTTCTCAGTGAGCCGTCTCTCCTTTGGAGGTACTTCTCTTATCATTATCGTAGGTGTAGTACTTGAGACAATCAAAGCAGTCGAATCACAGATGCTGGTTCGCAACTATAAAGGATTCTTAAACGACTAAGATAACTCGCTTTCTGGGCGGGAGCTCTCTTTCTTAACGGCTGGAGGTGGCCGGAGACAGCTCCTGCCTGGAGGCGATTCTGTTGTATATAGGGAGATTGTACCATTATGAAGATTGTTATGTTAGGAGCACCGGGAGCCGGTAAAGGAACACAGGCTGATAAAATTGCAGAGAAATATAACATTCCGCACATTTCAACCGGAGATATTTTCCGCTCTAATATCAAAGCGGGTACAGAGCTGGGAAAAAAAGCAAAATCGTTCATCGATCAGGGATTGCTGGTGCCGGATGAAGTAACGATCGGCATGCTTCTTGATCGTATTCACGAAGTAGATTGCGAGAATGGCTATATCCTGGACGGATTTCCAAGAACGATTCCGCAGGCAGAGAGCCTGACAGCAGCACTGGAAGAAAACGGAGAGGCAATTGATTTCGCTCTCGATGTAGAAGTGCCGGATGCGAATATTGTAAATCGTATGGCAGGCCGTCGTGCATGCTTAAAGTGCGGCGCTACGTATCATACAGAGTTTGCAGCACCGAAAAAAGAAGGAATCTGCGATAAATGTGGTTCTGAACTGGTTCTTCGCGACGATGATAAGCCGGAGACCGTACAGAAACGTCTGGAAGTATATCATGAGCAGACACATCCTCTGATTGACTACTATAAGAAAAAAGGTGTTCTGCATGCGATAGACGGTACACTGTCTATGGAAACCGTGTTTAAAAACATTGTTGACATTTTGGGAGCATAAAAGATGGCAGTGACGATAAAATCTCCCAGGGAGATAGAACTCATGCGTGAGGCTGGCAGAATCCTTGCCAAAACTCACGAGGAACTGGCGAAGAACCTTCGTCCGGGAATGTCCACCTGGGACATTGATCATATGGGAGAGGAAATCATCCGAAGCTACGGCTGCATTCCCTCATTCAAAAATTACAATGGCTATCCTGCCTCCATCTGCGTCTCTGTCAATGATGAGGTTGTCCATGGAATTCCTCATAAGGAACATTTCCTTGATGAGGGTGATATTGTCAGTCTGGATGCAGGTGTTATCTATAAAGGATATCACTCGGATGCAGCCCGGACTTATGGCATCGGCCAGATCGACGATGATGCAAAAAAACTGATTGAAGTTACCAGACAGAGCTTTTTTGAGGGGATTAAATTTGCCAAAGCTGGCAATCATCTCAATGACATCTCTGCAGCCATTCAGAAATATGCTGAAAGCTTCGGCTTTGGTGTTGTCAGAGATCTGGTAGGCCATGGAATCGGTTCCCATCTGCATGAGGATCCGGAGATTCCGAATTTTGCAAGAAAAAGAAAAGGAATTCTCTTACAGCCCGGCATGACGCTCGCGATCGAGCCGATGATCACCGAGGGCAGCTACGAAGTAGTCTGGCTCGATGATGACTGGACCGTCATGACGGAAGACGGCGGCTGGGCTGCCCATTATGAAAATACGATTCTAATTACAGAAAATGAGCCTGAGATTCTGTCGTTATAGATAGAAAATAGGAAAGAACCTTTTGTGAAATTCGAAGCGTTGATTTGGCTGGCTTCAGCTGGCTGCCACTGGTTATTTCTCCAAACAGGTTGCACTTTGTGAAATGGACAAAAATCGTTTGTTTCAGACAAACCTGCATGTTTTTTGGATGTTTCAGGCAAAGTGGGAGAAATGGCAGCGTATCTGCTGGAGCTACGTCAATCAGCAGCGATGTTTTTTAGAAAGTGTCTGTCTAAGCAGAAACGGAGATCAGAATGACGGAATATGGAATGGCCTGTCTGGTTCGCTCGCTGGCGGGGCATGACAAAGGCAATTATTATATCATAGTCAGAGAAGATGCACACTATGTGTATCTGGCAGACGGACGCACCAAAACTGCCGCCAAGCCGAAACGCAAGAAGAGAAAGCACGTGCAGTTTTCCCACAAGCGGGATGAGGCGCTGGCAGCCCAGTTTGCGGACGGCGCGGCAGTCCAGGATGAAGCGATCCGCTATTTCATTCAGAAATCATTGCAGGGAGGTATATAGAATGTCGAAAGCAGATGTAATTGAGATTGAGGGCGTAGTAGCAGAGAAACTGCCGAACGCTATGTTTAAGGTAGAACTGGAAAACGGACACATCGTACTTGCTACGATCAGCGGAAAACTCCGTATGAACTACATCCGTATTCTGCCGGGCGATAAGGTTACAATGGAAATGTCGCCATACGATCTCTCTAAGGGAAGAATCATTTGGAGAGATAAATAAAGACCAATTCATTTTTCTCAATAAAAATATTGAGAGAAGTGTAAATTTCGCTTGCATTATAGGATTTTAAATGTTATAATGCTTTAGCGAACTTTGTTGAAGCATCAGGTAAGATCCGCCCTTTTGTCCTCTCACGGCAGAGGGATGGAACGAGTCTGTTGTACCTGTAAGTCCGACACAGGACTGCAATAGGTTATAAAAAATTGTATGTCCGAGATTGGACGGACTATTACGGAAAGGAGAATTGCTGTGAAGGTTAGATCATCGGTTAAACCAATTTGCGAAAAGTGCAAGATCATCAAGAGAAAAGGCAGTATCAGAGTAATCTGTGAGAATCCGAAGCACAAACAAAGACAGGGCTAATTTGATTTAGCATCTATTTTTTCGCGCGGCTTTCTATTATGAACCACTCGGATGAGTTGTTCAGTAGTTTAAGCAAATTTATACATTATCAACGAAGAAGTAAGAAAAACTAATGGAGGTGTACTACACACATGGCTCGTATTTCAGGTGTCGATTTACCAAGAGAGAAACGCGTAGAGATCGGCTTGACTTACATCTACGGTATCGGTAGAGCAAGTGCAGCCCGTATCCTGGCCGAAGCTGAAGTTAATCCTGACACTCGTGTTAAGGACTTAACTGACGATGAAGTTAAGAAGCTTGCGGCAATCATCGCTGACAGTCAGGTGGTTGAGGGTGATCTGAGAAGAGAGATCGCTATGAACATCAAGAGACTGCAGGAGATTGGATGCTACAGAGGCATCCGTCATAGAAAGAGCCTTCCGGTTCGTGGTCAGAAGACAAAGACCAACGCAAGAACTCGTAAGGGTCCGAGAAAGACAGTAGCAAACAAGAAGAAATAATTAAGTAACAAGGAAACTGAATCAGGTTAGGTTTAGCAACAGGATTCAATATTTGAGAAAGTAGGTTAGTTTAAAATGGCTAAAAAAGTGTCCACTGGCAAGAAAGTGACAAAAAAGCGTGCAAAGAAAAACGTTGAACGCGGACAGGCGCACATCCAGTCATCTTTTAATAACACAATCGTTACTTTAACAGATGCACAGGGTAATGCCTTATCATGGGCAAGTGCAGGCGGTCTGGGATTTAGAGGTTCAAGGAAATCTACTCCATATGCAGCTCAGATGGCTGCAGAAACTGCAACGAAGGCAGCTCTTATCCATGGCTTAAAGTCTGTAGACGTTATGGTAAAAGGTCCGGGATCAGGTCGTGAAGCAGCAATCCGTGCTCTTCAGGCATGTGGTCTGGAAGTAACAAGCATTAAGGACGTAACTCCGGTTCCGCATAACGGATGCCGTCCGCCGAAACGTAGAAGAGTCTAATTAGGAGGTGCAAGTAAAGTGGCAGTAGATAGAGTTCCTGTACTTAAAAGATGTAGATCTCTTGACCTTGATCCGGTTTATTTAGGAATCGACAAGAAATCAACGAGAAAATTAACGAGAGCCAACAGAAAGATGAGCGAGTATGCACTCCAGCTGAGAGAGAAGCAGAAAGCAAAATTCATCTACGGTGTGTTAGAGAAACCGTTTAGAAATTACTATGCAAAAGCATCCAGAATGAATGGTCAGGTCGGTGCTAACCTGATGATCCTTCTGGAGTGCAGACTGGATAATGTATTATTCAGAATGGGCTTTGGCCGTACAAGAAAAGAGACACGTCAGATCGTAGATCACAAGCACGTTCTCGTAAACGGCAAGAGCGTAAACATCCCGTCCTACTTAGTTAAGGCTGGCGATGTAATCGAGATCAAAGAGAAGTACAAATCTTCACAGAGATATAAAGATATCGCTGAGGTAACCGGCGGAAGAATGGTACCGGCATGGCTGGAAGTTGACGCTGAGAACCTGAAAGGTACTGTTAAAGAGTTACCGAGCAGAGACGAAATTGACGTTCCTGTAAACGAAGTGCTTATCGTCGAGCTGTACTCCAAATAATAAGAAGTATTACTATTATGTTAGTCCAGAATCTCCCATGTATCTGCTTTGGCAGCTGCTTGGGAGATTCCGAGACTACAAGAGTATGGCAGACCCTCAAAAATGTTCCCAAAAGGAGGGGCTATCGTGTTCGATTTTAAAAAACCAAAAATTGAAATTGCTGAGATTTCCGAAGACAAAAGATATGGCAAATTTGTGGTTGAACCGCTGGAAAGAGGCTATGGTACCACATTAGGCAATTCTTTAAGAAGAATTATGCTTTCCTCTTTGCCTGGTGCAGCAGTAAGTCAAGTGAAAATCGACGGCGTTTTGCATGAGTTCAGTTCTATCCCTGGTGTAAAAGAGGATGTAACTGAAATTATCATGAACATCAAGAGTCTGGCGATCAAAAACAGCAGCGAGACGAATGAGCCGAAGACGGCTTATATCGAGTTCGAGGGCGAAGGCGTCATCACAGCAGCTGACATTCACGCTGATTCTGACATTGAGATTTTGAATCCGGACCAGGTCATCGCTACATTAAGCGGCGGCGCGGACAGCAAATTCTACATGGAGCTGACGATCACGAAGGGCCGCGGCTACATCAGCGCAGATAAGAACAAGAGTGAAGATCTTCCGATCGGAGTTCTGGCTGTTGATTCTATCTACACACCGGTGGAGCGTGTCAATATGACCGTTGAGAACACCCGTGTGGGTCAGGTGACAGATTATGATAAGCTGACATTAGATGTATACACAAATGGAACGCTGGCACCAGACGAAGCTGTCAGCCTGGCAGCAAAGGTTCTGAGCGAGCATCTGAACCTCTTTATTGACCTTTCCGAGAATGCCAAGACCGCAGAGGTTATGGTAGAGAAGGAAGACAACGAGATAGAGAAAGTGCTTGAGATGAACATCGACGAGCTGGAGTTATCCGTTCGTTCTTACAACTGTTTAAAGAGAGCCGGAATCAATACAGTGGAGGAGCTGTGCAACCGCACACCGGAAGATATGATGAAAGTCAGAAATCTGGGTCGCAAATCCCTGGAAGAGGTTCTTGCAAAACTGAAAGAATTAGGCCTGCAGCTCAACCCGAGCGAAGAGGCTTAAGATACCGCGTGGGTGGACGTGCTTTGCAGTACGTCCCTTTCATGCAGATACGGGGACGGGTAAGTCCGAATGGCACAGGTCCCTGCATAACCATCAAACAATTATATTTTATATAGCAGACATTCAGTAAGTCCAAAGGGCATGAGTGCCGGCTTCCGCAAATGGAGGAGAAAGAATCATGGCAGGATATAGAAAACTTGGAAGAACTTCCAGTCAGAGAAAAGCAATGCTGCGCAGCCTGGTAACCGCACTGTTATTCAACGGCAAGATCGTTACCACTGAGGCAAGAGCAAAAGAAGTGAAGAAGATCGCTGAGGGTCTGATCGCTCTGGCAGTAAAAGAGAAAGATAACTTCGAGACCGTTAAAGTTACCGCTAAGGTAGCTCGCAAAGACGAGAACGGCAAGAGAGTAAAAGAAGTTGTTGACGGCAAGAAAGTTACCGTTTACGACGAAGTAGAGAAAGAGATCAAGAAAGATAAAGCTTCCAGACTTCACGCTAGAAGACAGATGCTGAAGGTTCTCTACGATGTAACAGACGTTCCGACTGCAAGAGCAGGCAAGAAGAAAAACACTAAGAAGGTAGATATGCCGGCTAAGCTGTTTGATGAGCTTGCACCGAAGTACGCTAACCGCAATGGTGGTTACAGCCGTATCGTTAAGATCGGTCAGCGTAAGGGCGACGGCGCTATGGAAGTTCTGTTAGAGCTGGTATAATTTAGATAGATTCGTTTGTTTAAGTTGTATCAAATCTTCGTTTTTTTACGCAAGTTTTGAATCATAAGATGATTTTATACTCCCGGTTTGGGAGACAGAGAAATCTGTCTTCTGAACCGGGTTTTTTGACGTTAGAATGGAATTTTTCAGGTTTTCCATTTACCTTGAGAAAAAGTCAGGGTTTTAATAACACTTGAATGAAAAAAATAGAAAGAATGGCGCAAAAATAGCAGACTGAATTTTACGGTTTTCCGCATACTAGGATTAAACGATTTTATCGAACAAGTTCTTGGATTCAAACAGAGTGTACATCTGCATTTCGTTGAGATTCGCCGCAGTGCGGAATCTACGGAACGGGGGAGGTACATAAGAGTAGAAGGAGGAAAAACCGTGCGAAAAAACTCTGGTATGTGGAAAACAATAAGTCGGAAGGAAAAACTTCGCCGTGTTCTGCTGATAATCTTTGGTGCGGGGGTCATTGCGCTTGCCGGTGTGTCTTATCAATATGTGAAGAACGCGGTTCCCGACCGCATCAATGTGGTGGTGGATCGGCAGGAGCAAGTTCGCTTTGGGCTGCCGTTTCGGGCATTGCTGGAAAGTGAGAGCGAGGAGGTGGTTCTAAACGGCAGCTCTAAAATTCCGTCCGACCAGATCCATCTGCAGCTCAACCAGCCCTTTTCCATCTATTCTGAACAGGAGGGAACGTACCGTTTAAGTCTCAAACTCTTTGGAATATGGAAATTAAAGGATATCGAGGTAGATGTGTCGGACGTCCAGTACGCGGTTCCCTGTGGGCTGCCGGTGGGTATTTACATGAAATCCGATGGACTGATGGTGATTGGAACCGGAAGGGTGACGGCACAGACGGGGGAAGTGATAGATCCGGCGGACGGGATCCTGCGTTCTGGAGATTATATCGAGGCAATCAACGGGACGCCGGCGACGGACAAGAAAGATATGATACGGGCGGTCAAGGAAGCGGGAAATATGGCTCTGACACTTTCAGTGCGCCGCGAGGGAGAGACGATGGATGTACAGATGACGCCGGTACAGACGCAGGAGGGAGACTATAAGCTTGGGCTGTGGATCCGCGACGATACGCAGGGCATCGGTACGATGACCTATGTATGTGCTAACGGCGCGTTTGGAGCGCTGGGACACGGTATCAGCGACGGCGACACGGGACTTCTGGTGCAGACCTCCGGCGGCGAACTATACGATACGGAGATTCTGGGCGTGGAGAAGGGAAGTTTCGGAAAGCCGGGCGTGATGTCGGGCGTTATTTACTATGGAAATCAGTCGCGGCTGGGAAGTGTGGAGGCCAATACGGATCAGGGTATTTTCGGGATGGCAAATCCGCGCTTTTTAAGCCGGGTAAAGAACCCTGCAATTCCGATCGGTTACCGTCAGGAGGTCAAAAAAGGCCGTGCCTGCATCCGCAGCAGCGTGTCCGGGGAATTGAAAGACTACGAGATTGAGATTCAGAAAATAGACCACTCCTCCAACCGCCACAACAAGGACATGGTCATTCGCGTAACCGATCCGGAACTTCTGTCCCTGACCGGCGGGATCGTCCAGGGCATGAGCGGCAGCCCCATCATCCAGAACGGAAAACTCATCGGAGCAGTCACGCACGTTTTTATTCAGGATTCGACGCGAGGGTATGGGATTCTGGTGGAGAATATGCTGGGACATTGAATCTGGATGCAAAGTAACTGTTTACAAGTGGGAATTTTCTGAACTTAAAATTCCATATGATACAGTTCTGGCAGCAGATTTTGCCGATTTTGAATACGCAGCATCGGCAAAATCCTGTTGCTGGGCACACGTGTGTGAACAGTAACATGCAAAGTACAAAGTTTTTGCTCTCTTTATTGACAGGATATAAAAAAAGCGTATATAATAGAGCAAATTACATATTTGGCAAAACAGTTGAAAAGCTGCGACGCAAAGCTATAGGGCCTGTAAAATGGCAGCCAGTTGCATTAACACGATAACAGAGTATGTTATAGTTGTATGGCTATGGCGTAACTCTGTTTTTTTATAGGAATTTATCGAAACTTGATCTGCAAAGATGGAATTTTCATGTTCAGAAACCGGTCGTGGAGGCTTTTTAATTGCGTGTATTTTGTGTGTCTTTCGACCGGAATCGGTAAAACGTGGTGATAAGGGATCGTTAGATAGGCGTATGGCGGCTGGGCGGTAGAAGGTTTATAGCGGAATCTTAACAGATACGGTTAGCTACAATACATGCTTATATATAGTTTGCATCTTGTGTAATTTATTTTGCATCAAAAGAATTGATAGACAAAATGAGCGTTGAGTGTCGAACTGCGCGATCAAAACGAGTTGAAACTTGTTAAAAAAAGAATTTATAATTATTTTAATCATCACAGGTGCCGAGGAGGAGAATATTATGGCAGAAATGAAGATTGCGATCGCAGAGGATAATCGTCAGGCATTGGATATGCTTGGAAATATACTGGAAAGTGATAAGGAGATTCAGGTGGTCGGAAAAGCGGAAAACGGAACCGATGCCTATAATATGATCGTAAAGACAAAGCCGGATATTGTATTTCTGGACGTAGTGATGCCGGGAATGGATGGAATTTCGGTTATGGAGCGCATCAAGACAAATCAAGACTGTTCAGCTGACACTTCCTTTGTTATGATTACAGCTGCGAGCAGCGAGAATCTGACAGCGGATGCTTTTCGGATGGGCGCCTGTTATTACATAGTAAAGCCATTTTCGAAGGAGGCGGTTTTAGACAAGGTACATCGCCTGAAGAATTACAGGAACCGCGCTTCGACCCTGGCGGGCAACCGGAAGGTGGAGCCGTATATGGTGTCGGCGGAATATGAAAGACAGAATCTGGAGAGCGATGTGACGCAGATTCTGCATGAGATTGGGATTCCGGCTCATATTAAGGGATATCAGTACCTGCGGGATGCGATTATTTTGTCAGTCAGTGATAAAGAAATGCTCGGTTCTGTGACGAAAATCCTGTACCCGACCATCGCCAAGAAGCGCCAGACCACTTCAAGCCGTGTCGAGCGGGCAATCCGCCACGCGATTGAGGTCGCATGGAGCCGCGGCAAGATGGACACGATCAACGATCTATTTGGATATACCGTCAGCACAGGGAAAGGAAAGCCGACCAATTCGGAATTTATCGCATTGATTGTTGATAAGATTTGCCTGGATTATAAGCGGGATGTATAAAATCGTGCGGTGCTTTTTGGAGCCGAAAGTGCTGTAAGCCTTTTTAACACGATTGTAACACATTTATGAAAGTGACTGATTGCATGGGTAAATGTGTGTATGATAAGATAAAGGGGAAATAAAAGATGCAGGACTGAAAAACTGCCCCTGTATAAAACAGCTGGACAGAGAGGTCAGGAAAGCAGCTAAAAGAACGGAGAATTGCCTATGAAAAAAAAAGTACCGGCGTACAATGGAACCCTGCGGGATCACACGATTATGTGTCCGTATTGTATCAGTGAATGTTCAGGAATCCGCATCTTTGGAAAGCGTATCAAATCGATCGCCTTCTCAACGGATGTGGCAATCATCAAAAATATCAACGCGGATGCGATCATCGCAGTTTATCCGTTTACTCCGCAGGCAGCTATCTCACAGTCGATCATCAGCATCTCGGATGTGCCGGTGTTTGTCGGGGTCGGCGGCGGTCTGACCGGAGGAAAGCGTTCCGTCCGTCTGGCGCTTCAGGCAGAACATCAGGGAGCCTACGGTGTAGTGGTCAATGCGCCGATCGCGGATGAGGTCATCACGGAGATCAAGCGGGTGGTTGACATTCCGGTCATTGCGACGATTGCTTCGGTTCACACGGATGTCCGCCGCAAACTGGAGGCGGGAGCCGATATTTTAAATGTATCAGGCGCTGCCGCCACCGCATCGATGGTAGCCGAGATCCGGAAGGAGTATCCGGACGTTGCCATTATCGCGACCGGAGGACCGACTAACGAATCGATTTTGGAGACGATCGAGGCAGGAGCCAATGCGATCACGTACACGCCGCCGTCCAACGGCGAGCTGTTTGCGCGGACGATGAAGAAATACAGGGAGATCAATCCCTGATTATACAAAAGCCGGGGCCGAAGAGAAAACATAATTTTCTTTTCGGCTCCGGCTTTTATTTTTGTTTCATAGGAAATTGCGTCCTATGAAACAAAAAAACGCTCCGCGAGGATGCGCACTCGCGCGAAGCAGAAACATGTCGCAAGCGACCGCGCTCGGCGCGAGAATGTGCCAAGGCACATTCTTTTTCATGCGGTAAAATTTATAATTCATCCGGTACTATGCAAAATATCCAATTCAGAAAATACAGTCTGCAAATCGGAACTATTTGTCATATATTTCCCGATTTTTTTCTCTGTCGCCTACTTTCTAATTCCCTGATTCTATTGTATAATAATTTTAATAGGGTGCCAGATCGCGAGCGGGCACGGTTGGGAGGTAGTAGCTATGAAGAATATTCTGTTTATTGCATCGGAGGCGGTTCCATTTATCAAAACAGGAGGTTTGGCAGACGTTGTCGGATCCCTTCCAAAATGTTTTGATAAGCAGTATTTTGATGTGCGTGTCATGATCCCGAAGTATCTGTGCATCAAAGAGTCATTCCGCAATGAAATGAAGTATGTGAACCATTTTTATATGGATTATCTGGGACAGAACCGGTATGTGGGCATCCTGGAATATGAATATGAGGGCGTGACCTTCTATTTTATTGATAATGAGAGTTATTTCTGGGGTGATCGCCCGTATGGGGACTGGTATTACGATCTGGAGAAGTTTTCTTTCTTCTGCAAGGCGGCTCTCTCATCCCTGCCGGTGATCGGCTTCAAGCCGGATGTCATCCACTGCCACGACTGGCAGACGGGACTTATCCCGGTGCATCTCAAGGACAAATTCCACGGCGGCGAGTTCTTCCGGGATATCAAGTCCGTCATGACGATCCACAACCTGAAATTCCAGGGTGTGTGGGATGTGAAGACAATCCAGCATTTCTCTGAGCTGCCGGACTACTATTTTACACCGGATAAGCTGGAAGCTTACAAAGACGGCAATATGTTAAAAGGCGGCATCGTATACGCGGATGCGATCACGACGGTCAGCAACACCTACGCGGAGGAGATTAAGACTCCGTTCTACGGCGAGGGACTGGACGGTCTGATGCGTGCGAGAAGCAACAGTCTGCGCGGTATCTTAAATGGTATTGATTACGATGAATTTAATCCGGAGACAGATAAACGGATCGTACAAAATTATAACGCAAAGACATTCCGCAAGGAGAAATCCAAGAATAAAAAGGCGCTGCAGGCGGAGCTGGGACTGGCGCAGGACGAGAAAAAGTTCATGATCGGTATCGTCTCCCGTCTGACCGACCAGAAGGGACTTGACCTGGTACAGTGTGTGATGGATGAGATCTGTACGGAAGATGTACAGCTGGTTGTGCTGGGAACCGGAGATGAACGGTATGAAAATATGTTCCGCCACTATGACTGGAAGTACAATGATCGTGTTTCCGCTAATATTTATTATTCGGAAGATATGTCGCATAAGGTATATGCAGCCTGTGACGCATTCCTGATGCCGTCGCTGTTTGAACCATGTGGGCTGAGCCAGCTCATGGCGCTTCACTACGGAACCGTGCCGATCGTGCGTGAGACGGGTGGCCTCAAGGATACTGTATGGCCATACAATGAATACGATGGAACCGGAACAGGATTTTCCTTTGCTAACTACAATGCACATGAGATGCTCGACTGCATCCGCTATGCAAAATACATCTATTATAATAAGAAGCGCGAGTGGAACAAGATCGTAGACCGCGGCATGGCGGCTGATTTTTCCTGGCAGACATCGGCTGGAAAATATCAGGAATTGTATGACTGGCTGATAGGATATTAATGACGGACCGAGTGATTTAGGACAGTGGCATATGTGTGGAAGAAAACAGAGGAATTAAGATAGTACAGGAGAGAAACATGACTTTTTTTCAGGAATTGACATCAAACCAGACGCTGATGACCGGCGTGACCGGGTGGGTGGTCGCCCAGGTGCTCAAGACGATTCTGGACATCGGGCTGAACCATTCGTTCAACCCGGAGCGTCTGATTGGCTCCGGCGGTATGCCGAGTTCCCACTCATCCACTGTATGTTCGCTGGCAACGGCGGCGGCGCTGCGGTATGGAGTGGGAAGCTTTGAATTTTCCATCAGCTTTATTCTGGCGATGGTTGTTATGTATGACGCGATCGGTGTCCGGCAGGAGACAGGAAAGCAGGCAAGAGTTCTGAACCGCCTGCTTTTCGATGATTTCCTCAAGCTGGACGGCGTGGTATTACAGGAAAAATTGAAGGAATACGTGGGGCATACGCCGATACAGGTAGCAGCAGGCGCGATTTTAGGCATTTTGATTGCATTTATTCTCGATCCGATGTTCATATAACGAACATCGGATCTTTTCATTTTGGCTGATAGATGGTATAAATATAGGGATAACGTGTATTTAAGCGTTAAATGAAACTGAGGAAATGAGAACAGAACAATGGAACAGAGAAGAGACATAGAAAATATCAAACCAGCCTGCCGGTTAATTCTGGCGAGTGCGTCTCCGCGCCGCAGGGAGCTTTTGGAGCGGATTGGGCTGAAACCGGAGATTCATCCGAGCACTTTGGAGGAAAATCCGCTCTGTACGGAACCGGCGCAGGTTGTGATGGAACTGGCGGGACAGAAGGCGCGCGATGTGATGGCGCAGGTGCGTGAGGAGGCGCGGACGACGGGAACCCTATTTTCCGGGATTATCATTGGTTCCGATACCGTTGTCAGTGTGGATGACGAGATTTTAGGAAAACCGGCGGATCGGGATGAGGCGCTTGAGATGATCGGACGGATCCAGGGGCGCAGCCACCGTGTATACACGGGCGTGGCGATCCTGACTGAGGATCGGGAGAGCTGCTTTGCGGTTGAGACGCGGGTGGATGTATATCCGATGAGCGATGCGGAGATCGAGGCGTATGTAGACTGCGGCGAGTCGATGGACAAGGCGGGTGCATACGGCATTCAGGGAAGTTTTGCCGCGCATATCCGCGGAATCGATGGTTCTTACACGAATGTGATGGGGCTGCCGGTCGGAAGGCTCTATCAGGAATTGAAGCGGATCTGCCCGGAGAAGATAGAAGATCTGCTCAAGCATACGGTCTGAGGTGGATGGCTGATGGAAAGAAAGTTACTGTTCACGGGTAGGCACTTTTGGAACCGAAAGTGCCGTAAGAAAACGTGGTGGCAGACCGTGAACCAGAGTGGAAGGATTGACAGAACGCAGCGCTGCTGGTCATATGTGTGAACAGTATTCAAGTCGAACGTCCGTGAGACTTGGCGCGTGATTCTGGTCAGCGTAAGCTGACATATTCTTTACAGAATCACTGCGCATCCTCGCGGAGCGTTTATCTCAGTCGGAGACCCAACTCCCACTGAGACAAATTTGCTATTACTCACCACCTGAAGAGGTGGGAGTCTTCTCGACTGAGATAAATCAGCCGCTCAGAGAGAATATGTGACAGGAATTGCTAAAATATGCAGGAGAAAGGGAGTATCCATGCAGAAACAGAAAAGGAAGACAAACCATATCCACCGGGCGGCGTGTGCCCTGCTTGCGGGGCTGGCGCTCAGCCTGGGGCTTTTGACTGGATGCGGCTCGGACGGCAGCACGATCGTGGTGGGAAAGAAGAATGAAAAGGGTTATTCCCGCGCGGAAGTGATGGTGATTGCCATGACGGAGAAAAAACGCTATGAGGAGGTCTGTACGGATCAGATCTGGGGCGTTTCAGTTGGAGAAAAGGGCGATGATTTTGAAACGTATCTAAAAAAACAGATCCGTTCGTTTATGGATGAGCTGAAAATCATGAACCTGCTGGCAGCCGATCGGGGGATTTCCCTGACTTCAGAGGAGCGGGCGGCGATGGACCGGGCAGCAGCCGAGTATTTTGGGCGTCTGCCGCAGTCGGCGATTGACTCGATGGGCGTGACAGAGGCGGATGTCCAGCATATCTATGAGGATTATGGTCTGGCGGAGAAGCTGGCGGGACAGCTCACGGACAATGTGGCGCTGGAGGTCAGCGACAGTGAGGCAAAGGTGATCCATGTCAGTCAGATAAAGACATCGGATGAGAGCGAGGCAGACGCCTTCCAGCGGGCGGCATCGCAGGAAGATGCCGATTTCCAGTCCTGTGCCGAGGAGGCGGGGCTGACGGTGAGTGACCGGGTGCTGGGGCGCGGTGATGAGTCGGATGCCTATGAGAAAGAGGCATTTTCCCTTGCCGAGGGCACAGTCAGCCAGGTGATCCATGCGGACGACGCGTACTATGTGCTCAAATGTACGGACGATTATGACGAGGACGAGACGGCGGCGCGCAAGGAGCGCATCTACGAGGAGCGGAAAAAACGCGCCTTTCAGGAGATCTACGACCGGTTCAGCAATACGATCTCCGTTTCTTACAGCAGCGGGCTCTGGGACAGTCTGGATCTGACCTCGGAGTTCGAGAAAAATGACGCGGATTTCTTTGAGATTTACGCGGAATATGCGATCAAATAGGTAGTCTGTACCTGGGGCGGGCAGACAAAAGTAAACTTATTTTTAAAAAAGGATAACAATTCGGAACAACCGCTTGACTACCGGGGAAAATTCTTCTACAATGAACGGTAATGTCCGGTCAGGCGGACATACTGTGGAGGAAAAATACATGAATATCATAAAAGCGGTCAATCTTGTATTTGATTATATAAGACGCGATGAAGAGGGGCAGGTAGAGGAAGTAAAGCGCGCCCTGGATCATGTGAATCTGGAGATTGAGAAAGGCAGCTTTGTGGCGATCCTGGGACACAATGGTTCCGGCAAGTCCACATTTGCCAAGCAGATCAATGGCATTCTGAGCCCGACCGACGGTACGCTTTTTGTATCGGAGATGGATACGAGGGACGAGGCGCATCTGTGGGATATCCGCAAAAATGCGGGCATGGTCTTTCAGAACCCGGATAACCAGATCATAGGAAATATAGTGGAAGAGGACGTCGGATTCGGTCCGGAAAATATCGGAGTTCCGACCGAGGAGATCTGGAAGCGAGTGGATGAGAGCTTAAAGGCAGTCGGGATGACGATGTACCGCAAGCAGTCCCCGAACCATCTGTCCGGCGGACAGAAGCAGCGTGTGGCGATCGCGGGCGTCATGGCGATGAAACCAGAATGTATCGTGCTCGATGAGCCGACGGCGATGCTCGATCCGAACGGACGCAAGGAGGTTATCCGCACCGTCCATGAGTTAAACCGGGTGGAAGGAATCACGATGGTGCTGATCACCCATTATATGGAAGAGGTGGTCGATGCAGACCGCGTGATCGTCATGGATGACGGTCATATCGTGATGGACGGCACGCCGAAGGAGATTTTCTCCCGCGTGGAGGAACTAAAACAATACCGGATGGATGTGCCGCAGGTGACGGAGCTTGCGTGGGAGCTTAAGAAAAAGGGAATTCCGCTTCCAGATGGAATCCTTCGTAAATCGGAGCTTCTGGACGCACTGGTACCGCTTTTGAAAGAGGAATAGAGATGGCAATACAGGTAGAAGATTTGTGCTACACCTACGGCGAGGGCACGGCGTTAGAGCGCCAGGCATTAAAGCACGTGAGTTTTGAGATTCAGGACGGCGAATTTGTCGGTCTGATTGGTCACACTGGATCGGGAAAATCAACCCTGATCCAGCATTTAAACGGTCTGATCAAGCCGACCAGCGGCGACATTAAGTATCAGGGTGTCAGCATTTACAGCCAGGGTTATAAATTAAAGGATCTGCGGAGTAAAGTGGGGCTGGTGTTCCAGTATCCGGAGTACCAGCTCTTTGAGGCAGATATTTTTACAGACGTCTGTTTCGGACCGAAAAATCTGGGGCTTCCGCAGGAAGAGGTGGAAAAACGTGCCCGCCATGCCTTAAAGCTGGTCGGCATGGATGAAAAATTTTATAAGCAGTCCCCGTTTGAACTTTCCGGCGGACAGAAACGCCGCGTCGCGATCGCGGGTGTACTGGCGATGCGTCCGGAGATGATGATCCTCGACGAGCCGACGGCGGGACTCGATCCGCAGGGGCGCGATGAGATTTTAGGTCAGATCGAGCGCCTGAACCGGGAGCACGGGCTGACGATTTTGGTGGTTTCCCACAGCATGGAGGACATGGCGCGCTACGTGGACCGCATCATGGTCATGAACGACGGCGTGAAGATGTTTGACGATACGCCGAAGGAGGTATTCCGCCATTACAAGGAGTTAGAGGCGATCGGTCTTGCCGCGCCGCAGATCACTTATGTGGTGCAGGGACTTCGGGAGCGCGGGATTCTGATCGACGACACGATCACGACGGTAGAAGAGGCGCGGGAGGCGATTCTGGCGCTGTATAACAAGCGGAGGGAGAAACAATGATACGGGATATCACAATCGGACAGTATTATCCGGTCGAATCAGTGGTTCACCGGCTGGATCCGCGTACCAAGCTGTTTGGAACGCTGATCTACATTATTTCATTATTTTTCGCGGACAACCTGCTCTGCTATGCAGTGGCAACCGTATTTCTGGCGATGGCGGTCCGCACCTCACGCGTACCATTTAAATTTATTGTGCGGGGACTTAGGGCGATCGTGTTCCTGTTACTTATCAGTATCAGCTTTAACCTGTTTTTGACGAGCGGACGGGTTATTTTCCAGATTGGATTTTTAAAAGTGACGCATGAGGGCTTGCGGCTGGCAGTTTTCATGGGTCTGCGCCTGATGTATCTGGTGATTGGTTCCTCTGTCATGACGCTGACGACGACCCCGAACCAGCTTACGGACGGCTTGGAGCGGAGTCTGGGATGCTTGAACCGTCTCCATGTGCCGGTGCATGAGATCTCGATGATGATGTCGATCGCGCTGCGCTTTATCCCGATTCTGATTGAGGAGACGGATAAGATCATGAAGGCACAGATGGCGAGAGGCGCTGATTTTGAATCTGGCAATCTCGTACAGCGGGCAAAGAGCATGATCCCGATTCTGGTACCACTTTTCGTATCGGCGTTCCGCCGCGCGACGGATCTGGCGATGGCGATGGAGGCGCGCTGCTACCGGGGCGGAAGTGGGCGCACGAAGATGAAGCCGCTGCATTATGAGAGGAGAGACCGGATTACCTACTTGATTCTTCTGGCTTATCTGGGAATTGTGATTGTACTGCGGATCGTTTTTTAGCGAAAAAGGGGTTACTGTCCGCGGGTAGGCACTTTTGGAACCGAAAGAGAGGTGCATAGGCTGTGCAAGCTGTGTGCCTCTTGATTTTTGTATTTTGGTTAGTTAGAGCTAACATAAGGTGGAATGGAGAACAACAGAAGGAGGACTTCAATGGAATTAAAACAGCTTGAATATTTTATGGTTGCCTGTGAAAAAGGTAGTTTTAATCAGGCAGCAGAATGCCTATACACATCCCAACCGAATGTCAGCAAGGTGATCGGGATGCTGGAACAGGAGCTGGGGCGTGCGTTATTTGAGCGGACAAGCAGAGGGCTCAGGGTTACCCCATATGGAGAAACGGTCCGGGAGTATGCACACAATATTTTAAATCATGTGAGTCTTATTAACTCGCTGGCAGAAGATACGCAGGAACGGAAATTTACCGTTTCTACCTACCCGAGCAACATGATTGCGAGGCTTCTGACAGATTTTTATAAGAAATATGGCTGCGAGTGCCAGATTTCCCACCGGGAAGGCAGTGTGGAGGAGATTAGTGATCAGGTATCCCAGGGAATTTCGGAGTTGGGGATTGTGTATGTAGCACAGAAACAGGTTCCGGCATTCCGGCATATTTTGTCCCACAAAAAATTGTCTTTTCAGGAACTGGATGTCAAACCTGCCTGTGTTTATGTGGGACCAAATCATCCGCGTTATGAGGATGAGAGTATCGATTTTACCGAGCTTCCGCAGTTAAAATTCGTCAGCGGAATCCGGGATTTTTTCTCAATGGAGCATCATTTAAACCATGTGAGCCTGGGAGCGATCAGCACGGATATGCTGAATACGGTTGTACATACCAATAGCGATCATATGACAATGAATCTCCTGATGCAGAGCGATATCTGCAGCCTGGGAATTGATTTTTTATATGAGGATTATAAACAATATCCAATCCGTAATCTGAAGATCCGGAATAGTGAACCATTTCTGGTAATCGGATATATTTACCAGAATGAAGAAAAGCTGAGTGCGGAGGCAGCGTGGTTTTTAGAACATTTCAAAAAAATGCTTTAATTGTTTAGATATAACAAATCGTTATAGCAATCCCCCTGTAAAACGATAGTGGTTAGTTGTGCGTAACTATGTTATCCTTTTATCTGCCGGTAAAAACGAATTGTTTTAACAAAGTAGATAAAAGAGATGCAGGCTTTCAAACCTGCGTCAGGCATAACAGGAGGACATATATGAAAAAAAGTAAAAGACTCATAGCGGCAGCTGGTGTTCTTTCCGTGGCTGTCTTGGCTGGATGTGGCGGAAACGCTTCAAACAGTACAGAAGGGACAAAATCAGAGCAGAGTGCATCGGCAGAGAGCACGAAGGATGAACTGGTATTTGTTAATTATCGGGATATCCGTGATCTGAATCCACATCTGTATGCAGGTGAAATGTATGCACAGGAAATGCTCTACGAGACCTTAGTCAATATTACAGAAAATGGGTATGAGGGCTGCCTGGCAGAGAGCTGGGATATCAGTGAAGATGGAAAGACCTACACGTTCCACATCCGTGATGGAGTGAAATTTTCGGACGGAGAGGTGTGTGACGCCAACGCGATCAAGGCAAACTTTGATGCAATCATTGAAAACAAAGATCGTCACACCTGGCTGGAAATGATGAATCTTCTGGTTGGGGTTTCGGCTCCGGATGATAAAACCTTTGTGATCGAACTGTCGGAGCCGTACTATCCTCTGCTGACAGAGTTGGGAGTTACCCGTCCGTTTGCAATGATTTCTCCGAAGGCGATGAAGGACGGAAGCACAAAGGATGGCGTAAACGAATACATTGGAACAGGTCCATATGTCCTGACCGATTTTGTGACAGATGAGTATGCAGTATTTGAAGCAAACGAAAACTATTGGGGGGAGCAGCCGTCCATCAAAAAGATTACGGTAAAAGTAATACCGGATAATCAGACGCGTATCATGGCACTGGAAAAAGGGGAAATTGATCTGATTTTCGGTAAAAATATGATTGATGCGGATGCAATTAACCAGTATACGGGAAATGACAATTTTACGGTTGCGTTATCGGATCCGACCTCGACCCGGCAGATTGTACTGAATACAACCCGTGATATTCTGGATGAGAAGGAAGTGCGTAAGGCACTTCAGCATGCGACAAACAAAGCAGCGATTTCAGAAGGTATTTTTTATGGTCTGGAACAGCCGGCGGATACACTGTTTGCATCTACCGTTCCTTACTGCGATATCAATCTGCCCCCATATGAGTATGATGTGGAAGAAGCAACGAAGATGCTGGAGGAAGCAGGCTGGACGTTGGCTGGAGACGGCGTACGTGAAAAAGACGGCCAGAAAATGGAACTGGAGCTGCTTTATAACAGCGATAGTGTGACGGAAAAAGCGATTGCGGAGTACCTCCAGAGCGAATACCAGAAGCTGGGTGTCTCCCTGAACATTCATGGAGAGGAAGAACAGTCTTACCGTGATAGTATGAAGGCTGGAAACTTTGACATGGTATTTAATATCTGCTGGGGAACTCCGTATGACCCGCAGTCCTCCCTGGCGGCGATGCGCGCTCCGGTTTATGGAGATTTTGCGGCACAGCAGGGACTGGAAGATAAGGCAGATATCGATGATGCGATTACAGAGATCCTGGTTTCCACGGATGAAGAGCGCCGTCAGGAGCTGTATACATTTGTGCTGACCCGTCTGCATGAGGATGCGGTCTATATTCCGCTTACTTATGAGTGCAATAAGGCAATCTACCGTTCGGATCTGCAGGGCTTCCATTTTACGCAGACTCAGTATGAGGTTCCGTTCGCTGATTTCTATTTTGGAGAGAAGAAATAAAGGAAAAATAAATGAAACAATATATCATAAAACGAATCCTGTCGGCAATTCCGCTTCTTATTATCATTTCGTTTGTGTGTTTTGTGTTTATTAACCTGATACCATCCGATCCGGCGGAGGTGGCACTGCGCATCCGCCAGGTACCGATTATTACAGAAGAAGCGGTGGCACAGGTAAGGGCGGAACTTGGATTGGACAAACCATATCTGATACGATATATTTCCTGGCTGGCTGACTGTCTGAGGGGAGATTTTGGAATCAGTTACGTCAATCCGAGCCGTACAGTTGCGGGCGAACTGATGCGCTGTTTTCCGGCGACTCTGCAGCTTGCGGGTGTATCGTTTGTGATGGTTCTGGTACTGAGCATTCCGATTGGAGTGCTCTGTGCCGTTTATAAGGATGGTGTGTTTGACCGCATCATGCGGGCGATTGTTTTTATGACAACGGCGATGCCTGCATACTGGGTAGGGCTTCTTCTGATCTGGCTGGTTTCGATCAAGCTGGATCTGCTTCCAACGAGCGGAAGCGGGAGCTTTAAACACCTGATTCTGCCATCGTTTACGGTATCATTGAGTTATATATCGACGTATATCCGCCTGATCCGCAATAATATGTTGGAAAACATGAAACAGGATTATGTTCTCTATGCCAATGTGAGAGGCATTCCAAACCGGCAGATTCTTCTTAAACACATTTTGAAAAATTCGATGCATACTTGTATTGTAGCGATCGGAATGAGCATACCGCAGCTGATTTCCGGAACGATCGTCGTTGAGAATGTATTTGCCTGGCCGGGGCTTGGGACACTCTGTATCAGCTCGATTTTTAACCGGGATTATCCGGTGATCCAGACGTATGTGCTATTGATCGGAGTACTATTTGTCGGATTTAATTTATTATTTGATATTCTTCAGACAATTTCAGATCCGCGTCTTAGAAAGGAGAGTCATTGATGGTAGGACGATTGATTCGAAACCGGGCGGCCGTTGGAACGATTGGTCTGGTGCTTATCGTGGCGCTCATAGGGATCTTTGCACCGTTTATCGCACCGAATGATCCGTATGCACCGGATATTTTAAATAAATTTGCCGGATTCAGCCAGCAGTATCCACTTGGTACCGATAATCTGGGACGGTGTATTTTGTCGAGAATGATTTATGGAATCCGTCCGACGCTGGGGCTGGCAGTCCTGACCATGCTTGGAACGATTGGCCTGGGAGCGTTGATGGGACTTTTGGCAGGTTATTTCCGCGGGATCGTGGAAGAGGTGATCATGCGAACCGTCGATGTAATGCTTTCATTTCCGAGCCAGATCATGGTGTTTGCAGTGGTAGCCCTGTTGGGAATCAGCGTGCAGAATGTAATTCTGGCCAATGTGTTTATTAAATGGGCCTGGTATGCGCGGATGATCCGGACAGGTGTTATGCAGTATCGTGACCGGAACTTTGTGCGCTTTTCACGATGTATAGGAACACCAGAATCTTTTATATTATTTCGCCATCTTGTACCGTCAATTGCGGCAGATCTGGCAGTTTTATCCTCTCTGGATGTCGGATGGGCGATTATCAATATTTCAACCCTCTCATTTCTGGGACTGGGTGTACAGGCACCGACACCGGAATGGGGAGCGATGCTGAGCGAGGCGAAGAATGTCCTCACCAGCAATCCGGTACAGATGCTGGTTCCGGGAATTGCGGTGGTAATTCTGGTAGCAGCGTTTAACCTGATGGGAGATGCCCTGCGGGATGTGCTGGATCCGAAGGAGGTGCAGAAATGAGCCTGAATCATGAGCGGGTGCAGCCGATTCTGCGGGTGGATGGACTGAATGTAGAACTGAAAATCAGAAATAAACAGAAAAAATTGGTCGAGAATGTAAGCTTTGAGGTAGAGCCGGGGCAGTGCCTGGGTATTCTGGGAGAATCCGGAAGCGGAAAAAGCATGACGGTAAAAGCAATTCTGGGACTTCTGGACCGCCAGTTCCGGATAGAAGGACAGGCATGGTTTGAGGGAAAGGATCTATGCCGGGCAGGACGGGATGAACTGCGGCGGCTGCGTGGGCAGAAGATAGGCATGGTTCTCCAGAATCCGATGACCTGCTTTGATCCACTTTACCGGATTGGAAGCCAGATGGCCGAGACCTTTGCAGCCCATACAGATTGGGATCGGGCAAAGATCCGGGAGATTTCCCTGGAAGTATTGGAAAAAATGAGAATTCATAATCCGGAGGAAGTGCTGGGGCAGTATCCACACCAGCTTTCCGGAGGAATGCTTCAGAGAATCATGATTGGGCTGGCACTGGCGATGAAGCCGGCACTTCTGGTGGCAGATGAACCGACAACGGCAATCGATGCCATCACCCAGGCTGAAATTTTGAAGGAATTTCAGCGGATCAAGGAAGAAAGTCATACGGCGATGATATTTATCTCCCATGATTTGGGGGCGGTTTCGAAGATTGCGGACGAGATCGTCGTGATGAATGGAGGAAAACTGGTCGAACAGGGCGATTTTGAACATATCTTAAGGCATGCAAAGGATCCGTATACACGGATGCTTGCAGAGACACGGCGCTCGGTCATGGAGCGCTACCGGCTTTGCCTGGATAATCAGGAGGAATTATGCTTGAATTAAAAGATATATGTGTCAGCTTCCGGAGTGAGCGTCAGGATAAATTGTTTGGAACCTCCAGGGACCAGGTGCTGTTTGACGTATCTTTGCAGGTGGAAAAGGGAAGCTGCCTGGGGATCTTAGGAGAAACCGGAAGCGGAAAATCGACGGTTGGACGTGTCCTTTGCGGACTTTTAAAACCGGATTCCGGGCAGGTGCTTCTGGATGGGGAGGAGATTTATCGAAACCGTCAGGGGAGAAAGAATCTGCAGAAGAAAATCAGTATTGTTTTTCAGGATTATACAACCTCGGCGAACCCGCGTTTCCGTATACGGGATATTCTGGCGGAGGGACAGCGGGCAGCAGCACGTAAAAAGGGAATCCGGAAGCTTTCAAGAGAGAAAATAAAAAAAGGTGCCGGAGAGCTGATGGAGATGGTGGGACTAAGTGCAGATTTTCTGGATCGATATCCCCATGAATTGTCCGGCGGTCAGCTCCAGCGAGTCTGCATTGCCCGGGCGGTAGCCTGCGAACCGGAGATAATTCTGTTCGATGAGGCGATTTCATCTTTGGATGCACATACGCAGGTGCAGGTTATGGAGCTGCTTATAGATTTAAAGGAGAAACTGAATCTGACGTATGTATTTATTACGCATGATTTGACGTCGGTTACCTATCTGTGCGATGAGGTGCTGTTTTTATACCGCGGACATATCACAGAATGCCGTCCGGTCCGGGAGCTGGGAAAGACAACGGATGAATATGCGCGCAGGCTGCTGCAGGCGATCGTTTAGATGGAATTGAGTAAAAGGAGCAGAAAAGTTCTCAGAACAGGAAATAGAACATGAAAATATATGAAACGAAGGTGGAGGCAGGCACGAAGCAGTGGCTGAAAATTCCGGTGGATGAGGAATGCAGCCTGAAAGCGGCGGCTTTCTGTGGTTCAAGACCGGGAAAACGGTTGATTGTTACAGCGGGGGTACATGGCTGTGAGTACATAGGAATTCTGGCAGTTTCCCGTCTGATTCAGGAACTGGATCCGAGGCAGATGAAGGGAGAGGTTGTATTTCTTCCGATTGCTAATGAAGGTGGATTTTATAAGGAAATCAAGCAGCTGGTACCGGAGGATGGTGTCAATTTAAATCGGGCATTTCCGGGAACGGAAATGGGAAGCCGGTCAGCGAAGATAGCAGCAGCTGTGGAAACGTATCTGTATCCAGATGCGGACTTCCTCGTGGATCTCCATAGTGGAGATATTCACGAGATGGTAGTTCCGTTTGCCTTTTTTCCGGTGGCAGCAGGCGAGACGGTAGAAAAAAAGGCGGCTGCAGCGGCAAGAGCGATGTCTTTGTCGTGGAGAGTGGCATCAACGGCGAAAAATGGTCTGTACAGCTGGGCAGCGCAGAAAGGAATCCCGGCTCTTCTACTAGAACGGGGCGGACTGGGGCGTTGGACAGAAAGGGAAGTGGATGCATATCGGATAAATCTGTATGAACTGTTGGTTCACCTGGATATTTTGCCAGAAAGTATTCTGGAATCAGTCAAAGGAATGAATTTAAAAGATTCAGAAAGCTCCCCGGAATCAGAGGTGCTTCCGTCCGGGAAAATAGAGCAAAAGGAGATTCGGACCATGCGCTATCTGGAGGCACCGGGAAATGGATTCTGGTATCCGGCTATCCGGGAAGGAAGCTGCCTGAAAAAAGGAGATTTACTGGGAGAAATCCGGCGGCTTGACGGCAGCCTGATGTATCGTTATGAATCAGAGCTTGACGGTATGGTCTTTTACTATACCTTGTCACTGGGGGTAAGTGAGGGAGAACCGCTGGTAGCATATGGCGAATGCTAAGAAAAAAGCATCTTTGGATGAAAGGATCCAAAGGTGCTTTTTGCATAGGAAAAGACGGTCAATGAAAAAATATCTGTCAAAGAAAGGGGATTATATGGTATGATAAATAGCAGAAAATAGATTTTTGAGGATAAATAACAGAAATAGAGGAATATATATGAGACGAATTAAGCTAGTGGTTTCCTATGACGGAACTGCCTACTGCGGGTGGCAGCTCCAACCCAACGGAGTGACCATTGAGGAGGTGCTGAATCAGGCACTTTCTTCTCTTTTAAAAGAGGATATCCAGGTCATCGGGGCCAGCCGGACGGATTCCGGAGTCCACGCCATGGGAAATGTGGCAGTTTTTGATACAGAAAGCCGGATTCCAGGGGATAAGATCTGTTTTGCATTGAACCAGCGTCTGCCGGACGATGTGCGGATCCAGGCATCGGAGGAGGTGCCGCTTACCTTCCATCCACGCAAGGCAAACTGCGTGAAAACCTATGAATACAAGATTTTAAACCGCAAGATCGATATGCCGCTGCAGCGCTTATACAGCTATTTCTGCTATTTCAATCTGGATTTAGAGAAAATGCAGAAAGCGGCATCCTATCTCATCGGCGAGCACGATTTTAAGAGCTTTTGTACGGTGCGGACCCAGGCGGAGGAGACGGTGCGGACCATCTACAGCTTAGATATCACCAAGGTAAATGACCTTATTACCATCCGGATCAGCGGCAGCGGCTTTCTCTACAACATGGTCCGCATCATCGCCGGGACGCTGGTTAAGATCGGCATGGGCGTTTACCCGCCGGAGAAGATGGAGGAGATTCTGGAGGAGAAAAACCGAGCGGCAGCAGGTCCTACGATCCCAGCACGCGGGCTGACGCTCGTAAGCCTGGAGTATGAAAAAGAGCTGGCACCGTACCTGGAGGGCGAAAATAAGCACTGGCACTATGTGCTCGATCAGAGAAATGTCCCGGAGAAAGGGCTTGCATACCTCACGATCGAGCGCTGTGAGCCGGAAGAGCTTGACGGCGTGCTGCGCCGCGTGATCCATCAGGCATACCGAAACGGCGCGAAACGGGTGTTTGTGCGGGATACGTTTGGAGAAGAGGGGAGCATCTGCGGATATTACCGGCTGAGACGGCAGCCGGAGACGGAAGAAGGCTGGCTGGAAGCCGTCTACGAGGGTGAACATCGGTGAGCATGAGTAGAACATTTGATTATCTGGTCTGTTTCAGCGTCTATTCGCTGATTATCCTGATTATAGGAAAATCATCGTTCGGTGAGAGCGATTCGATAGGGAAATTTTTTATCGGAGAACGGAAATGCGGGTTCTGGCGGCTGTTTTCCACCTTCGTCGGGACCTGGGTGTCCGCTGCGACCATTCTGGGATACACGGGCAATGTTTTTGAAAATGGAACCTCCGTGATCGCTGTGACGGTTATCCCGTGGTTCATCGGCGCGGGGCTGCTGTATCTCATCAGCGGCCGTATCTATGACTGCGACATGCTCACGATCCCGCAGTTTATCGGGGAGCGCTACCATTCCCGCTTTCTGCGTACCTGCTGTGCGCTGCTGCTCTCGGGCGGTTACGTTTTTTATCTGGTGATCCAGATCAAGGGATTTGGAATTGCGGCGGCGACGCTTTTAAATATCGATTATAAAGTTGCAATTTTTTTGGTTTATCTGTTTATTCTGTATTCTACCTTTGGAGGATTCAATTCGGTTACCAAGACGGATGGCGGAAACCTTATCATGCTCACGATCAGTATAGTGGTTGTCTATTTTGTCGTGGTCGGAGGAATAGAGGGAAGCGGATTTCTGACAAACGCGGAGGTGTTCAGCCGAAATGCGGCGGGCAGCGGGACGGACAGTTTTGGAAATCTGATGAAAGATTACAGCCTTACCATGTACCTCACGATGTTTTTTGGCTGGGGTATGGGGCTGGCAGCGAACCCACAGTATCTGATCCGGATTGTGGCGGCAAAGAGCCGTGAGACGGCGCGGAAAGTCCTGATCTGTTCGCTGGTGTTCTTGACATTTTTTTATTTCTGCCTGACCCAGATCGGTCTGGGGCTTCGGATCCTGTTTCCTTATCTGTCCTATTACTTCGGATCAGACGATATTTTTGTCTACGCAATTAATTATTTGCTCCGATCACGGTTCAGCGGATTTTTCTTAATCAGCGTGATCGGCGCGTGCATGTCGACGGCGAACTCGCAGCTGCTTCTGATTGGCTCGATGATGTCCTACGATGTGGCGGCGCAGTATGGAAAATGGAAGAAAACAGAGGACCGTATCCTGGGGCTGACGCAGCTCTTTATCTTTCTCGGCGGAACGCTGGCGCTTCTGCTCTCCTTAAATCCACCGTCCAACAGCCTGTTTTTCGGCGCGGATATCTGGGGATTGTTTTCAGCAATTCTGACGCCACTTCTCTACGGTACGCTTTATTATAAGCGGGCAACGAGGACGGGCGCATGGGCGGCATTTGTGACAGGGGTAACCGGGACGGTGCTGCTTCAGCCACGCGAGCTGCCGGTTTACTGGGGGTTTCCGGTGACGCTGTGTTCGACCCTGGTTTTTGTCCTTGTCCCGGTGCTGGAGAGTATATGGAAAAAACGTGCTTGCTAAAGGCGGGCATTTGGAAACATGAAGCTGTCAGACAACAGCGAGAAGGAGGCGAAAACGAGCGATGAATAAATGGCTGAAACGTCTTTCAAATTGGTTTTTCCAGATTGAAAATGAGGTCATGATTCCCTTTGTTCTGGTGGGAATCCTTGTCATCGGAAGTTTCAGCGTGATTTCCTATTATAATGGCTACACGATGCAGAAAAACAGTGAGATGGAGCTGGCGGATACGCTGTTTGAGGATGTAAACCGCGATCTGCACTTTCTGGAAAAGCGTCTGCCGGAGGAGGAGATCGCGGAAAAATACCGGAATTTTGAGCGCGGGCGGATCCGGATTCTGGATCGTGACGGTGAGGAGATCACGGCTGGAACCCGTTGGGAAAACACATCGGTACTGGCAGTCAGCAAGGGGGACAATCCATTTGGCTGGCGGCTGGAGTACCGGATGAATGAGAGAATATTCGGGGAACGCATCTTAGAGCAGCAGAGCTATCTGGTAGTCGGCGCCATCGCGTCGCTGATTCTCATCTGCCAGGCAAGCATTTTCATTTCCCATAGTATCACGCGCCCCATCCGCAGGATGAGCCATACCTGTAAGGAAATTGAGGAAAACAAGGGCAGTTATCAGAAATACCGGTTTGAGGCGGTCAGCCGCCACGACGAGATCGGACAGCTGGCGGTTACCTTTGAGGGGCTGCTCAAAAACATGGATAATTACACGAAAATGGAATATACCAGCCGGATGGCAGCGACGCTGGCGCATGAGATCAAGAACCCGATCGCGGGCATCCGCTCCGGCATTCAGCTTTTAAAGGGCAGGACGGTCAAGGACGGCGATAAAATGCTCTGTGACAGCATGATCCATGAGATCGACCGTGTCACGGCGCTGATCATGAACCTTCTGACTTTGTCAATCCGGCGTGAATCACCGAAAACGGAGATTTCTGTGACCGGTGTTTTAAAGGAGATCGGAATGATCTATGCGAAAGGACCGGACAGCCGCCGCGCATCGCTTTTTGTGGAGGCAGAAGAGGGACTGAGGGCGTGTCTCAATGAAAATGAGTTTCGCCAGATCATTCACAACCTGATCAGCAACAGCCTGAGGGCGCTGGTACCGGACCGCGAGGGACAGATTAAGCTTATGGCAGCCGCGCAGGAGAAAGAAGTGATTGTGACGGTGCAGGACAACGGAAAAGGCATGACGGAGGAAGAAGTCTCCAAGGCGCTGGAACCATTTTATACAAAGAGCATCAACGGAACCGGGCTTGGGCTCTCAATCGTGAGCCGACTGGTGGAGTCAAATGGAGGAACGATGGAGATCGTGAGCAAGCCGGGGGTAGGGACAGACGTGGTTTTAAAATTTCCGGGGAAAATGGTATAGTGTGACCATTTAATGAGGTATTTCACGAATTTAGTATTTAGAGTATAATGTTATGAAACAGGGAGGAGGATGCACATGGATCGAATTTTGATTGTGGACGATGAATTTCTGATTCGCTATACACTGGAGGAAGGACTGAAAGACAGGGGATATGACGCCTATTCAGCCGCAACCGTCGAGGAAGGGCTGGAGTTTGTCAGGAAATATCATCCGGGTGTGCTCCTTCTCGACAATCTCCTCGAAAACAGTGTCGGGATGGATGAGATTGTCAATTTCAAAAATGCAGATGAGGAACTGCAGGTCATCATGATGACGGCGTACGGTTCCGTCTCCCAGGCGGTTGAGGCGACGAAGCGCGGTGCATATGATTATATTTTAAAGCCGTTTGATGTGGATGAGATCGATATGCTGATCAAGCGGTGTCTGGAGCAGAAGCGCAACCGGGATTCACTCGTCTTCCTGAAAGGCGATGTGCCGCAGTTTTTAGGTGTCAGTGAGGCAGCTGCCCGGATCCGGCACCTTATTCAGGTGCTTGGGGAAAATTTGTCGGTCAATGTACTCCTGCGCGGGGAGACGGGAACGGGCAAGGAAGTTGTGGCGCGGCAGATTCATGCGAACAGCGCCCGCAAGGATAACCTGATGGTACGCATTAACTGCGGTGCGATTCCGGAAAATCTGATGGAGAGCGAGCTCTTTGGCTACGAGCGCGGCGCGTTTGCGGGGGCGCTCAAGACGAAAAAGGGCTTGATTGAGCTGGCGGACGGCGGTACGGTCTTTTTGGACGAGATCGGCGAATTGCCGATGGCGATGCAGACGAAACTTCTGACCTTCCTGGATGACCGGAAATTTAAGCGGATCGGCGCGCTGGAGGACACGGCGGTCGATGTTCGGATCATTGCGGCGACGAACAGAAATCTCGAGGAGGCGATCAAGGCGGGGCAATTCCGGGAGGATCTGTTCTACCGGCTGAATGTCATGCAGATCGAGATTCCGCCGCTTCGTGACCGGCGCGAGGATATCCCGGTGCTCTGTGACTATTACCTTGACTATTATAATAAAGCCTTTGCCCGCAATATCGAAAAAGTGGATCCGGATTTCATGCGGGAGCTGCTCTTGTACGACTGGAAAGGCAATGTCAGGGAGCTTAAAAATATTTTTGAGCGTTGTTTTCTCTTCAGCCAGGGAAATATCCTGGAAAAACACGTGGAGTTGGCGCCGGTCGAGCGGGAGGCAAGGCCGGAGAGCGGGGACTGCATCTATCTGAAAGATTTGAAAAAAGGACCGATCGACCTCGAGCAGGAGGTCGCGGCGCTGGAGAAACGATATATGTCGGAGGCGTTGAAACTTTCCGGCAATAACCTGACGCGGGCGGCGGCACTGCTCGGCGTCACCCGGTTCTCAATGAAACGGAAGATGGAGCGGGAAGACGGGGAGAAGTAGAAAAAGCAGAAAAACTGTATCAGGAGGAAGGACGAAAATGGTTGTCTGGTAAACCGGGTGCAGGAATGAATGGTAAAAGAGTGCAAAAAATCACATCGTGCAAAAACGCACGCCTAAAACGTGCGTTTTTGCACGATTTTTGTATATAAATTAAATTATTTTAAAAAATATTAAAATTATGATTGAAAAATACATAAAAGTCAGATAAAATATCATTAGAAGCAAAAAAACAAGGGGAACATACAAAAAACATCTCATCTTAAAAATAGTTTCCGATGGTTGTTGAAAACAGACAGAAGAAACGCTAAGCCGCAAAAATGAGATGTGTGAGCTAAGAAAGGGAGGAATGAACCATGTTTTATGTCGATTTAAACAGTGATTTAGGTGAGAGCTTCGGTAACTATACGATTGGTATGGATGAAGAAATTCTTCAGTACGTGTCTTCCGCCAACGTAGCCTGTGGATGGCATGCAGGTGATCCGATGGTTATGGATAAGACCATCGCATTGGCAAAGAAATACGGAACCGCAGTAGGAGCACATCCGGGATTTCCGGATCTGATGGGCTTCGGTCGAAGAAACATGGTGGTAACTCCGGAAGAAGCGAAAGCATATCTGAAATACCAGCTCGGCGCATTGAGCGCATTTACTAAGAGCCAAGGCGTAAAAATCCAGCACGTAAAACCGCACGGTGCATTCTACAACATGGCAGCTGTTGATGAGAAGCTGGCGAGAGCGATGTGTGAAGCAGTCTATGAAGTAGATAAAGATATCATCTTCATGGGTCTGGCAGGATCCCAGATGATCAAGGCGGCTGAGGAGGTTGGTTTACAGGCAGCGAGCGAGGTGTTCGCAGACCGTGCATACAACGATGACGGAACCCTGGTTTCCAGAAAACTTCCGGGAGCAGTCATCAAAGATAAAGACCTGGCAATCAAACGTGTCGTAAGAATGGTAAAAGAAGGAAAAGTTGAGAGCATCAACGGAAACGACATTTCCATCAAGGCAGATTCCATCTGTGTACACGGAGACAACCCAAAAGCGCTGGAGTTCGTAAAGAACATTCGTGAGACCCTGGTAGCCGAGGGAGTGGAGATTAAAAATCTGTTCCGCTAATACATATGTAAGGAGAAGAGAAATATGGGAGAAAAGAAAAAAAGTAATGCGAACACGACAGCCCTGATTGGCGCCGCGTTCCTGATGGCAACGTCCGCGATCGGACCTGGTTTCCTGACGCAGACCGCAACCTTTACCGGTCAGTACGGCTCTATTTTCGCACTGGCAATCATCTGTACCATTCTTCTGGATGTTACAACCCAGTTAAATATCTGGTCCATCATCGGTGTGTCCGGTATGCGTGGACAAGATATCGCAAATAAAGTTGTTCCGGGACTCGGATATTTCATCGCGTTCCTTGTGTCTCTCGGCGGTCTGGTATTCAATATCGGTAACGTCGGCGGCGCCGCAACCGGTTTTAACATCGTATTCGGTTTTCCGCTGAAAGTCGGAACCGTTGTAGCCGGTGTCATCGGTATTCTGATCTTCTTATCCAAGGATGCGAAAAACTTCATGGATAAGCTGACCAAATACTTAGGAAGCATCATGATTGTTACCGTACTTTATGTAGCATTCCGTTCCAAACCTCCGGTTGTTGAGGCAATCGGCAGTGTTGGACATCTGAACGAATTCCCGAACCTAGTATTCCCGATTATTACCTTGCTTGGCGGAAGCTGCGGCGGTTACATCACATTCTCCGGTGCACATCGTCTTCTGGATGCAGGTTTCTCCGGAACCAAGGATCTTCCGCATGTTCGCCGCTCCGTATTAATGGGCATCAGCGTATCGGGAGTTATGAGAATTTTACTGTTCCTCGCAGTTTTAGGCGTTGTTACAGCAACTCCGGAAGTAGTTGGAAGCGAAGCATGGGTAGCAAGCCCGCCAGCAGCAGCTTTTAAGGCAGGCGCAGGCATCATCGGTTACAAGATCTTCGGTCTGGTTATCCTGTTTGCAGCTATCACCTCCATCATCGGTGCAGCGTATACATCCGTATCCTTCTTAAAGACCCTGCATCCGTTCATCATGGAGAATGAGAAATGGTTCGTTATCGGCTTCATCGCTGTATCGACCGTTATCATGACATTACTTGGACAGCCGGCAACTCTTCTGGTTCTGGCAGGTTCCGTAAACGGACTGATTCTTCCGATTACACTGCTTGTCATTCTTCTGGCAAGCCGCAGGAAAGATATCGTCGGTGAAAATTACAAACATCCGACCGTACTCATCGTACTTGGTGTATGCGTTGTTCTTCTGACCGGTTACTCAGGAATCAAGGCTCTGCCGAAGATTCTTACCATCTTTGGTTAATGAATGAAAAAATGCAAAAAATGTGGTAAAATAATAAAAAACGATTAAACGGACAGGCGCCCGGCGGACTGGCTGGATGAGCACGCAGATGGCTGGCTTATGGCAGCAGGTCTGCCGGGCGTTTCCCTGTAACTGGCTTGTTGAGTCGGAAGCAGTTTTTAGGTTTTTCGAAGAAAAGCAGAACAGGCAGGCGGGGGCTTCGTTTATCTGACAGGAGGTATATATGAGCGAGGTAAGATACCTTGTAGCGGGCGACAGCGCTGTGTGCGTTGAGTTTGGCAATGAAATCAGCCCGGAGATCAACAAGAAAATCCGCGCATTCAAGATTGCGGTTGAAAAAAGCGATATACCGGGAATTGTGGAGACGGTTCCGACATACCGCTCCTTATTAGTACATTATCATCCGGAAGTGATCGGATTCAAGGCACTCACAGAAAAATTTGATAAATTGATGGGTTCCTTATCCAGCATTCCGATCCCGCCGCCAACCGTTATCGAAATTCCGGTTCTCTACGGCGGAGAGATGGGTCCGGATATTGAAAATGTTGCGGAGCACAATCACAAGACCGTGGAAGAGGTCATCAAGATTCATACATCTGAAGAATATCTAATCTACATGATTGGATTCATCGCTGGATTCCCATATCTGGGCGGCATGAGCAAAGAGATCGCAACCCCGCGTCTGAAGAGCCCGAGAGTGAAGATTGAGGGCGGCTCCGTCGGTATTGCCGGTGAGCAGACCGGTATCTACCCGGTAGCATCTCCGGGAGGCTGGCAGTTAATTGGACGGACTCCGTTAAAACTCTATGATGCAGACCGCGAGAAACCAGTGCTTCTGGAAGCGGGACAGTATATCAAGTTTGCTGCAGTAACCGAGGAAGAGTATAAAAAGATCGAAAAAGAAGTCGAAGATGGAACCTACAAATACGTTGTGTACGATAAGGAGGTATAAAGATGGGCATTAAGTTTGCAAGCGGCGGATTCCTCACAACCGTACAGGACATGGGACGCACCGGCTATCAGGAGTCCGGTATGTCTGTATCAGGCGTTATGGATCAGCGTTCCGCAGCGATCGCGAATATTTTAGTGGGAAATGATGAAAACGAGGCGGTTCTGGAAGTAACCCTGATGGGACCGATGATGGAATTTACAGAAGACAATATTATCGCAGTAACCGGCGGCAATCTGGTTCCAAAGGTAAATGGAAAAGATCTTCCGATGTATCAGGCAGTTTTAGTACATAAGGGCGATTCCATGAACTTTGCCGGTATGACAAGCGGAAGCCGCGTGTACATTGCAGTAGCAGGCGGGCTGGATATCCCGGTACAGATGGGCAGCAAATCCACCAACTTAAAGCTGAAAGTAGGCGGTTATCAGGGAAGAAAGATCGGTGGCGGGGACGAGATTGGTTTTGCCGCTCCGAAGACGACCCTTCCAAATATGAGAAAGAGAAAAGTGACGCCGGAGGACTTCTCCCAGACTGAGAAAACCATCCGCGTTGTCATGGGACCGCAGGACGACTGCTTTACCGAGAAAGGTGTAGAGACTTTCTTAAGCAGCACATATGCATTTACGAATGAGTCCGACCGTATGGGCTGCCGTCTCGAGGGCGAGGTCATCGAGCATAAAAATGGCGGCGATATTATCACAGACGGTATCGCCTTTGGTGCGATTCAGGTGCCGTCCCACGGACAACCGATTATCATGATGGCGGATCATCAGACCACCGGCGGTTATACGAAGATTGCTGGCGTTATCTCTGTGGATCTTCCGCTGGTTGCACAGTCCAGACCGGGTTATAAAGTACATTTCCAGAAAGTAACGGTTGAGGAAGCACAGAAGCTCTACATTGAGCAGGTGGAAAAACTCAAGGCACTCAAAGAAGAATTGGCAAAAGTACCGGAACCGTGCGGAGAACTCGATGCGGTGATTCAGGTAGCGGTTGGATGTGAATCGAAGAGATACTGGAATCCGATTGGAACCTACCGGGTTGTGATCGATGGAACTGAATATATGGTTGAATTAGAGGAAGAGACTGAAAGATTCAGATAAACCTCAGATGTATTGAAAGATATGGAGGGAACGTATATGGCAGATTATAGCAAAATGACACCACCGGAAGTATGGAAACTGATTCGGACTGGCGAGATTACCCGCCCGACGGCTGGCATGTGTGCCGGATATGCACAGGCAAATCTGGTTATCCTGCCGAAGAAGTACGCGGATGATTTTAAAGAATTTGCAAGAAAGAACCCGAAACCGTGTCCAATCCTGGAAGTCGTAGAGGGCACACCGGATATCCACGATATGGGCGAGGGCGCGAGCATCGTGACGGACATCCCGAAATATTTCATTTACCGCGACGGTGTGAAAGTCGATGAGGTGACAGATGTTTCTTCTTATTGGAAAGAAGATTCGGTTGCATTCCTGATTGGCTGCAGCTTCTCCTTTGAGGAGGCGCTTATGAAAGCCGGCATTGAAGTGCGCCATATCGCGCAGGGCTGCAATGTTTCCATGTACAAGACTAACATCCAGTGTGAGAGCGCCGGCGTGTTCAAGGGACCGATGGTTGTCAGCATGCGTCCCATGACCCCAGAAAACGCACAGAAAGCCAAAGAGATCACAGACCGTTATCCAAACGTACACGGCGGTCCGGTCCAGATCGGCGATCCGGCAGCGATCGGTATCAAGGATATTTCCAAACCAGACTATGGCGATCCAGTCGAGATCCGCGAGGGTGAGATCCCGGTATTCTGGGCTTGCGGCGTTACCCCTCAGGCAGCGATTGAAAATGCAAAACTTCCGTTAGTCATTACCCACGCACCGGGACATATGTTCATTACCAATGTCCTGAATACGGAGCTGAATGATTATCTGGAGGCGAAGAAGCAGAAATAGGCAGAATCGGTTCTGCCATTGCAGGAACGGTTTTATCGAAAAATAAGGTTTGACGGAGATTTCCCAGTCTCCTTCAAATAAATTCTCTTGAGAAAAGAGAAAAAGTTCATTACCAACCTAAAAAGCGGCGAAAAGGGAAGATGGAATCTGAGAGGAGGAAGTCTTCCTTTTTCATGTGTATATCGTGCGTATATCATGCGCATGGGATGAAACGCACTTACTTTGTAAATTCCTTGAGAAAATCGTTGAAAAAACCTTGTATTTTCAAGGAAAAACCGCTTGACACGTCCGGGACGGTGTAATATAATATGTCAGTATGACGTGAGTCGGGATATGCCGGCACCAAAGCCCCGGAGCAGGCATTTCATGATATAGTTAATCTCAATTATAGGAAGTAAAACAGGAGGTCAACCAATGAAGAGTTTTATGGCTAGTCCAGCAACAATCGAGAGAAAATGGTATGTAGTTGACGCTACAGGATATACATTAGGTCGTCTTGCATCTGAGGTAGCAAAAGTATTAAGAGGTAAGAACAAACCGATCTTCACCCCGCACATGGATTGCGGCGATTACGTAATCGTAGTAAATGCAGAGAAGATCAAAGTAACTGGTAAGAAACTGGATCAGAAGATCTACTACAATCACTCTGATTATGTAGGTGGTATGAGAGAGACAACCCTTCGTGAAATGATGGCTAAGAAGCCGGAGAAGGTTGTTGAGTTAGCAGTTAAGGGTATGCTTCCAAAGGGACCTTTAGGAAGAAGCATGATTACGAAACTTCATGTATACGCAGGTCCGGAGCACGAGCAGGCAGCTCAGAAGCCGGAAGTTTTAGAAATCAAGTTTTAATTAAAGGCACTGGAAGGAGGAAACAATAATGGCTAACAAATTTTACGGAACAGGCAGAAGAAAAAAATCTATCGCTAGAGTATACCTTGTACCGGGAACCGGCAAGATTACAATCAATAAAAGAGACATCGACGAGTACTTTGGTCTTGAGACCCTGAAAGTAGTTGTACGTCAGCCGCTCGTAGCAACCGAGACTGTTGATAAGTTCGATGTACTTGTAAACGTACGTGGTGGTGGTTTTACAGGCCAGGCAGGTGCTGTAAGACACGGTATCTCCAGAGCACTTCTTCAGGCAGACGCTGATTACCGTCCGGTACTGAAGAAAGCTGGCTTCTTAACTCGTGACCCGAGAATGAAAGAGCGTAAGAAATACGGCCTCAAAGCCGCTCGTCGCGCACCGCAGTTCAGCAAGCGATAATCTACAGCTTAATAATGCTAAAAAAGCCCGGAAATACGCCATTTTCCGGGCTTTTTCTATGCCTAAAATCACCTGATTCCGATGGTGAAATTTGAGGAAATTTGACTTCAAATTAGCTCATTTTGATGGGTTTGCCATGGGTTTACGGCCTATTTTTGAGCCTAATGGGTGGGAAAATGGGTTTACAGACGGCCATTTTGGAGGGAAAATTAGCCCCATATCCTTGACAGATTTTCGGTAAAAATCCGGCTGAAACGGAATGAAAAACAGTGTCAGATTCGTTTGATGAGTTCTGACGAATTTTGCAAAAAAATAATATCAGGTATCCTGTTACATAGAGCCTTGGCTCATTCTTTGAAAACGAGAATGGGTCGAGGCTTTATTTTTTTCGCCCGAAATCCGGCGAGACAAATTTGAGTAGGAGGTAACAGGTATGACGGATTTCAATCAGAAGACCCATGACACCGATGTGGGCAGTCATGGCGGACAGTCGAGGCAGATGATGGAGGTGTTTGAGAACCAGGAGTTTGGTTCGATCCGGTTGTTACAGGAGGCAGGCAAGACCTTCTTCTGTGCAAGCGACGTGGCGAAAGCGTTGGGATATGTGAATCCCTACGCCGCAGTGAAACGCCATTGTAGAGGCCCCCTAACGAAACGCGAGGGGGTCGTTCAGAAGGTGAATCAGTATGGAGATGCTGGAGAGCAGGTCGTTGAAATCTCCTTTATCACGGAAGGTGATGTTTATCGGCTGATCGTTCACAGCAAGCTGCCATCGGCAGAACGGTTTGAACACTGGGTGTTTGATGAAGTTCTCCCGTCCATCCGAAAGCATGGTGTGTATATGAGCGATTCTATTTTGGATCAGGTGATTCAGCATCCGGAGGTCATCTACACCCTGGCGAAGGAGCTTGTGGCCGAGAGAGCAGCTTGAGGGTATCCGCAAACAGCTGGATGCGGCACAGCCCAAGGCAGACTACTTCGACACCTTTGTGAATTCGGAGGATTGTACCTGCATCCGGAATTTCTGTAAGGAAATCGGAATCCCGGAGAAGACGGCAGTAGCTCTCTTACTGGATCATCGCTATCTGTACCGCAGTCCAAGCGGCTGGCTGATGCCTTTTGCAGACAAATCTGCAAGGGGCTATTTTATTGTCCGGGATTGCTACGGCAGAAGCGGAAAACTGGTGCAGCAGACGAGAGTGACCTGCAAGGGAAAGAATCATCTCTTCAAGTTGTTTAAGAAATGGGGTGTGATCGAATGACGCTTTTTACAGAGGGACGCCTTCAGGCGTTTGAACGCATGATGCAGGATACCGGCAAATACCATCGACGGGAGGACAGCGAAGATCGTCCGCGCAAATGTCCGAAGAAAAAAACGGAGCCTGCGAAAAAGGATGGTGAGCACCATGCCGGTATTCAGGGTTGAGAAAAACAGCAATTACACAACGATGTGCAATTACCACCTGCGGGATCAGGGTCTCAGCCTGAAAGGAAAAGGACTTCTCTCTATGCTGCTTAGTTTACCGGACACATGGAACTATTCGGTACGGGGATTATCTTCGATTACACCGGATGGCGTAGATGGGGTGCTTACAGCTCTGAAAGAACTGGAACGTCTTGGATATCTGGAAAGGAACTAGCAGCGTGAGAGTAACGGTCGGATGGGCAGAGCGGAGTATGTGATCTATGAGATGCCAAGGAAAAAGCCGTGTACGGAAAAGCCGTATACGGTAAATCCGGATACGGACACACCGGTTACGGAAAATCCCGCGCAATTAAGTACTAATAGAACAAGTACTGAAACAATCAATAAAAGAGAGAAGAAGGAAATCCAGCACCGGTATGGCTCATACGAAAATGTCCTTCTCTCTGACACGGAATACGGCAAGCTCCGGCAGGAGTTCCCAGGAGATTATCAGATGCGGGTGGAACGGCTCTCTGAGTATCCGCTTTGAGCTTTCTTTTATGAATATGGCTACGGATGCCTCGAATTTTGAGAAGATGGTGCGCATCCCGTACCAGAAGGATCATTTCAATCCGGTGCGCACGGAGTACAGCACCATGCTGCGCCGCCAGCTTGCCCAGGGCAACAACGGCCTGACCAAGACGAAGTACCTGACGTTTGGCATTGAAGCAGAATCCATGAAACAGGCAAAGCCGAGGCTCAATCACATTGAGATCGACCTGATGAACAACTTCAAACGCTTGGGTGTCCGGGCAAAATTGCTGAACGGTAAGGAACGGCTTCATCTGATGCACGATATGTTCCACATGGGTGACCATGACCGATTCAATTTCGATTGGAAGTGGCTGCCGGAGAGCGGGCTGTCGGTAAAGGACTTTATTGCCCCGACCGGGTTTGCCTTTCCGAAGAACCGTGTTTTTCAGATGGGTGGGATGTATGGTTCCATGTCCTATCTCCAGATTACGGCTTCCGACCTGTCGGATCAGCTGCTGAAGGACTTTCTGGATATGGAATCCAGCCAGATTGTGACCATGCACATTCAGTCGGTAGACCAGAACAAAGCAATCAAATCCATCAAGCACACCATTACGGAGCTGGATCGTTCCAAGATTGAGGAACAGAAGAAAGCTGTCCGTTCCGGATACGATATGGACATCATTCCGTCAGATTTGGCAACTTACGGCAGGGACGCAAAGGCACTGCTGAAGGAATTGCAGAGCCAGAATTAGCGTATGTTCCTGCTGACCTTTCTGGTGATGAATACCGGCGAGACGGAGCAGGAGCTGGAAACCAATGTGTTTCAAGCTTCCAGTATCGCGCAGAAGTACAACTGCAACCTGCGCCGTCTGGACTTTTCTGGGTACTCCCGGTTCCGGTAAATCCTTCTCTGCCAAGCGAGAAATCGCCAATGCGTTTCTGGTGACGGATGACGATGTAATTGTGTGCGATCCGGAAGCCGAGTACACGGCACTGGTGAAGAAATTTGAGGGGCAGGTCATTAAAATCAGCCCTTCCAGCGCGCAGTATATCAACCCGATGGACATCAATGCGAACTATTCGGAAGAGGATACCCTGCGAAGTTCTGTCAAATGTAGATAATCTGACAATACGAACATGGCTCACACGTAGTCTTCGACACCGAATATCAGCCAGCACACATATGAGGACGGAAAATGTAGCAGCTTTTGAAAAATTGCTTTTTCTGCTCAAAGTGCTATAATCGGAATATACCGAATACAAAGGGAGGAAAGCTCCCATGCAAAGACCGCCACGGTGCCGTCGAATTTGTGGCGTACCACAGGTCGATACATTCTGTCCTAACGGGTGCGAGAATACCGAGCCGATCCTGCTGACGCTGGACGAATACGAGGTCATTCGGCTGGTTGACTTGGAGCAGCAAACCCACGAGCAGTGTGCCGCTCAAATGGAGATTTCCCGCTCTACCGTGCAGGAGATTTACGAAAGCGCACGGAGCAAGATCGTAGCGTGTCTTGTCTACGGGAAACCGCTGCACATCACCGGGGGAAACTACCGCATCTGCGGAGGACAGGAGGCAGCTCACTGCGGCCGTTGCTGCCGGATGCAGAGAGCCAACATGGAAAAATCAGGCAAAACTTGCAAAGGAGATTCCATTATGAAAATTGCAGTTACCTATGACAACGGTCAGATCTTTCAGCATTTCGGTCACACCGAGCAGTTCAAGCTTTATGAATCTGTGGACGGCAAAATCGTCCATGCGGAAGTCGTTGATACCAACGGCAGCGGTCACGGCGCACTGGCAGGATTCCTGATGCAGAACGGCGTGGACACTTTGATTTGCGGAGGCATCGGCGGCGGTGCGCAGGCAGCACTCGCCGAAGCGGGCATCAAGCTCTACGGCGGTGTCAGCGGGGACGCTGACGCGGCGGTGAGCGCATTGCTCAACGGAAGTTTGGGCTACGATCCCAATGTTCACTGTGACCACCATGACCATGAACACGGCGAGGCTGGTCACTCCTGCGGTGACCACGGCTGCGGCAAGCATAGCGGCCATTGATATGGAACGCACACTGACACAACTTCCGTTCTGGTCATCCTTGACCGAACGCGAAATGGACACACTACGCCGAAGTGCCTTTGTCCGTCATTATAAAAAGGGTGCGTTCGTTCACAGCAGCGACAATGAATGTCTCGGAATGCTGTTTATTCTTTCCGGCGAGATCCGCACCTATCTTCTCTCTGATGAGGGGCGGGAGGTAACGCTGTTCCGCCTGTATCCGGGCGAACTATGCGTGCTTTCCGCCTCCTGCGTGATCAGTCAGATCACCTTTGATACGCAAATGACTGCCGGAATGGATACGGACATTCTGATTATCTCTGCAAATGTCATTGCTGCACTCAAGGAGAAAAATCTCCATGTCCGCTGTTTTCTCTATGAACTGGCAACGAAACGGTTTTCTGATGTGATGTGGGCGATGCAGCAGATTATGTTCAAGGGATTGGATCAGCGGCTGGCAGAATTTCTCTTTGCCGAAGCGGAACGTACCGGCTCCGACACGATACGCATGACCCATGAGCAGATCGCCCAGCACATCAGCTCGGCACGGGAGGCAGTGGCACGGATGCTCAAAAGCTTCTCGGAGGACGGGCTGGTGGAGCTGAAGCGTGGTGCAATCACGCTGCGGGATAAGAACAGACTAAATCGTCTAAAATAAAAAGAAATGTGACTTCGTTACAGAAGAAAATCATAGATTTGCTACAATAAAAGCAGAAAAACAGGAAGGAGTATCCACCATGAAAGAAACGAAATACGCAGGAACTCAAACCGAAAAAAACCTGATGGCTGCCTTTGCCGGTGAGTCCGAGGCGCGCAACAAATACACCTATTTTGCATCCAAGGCCAAGAAGGAAGGCTACGAGCAGATCGCGGCGCTGTTCCTCAAAACCGCTGATAATGAGAAGGAACACGCCAAGCTGTGGTTCAAAGAGCTGAACGGCATTGGCGACACCGCCGAAAACCTTCTCTCCGCCGCTGAGGGCGAGAACTACGAGTGGACGGATATGTACGACGGCTTTGCCAAAACCGCCGACGAGGAGGGTTTCCATGAGCTGGCCCAGCGTTTCCGCCTGGTAGCCGCCATTGAAAAGCATCATGAGGAGCGCTACCGTGCCCTGCTGCACAATGTGGAGATGGCGGAGGTCTTCGCCAAGAGTGAGGTCAAGGTATGGGAGTGCCGCAACTGCGGGCATATCGTGATCGGTGAGAAAGCACCGGAGGTCTGCCCGACCTGCAACCATCCCCAGAGCTACTTTGAAATTCACGCAGAAAACTATTAAAGAGAAAAGGAGAACGAATCATGGAGCAGAAGTTTTACATTTGCAAGCATTGCGGCAACATCATTGCCAAGGTCAAGGACACGGGCGTTCCCGTCATCTGTTGCGGTGAGCCGATGAGCGAGATCATCCCCGGTACCACCGACGCCGCCGTGGAGAAGCACGTCCCTGTCTGGACTGTGGAAAACGGCATCGTTCATGTCAAGGTCGGCTCCGTAGAGCATCCCATGCTGCCGGAGCACTACATCGAGTGGGTGTTCCTCCACACCAAGCAGGGCAACCAGCGCAAGGAACTGCACCCGGGCGAGAAGCCGGAGGTCTGCTTTGCGCTCTGCGAGGGCGACGAAGTCGAGGCGGTCTACGCCTACTGCAACCTCCACAGTCTGTGGAAAGCGTGATCGTTCTGCGCATGGTATCTTAGAACCAACATAGAGAACTGAATGTCATGTATTGCAGGCAGGAGGCAAACAAGTCATGAAAGCACATAAATATTGGTCAATCGGAGCGGTAATTACCATGTTTGGAACTTTTTGCACTGGATATAAAGGCTCAAAAACAACGCATAAGTACCTTGCGCTTAGTTCCTTGATCTGCATGGTTATGGCAGTATATACGGGTCATAAAATGATTTCAGGGAATAAGAAAACAAAGAGAGTAAAACAAGCGGAAGCTGTGGATATTCTTTGAGTAAGATAGGAATCGTTATTGTTTCTGATGACGATAAAGTCGGGCTAATGTTGTGTGCGAAATAAAAAACAAGAAAGAAGAATTTCATTATGAAATATGTATGCGATGTGTGTGGTTGGGAATACGACGAAGAAAATGGCTATCCGGAAGGCGGCATTGCACCGGGTACAAAATGGGAAGATATTCCGGATGATTTTGAATGCCCCTTATGTTTTGTTGGCAAAGACCAGTTTTCTGTGGCTGAGTAAGGAAGCACAACAAAACCTATAAACAAAGAGCCGTGAAGCAGTATGTAAGATACCGCTTCACGGCTCTTTCTCACTTATATAAAAATTTGCCGTAACGTAACCTCGTCACAGAAAAATGCTTTGTACTGCGGTATGATAAAGCCACAATCAATCAACAAGAAAGAGGTGGCGAACATGAAAATCAAGCTCAATTCCGATCAGGAGATTGTCAGCACCATCAGAGAAGGACTCAAGCGCACCGGCGGGTACTGCCCCTGCCGCAGGGAGAGCACAGAGGCGACCAAATGTATGTGCCAGGAGTTTAAGGATCAAATTGCAGATCCGGGCTTCGAGGGATTCTGCCACTGTATGCTCTATTACAAATCCTTGCAGGATTAAGGGAGGAACGCTATGCTGTCAAAGAAACTGGCCGCCATAGATAAGACGCGGTGCGTCGCCTGCGGCGTGTGTGAAAATACCTGTCCACTGGGGGCCGTCAAGGTGCGCCGCGGCTGCTACGCCGCTGTGGAGGCGGAACGATGCGTAGGCTGCGGCAAGTGCGCAAAGATCTGTCCCGTCGGCTGCATTGAGGTGAAAGTGAGGGCTGACGCATGAAAGTAAAGCATTGGTACGATTACCTGTGGGTATATGCAATCATCTATTTTGCACTGGGCTTTTTCAATATCCTGTTCGCGTGGCTGGGCATGATCGATTTTCTTCTGCCGCTGTTCTTAGCCATCTTTGGTGGGAACAAATACTTTTGCAACCACCTCTGCGGACGGGGTCAACTGTTCAGCAAGCTGGGGACAGACCTTAAATGCTCCCGCTGCAAGCCCACGCCCCGCTGGATGTCCTCCAAGTGGTTCCGTTATGGCTTTTTGATCTTTTTCCTGACGATGTTCGGCAACATGGTGTTTCAGACATATCTGGTCGCTGCGGGTACTTCGTCCCTGCGGGAGGCCATTAAGCTGTTCTGGACCTTCCGTGTGCCGTGGGGCTGGGCCTACACTGCCGGAACGGTGACAGACTGGGTAGCCCAATTCAGCTTCGGCTTTTACAGCCTCATGCTGACCTCGCTGCTCATCGGCCTCATCGTCATGGTGCTCTACAAGCCCCGTACATGGTGTGCCTTCTGCCCCATGGGAACCATGACGCAGGGGATTTGCAAGCTGAAAAACAAAGAATAAACAAAGATAACAGAAAGGAGCCTTACTCATGGCTGAACTGAAAATTACTGCTGCGAATTTTGAAAATGAGGTACTGCGTTCCGACAAGCCCATTTTGCTGGACTTCTACGCCGACTGGTGCGGACCGTGCAAAATGCTCTCTCCCATACTGCATGAGCTTGCCGAAGAAAAAAGCGGCGCGCTCAAGGTGGGAAAGGTCAATGTGGACGAGCAGATGGAGCTGGCAATGCGTTTTCAGGTGTCCAGTATCCCGATGCTGGTCGTATTCAAGGATGGAAAGGCCGTTGCCAAATCGGTGGGCTATCGGCCTAAGTCGGAGATTGCCGCAATGGTGGAGGGCGCAAGATGAAAGTTGTAATCGTAGGCGGTGTGGCGGGCGGTGCTTCTGCCGCCGCCCGCATCCGCCGTTTGGATGAACACGCGCAGATCATCATGATCGAGCGCAGCGGCTATGTGTCCTATGCCAACTGCGGTCTGCCGTATTATGTGGGCGGTGTGATCAAGGAGCAGGAAGAATTGACGCTGCAAACTCCGGAGAGCTTTTGGGATCGCTTTCGCATTGATGTGCGAGTACGGCAGGAAGTAACTGCGATCAATCCCGCAGAGAAAACCGTCACCGTCCACGCACTGGACAGCGGGAAGGTCTACACGGAAACCTATGACAAACTGCTTCTTGCCCCCGGCGCAAAGCCGACGATTCCTGCGCTTTCCGGTGTGGACAGCGAGCGGGTCTTTACCCTGCGCACCGTGGAAGACACCCTCCGCATTCGACGCTTTGTAGAGGATCAGAAGCCGAAAACCGCTGTTTTGGCTGGCGGCGGCTTTATCGGTCTGGAAATGGCGGAAAACCTTGTGGAGATGGGCGTTTCGGTTACCATCGTCCAGCGTCTGAAGCAGCTATTAGCGCCGCTGGATGCGGATATGGCCAGCTTTGTCCATGCGGAAATGCGCAGACACGGTGTGGCTCTGCGGTTGGATGAAACCGTCACCGGATTCCGACAGGACGGAGATTCCGTGCTGACGCTGCTGGAGGAAAGTGAGCCGCTGCGCTCCGACATGGTGCTGCTGGCCATCGGCGTCACGTCGGACACCCATCTGGCAAAAGAGGCCGGACTTGAGCTGGGCATCCGGGGCAGCATCGCTGTCAACGAGCGGATGGAAACCTCCGTGCCGGATATCTACGCTGTGGGCGATGCCGTAGAGGTCACCCATTTCGTGACCGGCCAAAAAGCATTGATCTCGCTGGCGGGGCCTGCCAACAAGCAGGGACGCATTGCCGCTGACAATATCTGCGGCGGAAACAGCCGCTTTCACGGCTCTCAGGGCTCGTCTGTTCTGAAACTGTTTGGCTTGACAGCGGCCTCCACGGGGATCAATGAGAAGGCAGCGCAGGCAGCAGGGATCGCTTACGACAAAGTCGTATTATTCCCGGCATCCCACGCTATCTATTATCCCGGCGCACAGTCTATGGCAATGAAGGTGATGTATGAAAAAGAAAGCCTGCGGCTGCTGGGTGCGCAGATCGTTGGCGGCGAGGGCGTGGACAAGCGCATTGATGTACTGGCAACGGCCATTCGCGCAAAAATGACAGCCTTGGAACTGACGGAGCTTGACCTTTCCTATGCGCCGCCCTATTCCTCTGCCAAAGACCCGGTCAATATGGCCGGTTTTATGATCGAGGATTTGGAGAGCGGGAAGGTACGGCAGTTCCATTGGAATGAGGTTGAGGACTTGCCTTGCGATGGCAATGCGACACTGCTGGATGTCCGTACAGAAGGCGAATATCGGCGTGGGCACTTGAATGGATTCCGCAATATTCCACTGGACGATCTGCGGGAGCATTTGGACGAGTTAGACCGGGGTAAGCCTGTTTATGTGAATTGCCAGACAGGGCTTCGCAGTTATCTGGCCTGCCGACTTTTGACGCAGTACGGTTTCACCTGTTCCCATCTCTCCGGCGGATACAGTTTTTATCAGGTCGTAATACAAGAGCGGCAGACAGCGCGGAGCGCCTATCCCTGCGGAATGGAGAAGCTATGAGTGAGAATTTATTTGGCTTGACGGTTGCGGCAGATAAAGGCTTAGATGATTTGCAGTGCCAGCGCCTTTTAAGCGAAAATCGCAGGTATCAGGAAGTCATGCTGCAATACCGATGTGCGCTGAAAGCACTGGAAAGCAGGTTGGAAATTCTAAACGAAGAGTTTTCATTGCAGCATGATCGCAATCCGATAGAAAGTATAAAAAGCCGCTTGAAGTCGCCGTCCAGCATTATGAATAAGATGCAGAAACGCGGACTTCCTCTGGATTTTCCGACCATGCAGACAAATATCATGGATATTGCCGGTGTGCGGGTGATCTGCTCTTTCGAGGAGGATGTGTTCTTTTTGGCAAAGTGCTTAAAAAAACAGTCTGACATTGAAATCATCACAGAGAAAGATTATATTTCACACCCTAAGCCAAATGGCTATCGCAGTCTGCACCTGACGCTCCGGCTGCCGGTATTCTTTGCGGAAAAAGTGATCCATGTGCCGGTGGAGATACAACTCCGTACAATCGCTATGGACTTCTGGGCAAGCCTTGAGCATACCATCCGCTATAAGAAAAACTTGCCGATAAATGCTGAAGTCGAAACTGAACTGAAAGAGTGCGCCGATTCCAGCAGAGAATGGGACGGTAAGATGGAACATTTACTGCATATCATAACATAATGTGTCGAATATAAAATGAAAAGCACGCACTTTGGTGCTTGCCTTGGACTTGCCAGGGACCGCCTTATCCGCCTTGGGTGGGCGACCCCTGCGACCCCCAACCAATTTCTCCGCTTTCTGGTTTTCAGGCATAGTCTTTTCTGCTTTCGGCGGACTGCCACGGCACAGCTTTTTCGGCTTCTATATTGTAAGGAACATGGCTTTTCGCTGAATGGAAAGCGAAGCTGACCCGGGCTGGATCGGTCTGTGTTAAAACGATATATTTTTTTGGAAATTATCTTGATAAAATTTATCAAGATTGATATAATGGCATTAACAAGCAAGCGAAAAGAGGATGTGGAGCATGATCATCACCAAAGAGACGGACTACGCACTGCGCATTTTGCGGGTGCTGCTGGACGGGGAGAAGCATTCGGTGGCCGAGATGTCGGAAACGGAATTGATCCCCAATCAGTTTGCCTACCAGATTCTGCGCAAGCTCTCCGCCGGCAATTTGGTGCGGGTGAGCCGCGGCGCCCTCGGCGGCTGCGCGCTGTCCTGCGATCTGGACGCGACCTCCCTCTACGATCTCATGGGGGTCGTGGGGGAGCGGGGCATCCTGTGCGCCTGCATGGAGCCGGGATATGAATGCCGCTGGCAGGACAAGCATGGGCGGTGCGCCATCCACTGTCAGCTGGCGGCCTTGCAGCAAAAGCAGGACGAGGCGTTCCGTGCCGTGAGCCTGCGCAGGCTGCTGACCGGCGGATCCGATCCCCAAGATACAAGCAAGCTGTAAAATTTTAAGAGGAGGTACCCATATGCTGTTTCAAACCACGGCGGCGCACGAAGAGCTGCGCGCGAAGATCCGGAGTTTTGCGGAGGAGGAGATCAAGCCCCTCGCATTTTTAATGGATCAGAACAATGAGTTTCCCGAGGAGGCTGTCAAGAAGCTGGGTAAGCTGGGCTGGATGGGCATTCCCTACCCCAAGGAGTACGGCGGTGCCGGTCTTGATGCCCTGAGCTACGCCATCGCGGTGGAGGAGCTGGCCCGTGTGGACGGCGGCGCGGGCGTAATCCTCTCCGCCCACGTCTCCCTAGGCTCATGGCCCATTTTCGCCTATGGCACCGAGGAGCAGAAGAAGAAATATCTGGTTCCGCTGGCCAAGGGCGAGAAGATCGGCGCCTTCGGCCTCACGGAGTCCAACGCCGGATCCGACGCCGGCGGCACGGAGACCACGGCGCTGGATAAGGGGGACTACTACCTCCTCAACGGCGGCAAGATCTTCATTACCAACGCCCCTAAGGCGGACACCTATGTGGTTTTCGCCGTCACCACGCCGGACATCGGCACCCGGGGCATCTCCGCTTTCATCGTGGAGAAGGGCTGGAAGGGCTTTGAGTTCGGCGACCACTATGACAAGATGGGCATTCGCTCCTCCTCCACGGCGGAGCTGATCTTCAACGACGTGAAGGTTCCCAAGGAAAACCTATTGGGCAAGGAGGGCGAGGGCTTCAAGATTGCCATGTCCACGCTGGACGGCGGACGCATCGGCATCGCCGCGCAGGCGCTGGGCATCGCCCAAGGCGCGTTTGAGCACGCGTTGAGCTATTCCAAGGAGCGCGTCCAGTTCGGCAAGCCCATCGCGGCCCAGCAGAGCATCGCCTTCAAGTTGGCGGATATGGCCACCAAGCTGCGCTGCGCCCGGTTCCTCATCTACTCCGCGGCGGAGCTGAAGGAGCAGCACGCGCCTTACGGCATGGAGTCCGCCATGGCGAAGATGTACGCCTCGGACATCGCGCTGGAGGTCACCAACGATGCCTTGCAGATCCACGGCGGCAGTGGCTTCCTCAAGGGCATGGAGGTGGAACGGGCCTACCGCGACGCCAAGATCACCACCATCTACGAGGGCACTAACGAGATCCAGCGGGTGGTCATCGCCTCTCATCTGGTGGGCAGGCTGGGCAAGAGCTCCGGCGGCGAGAGCCGTTCGGCGGCCAAGAAACCCGCGCCCATCACCGGCATTCGCAAAAAGACCATCTTCCGGGAAGGGGATGCTGCCCAGCAGGTGGCCGACCTTGTAGCGGCGCTGAAGAAGGATGGTCACGACTTCTCCGTGGGCATCCCTATGGATACGCCCATCCCGCAGGCGGAGCGGGTGGTCTCCGCGGGCAAGGGCATCGGGGAGAAAAAGAACATGAAACTGGTAGAGTCGCTGGCCAAGGCTGCCGGCGCGGCCATCGGTTCTTCCCGCCCTGTGGCGGAGACTCTCAAATATCTGCCGCTGAACCGCTATGTGGGTATGTCCGGTCAGAAGTTCACCGGCAATCTGTACATCGCCTGTGGCATCTCCGGCGCATCCCAGCACCTTAAGGGCATCAAGGACGCCTCCACCATCGTGGCCATCAATAAGAACGGTAACGCGCCTATCTTCAAGAACTGCGACTACGGCATCGTGGGCGATGTGGAGGAGATCCTGCCCCTGCTCACTGCTGCGCTGGATAGCGGCGAAAAGCTGCCCGCGCCGCCTATGGTAAAGATGAAGCGGCCCACACCGCCGAAGCCCGCCCCCATCGGCGACCGTTACGTCTGCAGCGGCTGCGGCTACGAGTATGTGCCGGAGTTGGGCGACGAGGACGGCGAGATCGCGCCGGGTACGCTCTTTGAGCAGCTTCCCGCCGAGTGGGTGTGCCCGGAGTGCGCGGAGACGAAGGATCAATTTGTAAAGGCTTGAGCCGTGAAGGAGGTAAGATAAGATGTATTGCGTGCGTAAAGTAACAAACGACCTCTACTGGGTGGGCGCCAACGACCATCGCCTGGCCCTGTTTGAAAACTGCTTTCCCATTCCCCGGGGCGTAAGCTACAACGCTTACTGCCTGCTGGATGAAAAGACGGTGCTCTTTGACACGGTGGACTGGTCTGCCTGCCGCCAGCTTTTGGAAAATCTGGCGTATGTGCTGGATGGCCGCGAGCTGGACTACCTGCTGGTCAACCATCTGGAGCCGGATCACGCCGCCTGCATCGAGGAGATCCTGCTGCGCCATCCTAAGGTGAAGCTGATCTCCAACGAGAAGGCATTCATGCTCATGCGGCAGTTCGGCTTCCATGTGGACGGACATGAGTGCATCGAGGTGAAGGAGGGCGACACCTTCTCCTTTGGCAAGCACACCGTCACCTTTGTGGGCGCGCCTATGGTTCACTGGCCGGAGGCCATGGTGACCCTCGACGTCACCGACGGCGTCCTCTTTTCCGCCGACGCCTTCGGCACCTTCGGCGCGCTGGACGGCAAGCTGTTCGCCGACGAGGTGGACTTCGAGCGGGACTGGCTGGACGACGCCCGCCGCTATCTCACCAACATCGTGGGCAAGTACGGCCCCCACATCCAGCTCCTGCTGAAAAAGGCCGGCGGCGTTTTGGATCAGATCAAGTACATCTGCCCGCTCCACGGCCCCGTGTGGCGCAAGGATCTGGGCTGGTTCATCGAAAAGTACGACACATGGAGCCGCTATGCCCCTGAGACCCAGGGCGTGCTCATCGTCTACGCCTCCATGTACGGCAACACGGAGAACGCGGCGCAGGCGCTGGCGACGTCGCTCTGCGATAAGGGCATGAGCAAGGTGGCGATGTACGATGTGTCCTCCACTCATGTCTCCCAGCTGATCTCCGAGGCGTTTAAGTACAGTCACATTGTCCTGGCCTCTGTGACCTACAATCTCGGCATCTACCCCGCCATGCATGACTTCCTCATGGATATGAAGGCACTGAATCTGCAAAACCGCACCTTTGCCATCATTGAAAACGGCTCATGGGCGGTGAAGTCCGGTGACCTCATGCAGAAATTCGTCAACGATGAGCTTAAGAACATGACGGTGCTCAACGAGCGGCTCAGCCTCGCCTCGTCTATGGGCACGGACAAGCGCACTGAGCTGGAAGCACTGGCGGACGCCATTCTGGAATCTATGAAGTAACTGGCAGGAAAGCCAAAACCAAGACAACAGACAACAAACAGCCCCGCCGTGTCGGCTGCAGAAAAACCGGCTTTCAAAAATAGAGCGGGCAAGCGTGATACTGCGCTTGCCCGCTCTTTGCCCAAAAGGACATGAGAAGTGACCGGAGAAGATGAGAGGATCGAAATGGAGATCAGAAAACGAAACGGGAAGTCTGTTCCTTTTCAACAGGAGAAAATTTTCAACGCTATGAAAAAAGCGTTTGATGGACAGGGAAGGGAGATTGGGGGCGGAGAACTGGAGGAGATCCTCGCCGCCGTTCTCAACAATCTCTCCGTCACAGTACCGCTCACCGTGGAACGTGTGCAGGACGAGGTGGAGCGGACGCTCATGGAGCGCGGACACTATGAGGTGGCCAAGGCGTACATCCTCTATCGCGAAAAGCGGTCTGCGCTGCGCCGCGTCCGGCATACCATCGCGCAGACGGTGGGGGATAACTCGCTTGACGAGGTGCTGCGCCGTATCCAGATGGATTTTACCGAGGAAATCTACTCCCTCGCGGCGCTTCAAATGAAGTTTGAGAGCTTCTGTCGCCCGGGCATGACGGAGGATGAGAGGGCTGAGGCACTGACCAAGGCAGCGGTAGAGCTGACTACGGCAGAGGCACCCAAGTGGGAGTTCATCGCGGCGCGGCTTCTGAACCACTCCTTTCGCTGTCGCAACGCACAGGAATGGGAGGGGCGCGGCGTCGGCGACCTCTATGGCAGGCTTCGCTATCTGACGGATAAGGGACTCTACGGTGACTATATTCTTGCCCACTATACCCACGAGGAGATCGCTATGGCGGAGGACTTTCTCTGCCCGGAACGGGACGAGTTGTTCACCTACTCCGGCCTTGACCTGCTGCTCAAACGCTATGTGATCCAGTCACGCAGCCGCGTGCCGCTGGAAACACCGCAGGAGATGTTTTTGGGTATCGCGCTGCATCTTGCTATGAACGAAAGCTCTGACCGCATGGGGTGGGTAAAACGCTTTTACGATATGCTCAGCCGTATGGAGGTCACGATGGCGACACCTACCATGTCCAACGCACGAAAGCCCTACCATCAGCTTTCAAGCTGCTTTGTGGACACTGTGCCGGACAGTCTGGACGGCATCTACCGCTCGCTGGACAACTTCGCAAAGGTCTCTAAATTTGGCGGTGGAATGGGGATGTACTTCGGTAAGGTGCGCGCTGCAGGCAGCACCATCCGCGGCTTTCAAGGGGCGGCGGGCGGTGTTATCCGCTGGATCCGGTTGGTCAACGACACCGCCGTGGCGGTGGATCAGTTGGGGATGCGGCAGGGCGCTGCGGCGGTTTACTTAGACGCATGGCACCGGGATCTGCCTGAATTCCTTCAACTGCGCACCAACAACGGCGATGACCGCATGAAGGCGCATGATGTGTTTCCCGCCGTGTGCTATCCGGATCTCTTCTGGCGACTGGCGGAGGAGAACATAGACGCGCCGTGGCATCTCATGTGTCCGCATGAGATCCTCACGGTCAAGGGCTACGCACTGGAGGATTACTGGGGTACGGAATGGGAGAAGCGGTATCTGGACTGCGTCAATGACCCGCGCATCGAAAAGCGCAGCGTCACCGTCAAGGACATCGTGCGGCTGGTGCTTCGCTCGGCAGTGGAGACCGGCACGCCCTTCGCCTTCAACCGCGACAGCGTAAATCGTATGAACCCAAACGGCCACACGGGAATGATCTATTGCTCCAATCTCTGCACGGAGATCGCACAGAACATGGCGCCCATCGAGCATATCAGCACTGAGGTGCACACGGAGAACGGCGACACAGTGGTGGTGACGGCCACACTCCCCGGTGAGTTTGTGGTCTGCAACCTGGCGAGTCTGTCTCTCGGTAATCTGGCGGTGGAGGACGAGGCCTATATGGAACGCACGGTGGAAACGGCCATCCGCGCACTGGATAATGTGATCGACCTCAACTTCTACCCGTTGGAATACGCGCGGCTTACCAATCAGAAGTACCGCAGCATCGGCCTGGGCGTCAGCGGCTACCACCACATGCTGGCAAAGCGCGGCATCCGATGGGAGAGCGATGAGCACCTTGCCTTCACCGATGCGGTATTCGAGCATATCAACTACGCCGCCGTCAAGGCGGACACAGCACTGGCACGGGAAAAGGGCCGCTATGCGCTCTTTGAGGGCAGCGACTGGCAGACAGGCGCGTATTTTGAAAAGCGAGGTTATACCTCAGAAAAGTGGCGGGCGCTTGCGGAAACGGTGGCGGTGCAGGGAATGCGCAACGCCTATCTGCTGGCTGTCGCACCCACTTCCAGCACATCCATCCTCTCCGGCACGTCGGCGGGCATCGATCCAATTATGAAGAAATTCTTCTTAGAGGAGAAAAAGGGCAGCATGCTGCCCCGCGTTGCCCCGGAGCTTTCTATGGATACATGGTGGTACTATAAGGCGGCGCATCTGATCGACCAAAGCTGGTCGGTGCGCGCCGCGGGCCTTCGCCAGAGACATATTGACCAGGCGCAGAGCATGAATCTCTATATCACCAATGACTATTCCATGCGTCAGGTGCTCAGACTGTATTTAGAGGCGTGGAGGGTCGGTGTCAAGACCATTTACTATGTCCGCAGCAAGGCCCTTGAGGTCGAGGACTGCGAAAGCTGCTCGTCATAAGGAGGATATCATGACGGAACTGAAGAAAAAGCCCCTCTTTAACCCGGAGGGCAACCTTGATGTGCGCCTGCGGCGCATGATCGGCGGCAATACCACCAACCTCAACGACTTCAACAATATGAAGTACGCTTGGGTCAGCGACTGGTACCGGCAGGCCATGAACAACTTTTGGATCCCTGAGGAGATCAATCTCTCGCAGGATGTGAAGGACTATCCCCGCCTGTTGTCAGCCGAGCGCAGCGCCTACGATAAAATTTTAAGTTTTCTTGTCTTTTTGGATTCCATTCAGACAGCAAACCTGCCTAATATCGGCGCCTACATTACCGCCAACGAGGTCAATCTCTGCCTGTCCATTCAGGCGTTTCAGGAGTGTGTCCACTCACAGAGCTACAGCTATATGCTCGACACCATCTGCTCTCCTGTTGAGCGCAATGACATCCTCTACCAATGGAAAACGGACGAGCACCTGCTGCGCCGCAACACCTTCATTGGGGACTGTTACAACGAGTTTCAGGAGCGGAAGGATGCTCCCACGCTGCTGCGCGTGATGATGGCGAACTATATTTTGGAGGGCATCTATTTTTACAGCGGCTTTATGTTCTTCTACAATCTCTCCCGAAACGGGAAGATGCCCGGCTCGGCGCAGGAGATTCGCTACATCAACCGCGATGAGAATACGCACTTGTGGCTGTTCCGCAATATCATCACGGAGCTGCAAAAGGAGCAGCCGGAGTTGTTCACCGCCGAGAGTGTACAAGCGCTGCGCGAGATGATGCGTGAGGGCGTGGAGCAGGAGATCGCATGGGGGCATTATGTGATCGGCGACGACATCCCGGGGTTGAACCGGCAGATGATCAGCGATTACATCCGCTATCTCGGGAATCTTCGCTGGACGAGCCTTGGCTATCCGGCATTGTATCCGGGCTTTGAGAGCGAACCGGAGAGCATGGAATGGGTCAGCCAGTACGCTGACGCCAATATGGTCAAGACCGATTTCTTTGAGGCACGCAGTACCGCCTACGCCAAGAGCACCGCACTGATAGACGATTTATAAGAAAACCAAAGACATCAGAATAGGAGGTATTTTTTATATGGATATCCGAACGGTAACAGATGCCATCCGCTATGTAGGGGTGGATGATAACACATTGGCACTCTTTGAAAACCAGTACCCCGTCCAGCCTATGGGAGTGAGCTACAACTCCTATGTCATTCTGGACGAGAAAATCGCCGTGATGGACAGCGTGGACGCACGGGCGGCGGAGGAATGGCTTTCCAATGTAGCGCAGGTGTTGGGGGGGCGCAACCCCGATTATCTTGTGGTCACACACATGGAGCCGGATCATTCCGGCAGCCTCATGCGGATAGCGCAAGAGTACCCGGAGATGAAGATCGTGGGAAACGCGAAAACATTTACCCTGATCAAGCAGTTCTTTGGCACGGGTGCATTGTCGGAAGACCGTATGCTGGAGGTTGGCGAGGGCAGCACGATCTCTCTGGGCTCACACCGGCTGCGCTTCCTGCTGGCACCGATGGTACACTGGCCGGAGGTGATGACGGCGTATGAGGAAACGGAAAAAATCCTGTTCTCGGCGGATGCCTTCGGACGCTTTGGCTCACTGGAACGGACTGCCCGTGCCCCCTGGGTGCCGCAGGCCCGACGGTATTATTACAATATTATCGGGAAATATGGCGCACAGGTGCAGGCTCTGCTGAAAAAGACCTCCTCGCTGGAGATCCAAACGATCTGCCCGCTCCATGGTCCCGTGCTTACAGAAGGGCTGGAGGAGTGTCTGCGGCTCTATGATCTCTGGTCACAATGGGAACCAGAAGAATCGGAGAGCATACTGATTGCCCACGCATCCATCCATGGAAATACTGCCCATGCGGCGAAGACCCTCAAGGGTAAATTAGAGAAAAAAGGCGTGCAGGTCAGCATATGTGATCTCACTGTGACAGATCTTTCCTACGCTGTTGCCAGTGCGTTCTACTGCGGGAAACTGGTGTTGGCCTGCTCCACTTATGACGGAGGACTGTTCCCGCCCATGAAGGCCTTTTTGGATCATTTACAGACAAAGGGATTCCGAAACCGCCGGATCGGCCTCATGGAAAACGGCTCATGGGCCCCTGCTGCCGCGCGGCTGATGCGCGCCGAGTTGGAAAAGATGAAGGAACTCCGACTGTGTGAAACGGAGGTATCGCTGCGCGGCGCACTGAACCAAACCAGCGAAGCGCAGATGGACGCTCTTGTGGCGGAGCTCTGCGCGGAATAAGCTGCAACAAACCGCAGCTATTCTCGTACAGATGATGGTCTTACTCATCTGCTTTATGTCCCAAGGGCAGAGTACCGTCATCTCAGGTTGAGGTCACGATGTGGTGCGGGGCGAGAACGGAGTCTTGAGAATACCCAAACAAAAGAAAGGAGCTGACAGATATGGCAGCTATGAATATGAATCAGGAGCAGTTTGAGCAGGCGACCCGGGGCGAAAAGCCCGTTTTGGTGGATTTCTGGGCGCCCTGGTGCGGCTATTGCCGGAGGATCGGCCCTGCGTATGAGAAGATTGGAGAGGAATACGCGGACAGCCTCGTTGTCAGCAAGATCAATATTGACGAGGAGCCGCGGCTGGCGGGGGCCGAGGGGATCGAGGTCATCCCAACTCTGGTGCTGTACCGGAACGGAAAGGCCGTGGATTCCATCACCGCGCCCGGCTCAAAGGCAGAGATCGACCGCTTCATTCAGGAAGCCTTGGCGAAATAACGGAGGATTCAGATATGAACAACAATCATGTTTATGATATGCTCGTGGTGGGCGGCGGCCCGGGCGGCTACACCGCCGCCCTGTACGCGGCCCGGGCGGGGCTGGACACCGTCGTGCTGGAAAAGCTGTCTGCTGGCGGGCAGATGGCCCTGACCGAGCAGATCGACAACTACCCCGGCTTTGAGAACGGGATCGACGGCTTCTCTCTGGCGGAGAAGATGCAAAAGCAGGCGGAGCGTTTTGGGGCACGCAGCGAATACGCGGAAGTTCTCCGCATGGATCTGACGGCGGTTCCCAAGCTCGTGGAGACCAGCGAGGGGATCTTCCGGGGAAAAACCGTGGTGCTGGCCACCGGCGCAGACCCCAGAACGCTGGGCGTTGCCGGAGAGACGGAGCTGTTGGGCCGGGGCGTGGCCTACTGCGCCGCCTGCGATGGGATGTTTTACAAGGACAAAACGGTGGTCGTGGTGGGCGGCGGCAATTCCGCCGCGGCAGATGCCCTCCTTCTCAGCCGCGTGGCGAAAAAGGTGATCCTCGTCCACCGCAGAGACACCCTGCGGGCCACCAAGATCTATCACGAGCCACTGGAACAGACCGAAAATGTGGAATTCCGCTGGAACAGCACCGTTTCCGCGCTGCTTTCCGGGGACAGGCTGACCGGCGTACGCCTGCGGGACACCGTCACCGGTGAGGAAAGCGTGGTGGACTGCGACGGCGTATTTGTCAGCGTGGGCCGACAGCCCGCCACGGCGCTGGCGGTGGGTCAACTGGCGCTGGACGGCGGCGGCTATATCGTGGCCGGAGAGACCACGGAAACCAGTATTCCCGGCGTTTACGCCGTGGGCGACGTGCGGACGAAGCCCCTCCGTCAGGTGGTCACCGCCGTGGCGGACGGCGCGGTGGCAGTCCACATGGCGGAGAAATATATCGCGGAAAACCGATAAGGAAGGTAGATTGAAAAAGCCATGTTTAAGGTCAGGCCGGATACGACCGCAGTGGGGATGCCGACATATCTGCAAGGAAAACTGCCAGAGTGATGGCAGATAAGATCACCCATGTAAGATCGGGAGATATGTTGTCTCTCCATATCCAGTCCACGCAACAGTGAGCAACTGAACACGAAACACAGCCACAGATGTACTCTGCGGCTGTGCTTTTATGCATAGTACTTACGGAAAGGATTCGATGAGCAGATTTCTGTGATACGGATTTTGGATTCTCGCAGAGAGGAATTTCGATTGAGTAAAGCATATGAGCAGAAAATTGACGTGGTAAATGTCATTACTGCTCCAGAAATTGAAATGCTGATTATTCATGCAGAAGGAGCATATGATCAGTTTAAGCGTTCTGGAAAAAAACAAGCGAATTTTGTAAAACAAATCTTCGGATGCATGATGTGAAGTCGTATGAGATAGAATCGTCTTCGATGCCTCGTTGGGAAACCAACGAGGTATTTTTTTTGCCCCAATCCGACTGCATAGGACACTGAAAAAATCAAAACAAACCATATGTAGTCCTGCAAGGACAACCAAAGTGCGCCTACGAGGCCAACGCGAAACCGGAGGATTCTTGTTAAACTTACTTTGTAAGGACGAAAGTCCGGATGTCCCTTGAAAACTGAATACTCATTCTTCAGGTACATTCCTGTTTGGTCGAGCCATCGACTGCACGCCATGAAGCCCATCGGGGCGATAGCGGTTTCGCAGAAGCAAATGCCGGATTGCAACCGGCGGCGGTGCTAAAGCCAGACAGGGACAATGATACTTCCGTAATTCGCGGTCCGGCCATAAGGAAGGCGGGATGGTTAAATTCCAATGGAGCAGTGAAGCACACTGCCGCCTGTGAGAAATCCTACATCTCTGGGGTGATAAGAAAAAGTACAGAGAAACCATATTTTCAGAAAGCACTGCTGGGTGCTGTATCAGCATGATACCTGGCAGGCTTTATCCATATCAGTGTATGGAGATTGGAGACAACAGAAAATGAAAGAAAACTGGGTTTATCGGCGAGGTGATTTATATCTCGCCAATCTCGGTGTTCCGGTTGGATCAAAGCAGGGCGGTGTTCGTCCTGTTGTGGTTCTTCAGAATGATGCCGGTAATTATTATGCGCCGACAATCACGATTGCTCCGCTGACATCGAAAATTGAGAAGAAGCGAAAGCAGCCAACGCATTTCTTTCTCCGTAAAGCAAAGGAACTGGCAAAACCGTCTATGGTATTGGCAGAACAGCTCGACACCTGCGACAAGATATGCGTGATTCGCTATCTTGGGCGGGTAAGTAAGGGGCAGATGCGTGGGATCGACGAAGCTGTAAGGATTCAGCTTGGTTATTACATTCCGGAACAGGCAGAGAAAAAAAGACAGGGCAAATGCCGAAAGGAAGGCGAAGAAGGCGATGGATAAACTGATTACAAGGAAGGAAGCAGCCAGTATACTGGGAATCAGCGTAAAAACACTGGATGCTGCAAGAACAGACGGTTTGATCTCCTATGTTCAGTATGTGGAAAACGGCTGCGTTTATTTCACGGAAGTGGGGCTTCAGGAGTACATTGCAAAATGTACACACCGTGCAAAACCGATGGAACGTGCTGCGACATATCGCAAACCTCGAAGCTTTCGGCGGTGAAAATCGACGTCGTTGAGTATGGACGATGAATCCGCAATAATGAAAGCAACAACAGAATTGGAGGTAATGATATGGCGGCAAGAAGAATGATGATTCCCGATTATGGTACGGTGAGTATGAAGGGAACGCAGTATTATCGAACCCGTGTAACAGATCAGCAGGGGCGGCGGGTTTCCTTATATGCAAGAACGAGAGAGGAACTGTACCAGAAGGAACAGGAAGCGATCCAGCAGATTGAGAACAAGACGTATCGCCGCAGTACACCTACAGTGGAGGAGTATTGCGAGAAATGGTTGCTGATGTAGTCGGCACAGATCAGGATGACAACGCTGATTGACTATACATCGAAAGTGAAGAACTACACCATTAAGCCATTGGGCGATATGCATATGGGAGATGTAACAGCAGATGACATTCGCCTGGCACTGCTGGCGGCATCAAAAAAGTCGGCATCCGTGTACAAATCGGTGAGCGTTATATATAAGTGTATTTTTACGGCAGCAATGGAGAGCAAGATCATTGATGAGAATCCGACCATCTATCTGAAGAAGAATGTGGGAGGAATTCCCCAGAAGGAACGCCTCCCGCTTACGGATGAGCAGGTGGATAAGCTGCTGGATGCCATTTACGGCTTGCCGCCGTATGTGTTTGTAATGCTGGGGCTGTACGCAGGATTGCGGAGAGAAGAAATCCTCGGACTTCAATGGGATTCGGTGTATCTTGATTGCGAGGCTCCGTACCTTACCGTTCGGAGAGCCTGGCATACGGAGCATAATCGTCCGGTGATTCTGACAGAGCTGAAAACAAAGGCAGCGCATCGGAATGTCCCTCTGCCGGACAATCTTCTGGAATGTCTGAAAGAGGCGAAGAATACATCGACATCGGATTATGTGGTTGCAAACCGGGATGGAGACCCGTTGTCCTATACGCAATTCAAGAGATTATGGCAGTATATCGTAACCCGTACCACCAAGGAACGCTGCTATTATCGCTATGAAGATGGCAAGAGGGTAAAGCATACGGTGAAGCCGGTTCTGGGGCAAAAGGCGGCACACAATGGAAATGTGGTTTACAGTCTGGACTTTGAGGTGACTCCGCATCAGCTGCGGCACACCTATATTACGAATCTGATTCATGCTTCGGTTGATCCGAAGACAGTTCAGTATCTTGCCGGTCATGAAAGCAGCAAGATCACCATGGATATTTACGCCAAGGTGAAATACAATCGCCCAGAGCAGCTCGCAGGAGTGCTGGAAGATGCTTTTGCATCGTGGGATTAAGAGTAAATCAGAAAAAACTTAGGGCAGGGATGGTCAAAAATCCCTGCCCTTTTTACATACATTCGACATCCTTGAAGGAAGTGGTGTACGCCATGATAATAAAAGTGACAACACGCAATATATGAAGATAGACGAGGAGGAGAACACATGGCTAAAGGAAAAAAGCGTCCTGCTGAACTTCCGGAATACGGAACAGTGATGATGAAAGGGGTACAGTATTATCGTACCCGAATTACAGATGCAGACGGAAAGAGAGTGGCAATCTATGGGCTGACACGCGAAGAATTGTATGACCGGGTGGAAGATGCCCAGAAGAAAATTGCAGAAGTGGTTTTCCACAGAGAGAATCCGACCGTGGAAGAGTACTGCGAAAAATGGCTGCTGATGCGGTCTGGAACGGTAAGAACCAATACGTTGGAGGGATACGAGCGGATGGTGAATCGGTACATCGTGGGTCCAATTGGACAGATGTATATGGATGAGGTGACCACAGATGACCTGCGGCTGCTGATGGTTCCGCTATCAAAAGGTTCTTCCGGAATGTATGGTCAGCTTAATATGCTGATTAAGAACATTTTTAATTCGGCAGAAGAGAGCAAGGTGATCAAAGAGAATCCATCCAAAACGATTTGCGCAAGAGGAGGAAAGCCTGCGAAACGGCGCGAAGCTTTGACGGATGAACAGACTGCCATTTTGCTGGATAGCATTCGTGAGCTACCACCGTATGTTTTCGTAATGATCGGCTTGTACGCGGGATTGCGTAGAGAAGAGATTCTTGGATTGAAATGGGACTGCGTATTCCTGGATGAAAAAACGCCGTACATTTCTGTAAGGCGTGCATGGCATGTGGAAGGCGGTGAGCCGGTGGTCAACACACTTTTGAAGACTCCGGCAGCGAAGCGAGATGTTCCGATTCCCAAATGCCTGGTAGCCTGTCTCAAGGAAGCAAGGGAAAAATCAGAATCGGAATATGTGATCTCCAATTCAAAGGGAACTGTTTTGACGGAAGCACAGTTTGTGAGGGTCTGGAAGTACATAACAGTCCGTTCCACCGCAGAACGCTGTTATTACACCTATGTAAATGGGCAGTCCATCAAGCATAGAATAAAGCCAAGGCTTGGTGAGCATCAGCCGAACAATCCCAAGCTGGTGTATACGATGGACTTCAAGGTGACTCCGCACATGCTGCGGCACACCTACATCACCAATCTGATTTACAAAGGTGTTGATCCAAAGACGGTGCAGTATTTGGCAGACCATGAGAACAGCAAAACGACTATGGACATCTATGCGAAAGGCAAGTATAATAAACCTGAGAAATTAAGCAGCGTTGTGAATGCTGCATTCGGGCTGCGTTAAACGGCACCAAAAATCTCGCGATTTCGTGGGTTTACCTATGGGTTTACTGAGAGAGGGAAGCCCGAAAAAACGCATGAATACTGGACTTTTGGGATCAAGGTCAGGTGAATACGGTCTCAAAGCAGCTCGTCGCGCTCCGCAGTTCAGCAAGCGATAATCGACTGCTCAGACTATATCAAAATGGTTCAAAAACCCCGGAAAATCAAGGTTTTCCGGGGTTTTCTTATACCTAAATGGGCTGATATAGTTTGACCAAATTTGGCAAAACGAGAGCCGTTTTCACCCAATTTTTAGTGGTTAAATATAGGACAACCGCCAAAAATGGGGTCAAAAAACGTCCTTAGTGGTTAAAAAGTAGGACAACCAGAGAGCAATTTCGGGGGTATTTTTGAGGGCAATTTTGGCACTCTCAGACACCAAATTTTTCGCCGGAGAGTTTGGCATAATCTGACCAAATCTGAACAATTAAATACGATTCTAATGCAGGCACTCAGTAACAAATAACTGGGTGCTTTTTTCATTTCAGGGAAAAAGATTCCTGCATTAGAAAGGGCCGTCACTTTATGATTTTGAAGTGGCGGCTTTTTCTATTTCCAGAAGCAATAGCAACAATTAGAAATGAGGTGAAGTCAATGAACACGCAAATCATTGCCATTGCCAACCAGAAAGGCGGCGTTGGCAAGACAACGACCTGTGCCAACTTGGGAATCGGGCTGGCGCAGGCCGGAAAGAAAGTCCTGCTGATCGACGGGGACCCGCAAGGGAGCCTGACAATCAGCCTGGGCCATCCCCAGCCGGACAAGCTGCCCTTTACGCTGTCGGACGCTATGGGGCGTATCCTGATGGATGAGCCGCTTCGTCCCGGCGAGGGTATCCTGCACCACCCAGAGGGTGTAGACCTGATGCCTGCGGACATCCAGTTGGCGTGGCTGTGCTTATTACCTATTCCTCGCAGAATGGTGCGATTTTGCTGGTTATAGCTTTTTTGATTAGCCCGATGGGATTGCCGCTGGCGGCGATCTGGCTGTTGGGTAAGGCGCAGGATTTGAAATTTGCGATCCAGGATTGGATGTATGGGTAAATGATGTGAATATAATCTGGAATGAAAAGAAGCAGGACAATGGGAGATGAGACCCAATGCCCTGCTTCTGGGTTATTTGGAATGAACGGTAGTGTATTTCTGGTTTTTGCTTTTGGGTTTGTCTGGAAACATCATTTCAAGTTTACCAGAAGATAATAAAGGCTTGAGGTAATATTTGCTGAAGTGAGAACGGCTGGAAACATCAATATATGCTTGCATTTCATCTCGACTTTTAGGATCTGCACAAAATTCCAATAGCAAGTTTTGCTTGCTGATCACAGATGTATCATGTGCGCCATCATGTGCGGCATCATGTACGGAAGCACCGCACATGTTGTAGTTTACATTTTTCAAGATGACTCTGAAATCTGTCGCTGTTGAGAAAAATTCGGGCTTATATGCCTCTGTGTATCCAGGCAGCTTTTCGGTTTCACTGACGATTTTGCGTATGCCACTTCCACGGCGTTCCATATACTTCATGCGGTGGAACAGGTCAGCAATCACAGGGTTTCGTCGCATGGAACGGATACTGTAAATATCGTATTCCTGAATTGAGCCGCCGCCAAACATACCGCCCGGAGATGTGATTTCCACCCGATCATCAAACATATCAATATGGATTTCGCTGCCAAGCACAATATAATCACGATGGATAAGCGCATTAACAAGAGCCTCTGTCACAGCTCGTTCAGCATAATCCGTCTTGTCTACACGATACTGTGCCTTTTTGACAAAACGGACTTTGGAATTATTGCGAATAAATTCACTGCCGCTGTTCAGTAAATAAATCAAATTTCCCTCGTATTCTTTATCGTCCAGCGCATCATCAAAGATAGAGCCTTTTTCCAAGCCATTCCACCGGATACAGAACATACGGGAGTTATAAACCGTGAGCTGATCGGTCATGAGTTTTCCGGCATTGGTCAGGAGTCCATCAATAAGGAAGATGATATGGTGGAAAGCAAGTCTGAAAATGGCTTGCTTTTTACTTTAAAATGATGTTAAGTGATGATAAAGAAAATTGAATTTCCCAAAGAAATTAAAAATAATCGGATTTTATGTTTTACATAAATTTAACACACTTTTGCTTTTTTCGAATTGATTATGTTAGGTCTTTTTGTTATACTGTACTACAATACTATTTGAGAGGAGGAATATTTAACATGGACGAAAGTGATAATGATTCTGAAGCGAACCAATTCAATAGAATTTTTATTTATATATCGCAAGGCATGGACTATGTATTCGGAACATAGACCATGTCTTTTGTTGCTTTTAAGTAAGTGTGATATTTAGATAATTTTATTGTAGAAAGGTTTTATTTATGAGTACATCAATTTTTATTCTTTTAGTAGTGCAGATTATTTTAATTATATTAAACGCGATTTTTGCGAGTGCAGAGATCGCTGTTTTATCAATGAATGAAACAAAGCTAGAACGAATGGCAGAACAAGGTAATGGTCGGGCAAAGAGATTAGTACGATTAACGCAAGAGCCGGCACGATTTCTTGCGACAATTCAGGTTGCAATCACATTGTCGGGATTTTTAGGAAGTGCTTTTGCAGCAGATAATTTCTCAGAACCTTTAGTTGATTGGGTTGTTGGGATGGGTGTGAATATTCCACGTTCTACTTTAGATACCATAGCTGTTATATTGATTACATTGATTTTATCATATTTCACGTTGGTTTTTGGCGAATTAGTTCCAAAGAGAATCGCAATGAAAAAATCTGAAGAACTGGCAATGGGGATTTCAGGATTGGTTACGGGAATCTCTATCCTATTTAAGCCAATCGTTTCATTTCTTTCAATATCAACCAATATTGTCTTGAGGATTTGTGGTATTGATCCAAATGAAGCGGAAGATCAAGTAGGTGAAGAAGAAATACGTATGCTTGTTGATGCGGGAAGTGAAAAAGGAACAATAGATCATCAAGAAAAAGAGTTTATTCAAAATGTTTTTGAATTTAATGATATTATGGCTGGTACGATTGCTACACATCGAACAGATGTGACAATATTATGGATGTCTGATGATGTGAAGGAGTGGGATGAAACGATCCACAATACACGACATACCCTTTATCCCGTCTGTGGAGATTCGATAGATCATGTTATTGGTATTTTAAATGCAAAAGACTATTTTAGATTAAAAGAAAAAAGTAAGGATATGGTTATAGATTCTGCAATTTCTGCACCATACTTTGTTATGGAAACTACAAAAGCAGATGTGCTTTTTAAAAATATGAAACAATCGAAGCAATCTATGGCGATTGTATTAGATGAGCATGGTGGAGTGGTTGGAATAGTAACTCTTTTTGATTTATTAGAAGAAATTGTTGGCGATTTAAACGATATTGAACCAATATCGTCGGAAGAAGAAACTGTTATTATAAGAATAAGCGATAACAAGTGGGAAGTGAAAGGAAATATACGATTAAGTGATATTGAAGACGCTATAGGTGTTACATTTACAGCAGAAGATTGTGACACATTTACTGGATTTGTATTTCAAAAATTTGGTATGGTACCAAAGGATGGGGATACAAAAATAGAATTAGAAATAGAAAATATGCATATAATCATTGACAAAATAAAAGAACATCAAGTTGAACATGCAATTATAGAAATTTTAGAATAAAATTTTGAAATGCATTTGAAAATTATTTTAGAAACAAGGGGATATATCAGAAGAGTACATATACATTTTCAAATACAACAGGGATAGAATGATGTTGCGATAAAAAAGAGGGAGACACACATTTGTTTAATCCATGAAGTCCAATTTTGCTGTTGACGGACGAACACATGCAGAGTACCGCAAGACCAAATCGGAAATGCAGGATTGGCTTGTGGCGCAGAAGATTATGCAGGAAAACCTGAAAGAGGACGAGCAGAAAAAGAGCAGCTGCATGAGCAGGAAGTGCGGCAGGAAGAAGAAAATAGACAAAGCAGTCGATGATGGAATGTCCGGTGCAGTGTGGGTGTAATGCTCATGCTGCACCGGGCTTTTTTCTTTGAAAATGATTTTTTATAATGTTGATCTTTGACTGCTCTTAACTCAAAAAGAGTTATAATACGGAAAAAGAGTTAAGAATGCAGGTGATGACATGGAATATCTCGATAAAGTTCTTGGAGTCAAGGTTACCTATGAGGACGTAGAGTTTAAGCATGGAGTGACTGTCTTGGATGCGGCATATTTGATTCCATTTAAGGCAAAGCATGGATGGATTTGACAGATCGTAAGGCCGCAGGAGAACACGTTGATAGCAAAAATATTAAGAAACATAACAGTATTTTGCGAACTCATTCCTCGAACAGATACAGAAGATATCCGTAACCCTCTGCTTTCATCTTTGCGTAAGGCACAAAGCGCAGGACCGCACTGTTGATGCAGTAGCGCACGCCATTGGGGACTCCGGCTCGCCAGTGAACACATGACCAAGGTGAGAATCTCCGGCACGGCTTCTGACCTCTGTACGGCGCATGCCGTGGCTCAGGTCCTCCAGTTCCACCACGGCAGGCTCTTCAATGGGCTTTGTGAAAGCCGCTCAGCAGCAGTACCGCGGTGAGCAGAAGCGGCAATACTCTCCGATACATGGTGTATCCCTCCTTTCGGAGAAGATAAATTCGTTTGTCAGCCCATATCGGCGGCAAGAGCCTGGTCGATGAGCTTTTGCAGAGTCTCCGCCTGCTTCTTTTCCGTGATGGCGCCTACGATGGGTTCACCCACGATATTGCCGCTGCGGTCGACCACATAGGTGGTGGGATAGGCAAAGATGTTGGTGGTAAACTTTCCCGCCTCACCGTCGGAGTCAAAATACACATTCTGATAGGTGGCGCCCTTCTTGGCAAGCACATCCTTCGCCTCGGAAATTGCCGTTTCGTCGCCGTCCAGCGTGAAGGTGTTGACGCCGATGAGGGAGCCGCCCTTCTCCGCCAGTTCCTTGTTCAGCGCATCCAGCTCGGAAAGCTCGCCTACGCAGGGATTGCAGGTGGTGAACCAGAAATTCACCACGGTGACGGCGTTGGCGGAGAACAGCTCGTCGCTCTTCACCGTGTTGCCATCCAGGTCCTTGCCCTCAAAGACGGGGAATTTCTGCATACTGCCGTCATCAGGCGGCGTGGTCATGTCGCTGCCCGCGGGCACGCTCATAGCGCCATCCGTAGATTGCTGTGCCGCCTCGGGGTACTTTTTCTCTATCATGGTCAGCTTGTTTTCAATCTCGCGGATTTTCTCTGCCGCCTCCTTGAGCAGCTTCAGCTCATCCTCCGTAAACTGATCTTTGGAACCTTCGATGGTGTCCAACAAGAACTCACCATAGTTTTTGCCGTTCTCCTGCATGGTCATGCCCTTGTCGGCCGCTATGAAAACTTTTTCCCAAAGCGCTGTGTTCTCCGAGAGAATGGCATTTTCCTGCGCCATCAGCTCCTTGTGCATGGCAACCGCTTCCTCGGCATTCTTCGGTTCGCTACTCATTCCGTCCATTTTGTCTCCGCCCTTTGTGGCGCAGGCTGCCAGAGAGAGCACCATCAGTGCAGTAAGCAGCAGAGCCAGAATTCTGCCGGCAGTATTCGTCCTATTCATCTTCATTCGTTTTATTCCTCCCTGTTAGTGTTGTTTGTCTGTAGTGTTTCCGCTGCTTTTGCCTTATCTTTACCGTCTCCGAAGCCGTAGCGGAAGCACACGGCTTTCGTCGGACAGGCGCGGATGCACATTCCGCAGCGGATGCACTCGGTATGGTTGGGCGTTTTCGTCACATCCACATCCATCTTGCAGGCTCTGGCGCATTTCCCGCAGGAAACGCACTTATTCTTATCCACCTTCATCTGGAAGAGGGACACCCGGTTGAACAGCGCGTAGAACGCGCCCAGCGGGCAGAGCCACTTGCAGAACGGTCGGTAGAACAGTACGCTCAGCGCAATCACCGACAGCAGGATGCTGAATTTCCATGTAAACAGCTTGCCCAGCGCCGCCCGGATGCCGGAATTGGCAAGGGACAGCGGGATGGCTCCCTCCAGCACGCCTTGGGGGCAGAGGTATTTGCAGAAGAACGGGTCTCCCATGCCAACATCGTTCACAAGGAATGCCGGTAGCAGGAAAACCATCACCAGCAGGACAGCGTATTTCAGGTATGTCAGCAGTTTCAGCCTCTTTGTGGAAAGCTTCTTAGTGGGGATTTTGTGCAGCAGCTCCTGAAACCAGCCGAAGGGGCATAGAAAGCCGCAGATAAAGCGCCCCAGCAGCACGCCCAGCAGAATGAGGAAGCCTATGATATAGTAGGAGAAGCTGAACTTGGAAGACCCCACCACCGCCTGAAACGCCCCAATGGGGCAGGCCCCGGACGCCGACGGACAGGAGTAGCAGTTCAGCCCCGGCACGCAGACGGTCTTCCCCGCCCCCTGATACAGTCCGCCCTTGAGAAAGTTCGGCAGATGCAGGTTGGTCAGCAGCGTCGCCCCCGCCTGAATCCAGCCCCGGAAGCGGGACATGGTCTGTGAAACGCCTGAAAACTTTTTACCCAATGCCCACACACTCCAGACATAATTTGATTGCTTTGCTCAGCACTGTCGCCGCCTCGCCCCGCCAGACACCGAAGCACAGCATGGCGGCTCCGGCCATCAGCAGCGCGATCTGCGCCGCTGCCTTTTTCTCGCAGCTCATTTTTCATCACCCTTTCCGATTTTCTGTCCCCATCATAGCGCGGGAGAGTTAAAGTCTCTGTTAAGAACGAAAACTTAACACAAACCTTATCTGTTTTTGCTATAATGAAAGCAACACAAAAACGAAGAAATAAAAAGGAGGGCTCTCATGCACCTTTTAGTAATTGAAGATGAACGCGCCCTGTGCGAGACCATCGTCCGCAGCCTGCGGCGGCTGGCCTACAGCGTGGACTACTGCTATGACGGGGAAAAAGCGCTGGCGCTTCTGGGCGTGGAACGATACGATCTGGTGCTTCTTGATCTGAATCTGCCGAAAAAGGACGGCATGACGGTGCTGCGCACCCTGCGGCAGACCGACCGGGAGACGCGGGTGCTGATCCTCTCCGCCCGCAGCGAAGTGGAGGACAAGGTGCAGGGGCTGGACGCCGGGGCGAACGACTATCTGGCGAAGCCCTTCCACTTGGCGGAGCTGGAGGCCCGCATCCGCAGCCTGACATTGCGGCAGTTTACCCAGCAGGATGTGCTGCTAAGCTGCGGAGACCTGACCTTTGACACCCGTTCCCGTACCGCCACCGTCAACGGGCAGGCGCTGACGCTCACCCGGAAGGAAACAGGAATCCTGGAATACCTGATGGTGCATCAAGGAAGGCCAGTAAGTCAGGAGGAGCTGATGGATCACGTTTGGGACAATAGCGTGGACAGCTTCAGCAATTCCATTCGCGTCCACATCTCCGCCCTGCGCAAAAAGCTCCGCACCGTGCTGGGCTATGACCCCATCCGCAACCGCATCGGCGAGGGCTATCTGATGGGAGGTGAGGAGGAATGAAGCGGCTTTCCCTGCAGTGGCGCATCACGTTGATGTCCGTCCTGCTCATCGGTGTCACCTGCGTGGCCATGAATCTGCTGCTGTGCTCCTCCGGTGTGTATTATATGGACACCATTGCGGACAACTTACAAGGCGGCGGCACGGTGATCCTGAATGATGGCGGAGCGGCGAGCTTTGACCCACAGCTCATAGCCCCTGACGAGGATCTGACGATCATTGTCGATGGGGTGCAGGGGCGCTTCCGCACCACCAACTGGTACATCACGGCGGCGATAACGCTGCTCAGTGGCATCCTCGCCTATTTCGTCAGCGGACGCGCTCTCAAGCCCCTGCGCAGCTTTACCTCGCAGGTGGAGCAGGTGCAGCTGAACAATCTTGCCGATATGAGGATCGATGAAGACGCTATTTCGGAGTTCCGGCAGCTGAGCCGCTCGTTCAACCAGATGCTGGAGCGGCTGAACAACGCCTTTTCCGCTCAGCGGCAGTTCACCGGCAACGCCGCCCACGAGCTGCGCACGCCACTGGCACTAATGCAGGCGCAGTTGGAGCTGTTTTCCGCGGAGCATCCTGATGTGCGACCGGAGACGGCGGAGTTCCTCACGCTTTTGCGTGAGCAGACGGAACGGCTGATACAGATGACCAGGACACTGCTGGAGATGAGCAATCTGCAGCAGGTGGCGCGGAACGAGCGGATCCAGCTCGCTCCCATGATCGAGGAGATCTTCACAGATCTTGCGCCGCTCTCAGATAAGCTCGGCGTCACGCTGACGGCGGAGGGCGACGGCATTATGACCGGCAGCGATGCACTGATTTACCGGCTGATCTTCAACCTGACGGAGAATGCTGTCAAGTACAACCGGCCGGGCGGCTCGGTACGGGTTTCTGTCACTCAGGAGTTGGAAAAGCTCCTGCTCCGCGTCTCCGACACCAGCTGCGGCATCCCGGAGGTGTATCAGCGCAGTATTTTCCAGCCCTTCTTCCGGGTGGACAAGTCTCGCAGCCGGGAATACGGTGGCGCAGGACTGGGGCTCTCACTGGTATGGGAGATCGCCGACCTCCACGGCGGCTCCGTTTGGGTGGAGAAAAGTTCGGAGAAGGGCACTACCATTGCGGTGGGGTTGCCAACGCAACAATCAACGAAGCCCTAAAACACTTTTATTCGTTTTTCGCTGCTTCGCTTGCCGCCCTGCGGCGTCCCTCTCCGTATTTTCACGCTCCAATTCCGCCGCACGGAGCTTGCTGTGGACAGACTTATAATCAGAAATTTCCTGTTTCAAACTGTCAATCTCAGCCTTGAGATTTGCAATTAGCTTGTTTGCCGCATCCGCCGCCTTTTGCAGTTTGGATTCCTTTTTCTCTGCTGTAACGTACTTCTTTGCCAGAGTGGAAAGTCGGTCAAAGTCCTCACGCTCCACGGCAACCATGCTCGTCCAGCGCGGGCTTGGAATCCCACTTTTTGCTCATGCTGACCTGCTGTATTTAAATAACCCTATTAACACAATTTTATTAGGCGCAGTATAACTGCTGACGGCGTAGAATCTTGGTGGCTAACTTGGTGGATACCTTGATGGGTGTCATCCTCTAAGTTATCATGGGTTTTGAAGAAGCATTTTATGAGAAAAAGAATCTGGATCCAAAGATGCGGGCATTGCTTAATTCACTGGCGAAAACAGATCATACCTTGGCAAATAAAATAGAAGCTCCACTTGCGATTTAAAAAAAATCCTGTTCAATATATGAATATGAGCAGGATTTTTCTATTTACAACGATATTTTTTACAATATTTCCTTCGATTATCCGGAAAATTTTTCACTGTAATGACTTTTCATATCCTCCCAGTCCATGAACAATACATAAAATACTTTGCCATATTGCTGGCTCTCAACAATTCTCCCATGGTCAAGCACAGACAGATACGATCCATCCGCTCTTTGTAAATGAAAGTGGATATAGTCATTTCCATTGCCATTATCAATCTGTTTCCAAATGCTTGCTTCTATCTTCTTCTTCTCATCTTCCCGTATCAGGTTGCTGAAACTTTTCTTTGTAAGTCTGAATAGTTCATCCATATCTTTATATCCGGCCATATGAAGAAACTCCTGATTTGCATAAAAGAGTTCATCATCTTCTTTGTCTGCTCTGTATATGATAAATGCTCCTGGAAGGTGCTCGGAGATATCCCTAAATGCAAATCCCAGTTGTTTACGAACCCTTAATTCAAGTCCTTCCCTATAAGCCATGCAGCCATTTTTTCCATGAAGTTTTATTTCGTAAAGGGCTGCATCTGCACAGCGCATAAGCTGTGAACGGTTAGACGCAAATGTCGGATATTCCGAATATCCAAGAGAAATATAAAATGGATATTCTTTTCCCTTATATGAAAATGTCTTTGGAGCCATAGTGAATTGCTGTAGCTTCTCTTTTACATCCTCGTAGGAATAATTTTTTAAAAGAATACAGAACTCATCTCCACCATTTCTTCCTAGTAACGCATCAGACGGGAAAAAAGCTTTCATACTGTCTGCCAGACTCCTTAATGCTTTGTCTCCGTAAACATGTCCATAGATATCATTAATAAATTTAAAATCATCAATATCAAGGAGTACAGCCACAAATTTCGCTTTCGGATTTTTATTAATCATCTTTTCTGCCAGTTCATCGAATCCATAGCGATTGTAAATACCTGTAAGAGAATCTGTGTGTGCCAGTATTTGAAATTTGTTTTTATTTTCTTTTGATACCAGCCACATCCGGGTAAGAGTTACCAAAAGCATGGTAATCGCAATAAAGAAAACACTGATTACTGCTATTAATGTATTGTTTCCCCAGCCATTTTCAGGCATTACTTCAAACTTCCAGTTCTCCGTTCCTATCGTAAAGTCATAGGAAACCGGATTCGTTAATTGACGATCTGACTGATAAATAATTTTATAATTATCACTCCATGGATTATCCGTTTTGGAAAGACTATATTCATATCCAAATTTCGAAAGCGCACTTGTCGCATCTGAAAAAATATCCGGAACACGAAGGATAACAATGGTAAATCCCCAAAAATATTCCTGCCCGTTTTCATCTTTCAGATAAATAGGATTGCGGACAGCAATTCCATATCCACCCTGTTTCAATTCAAAAGGTCCCTGTGTAACGATTGTATGATGATCTCTTGCATATATGGAAATTTCACCACGTTCTTTATCATGAATCAGATCAATCTTACCTGCCTCATTTCCATCGGCCGGATAAATATCCGTTACAATACCAGCCGGAGCAAGCTGTACGCTTTCAACAGAATCCGACATAATATTTTTTGCAATTGTGTCAAATTGATTGATTTCTCCAGTTCCGCTGATCAAAAGCTGTTTCAGAACATCTGTAATCTCTATTCCATTTATAATCTCATTCTCTATACGTTCTCCATAGGTTGTTGCATTTAATTGTGCTGTTGTGCGGCTCTGCTCTTTTTCATGAGTATCTGTGTTGTATACGACTAAACTAACAAGGCATATGCCCATTAAAAAAACGAGAAGAGGCACAAGTGTCTTTTTTTTCACCTGATTCACCTCGTTTTATCTCAGTCGAGAAGACTCCCACCTCTTCAGGTGGTGAGTAATAGCAAATTTGTCTCAGTGGGAGTTGGGTCTCTGACTGATGTTTTTATAATTAAGCATTATATCACGGAAGTAAAAAAATTGAATAAATTTTGCCCAAAAAGTTATAGAACGTTTTTACATTGTACTGATAACGTTTTCCTTGCGTACAATGGAAAAGAGAAGTAGTGCTCCTAAACAAATAAAAAAAGTACAGTTTGATTGTTGGATTGCTTGTTTTTATGGCATCTTTTCTTTTGGAATTCAACATGGCGGTTACGCTTCTTTATGGACAGCCGACTGAACAAAAATGGCGGAACGCTTATTTTCACTACGCATTATCCGGAACTGCTGGATGAATATGACCGAAATGACGGAATTTGTATTGTAAGAAACCGTAATGGCATTACAGCAGAAAATTTGAGCCATATATTGAAACGTAATGATATTAAAAAGAGTGATGCCTACCAGAGCGGTTTCCTTGAGGGAACAACGCCAGCATATGAAGCGTATATGCGCTTGAAGAAAAGCCTGGCTGCTTCAATCAATTAAGGAGGCAGCAGAATGGAATTAGCAAAATATAAGGCGTGTATATGTGAAGGATCTGCCGAAGAAGCTATTATCGACATACTGGTTGATAATGATCTTCTGATTTTCAAAAGAGAAGAAATGTTGGAAGAATGTGTTATCCGTTGCAGAAGTGCTAAACGATTCGAGGAGCGATACTTACGGAAAGGATTTGATGAGCAGATTTCTGTGATACGGATTTTGGATTCTCGCAGAGAGGAATTTCGATTGAGTAAAGCATATGATCAGTTTAAGCGTTCTGGAAAAAAACAAGCGAATTTTGTAAAACAAATCTTCGGATGCATGATGTGAAGTCGTATGATTTTGTGAAGCAGTATTTCAGTAACCCACAGCTCCTGGTGAAAGCTATAAAAGAGTATCGCAGAACAGCAAATATCCCCAAAGGAGAATACAGCTTGTCTGATTTGCTGAGATGAGCTTTGCTTTTTTAATACATTGGCCGTGACTCAAATGGTCACCAGGAGATAAACGGTTACCAGTTTACAGAAAACAGAATAGAATCGTCTTCGATGCCTCGTTGGGAAACCAACGGGGTATTTTTTTGCCCCAATCCGACTGCATAGGACACTAAAAAAGTCAAAATGAACCGTAGGTAGTCCTGCAAGGACAACCAAAGCGCGCCTACGAGGCCAACGCGAAAACGGATGTTCCTTGAAAACTGAATAGCTTATATGCTACCCATATTCGTAGGAGAATATTTCATCATTCTTTATCGTTTAAATATTGAATATACTCGTTTCCCCATATTTCCAACTCCTTCAGTACTTTCCTGAATTTTTCTCCAATATCACTTAATTTGTATTCTACTTTTGGTGGAATCTGCTGATATTCTATGCGTTCAATCAAGCCTTCTTCTTCCAACTTTTTCAGCTGTCTTGATAGCGTTGTATGTGTCATTTCTTCTGGCATTTTTCTTTGTAATTCATTAAACCGGATGGGGCCATCTGTTAACAAATACATAATATACATAGACCATTTACCTGTTAAAACTTTTTGCGAAGTCACATACGGGCAAAGCCCAAATAGATTTTTCTTTTCCATATATACGTTCCTTTCTGATACCAGTATCGTAAAATATCGTACTTGTTTGTTTTCTCCTATGATATATAATTATACGCATAAAAAATAAAAATACAATTTGTTTTCAGGAGGATTTTGAAATGAATGACGTAGTAAAATATTTGCAGGAATGCGGAACTTTTTATCTTGCCACGGTAGAAGGAGACCAGCCACATGTACGCCCATTTGGTGCTGTATGTGAATTTGAAGGAAAACTTTATATTGTAACGAATAATAAAAAAGATGTTTACAATCAGATGAAAGTAAATGGAAAAGTTGAAATGTGTGGAATGAACAAAGGTACTTGGATTCGTGTGAAAGGTGCAGTAAAAGAAGATACTCGCCGTGAAGCTCGTGTAGCCATGATGGAAGCAAATAAAAATGCTCTCCAGTCTATGTATACGGTTGATGACAATTTGATGACGGTATTCGTTTTTGAAAGTGGCATCGCAACTATTTATTCATTCACAGAAGAACCGAAGGTTATCAATCTGTAAAATTTTGAGTAATGTACATTACGGTTTGTCAGACTGGAAATTCCCCGGCTGATGTTTGGCGCTGTGGGCGGCGGCACACATTCTTTATTATCCGGAAGAGTGGTATACGCTGCACATAGACGCACCTGAGGGAGGGACGAAAATGGAAACTGAAAAAGTATATGCCATGCCATTTGCAAAAATATATCCCATGCTGGTGGATGAGCTGGCTAAGGGCAAAGTGATGGAGAAGATCAAGCGGACAAACAAATGAGGGAGGGGAAAACAGCCTATTACACACCGACAGAGAATGTGGTATAATCCTTGAGGAAACATTGTATGGAAAGGACAAACACGATGAACGCTCTGGATATTATGAAACGCCTTGCCGCCTACGTAAGCGGCTATGAAAACACCCCCACGGAGGAACAGAACCGTGCAAAGCAACTGTGCTGGGAGTACAACCGCACCGCTCCCAACGAACAGGAAAAGCGGCGCAGCATCCTGCAGACCTTGCTGGGCACCTGCTCTCCCATGACCGGCATTCAACCGGATTTCCACTGTGACTATGGCTTCAACATCCATACCCACGGCTTGGCGGTCATCAACTATAACTGTGTCATTCTGGATACCTCTCCGGTAAACATCGGAGCAGGTGTCTTTATTGCCCCCGGCGTATGCCTTGCCTGCTCCGGTCATGCCATCGACCCGGAGCAGCGCAGCCACGGCATTGGAACTTCAGCACCTATTACGCTGGAGGAAAACGTCTGGATCGGTGCAAATTCCACCGTCTGCGGCGGCGTTACCATCGGGGCAGGCTCGGTTATCGGGGCGGGAAGCGTCGTCACCCATGACATTCCCGCCGGTGTCATCGCAGCAGGGGTGCCCTGCAAGGTGATCCGCCCCATTACCGAAAAAGATAAGTTCAAGCCGGAGGATATTCTGTTCTGAGAAATTCAGATCGGAAACGCTGAAAAAACATACGCACAAGCTCTCCGGGGACATTTTTGTTTTTCGCCATGCTTTTCTGCGGGGAGAAGGCATGTTATACTGGGAATGACAATTCGGGATTTTTCATTACAGTGTTTTGCTAAAGGAATCCAATGGAGCTATACCCTGGATTTTTCTGTATTCTCTGGGTGACATTTTGACGATAGACTGAAAAGCGCTTGAAAACTTTCCCTGGGTTTGGTAGCCTACTTGGGAAGCAATATCCGCGATAGTGTCATTTGTTTCCCGTAATAATTTCATAGCCTGACGCACTCGAAATTCCTTCATATAGGTGGCGATAGGCTGACCGTAGACTGCCTTGAATATCTCCTTTAGAGTGGAGGTATTTATCAAATACTGTTTGGAAAGTTCTGCAATCGTAAATCGTTGCTCCAAGTGCTCTGTCAACTGTTGATGAATTTCTTTTATCAATTCGGTTTGCTGGGAAAAGTATTGAGTCAATTCTTTATGCTCCGATTTCATGTTGCTCAAATAAATCAAAATTTCCAGCACCTTCAATTTCAAGAGGGAAATTCGAACGGACACAGGAGCAGAAAAGAGTGGGGCAAAAATATGCTCTAAATCGGAACAAGACGGGATTGCGGATGGCTTTCCGGAGCAAAATCGATTCTGTAACTGGTCTGCTTCCACACCGGCATTCTTTAAAGCTTCCGGGCAAATGGAAGAGAGCTGTTTCAGATCCACGGAAATGGAAATTCCCTCTGAATATTCTAGGGGAAACATCATGGCGGAATCCGCGCAGCAGGCCATACTGTGTGCTGTCACATCACCTGTACCTAAATAGACGGCAGTACCGCCGTGCATATTCCAACCCACGCGACCACTGCGACAATAGTAAATTTCTAAAACAGAATCCGAAGCATCATGCCGAAACTTGACCTCTGAAGCAAGAAAAACATTGAAGGATACCTCTATTCCAGGAAAAGTTTCATATGCCTCCATACACCCTTTTCCAGCGGTAACCGCTCGAAACTGTTCTCCAAAGAGTGTAGTACCCGTTCCACCAGCCCGGCAATGCTTCAAGGCGAGGGTGCCGTTTGGGATCTTTTGAAGTTTTTGAGCGATAACTTTGGATTCTTCTTTTTTCATGGCGTTCCTTTTTGTTTTTCTACTTGCGACGGACAGGCGATTTTTACAAGCCACTCAATCATGTGGTGGAAATTTCGGGCCTGCTCGGTATCAGCTGCTTTATAATAGACCTCTTTTCCGTCCCGGCGGTTAACGATCAGACCCGCTGATTTCAACTGCTTGAGATGGTGAGAAACTGCAGGACTGCTCATATTTACCATGGCTGAAAGATTGATAACACATTCCTCACAGTGGCAAAGCAACCAAAAAATGCGAATACGGCTGCCATCTCCCAGCTGCTTGAAAATATCAGCTACGGTTTGAAAGTTTTCTACGCTGGGCATATATTCCAGTTCATGCTCGATAGTTTGTCCGTGGTCGTGGGGTAAGTGGTTCTGAATCATTTAGCACTCCTCCTTGAAGTCTATCTTATCATAGACCGGAGAGAAAAGAAACTTTACTTTTGAGATGTTTCTGGTTCAGGGCCAGCGTCATGGGTGTAATCCAAGATACGGACACCATCGCCTACCTCTTTCTGCACCAGCTCTCGCATACGCTTAGCAAAAGGACAGGGGTAACCAATGGGAGTCCCTTTGCTGATGCAAGAAGCAAAAGCAATGGTGTCAGCGCCCTGTTCTACCAGAGAACGGGCCCGCAGCACCGCTTTTTTTCCGGGGCAGCCGCCGCAGTTGATGAAGCCCACTAACTGAATATCATCCTCTCCCATAAAAGCGCCTTTTCTCTCTCGGATTGTCCGAAAATCCCGGCTTCCGGGGCAGTAATCCTCTGTCTGCATACAACGAATAATGCCAAGTTTCATATTAGTTTCCTCCTTAATTTAGGGCCTGCCATTCAGATTTGGCCGGTCCATTGTCTATTATTATGTAACCAGATTTTCCAACAGCTGGATGGAAATGTCCTCGTAGTAGCGATCCTCTTTAATCATTCACAAAATACGGGGTATAGGTCTCTCCGGTTCTCAGTATAGCTCCGCAAGGAGGTTCTGTATTTCCCGTTCAGAAGAATTTTTCTCCCAAATGGAAGAGTTTCTGAAAATCAATCCGTCATAAACGCTGCAAGAGCGTCCCTTCTAACTTCATGTGATATTGTTCCAGTACATCTTTCAGTGTAATTTCTTGCATTCTTTGTTCCGCTTTTTTTTGAATGTCCAAGTAAAAATCCCGCAGCACCAGTTGAATGTTCACGCCCACGCCACAAGCGGGGTTGGTGTGGATGTCCTGATGGAGCAGGGGCTTGTTGCCCTCTACTGCTCGATAGACATCCAGTAGAGTGATTTTCTCCGGCTCACGAGCCAGAGCAGGTCGGGGATGTCCCTTCACGCTGATCAGCAGTCCACCTTTCCGCAGGGCGGACATGAGCTGGCGCACATAGGCAGGATTTGTCTGAATGCTCTCTGCCAGCTTGTTACTGGTCAGATCGCAGTCTGGGTACAGAGCGATAAAAGCTAGAATATGAACAGCATCGCTAAGGCGGGTTGGATATTTCATGGCCGGATCTCCTTTTTGCTTGATGTTATTTTTATTATAACAGCATATTGACAGTGACGCAAGGGGATGCTAAAATAATTTGAAGTAAGAATAAAAATAACACCCACTTGAAAGGAATGGTGACAATGAACTTCTATGATGATCTGGTCATGCAGACCCAGATGAATTATTCCAGACACTATCATATCTATGCTTCCGGCAGTACGCCTTATCAGCTGACTGACAAAAAGCCGCTGCCGTATAGCGAACAGATCCATCGTTTGGTACAGGAGGTAAAGGAAGCTGATTGTGTGGTAGTGGGCGGGGCCTCCGGCCTGTCCGCTGCCGGTGGCGGAGATTTTTACTACGAGGACAACGACTCCTATCGCAAATACTTCCGACCTTTTGCCGAGAAATACCACTTCAAAGGTGCTTTTGCAGGGATGATGCACCCCTGGAAGACAAGGGAAGAGTATTGGGGGTATCTCGCCACCTTCCTTCACACCACCCAGACCGCACCTGTGCGTCATCCCTATCTGGATCTGGACGCTTTGCTGAAAGGCAAGGACTTCTTCATCCTCACCACTAACCAGGATACCCAGTTTGTCAAACTCTACCCGGAGGAGAAGGTGGCGGAGGTCCAGGGGGATCACCGCTTCCTCCAGTGTGCCGCCTGTTGTACCGATGACACTTGGGATGCGGTAAAGCCGGTGGCTGATATGGTAGCCGCTATGGGGGATGGCACGAAGATTCCTACGGATCTCATTCCCCGGTGCCCCCACTGCGGCGGTGAGGCATTCCCCTGGGTGCGAGGATATGGGAATTTTCTGCAAGGAAAGAAATACGAAGAACAGTACGAAAAAATTTCTCGCTATGTGCTGGAACACAAAGACAGCAAAATTCTGTTTCTGGAACTGGGCGTTGGCCGAATGACTCCCATGTTTATTCAGGAGCCTTTCTGGAACCTGACCCTCAGCTTTCCCCATGCCCGGTATATTGCTGTCAACAACAAGTATGACTTCCTGCCCAAACAGTTGGAGGACAAGGGCATGACCATTGTGGCCGACATTGCTCAAGTGCTACGGGATGCACGAAAACTCTAGCTGCCCTCCGGCAGGTGCGATCCATCGCAGCAACCATAAAATAGAAAGGAGCGAACGAATATGATTGATTGGAACCCTATTGCGGAAAAATTCAGAGAAGCGGACGCTATCCTGATCGGGGCAGTAACGGCCTGTCCATCACCGAAGGATTGCATTTGTTTGCAGATAATGCAGCCTTTGATGAATTGTTTGGAGATTTCAAACAAAAATACGGCTTACATTGTATTTTGCAGGGAATGATGGTCGGATGGCCCAGCGAGGAGAAAAAATGGGCCTTCTGGGCCCGGCTCATCCATCATTACTGCGGGCAATACCAGCCTACGCCGGTGATGAACGATTTGAAGGGCATTGTGGGAGAGAAGGATTACTTTGTCGTCACATCAAACGGAGAAGGTCACTTTGAACGGTGTGGTTTCGATCCGACGAAAATCTATGAGATTGAGGGCAACTGGTTTACGATGCAGTGTGCCCGCCCCTGCCACGACACCCTCTATTCAAGTTTAGAGGTGGCCGAAAAATTATCGGCTGCCGAACAGGGCGGCCATGTGCCTACAGAGTTGGTGCCGCGTTGTCCCAAGTGCGGAGGTCCCATGGACATCCACATGTGCGCGGGTCAGAGAATGATTCCGGATACCGCTGCCCAGGCACGGTTCCAAAACTTTCTGAAAACCTACCACGGAAAGAAACTGGTGGTTCTAGAGCTGGGCATTGGCTGGCGCAATCAGCTGATCAAGGCCCCGATGATGCGCCTGGTGGCCGGCGAGCCAAACGCCACTTATGTGACCATCAATCTGGGGGAGATCTACATTGCGGACAATATCAAAGAGAAGTCCTTCGGACTGGACGGGCGGCTGGATGAGCTGCTGCCTGCTCTCCGGGAGGCGTGCGAGGCATGAAGTTTGTGGGGACCATAATCATCTATGCCTATTTGCAGGCGGTGGGAGCTATCAACTCTCATGAATCAATTTGCTTTCTGAATCCTTTGCAGCAGTAGAAAATGCAGAAAATAAAACGCCGGGAAGTTGACTCAAATTGTCAATGCCTCCCGGCTTTTTACCGGGTACTGGAATGTGCCGATAAAAGCTGCATTTTGCCCAAACAGAAGAACCCTTTTCCCGAATAGCAGGATATGGGTTCAAAGCGTTGACGAGGACGGTTTTCCTGCGTATGATGAAGATACAATTAAACGATGATTTAATTGTTCTGACAACAGGAACAAATTAAGAGAGGAGATTTTCAAAATGAAAAAGACTTACAAAATCGATGTGGATTGCGCTAACTGCGCCAACCTGATGGAAGATGCCGCCCGCAAGACCAGCGGCGTACAGAGTGCTACGGTGAACTTTATGACCCTCAAGATGAACGTGGAGTTCGAGGAAGATCAGGATCCCAAGGCTGTTATGCAGGAGGTTCGCAAAGCCTGCAAGAAGGTGGAACCCGACTGCGAGATATTTCTGTAAGCCAGCGAAACGAAATGCCCTGTCGAGCGGCAGCTTGCAGGGCATTTTTTCTCTTAGATAAATAAACGAATAAGCAATTGTGAAAGGGGTAAAACGAAATGCAGGAGTATATCATCAACGGTCTGCTGATCGTGGTGGCTCTGCTGGCCGTGATCCTTCAGATCATCGGCATGCGGCCCTCCGCCGGTATGACTAAAAAACAAAAAGTGATGTTGTGGCGGATTCTGACTGCTACGGTTCTACTGTTAATTTTGCAGGTCCTGGGCGCAGGCGCATTTGAAGTGTTTGGCTCGGCAGGCCGCTGGGTACGTCTGGCTGTGTTCCTGGTGGATTATCTGGTTATTGGCTACGACATTCTGAAAAAAGCCGGAAAAGGTATCCGTAACGGTCAGGTGTTCGATGAGCACTTTCTGATGGCGGTGGCTACGCTGGGGGCTCTGGCACTGGCTGTATATGAAAACGGCGACTATCTGGAGGCCATTGCGGTGATGCTGTTCTACCAGGTGGGCGAATGGTTCCAGTCCTACGCTGTGGGCAAGAGCCGCCGGAACATCAGTGATCTGATGGACATCCGTCCTGATTATGCCAATATCGAACGGGAGGGAAAACTGGAACAGGTAGACCCGGACGAAGTGGGTATCGGCACCATTATTGTGGTACAGCCCGGTGAGAAAGTTCCTATTGACGGTACCGTAGTGCAGGGAGAATCCACTTTGAACACTGCCGCTCTCACTGGTGAAAGTTTGCCCCGTGAGGTCAAGACTGGCGATGAGATCATCTCCGGTTGTATCAACATGACAGGTTTGCTCCATATTCAGACAACCAAGGAATTTGGCGAGTCCACTGTCTCCAAGATTCTGGATCTGGTGGAGAACGCCTCCTCCCGGAAGTCCAAGTCGGAGGACTTCATTTCCCGCTTTGCCAAGATCTACACTCCTGCGGTGTGCTATGCCGCGCTGGCGCTGGCTGTATTGCCGCCGCTGGTACGGATGTTTGCCATGGGGCTGGATGCAGGCTGGGAGACCTGGATCTATCGTGCGCTGACCTTCCTCGTTGCCAGTTGCCCCTGCGCTTTGGTCATTTCCATTCCTTTGTCCTTCTTTGCAGGAATTGGCGGAGCCAGTAAGGCGGGCGTTCTGGTGAAGGGGTCCAACTATCTGGAGACCCTGTCACAGGCTAAGATCGTGGTCTTTGACAAGACCGGTACTCTGACCCAGGGCGTGTTCGAGGTCAACGCCATCCACCACAACGAGATGGACGAACGCAAGCTGGTGGAGTACGCGGCCCTGGCAGAGAGCGCTTCCAGTCATCCCATCAGCAAGAGCTTACAGAAAGCCTATGGCATGGAAATTGACCGCAGCCGTGTAACCAATATTCAGGAGCTCAGCGGCAACGGTGTCATCGCCACAGTGGATGATCATCAGGTCGCGGCTGGAAACGACAAGCTCATGAATCGTCTGGGGGTCCAGGCTATTCCGTGCCACAGCGTAGGCACCATTATTCACATGGCGATTGACGGGAAATATGCCGGGCACATTGTTATTTCCGATATCGTGAAGCCTCACTCCAAGGAAGCCATTCAGACATTAAAGTCGGCTGGGGTTCGCAAGACTGTGATGCTTACTGGTGACGCCAAGAAGGTGGCTGATAGTGTAGCCTCCGCACTGGGGCTGGATGAGGTTTACAGTGAACTGCTTCCTGCCGACAAGGTGGAGAAAGTGGAGCAGTTGATTCAGAACAAGCCGGAGAAAGAAAAACTGGCTTTTGTGGGAGATGGCATCAACGATGCCCCGGTGCTTCGCCGGGCAGACATCGGCATTGCTATGGGCGCTATGGGTTCTGACGCTGCCATTGAAGCTGCGGATGTAGTACTGATGGATGACGATCCAATGCAAATTTCCAAAGCAATCAAAATCTCACGCAAGTGCCTTGGCATCGTCTATCAGAACATCGTGGTGGCCATCGGCGTAAAACTGGTCTGCCTCGTGCTGGTCGCTCTGGGCTTCGCCAATATGTGGCTGGCCGTGTTTGCGGATGTGGGCGTGATGATTATAGCCGTCCTCAACGCTATCCGGGCACTGTTTGTGAAAAATCTTTAAAGTTCAGAAATAAACAAAAACAAAAGGGGGGACCCTTCCCGCATGAAGGCTTTATTTTAAATTGGTCCCTCAGAAGCATGTGTCAGTGAAGTTGCAGACAAACTGAATAGGTCAGAGTCCGCTGTTTCTCACCATATCCGTATTTTACGCATGAAAGGTTTGGTTCGCTGGCGCAGGAGTGGAAAGGCTATTTACTATGTTCTAAAACGCTTATTTTCACTACGCATTATCCGGAACTGCTGGATGAATATGACCGAAATGACGGAATTTGTATTGTAAGAAATCGTAATGGCATTACAGCATAAAATTTGAGCTATGCGGTGAATTTGCGGCAGTAGAGACCTTGGCAAGGATATGTAAAACGTATAAAGAAAAATACCCACGGATTCAGATTGAACTTCATACCGCAACAGCAGATACGGTTTATGAGATGATGAAAAAAGGACTTGTAGATAGAATTCAATATAAGCATTAGACATAATAAAATAATGGGTATAAAATAGATGTATAAGAGAAATTCAAATCTTATACATCTATTTTTATACAAGAAATTTGCAAAGAAAGGGGCTTTTTATTATGAGTAAAAAATTAGTGGCATTTTTCAGTGCAAGCGGAACAACAAAAAAAGTAGCAGAGATGATTGCAGAGGAAGCAAAAGCTGATTTATTTGAGATTGAGCCAAAAGTTCCATATACAAAGGCTGATCTTGACTGGATGGATAAAAAATCTCGGAGCAGTGTGGAAATGAGTGATAAGAAATACAGACCGGAGATTATGAAGAAAGAGATAGATATGAGCTCTTATGATGAAATCCTTCTGGGATTCCCTATCTGGTGGTATGTAGCTCCAACAATTATCAATACATTTTTGGAAGCCTATGATTTCAGCGGTAAAAAGATCGTTCTTTTTGCAACATCCGGTGGAAGTGGATTCGGTAATACTGTAAAAGAATTGCAGCCATCCGCACCAGAGGCTGTTATCACAGAAGGCAGTCTGTTAAACCGCGGAACAAAACAGAAAGTCAGTGAGTGGGTAAATTCTTTATAAACAGCAGTGTTATGGAAGTATACAGAATATGGAAAAAATGGTACAGACAGCAGGAAGAAATGCGCTTGGCGAATTTGCGCCGGAGTTTGCACATTTTAACGAAAGGGCATAATTTTTTCATTCGTTCTTGACAAGTAACCATTCGGTAACTATAATGTAGTTACCGAATGGTTACTTTGATAAAGGAGATAATTATGGCAGAGGGTACAAAGGAACGGATTTTGAGAACAGCACTGGAACTGTTTGCGCAGAACGGCTATCTGGGGACATCTATGAATGATATTGCAGGGCAGTTGGGAATTACGAAAGCTGCTTTATATAAGCACTATGCCAGCAAACAGGAAATCTTAGATAAGATCGTGGAGCGAATGAACAAGATGGACTATGAGCGCGCTGAGGCGTATGAAATGCCGGAAACGGAACCAGACGGCTTTGCGGAAGCATATCTGCATACACCAATTCAAAAAATTCGCACATACAGCCTTGCCCAGTTTGACCATTGGACAAAGGAGCCGTTTTCCTACAATTTCCGTAAAATGCTGACGCTGGAGCAATACCGTGATTCCAAGCTTGCACAGCTTCACCACGACTATCTGGCGGGCGGTCCTCTGGAGTATATGGCGGCCATCTTCCGCAAATTGGCAGATTCTGATGAGGAGGCTATGCAGCTGGCGTTGGAATTCTATGGGCCAATGTATCTTCTATACAGTGTCTACGACGGTGCGGAGGAAAAAGAATCGGTTTCTTCCTTATTGGCGACACACATTGATCGCTTTATTGCCAAGGTTGAGGCTGGTTACAGATCAGAAGCTGCCGGGACAGCTGTTTTAAGCAGGAGGAATAACGGATGAACTATATTCGGATCACCAAAGACAATATTGACAAGGAACATATCTGCTGCGCCATGTCCGGTAAGCAGAGTGTTGTAAAAAAGGAATGGCTGCGGCAGCGCTTTGATGATGGACTTGTTTTCTATCGCAGTGAGGAACGCGGTAAATGCTTTATTGAATACATTCCGGCTGAAAACGCCTGGGTGCCGATTGCGGCAGATGGTTATCTTTACATTAACTGTCTATGGGTATCCGGCTCCATGAAGGGACACGGATACTCAAATGATCTGCTGGAGGCGTGTATCTGTGATGCCAGGGTGCAGGGAAAGAAAGGTATTTGCATTTTGTGCGCGGAGGGCCGAAAGCGGGAATTCCTCGCTGACCCGAAATTCCTTACTTATAAGGGTTTCCGTGTGGCAGACATATCCGACTGCGGGATCAATCTTATGTATCTTTCCATTGAATCGGGGGCACAACCGCCGTATTTCAAGGAATGTGCGAAACATCCGGTGATTGAAGAAGCAGGTTTTGTTCTTTATTACACCGATCAATGCCCATATACCTATTATTGGGTACCAAAGGTGCAGGAGGCGGCAAAGGAACATGGTATCCCGTTCAATGCCATCCACATCACTGACAAAGAATCAGCACAGAATGTACCTGCACCGGTCACGACTTATGCACTGTTTCGGGACGGTCAGTTTCTGACACAGAGTATCCAGTCAGATAAAAAATTCCTGGCGCTGGCAGGTTTACAAAATTGATTTTACTCCGCTATTTTTGAGTCGCAACATAATGTTATCAAATGAAATGGAGAAAAAACGAATGAAAAATATATTGATTATTTCAAGCTTGCCAATGTGACGTGTCTTTGACCTGCGCACAATAAAGCTATCGTGCGATTCACAAGGAGTGAGTATAAAGCCCTGAAAAAGTGCTTTCGGATTTAAAAAAGGGATTCCGATACTGACAGAAAGGAAAAACATGGAGAAAAAATTGCAAAATCCAACCTCTAACAAAAATGAAACACCCGCACCGCAGGGAGGCAAATGGCCGGACGAGACGATCATTCGCTATATCATCCGTGCTTTTTTGCTGCTTATTGTATTCGCATGGGCGCTGGTAAACCTTGACGCTGTTTTGTGTTTTCTCGGCAAGGTGCTTGCACTGTTCACTCCGTTTCTGATCGGCGGCGCGATTGCTTTTTTGATCAACGTAGTTCTTCGGCCAATGGAATGCTGCTGGAACAAGGCGTGCCGCAAAGCTCCTGCAAAGCTGACCCGCCCCGTGTGCCTGACAGCAAGCACCGTGCTTATCCTTGGAATTCTATTTGCTGTGGTATTTATGATGCTCCCCAGCTTGCGGGAATCCGGCGATGAGTTTATCCAAAACATTCCGATCTATGTGGAGGAAATCGGGCGGTGGTGGGCTGACGTTGTCCAGTTTGCTGCAAAATATAACATTGTCCTGCCCGAATATGTCATAGACTCTGACCTGTTGATTGAGAAGGTCACCGCCTTGATCAGTGACGAGAAAAGCGGGATTCTCACCGTGACATGGGGCGCGGCAACCTCTGTCCTGTCGGTTTTTGTAGATGTTCTCTTGGGGCTTGTTTTTGCACTTTATTTGCTTGCGAAGAAGGAGGTCGTCGCGGCACATTTGAAAAAACTCATTGAGACAGTCCTTCTGCAAAAGACGGCGCAGCGGCTTCTTAGTATTGCCGCGCTGACCAATCAGACCTTCACAAATTTTGTCAGCGGCCAGCTTACCGAAGCGGTTATCATCGGTGTTCTGTGCTTCTTTGGAATGCTGATTCTTGGGATTCCGTATGCCGGTGCTGTCTCCGCGTTTGTGGCCGTCACTGCGCTGATGCCGATTTTTGGCGCATGGATTGGCGGCGGCTTTGGTGCGTTTTTGATTCTGCTGGCAGAACCTGGCAAGGCTCTGTGGTTCATTCTCTTTCTGGTCGTTTTGCAGCAGGTGGAGGGCAATCTGATTTATCCCAAGGTGGTCGGCAAGTCCGTCGGACTTCCTGGACTGCTTGTGCTGATGGCTGTTACGATTGGCGGCGAAGCATTTGGCATCTTAGGGATGCTGTTCAGCGTTCCCGTCTGCGCCGTGCTGTTCAGCCTTTATCTGGAGTTCATGAAGAAAGCAAGCACCCTTTAAGTTGTGGTCTATTCAACAAAGACCACGGCAATTATCGAGCATATTATTTACGATGAGATGGATGACCATTACGGCGCAGAGCTGGAATATCCCTGGAATGACTGGAAAGCTGTGCTGAGGCGCAACGACAATAATAAATGGTATGGTGTGGTTCTGAAAGTATCTGCTGATAAGTTGGGGGCGTCGGAAGCAGCCGGCATTGATCTAGGGCTGCCGTTCGAGGAAAAACGAAGGGTTTTCGAGGGAGGCAAGTCAAATGGAAGACGATCGACTTGAATTATTCATTAGTTCTTGATAAGTAACCATTCGGTAATCATAGCGTAGTTATCGAATGGTTACTTTAATGAAGAAAATAATTATGGCAGAAGGTACAAAGAAACGGATTTTGAGAACAGCACTGGAACTGTTTGCGCATACGTGCCCAGTAAAGGATAGAGTTGTATCTTAACCTGAGTATAGTTATAATACAATTATGACAGCTGCTTTCCCAGGATTATCAATGACGGAAATGATGTATGACGATGATAGGCAGCAGGGAATTTCCTGGGTATAAAAAAGCTTGCGAAGCTAATGAGAAGGGATGACATCATGGGACATTTTTATTTTGTGAGACATGGACAGACTGTGTGGAATGTGGAAAATAAGATTTGCGGAGCAACAGACAGTCCGTTGACGGAGCATGGACGGCAGCAGGCGGCTGAAACCGGGAAAAATATTGTAGAAAGCGGAATCAAGGCAGATGAGATTCTCTATTCACCCCTTAGCCGTGCGGCAGATACAGCAAAAATTATTTCTGAAATGAGCGGGATTCCCTGCAGGGAAGAACCAAGACTCATAGAGCAGAATTTTGGAAAATGGGAGTCTACGCCGAGAGACGGGAAAGAGTTTAAGAAGGCGAAAGAGTCATTTGCCTGCCGATATGAAGGGGGAGAATCCATGCTGCAGCTTGCGCAGCGTATCTATAATCTGCTGGATGAGATAAAACAGGAGTCTGACCATAAGACATACATTCTGGTGGCACACAATGGAATTTCAAGGATGATTCAGTCGTATTTTACGGATATGACCAATGAAGAATTTGCATCCTTTGGCGTAAAAAACTGCCAGGTGGTGCGGTATGACTTCTAATCTGGAGCGAGGGGGGCAGTAAAGCTTACCGGGAAGCAACGGGAGAGTAAAAATCACGTAACTGTGAAGGTACTGAACGGTTACAAAATTACAAACGCAAGGAGGAGAGATGAATCCAAATAAAAAGGAGGATGCGAGCTACCTGCAGACGGTTGGCCGTGCCCTAACTATTTTAGAAATGTTCAGACAGCAGAATACACTGTCTCTGCCGTCGATTGCCAGGGAGCTGGGGGTGGGAAAAACCATCGCCTATCGATTGGTACATACTTTGACCGAAGAGGGATTCTTAATACAGGATCCTTTTACGAAACAGTACTCTTTGGGAGAGCAGGTGCTGATATTGGGATTTTGTGCGGTGCATAGGCTGGATGTTAAACGAATTGCTCACGATTTTCTTTGGAATTTCCATGAGCGCACCAAGATCAGCACTTATCTTACTATTCCGTGTGGGAATCAGAGTTTGTGTGTGGATCGTGTGGTTTCAGATAATACTGGGCGTTTGAGTTCAGTGTTTGTGGGGGGAGTATACCCGTTGTTTCGTGGGGCAAGCAATCGAGTATTACTGGCATTTGCTTCGCCTCAATTTCAAAGCAACTATCTCAATAGCTTAGAGTTGGCAGAAGAGGAGAAGACTCAGCTGAAGGAGGATTTGAAAGCTGCTCGAGCTCGTGGATATGATATTACTCATAACAGGCTGACAGAGGGACTGTTTGCCGTCGGATTTCCTATCTATAACTCAGCTAACCAGCTAGTGGCTGGTCTGAGTGTAGGGGGAGTATATGATTTGGAACGACCAGACGCTGTGGAGAAATATATTCAGCAGGGGCGTCAACTGGCTGTTGAGATCAATAATCAAATGGGCTCAAACTATTACAGTAGAATATCTGATTGATTTGTTGAGATGCAAAGAAGAATGATAATATGAGAAATTCGGACAGAAGAAATACTCTTTTGTCTGGGTTTCTTTTTTTTGTTGCTAAAAATATTGACATAAAATTAATCTGTTAGAAAATGATGTAATATATTGACAAGACTCTGACAAGATGCTAATATAAAAACATAATTCCTATCTAAGTAATGCTGTTCCTATAATAGGAACATCGAACAAATGAACGATAGAAAGGAGCGTGAGAATCATGAAATACAAAGGTGCTGCAATCCAATATGACTGCCATTTTATGGATAAAGAGAAAAACTTGGCTGCTCTGACGAACTTGGTGCGTCAGGCAGCAGCTCAAGGGGCGAAGCTCATTGTCCTGCCAGAAATGTGTGCGACTGGATACTATTTTGATAGCATGGAACAGGCGGCCGAGATGGCAGAGCCCATAGCAAATGGGCAAACGGTACGATTATTGGAGAATTTAGCAAAGGAGTTAGATTGCTATTTGGTTGCAGGACTTCCTGAGTCGGATGGAGAGAGGTTGTACAATTCAGCGGTTCTTATAGGACCGGAGGGGCTGATTGGCCGACATCGGAAAATGCACCATTATGTTCCTGATAGTACATGGGCTAAAACGGGAGATGAACCGGTAAAGGTGTTTAATACTCCTATTGGAAATATAGGCATACAGATTTGTATGGATCTAAGTTATCCGGAAGGACCTAGGTTAAGCAGGCTTATGGGAGCACAGGTTTTGTGTTCGCCTATGAACTGGAACGAGCCATCTATCCCTTCATCTATCTGGCTGACACGTGCTAAGGAAAACGGTATGTATGTGATTGCTTCTAATCGACACGGAAATGAAAAAGGATTCGATTTCTGCGGCGGAAGCGGGATTATTGATCCAGAGGGCAGAGTAGTGGCGTGTCATCCTTATGGAGATGGAATTGCTATGGCTGAGATTGATTTAGAGATGAAGCCGGATCGAAGCGAGATTCCTTTACGCCGCCCGAAGCTCTACCGTGAACTTCAGTTACAGCGTTATCCATGGTATCAGAGTCAGTATTACCAAGCATATGCTACGGAGCCATTGCTTGAGGGAAAGCAATTTTCTACGGCGGTATGCAGCATAAAGCCAGAGAATCGGGAAGAAGGGTTTATGGCTGTAAAGCAGGCTATCAGTCAAGCTGGGAAGCAAGGAGAGCGCTTGCTGGTTCTGCCTGAACTGGTGCTTGGAGGTGTGCCTGATGACTTGCAGCAAGCACAGTGCATGGCCATTCGAGAGGATGATCCTGTGTGGAAAGAGCTATCTTCTCTAGTCATGGAGAATCATGTGGATGTGATTCTGGGCTTTGTATTAGAAGAAAACGGGAAGCTATGGAATGCAGCAGCATGCTTGTGCGAAGATGGTTCTCGACATTACTATCGGAAGAGTCATCTGACTGAGAGGGAAGCACAGTGGGCGGAAGCAGGAGACCGTGCCGGACTGGTCCTTGATCGCCCTTATGGCAGAATCGGTGTACTGTTAGGCAACGAAATTTTTATTACGGAAGTGCCTCGATTGCTGGCCAATGGCGGATGCGATATTTTAGCTGTTCCAGCGGTGGAAAATCCGTCGTGCCCTCCTGGTATTCCAGAGGTTCAACAGGAGGTGGAACATTATCATCTTGCTAGGGTAAGGGCTAATGAAAATAGTACATACGCAGCCTTTGCGGCTCAAAAAGGAGTGAGCGGCATATTTGGTCCAGATATGTTCCTAGTACCGCGGAATGAGGTGGTGCTCAACGAGAGCGGATTTGCAGATATGACAATGGATACTCGATTTATATTCTCAGATGAAAGTGGATGTCCAGTGATAAACCTGGTTCGAGAAAAGCCAATGCTTGGGACCAGACATACTACATGGTATGACAAGTTGATAGAAGAAACGGATTGTGTGCTTTAAAAGAAGGGAGAGCCATATGAGTGATAAAAAACAAGATGTGAATGCTGTGACAACTGAGTCTAACGTGGAAGATCAGGATTATATTTATACTCCGGTTCCTCAGAATAAGCGGTACGGATGGATTAAGATGTTTTTCGTCTGGTTATGTTGGAATGTAGTAGTAGGAGACTTGGCTACAGGTACGGCGTTGGGATCCAGCATGAAGTTTCGGGATGCTCTCATTGCCCTGTCAATCGGTGATATTATATTAGTGGTGGTCATGATTATGACTGTGTATATCGGTTCAAAAACCGGATTGGCAGCAATGTCATTGATTCGGTTTACCGTAGGTCGGGTAGGAACTTATATTTTCTCGGCGATTATCTGTGTGACCTCCGTGGGTTGGTTTGCCACCCAGTTGGGCTTCTTTGGGCAGATTTGGTCTCAGTATCTTCCGATAAGTGTACCGATTCTGGCAGTGCTGGGCGGAATTATGATGGCGTCTACAGCAATTAAGGGATTTAAGGGAATGGAGAAGTTAAGCACATTTGCAGCGATTCCGTTGCTTCTGTTTATTGTTTTGGCACTGGTTAACTGTGTAAGATTGATTGGCGTAGATTCTTTGTTCTCTTATAGCCCTACGGGAAGTCAGATTGGCACCATGGCTACTGGCGTTACCACAGTTATTGGCAGCTGGGCAGCCGGAATGGCTACTGTTCCCGACTGCGGCCGATTTGCAAAGACGGATATCATAAAGATCTCTATCGTTTGGATCGCTGGTCTTTTCTTTGGTCATTTTCTGCTTCCAATTGCTGGTATTGCAGCTGCTCTGCATCTGGAAACATGGGATTTCGGAGTAGTATCTGATTACATCGGCGTATTGGCCACTGGTTCAGGAATCATTGGTGCTGTGCTTATTACTTTAGCTGCATGGACAACTAACCAGCAGAACCTGTACTCCGCATCCAATGCGACATGCAACATTATCGAAGTGAAGAAAAAGAGCACTGTTACCATTGTTCTGGGCGCTATCGGAATTGCTTTAGGTTTCTGTGGTGTGGTGGACTACTTTGTGCCGTATATGACATGGCTTGGTATTGTAATCCCGCCAATGGCTGCAGTTATGGTGGCTGATTATTTGGTACTGCCTTTGTTTGGAATAAAACATAATTATAATTATAATGACATTTCTTACGAAAACCTTCCACTTATCAAGTGGCCTTCCGTTCTGGCTTGGGGATGTGGTGTAGCAGTTGCTATTTTCTCTCCGGGCATTCAGGCTATTAATGGTATGGTAGCTACGGTTGTGCTGCATGTGGTATTTAATCTGATGGCAAATAAGAAGAATTAAGGTGGAAGCATTTTGATGTAGAATATAGAAAGGAAGAAAGTTATGGAACATATTAGAATGAAATTGACAGAAGAACATGTCCGTTGGGCGGCTCTTGGTGGCTCCATTCTTGGCGGCGGTGGAGGCGGTTCGGCAAAGACCGGAGCTGAGTTCGGAGATCTGGCTGTGCGGTTCAGCCAGCTGGAATTAACCCCGTTGGATCAGATTGATCCGGAAACCGTGGTTGTCACAGCTTCTATGGTAGGGGCTCCTGCCGCACAGGAGAAGTTTGTCTCCCCGGCAGATATGATGCGCTGCGTGGAGCTCTTTACTCAAAGCACGGGTATTCGTCCAGGAGGTATCGTTACTAATGAGAATGGAGGCGGTTCTACGTTCAATGGATGGCTAGAGGCATCCATGCTGGGAATCCCTCTGATAGACGCTCCCTGCAACGGCCGTGCTCATCCTACGGGAGTGATGGGAAGCCTGAATCTTCATCGTGATCCCAATTATATTACTACCATGACCTGTGTGGGCGGACGAAAGGAATTGGGTCGACACGTGGAATGTACAGTTACAGGTTCTATTGATCATTGTTCTAAACTGGTGCGGGCGGCTGCTGTGGAGGCTGGAGGCCTTGTGGCTGTAATCCGGAACCCGGTGAAGGCTTCGTTCCTGCAAAAAAACAGCGCTGTGGGGGGCTTGTCACTGGCTATTGAGACGGGACGCCGTTATTCACAGGGATTAGAAAAGTCGGTAGAAAATGGTGTGCAGGAGGTTTGTGAATTTTTAGGCGGTGAGATATTGGCTCACGGTCCGGTAGAGGAGTATCAGCTGCGCAGTGAAGGCGGCTTTGATGTAGGTATCGTTAAGATTGGTGGATATGAGATGTCTTTCTGGAATGAGTACATGACGGTGGATGGACCAGATGGACAGCGCAAAGGCACATTCCCTGATCTGATTATGACATTTGACAGCCAGACTGGACGGCCAACGCCTACATCTGACTTGAAACAGGGCCAAGAAGTTTATCTCATTCATGTGGGTTATCAGCATCTGAAGTTGGCGGCTCCCATGTTTGACAAGGACTTATTGGCGGGCGTAGAGAAGATCATCAACCGTCCTATTGTGGATTGTGTGTCATTCTGATAAGGAGATAAGGAAATCTATGCGAAAGACCCCGCCGCCAAAATACTGGCAGCGGGGCCTTTGTAGATAGGACGTAACGGTTCAGTAGGTCTGTGCATTTATTGCGCGTGACTGTGAAAGTACTGAACAGTTACGATAGGGCAAGTATAAGATGGAGGAAATTAAGATGGTGAAGATGAAAGTTGGAGCAATAACCATTGGGCAGTCACCCAGGACGGATGTGGTACAAGAACTGTTTCCGCTGATGGGTGAGCAGGTGGAACTAATTCAGGCAGGTGCATTAGATGGGCTCACTCGGGAGGATATCCAGGCATTTGCACCAGGACCAGAGGATTATACTTTAATCTCACGACTTCGAGACGGAAGTTCGGTTATGATTGCCGAACGACATATTCTGCCCCAGCTGCAGCAGTGTATCGAACGGTTGGAAGAGCAGGGCGTAAATTTGATTCTGTTTTTGTGCACGGGGGATTTTCCGGCTGTGTTTCATTCTAAAGTGCCATTGATTTTTCCGTGCAAGGTGCTTAATGGGCTTGTGCCAGCCTTGTCTAATCGAGGAAAGATCGCTGTAGTGGTTCCAACACCGCAGCACGTGGATCAGACAGAGAAAAAGTGGAATCAGTATGTAAAGGAGAGTATTATTATTCCGGCTTCTCCCTACGGTAGCCAGGATGATTTGGATGCGGCGGCTAGAGCTGCAGCGAAAATGGATGTGGATCTGGTGGTAATGGACTGCATTGGCTATAATATCGGAATGAAAGAACAATTTCAAAAATTATCTGGAAAACGGGTGATTTTGTCCCGGACACTTGCAGTCCGGGTTATGATGGAACTGCTGTCATAAGAGGGGGGGAAATGCGATGGAACTGGCGGAAATTGGAAAAAATATTTTAACAAACTGCATGAATGTCAAACCAGGGGAGAATGTACTGATAGTGACCGATGATGAGAAGTATGCCATTGGTCAGGCCTTGTATCAGGCGGCTAAACTTTTGAAAGCAGAAGCTATGTTAATGACTATGACTGCTAGAGAGGTGTCTGGTCAGGAACCACCCGCTGTAGTGGCAGCTGCCATGAAAGCGGCGGATGTGGTAATTTGCCCCATGAAAACATCTATTACGCATACACGAGCCAAAATTGAGGCAGCGGAAGCTGGAGCAAGGATTGCTACAATGCCGGGAATCACGGAGGAAATGTTTGCCATGGGTGCTATGACTGCAGATTACAGTCGTGTTATGGCACTTACAGAGCAGGTGACTGATTTATTGACGAATGCCAATACAGCCCGCATAGAGAAAGATGGACATGTTTTAACGCTGGATCTTCGGGGACGGCGTGGAGTATCTAGCCCTGGTGTCTATCGGGAAAAGGGGCAGGCGGGAAATCTTCCTTCCGGAGAGTCATACATAGCTCCGATAGAGACAGGAGCAAATGGTACGATGGTAATTGATGGATCTATGGTTGGAATCGGTTTATTAGAACAGCCTTTGGAAGTGAAAGTGAAGGACGGGGTTCTTCAAAGCATCCAAGGAAAAGAAGCAGAGAAACTGGAGATTCTCTTGAGAAATAGGAACAATGCCACTCTGTGTGAACTGGGCATTGGAACCAACTATGCGGCCAGACTGATCGGCGTTATTCTGGAGGATGAGAAAGCTTATCAAACGGTTCATATTGCCTTTGGTACTAACGTAGGATTTGGAGGAAATAATCAGGCAGACTGCCATATGGACGGAATTATTAAGAATCCCACATTGTATTTGGATGACAAGCTAGTTATGTTAGATGGAGTTTTCCAGATTTAAGGAGATATTTCAATTGCTGCCTGAGTATTTTGCTCATGAAATTATTTTTAGGGAACCAAGAGAGAAGGAACGTATAATATGAAAACTTATAAAGTTGGTCTGATTCGGGTGCTGACCACAGAGGACGAGGAATTGCTGCAGCTGCATGGAAAGCTGATAGAATCGTATTTCCCTATGTTCCAGGTAGTGTCACGATGTATTCCGGATCAACCGGAGGGAATTCATGACGATGAAACATTCGCTGTAGGTGTACCTAAGGTGGTGAATCTTGCAGTGGAACTGTGGAAGGAAGGCTGTCAGGCTATTATTATCAGCTGTGCCGGTGACCCGGGAGTTCCGGAGGCAAGACAGGCTGTACCGATTCCGGTTATAGGAGCGGGATCCAGTACTGCAGCGTTGAGTCTGTTTTTTGGCAGTCATCCGGCTGTGTTGGGGATTACCGAAGATGTACCGTCAGGATATCAGCGGATATTCGGTGATCGGATTGTAGACAATGCAAAGGGAGATGGGGTAGAAAATGTCCTGGATTTGATGACAGACAGAGGATATGAAGCCACCATGAAAGCAGCGGCTGCGCAGAAAGAGATGGGGGCCGATGTGATTGCCCTTAGCTGTACAGGAATGTCCAGTATCCGTATTGCTCCCTCCATCGAAAAGACAGTAGGAATTCCGGTTCTGGATCCTGTTTTGTGTGAGGGACTGCTGACATTGTTTGAGCTATTGAGAAGAGAAAATATGGAGGATTAGGAGTTAGAATTAGGAAGCTTCGTCTATACTAAAATATAGGCGGAGCTTTTTTGTGTATAATGATTGTATCTTAAATGGAAGATCGATTATAATATAAATAGACAGAAAAACTGGCGGTTTATATAAATATTATGCTGGGTACACATACATTCCCAGCAGCTGCTGAACACAGTAAAAGGCAATGGAGGCATCGGATAACCATAGCTGCAACTGTGGCGCAGAAAGTGAATGAGTGAAATTATGAAACGAATTAACAATGTTATGCCAATTATTTCTGGATCCTGTTTTGGTTTTGCCGGAATTTTTGTGCACGAATTACGGATCGTACTTGCTAAGCTTGTGCTTTCGGGTAAAAAGCAGGAAGTTGTGGAGGAATAGGATCATGTCAAAAGATGAGTATTTGATTACCGATGCGCCGCTGAAAGCGTTGACGGTTTTTGCAATGCCGATGATTCTCGGCAGTTTTTTTCAGCAGGTATACAATATGGCGGACTCCATTATCGTCGGCCAGTTTGTGGGTTCCTCCGCACTGGCGGCGGTTGGCGCCTGTGCAGCGCTGACGAATGTTTTCATTTGTGTGGCACTGGGGGCCGGTGCTGGTGCAGGTGTGCTTGTGAGCCGCTATTTCGGTGCCAAAGAGTATGGAAAAATGAAAACGATTGTGTCTACATCACTGATCAGCTTTTTGCTGCTGAGCATCATCCTTGGTGTCTTTGGCTTTTGTTTTTCCCATGCGATGATGAGCGGATTACAGACTCCTGCCGATATTCTGGAGGAAGCAGTGCTGTACCTGCGGGTCTATTTTGTGGGCTTTCCGTTTTTGTTCATGTACAATATTCTCTCTACCATGTTCACTTCCATCGGTGAATCAAAAATTCCGTTGGGACTGCTGATCTTTTCATCAATCCTGAATATTGTAATGGATCTTTGGATGGTAGCCGGTCTGGGACTTGGCGTGTTCGGTGCGGCGCTTGCAACTTTGATCGCACAGGGCATTTCGGCTGTGTTTTCACTTTTGATTTTCTTTTACCGGATGCGGCGGTATAAGAGTATCTTTGCCTGGTTTGAGGGACAGGAGCTGCGCTCGATGCTTCGGATTGCTGTTCCGTCGGTTCTTCAGCAGTCTACCGTATCCATCGGTATGATGATCGTACAGGCGGTGGTAAATCCTTTTGGCACACAGGCACTCGCCGGATACGCGGCAACGATGCGTGTAGAGAATGTTTTTTCCCTGATTTTTGTGTCCATCGGCAATGCGGTTTCCCCATTTGTTTCCCAGAATCTTGGCGCAAACAAAACCCAGCGCATCAAAAAAGGCTACCACGCAGCATTGGTGCTGGATGTGTGTTTTGCGGCGCTTGCTTTCCTTGTCATTGAAACGCTGCACACGCAGATTTCATCACTGTTCCTTGGAAAAGACGGAACCGCCCTGGCTTATCAGGTGTCGGGGGATTATATGAGATGGCTTGGTTACTTCTTTATTTTCATGGGAATTAAAATGGCGACCGATGGAGTCCTTCGCGGACTCGGAATCATGCGGCCATTCCTCGTTGCCAACATGGTAAATCTTGCGATCCGCCTGTCCGTGGCGTTGATCGGTGCACCGCGTTTTGGTATTAATTTTGTTTGGCTTGCCGTGCCGGCAGGATGGCTTGCCAACTTTCTGGTTTCCTATGCGGCACTGAGAAAATCCTGGCCGGCTGAGAAAGTGGAGCCGTCTCGATAAATTTGGATGTACTGAAATGAAATACATACGTTTGTCTTGTTTGATTTATGAATATCGATTTTGTTAAAAATATGTTATGATACCAGGGTCAAAAGGTCAGAAGTCCGACGCAAGCTTGCTTGCGGGAGAATTTTTGACCCCAACATCATGTAATTGCTTTAGGAGGAAAAAACGAATATAATAACATAAACTGACAGAAGGAGAAATTTGTGATGAAGAGACAGAAAGGTTTTACACTGGTTGAACTCTTGATAGTGGTTGTTATTATTGGAATACTGGTATCAATTTCAATCCCGATTTTTACGGCACAGATGCACAAGGCGAAGGTGGCGGCAGACTGGGCGAATCTCAGGGCATATTATGCGGAAATACAGGCAGATTATATGTCTACCCAGCAGAGAAATCCGAAGGTTAAACTTTATTGGGAGACAGATAACGCTGATGACTGGCACTCGGTGACTTTTTTAGATGGACATAAGGCTGAGATGAAGGCTGGAACCTGTCTAGTTAATTTTGAGGATACTGAGGATCATAAAGGATATTCAATTGTATATGAGTGTAATAAAGATCATGCAAAATGTTACTTAGGCTTAGGAGCGGAGCATACGAAACCGTAACAATGATATAGCTTGAGAATACATAAGGAATTTCCGGTTCTAATGCTGGACATCCACCCCAAAGTCAAGTATAATAAACTAGAACAGTTGTACGATTATAATAAACGGGTAATCAGAGCACAAGCGGACATCTGATTTCCCGTTTTTGTGTTGCAATGTATCCGGAAGAAGCTGCCGGCGGCAGGTTCTGTAGGTGAATAGAAAGACAAACAGAAGGAGGTACCCTATCCGATGTCAAGAAAAAATCCGTTCGTCATGCCCATCCTCAAATGGGTAGGCGGCAAACGGCAGCTGCTGGACAGCATCAATCCGCTGATCCCGGAATGTTCGACCTATTATGAGCCGTTTATCGGGGGCGGTGCGGTGCTCTTTGGGAGACAGCCGAACAAGGCGGTGATCAATGACTCCAACGAAGAGCTGATCAATGTATACCGTACGATCAAGGAAGATCCGGAAGAGCTGATTGCGGCGCTGAGCGCCCATAAGGAACAGAACTGCGAGGAGTATTATTATACGGTGAGGGCGTGGGATCGCGACAAGGAGACGTATCAGACGCGGACCAACGTCGAACGGGCAGCGCGGATCATTTACCTGAACAAGACCTGCTACAACGGCCTGTTCCGCGTCAACAGCTCCGGCGAGTTCAATTCTCCGTGGGGCAGATATAAGAACCCGAATATCACGAACGAGGCGACTATCCATGCGCTGAATACGTATTTAAATAAAGCAAACATCACGATCAAATGCGGCGATTACCGCGAGGCGTTAAAGGGCATCCGGAAGGGCGCGTTCGTCTATTTTGACCCGCCTTATATGCCGATCAGCTCGTCGGCGTCGTTCACGGGCTACACTGCGGGCGGCTTCGGGGAGGAAGAGCAGATCGCATTAAAAGAGCAGTGTGACATGTTGAATGCAAAGGGCATCAAGTTCCTGCTTTCCAATTCGTCCTGCGAATTTATCGAGGATTTATATAAAGATTACATCATCGACCACGTGGATGCCAAGCGCGCGATCAACGTGAAACCGGAGAAGCGCGGGGAGATTCAGGAAGTTCTGGTACACAATTATGAGCTTGATTGATGATAAATGGCGAATTTTATTTGATAAATACCGGATTGAGCGGGAAATTGAGAAACATGGGCGGTTTTACATCACCGCCGACCAGATCCGTGAAGTCAAGGAACCGCGTCTGATGACGAAATTTGATACGCGGGAATCCCTGCCGCGGGTGTTTGGAAAGAAGATTTCGATTCTTCCGGTGTCGCGCGGCGGCTATGTGCTGGGGGAGTTTGACTTATATCAGGATTTTCCGGAGATTCCGTCCGGTATCAAGCGGGTGACGAGCGCGAAGATACCCGATTACTTTGAGTCGATCGACCTTCATGACATCCGTTCGGAAGCTAGCGCGATCAACGTTATGAGCATCACGGGGATTCTGGATGATTTTCTGGGCGAAGATCGCATGGTGCAGACGGTTTCGGGGCGGATGGGGTCTGGAAATTTTGAGTTTTATGTCAGCGACTATCAAAAATCAGAGCTGATTGAGAAAAAGCCGCTTATCCAGGTACAGAATTCGCAGGTCGAGATCGACGGCGGATTTGAAAATGAGAATGTATTTACGCTGCTCGAGGGAAAAAACGTCGTCCACAGCAATTTTCTGATCCGGCAGCTCTATTATCCGATAAGACTCTGGGCGGGGAAGATACACAAGCCGATCCGTCCGGTGTTTATGGTGTATTCGAATAATATTTTCCGTCTGCTGGAATATGAATTTACGGATCTGCGCTATTACAATTCGCTGCGGCTGGTACAGGAGCGAAATTACAGCTTAGAGGAAATTGAGATCACGCTGGATGATTTATACGATGTCTGGGCACGGACAAAGGTCAAACCGGAACCGCCGGTTACCTTTATCCAGGCGGACAGTTTTTACAAGGTTATTTCACTGGTGGAACGGCTGAACGAGAATCCAATGACGAGTGGGGAGATCGCGCAGCTTTTTGGATTTAAGGAGCGACAGTCGGACTATTATTTCAACGCGTGCCGCTATCTGGGGCTGGCGGAGAAGCAGACGGATGAGGACGGCGTGAAAGTGCATATCACGGCGAGCGGAAGACGGCTTTTGAAACTGCCGTATAGGGCGCGCCAGCTCGAATACGTCCGCCTGATTCTGGAACACCCGATTTTCCACGATTTATTTGAAGCTGCCCTTCAGATCGGAGATGTTCCGGACAAGGAGTATGTCGCAAAGAAAATGCGGGAATACCAGGTCTGCGGGGAGAATCTGATCGTGCGAAGGTCAAGTTCAGTGCGAGCATGGCTGTACTGGATTCTGACGCTGGTGAACGAAGGATAGGGAAATGGGAATTATTATATTTATCCGTTATCATGCTAAGGGGGTAATTTCGTCTCAGATGCGGCGGCGTCCGTGCATGTGATGCCTGACCGTTAGAAAAACAGACCATTTGGACAGAGAATAAAATATAGAAAGTTACAGGACAGCATATGGGCAGACAAGAGCAGACAAATCATCTTTTCAGCAACCGCGATCTGCGGATTCTTCTGGTTCCGCTGATCGTAGAGCAGATTTTAAACTCCCTGATGGGTACAGCGGACAGCATTATGGTCAGCAACGTGGGAGCGGCGGCGATCTCGGCGGTTTCGTTGGTTGACTCCATCAATATTTTAGTGATACAGGCATTCTATGCGCTGGCAGCAGGCGGCACGATCGTCTGCTCCCAGTACATCGGACAGAAAGATAAGAAAAATGCGGAGGAATCCGCGAGACAGTTATCTTTTGTGGTGGCGTGCATCTCGTCGGCGGTCATGGCAGTCTGCCTTCTGACACGCGGACCGCTGCTGCGGCTGATTTTCGGCAGCGTCGAGGCGGATGTCATGGAGGCAGCGCAGATCTATTTTTTCTACACGGCGCTTTCGTTCCCATTTATCGCCCTCTATGATGCCGGTTCCTCGATCTACCGGGCGCAGGGAAATACAAGGCTTCCGATGACGATCGCGGTCGTCTCTAACGGGTTAAATATCGCCGGAAATGCGGTGCTTATCTGGGGCTTCCATCTTGGAGTTGCCGGTGCGGCGATTGCCACGCTCGGTTCCCGCGTTATCTCGGCAGTGGTGGTGTTTGCCTTTTTGCACAATCCCAGCCAGGAAATTGCGGTGCGTGACTATCTGCATATCCGTCCGGACGGACGCCGGATTATGCGGATTCTCTCATTGGGAATCCCAAACGGTATCGAAAATGCGATGTTCCAGTTTGGAAAGCTTGCGATTCAGTCAACCGTCTCGACCCTCGGGACGATCGCGATCGCAGCCCAGGCGATGACGAATATTCTGGAAAACTTAAACGGCATCGCGGCGATCGGTATCGGAATCGGCATGATGACGGTGGTCGGACAGTGTCTCGGCGCGGGGCGCAAGGATGAGGCGATCTATTATATCAAAAAATTGACGGCAGTGGCGGAGATCGTCATCATCGCAAGCTGTGCGCTCGTATTTCTGGCGACGAAACCGGTCACGATTCTGGGCGGCATGGAGCCGGAGAGTGCGAAGATGTGTCTCTACATGGTCGGATGGATCACGGTGGTAAAGCCGATCGTCTGGACGCTCGCATTTATTCCGGCATATGGAATGCGGGCTGCCGGGGATGTGAAGTTTTCGATGATTCTCTCCTGCATCAGTATGTGGGCGTTCCGGGTGACGCTGTGCATTTATCTCTGCCGCGTCCATGGCTTCGGACCGATCGCGGTGTGGATCGGCATGTTTACAGACTGGACGATCCGGGGCATCGTATTCACATTCCGCTTTATGGGCCGGAGATGGCTCGCACATAAAGTTGTGTAAAAAACAGAGGGAGCAAAATAAAAATGGAGTTACAAATACTGGATTGGATTCAGCAGATGCGGACGCCGGTGGGCGATGTCTGGATGGTGTTTATTTCGCGGCTTGGAAATGCAGGAATGATTTGGATTCTGTTTACATGCCTGCTGCTTATGATTCCGCGGACGAGAAGATGGGGAGCTGCGCTGGCGGCAGCGCTCTGTCTGGATGCGATCATCTGTAATATCTTACTAAAGCCTATGGTTTGCCGGATCCGTCCGTGCGATGTGAATCAGACAATTCAGCTGCTCATTGCCCGCCCGGCGGACTATTCCTTCCCGTCGGGACATACGGCGGCTTCGTTTGCTGCGGTCGCGGCTCTGTACTTTGCCGGGGCGAAAAAATGGTGGAAAATCACGCTGCCTCTGGCGATCCTGATGGCGTTTTCAAGAATGTATTTATATGTGCATTACCCGACCGATGTTTTGGGCGGCATGATTGTGGGATGCGCGGCTGGGTATTTTGGAAACCGGCTGGCAGCGCATCTGATACGGTCCTGGAGACAGAAGATGAAAAAACCAGAGGACAGAAAAAATAGATAATTTTATGTAAGAGATGCCAGAAGTTACTGGGCACGTATGCGTGTACAGTAATGCCAGAACACCTGTAATTGTCCCGTTTTTCTCTTGATATCCTTTATTTCCGATGGTATAATCTATAATCGAAATAATTTCTTTTATGATAGAAAAGGGATGATTATGATGGGGTTAGACCAGAATCAGTAATTTTATTCATTGTTAAAAGGTACGGCGTGATCTATCGACTCCAAAGCTTAGGATGATAGGAAATGCGTTTTTTGATGATGAGGTACTTGGAACGAGACCAGGGATAGAGTGATGGAGGAGAAAGACATGTTAAATTACAAGAAATATAAGAGAGTTCCGGTGGTAGATTACCCGGAGCGTGAGTGGCCGAATAAAGAGATTGAGAAAGCGCCGATCTGGTGCAGCGTTGACCTGCGCGACGGCAACCAGGCACTGGTTGAGCCGATGGTCGTAGAGGAGAAGATTGAGATGTTCAATCTCCTGGTAAAACTTGGATTTAAAGAGATCGAGATTGGCTTCCCGGCAGCTTCCCAGATCGAGTACGATTTCCTGCGCCAGTTAGTAGAACGCAAGCTTATCCCGGACGACGTAGTTGTACAGGTTCTGACCCAGTGCCGCGAGCACCTGATCAAGAGAACCTTTGATGCCATCCAGGGTATTCCGAAGGCGATCGTACATATTTACAATTCAACTTCTACCTTACAGCGTGAGGTTGTATTCCATGCAGACCGCGAGGAAGTAAAGCAGATCGCGATCGATGGTACCCGCATGGTAAAGAAATATATGAAAGATTACGACGGAAAAGTAATCCTTGAGTACTCTCCGGAGAGCTTTACCGGAACCGAGCTTGATTTCGCATTGGATATCTGCACCGCTGTACAGGAAGAGTGGGGCGCAACCCCGGACAATAAGATCATCATCAACCTTCCGGCAACGGTTGAGATGACGACTCCGAACGTATATGCAGACCAGATCGAGTGGATGAACAGGCATTTTAAGAACCGTGACAGCATTATTTTAAGTATCCATCCGCACAATGACCGTGGTACCGGCATTGCAGCGACCGAACTGGCGCTCTTAGCAGGTGCAGACCGTGTCGAGGGTACACTGCTTGGAAACGGCGAGCGTACTGGTAATATTGACATATTAAATATCGCTTACAATATGTTCTCCCAGGGTATCAACCCGGAGTTAAATCTGGAAAATGTAAAGGAGATCACCGAGGTTTGTGAGCGCTGCACAAAGATGACCGTTGACCCGAGACATCCGTATGCAGGCAAGCTGGTATTTACCGCATTTTCCGGTTCCCATCAGGATGCAATCAGCAAGGGTATGCAGGCGCTGCAGAAGAGAACCGACGGCATCTGGGAGGTTCCGTACCTGCCGATCGATCCGAGTGATATCGGACGCGAGTACGAGCCGGTTGTCCGCATCAACAGCCAGTCCGGCAAGGGCGGCGTAGCCTTCGTCATGGATTCCTTCTACGGATTCCGTCTTCCGAAGGGAATGCACAAAGAGTTTGCTGACATTATCCAGAAGATTGCAGAGAAGCAGGGCGAGGTAGCTCCGGAGCAGATCATGGACGAGTTCCGTGCAAACTACCTGGACAGAAAAGAGCCGATGCACTTCAAAAAATGCCAGATCACAGACAAGGAGTACGAGGGCGGCGCATTCGCAACCGTTGCAACTCTTACCTTTACCGCTCATGACACCGAGCGCACCGTTGAGGGCGTAGGTAACGGACCGATCGATGCGGTACAGAGAGCGATCGAGGAGGCACTTGGCATCGAGATCCGTGTTCTGGACTACAACGAGCATGCACTTCGTTCCGGTTCCGGCGCACAGGCAGCGTCCTACATCCATCTGATGGATGTAAAGAGCGGCCGGGCAACCTACGGTGTCGGCATCAGCTCTAACATTACGAGAGCATCTATCCGCGGTATCTTCAGTGCGGTAAACAGATTGTTCTACTAAAAAATAAAATGAATCAATTCAGAGTGACTGCTTGTGTGTGGACAGTCGCTGGTTTGGGCGGTATGCAGAAATGTGTGCCGCTCTTTTTCTGCCTGCCCATCTTTTTTAAAACAGGTTTCACCGGATACTCCGCATTCCAATATTGACAAGAACAAAATCCCGGTGTTACGATATAGAAAACTGAAAAACTGCGTGAAATGACGATATTCGACTGAAAATTTCATGCTTATGAAAAAGAGAAAGGAAGTCCGTGAAAATGATTCTAAGGGCGAAGTATTTAATTACCGGAGATGGCAGAACCTGTTTGCAGGATCAGGCGGTGTATCTGGATAAAGAGGAAAAAATCGGCTGGATAGGAGACGCTGCGGAAGCGGCGGGGCGCTACCCGGAAGAGATGGTAAAGGATTACGGCGAGGCGACGATCCTGCCGGGACTGTTTGATATGCATGTGCATTTCGGCTACTACTACAGCCAGCCGGATCTGGATAATTATGACGATTATATGGTGGCATACTATGCGCTGGAGCAGGCGAAACAGTCGCTGCGGCTCGGTATCACGACGGTGCGCGATCTGTCCTGCCCGCCCAATCTGATGAAGCAGCTGCGTCTGGCAGGGCAGAAAGGGTATGTGGCGGTTCCGCGGATCATCCATGCGGACGCAGGTATCTGCATGACCGGAGGACACGGACATCAGGATGGGGTCGAGGAGGCGGACAGCCCGTGGGGCGTGCGCGCCGCTATCCGAAGACAGCTGCGTGCGGGAGCTGACTGGGTCAAGATCCTGACGAGCAACCGCGGCGATATTCCGGAATTTACGCAGGAAGAGCTGGATGCAGCGGTGGATGAGGCGCACCGCCAGGGGGTGAAGATCGCGGTTCATTCGGGTACGCAGCCGTCGATTCAGATGTGTATTGACGCGGGATTTGACACGATCGAGCACGGAACCTTTTTAACAGAGGCGCAGGCGCGCCAGATGGCGGAAAAGGGAATCGCCTGGACGCCGACGATCACGGCGTACACGTATTTGTATGAGCAGACGAAGCAGATGATCGAGGCGGGTGTGGACATGGACAACCCGATCGCCGCCAGAGCCGTTCACGATCAGGCATTTTTCCAACCGGCGTTTGAGGCGTACCGGGACAATTTCAAAAAGCTCTATGACACGGGAGTTACGGTGCTGGCAGGCAGCGACATGGTACTCTACAAAGCACCGCCGCTTCCGATTCATCAGGAACTCGGCTATATGGTAGACTATGGAATCACGCCGGTGGAGGCAGTGAGAACCGCAACCTACAATGCGGCGAGCGTGCTTGGAATCGAGAAGGAGACGGGTAGCCTGAAAGAGGGCCTGGCGGGGGATCTGCTGGTTGTAAAGGGAGATGTCTCAAAGAATATTCGTGCGCTGGATGATGTGCTGGAAGTGTATCTGGCAGGAAAAACGGTGTATACGGTGTAAAAGATATGAAAAAGCTGTCTTTTTCAGAAGTGCAGGAGTTTTTGTTTCCTGAGATGGGAAAACCAAAAAGAAAATAAAAACATCTTGAAATTCTAAAAGAGACAGCTTTTATTATGTTTCTATACCGCGCAGACTGTAATTAAAATACGACTTCATTCCCATGAACAAACGGATTCGGCGTGTGTACGGTCAGAATCTTAACGACACGGTTTGTGTTGTTGACCCAGTCATGCGGGGTCTGGGAGTGGATCTGGATACTGTCGCCCGGATTCAGGCAGTATTCGTTGCCGTCCAGATATACGGTCAGGATACCCTCCAGAACGTAGATAAATTCTTCACCGTCGTGCTGATTCATCTCAAGCTGGTTTTCAGAGCTTGTGGTGGCAGACGGCATCAGGTGGAAGATACGCGGAAGACAGGCGAATCCCTGTGCATTTCCATTGACCAGGTACTGTACGATCTGGGGGTTGATCTGGGAACAGTGCATGGCAAAACTCCGGCTGACCGGGGATTTCTCCTGATCGGCGGAGGAGTCAAAGAACGAAGACAGACTGACTCCGAGAATCGTGGCAAGTTTTGCCAGAGAGTCGATTGCGATCGAAGAGAGACCGCGCTCCAACTGGGAAAGAAAGCCGATGGACAGACCGGACTCTTCGCTGAGCTGTTTCAGTGTGTATTTTTTTGCGGTACGGAAGGCTTTCACCTTGGCACCGATGGTAACATTATGATCCATAGATATATCCCCCTTGCGGCATCATTCTTTAATATAACATATCCACTATACAGGATTTTTGTTGGAACGTCAACTAAAGGGGTAGTTTTGACGGGTAAATTTAATTCGAAATGGAACGATTTTTTGGGAAAAGACCAAAATGGGCGGCGGATTTGGAGAAGTGAACCAGTGAGCGGATAGAAGGGGGAGAAAATGGGATAGAGAAAACAGGTGGACAGAAAATAAAAACAGGGGGAGAAACAGAATGAAGGAAATAGTACGTGCTTCGATCGAGGATTGTTCCCAGATCGAGCGCTTCCGTTTGGTGACTCGTCTGGGGAATGCGATTCTTTCCAATGGCGGGGAGGTATTCCGGGCGGAGCAGGCGATGGAGTATGCGGCGCGGGCGCTGCGTCTTGAAGCATTTAATGCGTATGTGATTGCGAATGGGATTTTTTCAAATGTGGTGATTGACGGGCGGTTTTATTCCAGCCGTATCTGTTATGTGCCGCTGGCACCTACGATTCTATGCCGGGTGGATGCCTTAAATGATCTGTCGAGAAAGATTGCGGCGGGTAAATGCGGTCCTTATGAGATGCGGATGCGCCTTGAGCAGATTGAACACATGAAAGTGCTCGAAAATCGGGGAAAGGTTCTGGCGGCAGGAATTGGAAGCGCTGGATTTTGTTACCTGTTCCAGGGCAGCCTGCGCGATACGGCGGCGGCATTTGTGGCGGGAGTGCTGCTGTATTTGTTCCTTTTATACGCAGCTCCGCGCTTTTCTTCGTCCCGGATGATGCAGACGATCATGACGAGCAGCGTGCTTGCATTGTGCTGTTGTTTGCTGTGCTGGATCGGGCTGGGAGAAAGCCTGGATCATGTCATGATCGGAGCTGTGTTCACGCTGGCGCCGGGTGTGCCTCTGACCAATTCGATTCGGAATTTTTTGGAAAATGATTATTTATCCGGTCTGATCCGTTTTGTAGACGCCTTTTTGACGGCGGGCTGTATTGCGATCGGAGTTGGTGTGGCACTGCGGTTCTGGATGTTTGCGATGGGAGGTATGCTCTGATGGAAATGGCAGGGGAAATTCTGGGGCAGCTTCTGGCGGCCTGTGTCGGAACTGCCGCCTTTTCGGCACTGTTTGGAGTCCCGAAGAAGTATTGGCTGGACTGTGGTATCTGCGGGGCAGTCGGCTGGGGCGTGTATCTGGCGGTCATGGCAGCTTATCAGACGCCGATCATCGGGACCTTCGCGGCGAGCGCGGTCTTGACGATGCTGTCGCGCTGTCTGGCGATACAGCGGAAAGCGCCGACGATCCTCTTTCTGGTATGCGGCATCTTCCCGCTTGTGCCTGGAGCGGCGATCTACTATACCGCCTACAACTTCTTCATGGGGCAGGAAGCGCTGGCGCTCCAGTATGGCATGGATACAATCAAGATGGCGGTCGCAATCGGGCTGGGGATCGGAGCGGCATATTCGCTTCCGGGACACCTGTTTGGATGGAAGCGGGAGATAGAGGTGTGGGAACCTGAGAAAGAGGGTAAAAAGTAGCCGCGGTTTACTTTTCTTTTAAAATATAGTAGAATACCCTCATACTATTAAGGAAAATATGATCAGCTGCGGCAGGCGTGGGGTGTTCTGCGGGCTTGATGGAGGGGACAGACATCGATATGGACAGTAAATTTTATGAGCCAGAAGTTCTGAAACAGCTGCAGGGAGAGATTCTGTCGATTCTGGATGATTTTATCCGGATCTGTGAAGACTATCATCTGGAATATTTCGGGATAGCCGGAACGGGAATCGGCGCGCTGCGGCACAAGGGATTTATTCCCTGGGACGACGATATCGATATTGCGATGCCGCGGCGGGATTTTGAGCGCCTGCTCCGGATCGTGGAAAAGAAGATGAGCGACCGGTATCTGGTTCTCAATGCAGAGCGATATCCCAATTATCCGCTGATGACAACCCGTCTGGTGAAGAAGGGGACGGTGTTTGTTGAGGAGGTTATGAAGGATGTGGACTGTCCGTTCGGCATCTTTCTGGATCTTTATGTGCTTGACAATGTGGCGGACAACCCGGTTCTATACCAGATTCAGTCGTGGACGGCCTGGTTCTGGAGTAAGCTGATGATTCTGCGGGCGATTCCGCGTCCGACGCTGCAGCAGCGGGGCATCAAGGCGAAGCTTATCTGGGCGGTCTGCGGGATGGTCTACAAGGCGATAAAGCTGCTCCATATCTCGCCTCAGTGGCTGCGGATGCGCTGTGAGCGGGTCTGCCGTAAATACAATAAATACCGGACACGCCGGATGGCATTTCTGCCGGACACAAGCCCATACTGGAATGTCGTGGATCGGGCGCGCTGTTATCCGCTCCGGAAGCTGGAATTTGAGGGCAGACGCATGAATTTCCCAGGAAATATCGAGGAAATGCTGACAAAAATGTATGGCGATTTCATGCAGCTTCCGCCGGTTGAAAAACGCAAAACACACACGCCGAGCCGGCTGGAATTTTCAAAGGAAGAGATACTGTAGTGGTAAAATATTTAGCGAACGCCCTGATCGGTGGAGACGGGCAGATTGAAAAACGAAATATGAGCTGGAATATGATAGGGAGCTTTCTCTATGCACTGGCGTCCATGGTGCTGACGATCGCGGTCATCCAGATTGTCGGCGAGGATGAGGGCGGTATCTTCTCCTTTGCGTATTCTACATTTGGTCAGCATATGTTTATGGTGGCCTATTTTGGCATCCGCCCGTTCCAGATCACGGATACGAGGCGGCGGTTTACGTTTGGCGAATATCTGCGGCTGCGCCTGATGACCTGCGGCGCGGCGCTGGTAGCCGGGCTTTTTTATGTGACGGTGATCAACCGGGACTATGCCTTTGTCAAGGCGGCGACGGTGTTTTTAATGGTCGCGTACAAGGTGATCGACGGTTTCGCGGACGCTTACGAGGCAGAATTTCAGCGTGATGGACGCCTGTATCTGACGGGCAAATCAAACGCATTCAGGACGGTTTTATCGGTCGGTGTCTTTTTAGGCAGTTTGAATGCGACCCACAACCTGGTTGGCTCCTGCCTGGCGGCGGTACTGGCGCAGCTGGCGGGCGTGTGCCTGTTTGATTTTTCGGTAATCGGTCATCTGCCGCAGGTGGACTGGGAGGTCCGCTCCGGGCGTGTCGGGCTGTTGTTTAAAGAAAATGTAGTCCTGTTTTTATCGGTTATTCTGGATTTTTATATTTTTTCTGCCGCGAAATATGCGATCGAGGGCAATATGGCGGACAAGTATCAGGCGGTATTCGGTGCGATCTTTATGCCGACCAGCGTCATCAATCTGGTGGCAGGCTTCGTCATCCGCCCGTATATCACGAAACTCTCGGATCAGTGGGAGCGGAATGCGCTCCCGGAATTTGCCGGGACGGTAGGCCGGCTGGCGGCAATCATCGCGGCGCTTACGGCGCTGGCAGTCGGGGGTGCCTGGATTCTCGGAATCCCGGTTCTCTCAATGTTATATCCGAAGATTGCGTATATGCTGCGGGAATGCCGCCTGGCGCTGGCGTTTATCATTCTGGGCGGCGCGTTCAATGCGTATGTGAATCTGTTTTATTATGCACTCATCATTATGCAGGAGCAGAAACGAATTTTTCTGGGTTATGTCGGTGTGACGGCAGCGGCGCTCCTTATTTCTTCGCCCTGTGTACGGGCGGCGGGACTGCTGGGAGGATCGCTTTCGTATCTGCTTTTGATGGCGGCACTGACTGCCTGCTTTGGACTGACGTCGCTTGTGATGTACCGGAGACGGGTACGCGGGATATAGAACTTGTTTAGAATGTACTCTCGGAGTCTTTCTGCACTTGCTTTTGTGGCTGATTTTCCGCCAGCCGCACCCGACTTTCATCAACGTACGCACCGCGTACGCCTCAGAAATTTGGGCACAACTGACAAAAAATCATCTCACAAAATCGAGCACAGAAAGATTTCGAGAGTACATTAGATAGATTTGGAGGAAATGTATGATTAATTTTGCGGTAGGACCGGTTCAGATGGACGAGGAAATCCGGGCGATCGGGGCGGAAGAAGTACCATATTTCCGCACACCGGAATTTTCTGCAATTATGAAGGAAAATGAGCGCCTGATGAAGCAGTTCACGGGGGCGCCTGAGGATGCGCGGGCGGTTTTCCTGACAGGTTCGGGCACGGCGGCGATGGAAGCGGCAGTCATGAACCTTTTTACAGAGCGCGACCGCGTGCTGGTCGTAAACGGCGGCAGTTTTGGCGCGCGGTTTGCGAAAATTTGTGAGATCCATGAAGTTCCTCATGAGGAGATCCAGCTGGAGAGCGGACGGGCGCTTCGGGCAGAAGACCTGGCACCGTATGAGGGAAAAGGATTTACCGGATTTTTAGTCAATGTCCATGAGACTTCCACGGGCGTTCTCTATGATATGGAGCTGATTTCGGACTTTTGCAGACGAAACCAGCTGATTCTGGCGGTTGACGCGGTCAGCTCGTTTCTTGCCGATCCATTTTGGATGGGAAAATGGGGCGTTGATCTGGTGCTGACCGGTTCTCAGAAAGCGCTGGCACTTCCGCCGGGACTCTCGATTCTGGTGCTGGGGGCGCGTGCGATCGCGAGAGTGCAGGAGACGGCGGTCCGCTCGATGTATTTTGATCTGCGCGACTATCTGAAAAATGGCGAGCGGGGGCAGACACCGTTTACACCAGCGGTAGGAGTGCTTTTACAGCTTCATAAACGGCTGACAATGATCGAGGAAAAAGGGCTTGCGACAGAACAGGCGCGGATCCGCTGTCAAGCGGAAGATTTCCGAAGCAAAATTAAAGATCTGCCGTTTGAGATTGTTTCCAATTCTCTCTCGGCTGCATTGACACCGCTTCACCCGACGGGTGTGGATAAAGATGGAAAACCGGTCTCGGCGCATCGGATTTTTGAGATTTTGAAGGATGAATACGGCATCTGGATCTGCCCGAACGGCGGCGCGCTTGCCGACACGGTGTTCCGCGTCGGTCATATCGGCGCATTGACGTCAGAAGACAATGACAGCCTGATTGCGGCGTGGAAAGATATGCAAAGGAGGGGGCTTCTGTGAAAGTATTGATTCTGGCAGCGGGACGGGGAACCCGGATCTCGCGTTATCTGTCGGGAAAACCAAAATGTACGGTGGATATCGGCGGCGGACAGTGCCTGATCGAGTACACGATCGACCTGCTTCATTCCCGGGGTATCCAGGACATCGGTATCGTGCTGGGCTATGAGGCGCAGGTGATCCGCGAGGTTTTGGCAGATAAGGGAGTATCCTTTTTTTACAACCCGTTTTACGATGTGACAAACAGCATTGCGTCTGCATGGTTTGCGAAGGAGTTCTTGATGGGGGACGATCTGCTGATCATGAACGGTGACGTATACCTGGAGGAAAAATTGCTTGACCGGATCCTCGCGCAGGGCAGGAGCCCGGTGATGTTTGCGGACGAGAGCCGACGGGAGACAGCGGATTATAAGTTCTTCTATGAAGATGGAATTTTGAAAAAATATGGAAAAGAGCTGACCGGGGATGATGTGACGGGCGAGTACATCGGAATCGGACGGTTTTCAGCGGCATTTATGCCGGAATTTATCTGCCGGATGGAGGAGATGATCGACCGCCAGGAGCACGGCGTCTGGTGGGAAAATGTTGTTTACAGCATGACCGGGCAGCAGCCGGTCTATGTCGAGGACGTCAGCGGGCATTTCTGGGCGGAGGTTGATTATATTGAGGATTATGAGCGCATCCTGGAACATAGAGGTGTGGAGAAGATAGTGCGCTAGAGCGCTTGATTTGAAAGACAAAACACGGTTCACGGGTAGGCGCTTTTGGAACCGAAAGTGCCGTAAGAAAACGTGGTGGCAGCAGAAATTTACCGAATTTAAACGGGAAAAATAAGGGAGAAGTACAGATGCAGTTTAACAGGCATTTTATCAATCGAATAGAGAAAAAAGATGTGCTGCGGCTGCTTCTGGCGCTTGTGGCAGTCTTTGTGATCGGTGTTCTGGGCGAGTTTGTCTGCAATTTCCCGGCGCTCCGGGCAAATGGATGGACGCGGCAGGCGACGCGGACGATCGCTCTGGACGAGGTGCAGGTGAGCGGATTTGAGCGGGTAGAGACAGAAAAGAACGGTTTGGGTGAAATCACCGGAGATCCGGGGCAAATCATTGGAGAGAATAGGCGGCAGGTGGAAAATACAGAGGTGCTGCAGCTTTCGGATGCAAGCGGTTATCTTCACATTCCACTGGACGGTAGCTATGTCAGCCAGTTTCTCTACCACTATGATTACGATGGTCTGTTAAATGCCACCGTCCGCCTCGGTTACCGCAACATCTACGGCGAGCAGCGGGAGCACGACGCAAAGATGGTCATGGACCGCAACTGCCGGGTGCTGAAATTTTCTTCGGTTCCGGTGAATGGGAAGCTGGACTACGTGGATCTTCTGATTACGCGGGAGGATCTAGACGAAGAAGGGATTTCCTACATGAATTTTGGCGGGATGCCGCTTGCACTGACCGGGTTTGCGACGGTGGCGCGGGCAGGTATCAACTGGTACCGGCTGGGACTTTTCTGGTGTGCGGCGGCGGTTTTGATCGCACTTCTCTGTTTCCGGGATTTCGTGGCAAAGCGCATCGAGGTTGGATTTCTGCTGATCTCCCTGACGTTTGGAACAATATTTTCACTGTCGCTCCCGGCAAATAAGGTGAGCTGGGATGAGGAAGTGCATTTCGCGCAGGCATTCTGGATGGCAAATTACCGGACGCCGGTGCAGGCGGAACCGGCGCTTTTACAGGAGTTTACGACGGGCGTAGATACCTGGCCGTACAATCAGCCGGAGAGTCGGGACGAGCAGGCGGCGCTCACTTCGTATCTGAATCAGAATGCGGGTTACCGGCACGGTGAACATCTCTGGAGTACGGATCTCAACAAAACGACGATGACCGGATATGTGGGTTCGGCGCTGGCGCTGAAAGCGGGAGGGCTGCTTCATATCCCATTTGGAATCCTGTATAAGCTGGGGAGGCTGGGAAATCTCTATGTCTATGCGGCAGTTTTGTATTTTGCCATCAAAAAGACACCGGTCGGCAAGGCGATCCTGGCATTTCTGGCGCTGATGCCCGAGCCGATGATGCTGGCGGGGGCATATTCCTATGACCCGACCGTCACGGCATTTTTGTGGCTGTCTTTCGCGGGCATTCTGGAAGCGGCGCTTGGCGGGCGGAAAATGGACTGGAAAGCGTATGCGCTTATCGTGCTTACCTTTGTCTGGGGCTGCCGCGTCAAGGCGGTATATGCGCCGCTAATTCTTCTGGGACTGATGATTCCGGCAGAAAAGTTCCGTTCTAAACGGGAAATGTACCTGATGAAGGGTGGATTTATCGTGATCTGCGGTCTGATGATGTTATCCTTCATCCTGCCGGTTCTGATCGCGCCGCGCGATATCGGGGATACGAGAGGTGACAGCACCAGCGAGAAAGGGCAGATGGCGTACATTCTGGGACAGCCGCTTGCCTACGCGTGGGTGCTGATCTGCAACCTGTTCCGGACGCTTCCGTCCTATGTGCTGGGCGAAAATTCCCTGGGACTTCTGGGACACACGGGAACGATGTCATTTCCGTGGGCGCTGTACGCCGGTTCGGCGGCCGTTATCCTCACAGCCGGGCAGCCATCTTGTGGAAAACGTCTGTCAAAAAAACAGAAGCTGTGGATATTTATACTCTGCGCGGGAACGGCAGTGCTGGTCTGGACTTCGATGTACATTGCATTCACCAGACCGGGTAATACCTATATCGACGGCGTACAGGGGCGCTATTACCTGCCATTTCTGCCGCTTGTCTGGCTGGTTTTAAACCCGGATCGGGTAATGGTGCGGATAGAGAATAAAAATTATCATGCGCTGGTGTTGGGAGCGGCGGCGCTGATTCTGGCGGCGACGGTTTATCTGGATATCTGGATGAGGTTCTGTCAGTAAGAGCGATATAAGCCGGAACCACGGCATGAAAAACGGGAGAGAAAGGGAAACGAGATGCAGCAGGAAATCATTCATACATTTGCGGTCTGTGCATACAAGGATTCGCCGTATCTGGAAGAATGTCTGCGTTCGGTGACGAGCCAGACGGTCAAATCGGAGGTGATCTGCTGTACCTCGACGCCGAGCAGCTATATCCGGGAGCTGACAGCGCGGTATCAGGTGCCGCTCTATGTGCGGGACGGGGCGAGCAATATCCGTGAGGACTGGATGTTTGCCTATGGAAAAGCGCAGGGGCGTTTTGTCACGATCGCGCATCAGGACGACCGATACCGCAGCGATTATGCCGAAAAGCTTTTAAAAGCATGGAAGAAATATCCGGATCTGCTGCTGTTTGCGAGCGATTATCTCACGATCCGCATGACGGAGAAAGAGGGGGAAATGAAAGCCATTCCGGAGCCATTTAACATGGTCTGGCTGGTAAAAAAGATACTGCGCCTGCCGCTGCGTTTCCATTTTCTGGCGGACCGCACCTGGATCAAGCGGAGCAGTGTCTGGTTTGGCAATTCGATCTGCTGTCCGTCCTGCACGTACAATAAAGAACAGATTGGGGACGATATGTTCCATTCGGAGTATGATTTTGCGCTGGACTGGGACAACCTTTACGAGCTGGCGGGCAAAAAAGGGCGTTTTATCTGTTCAGAAAAACCGCTGATTGCCTACCGCGTCCATGCGGCGGCGACGACGAAAGCCTGCATTGAGGACAACCGGCGCCCGGCGGATGAGATGGCGATGTTCCGGAAAATGTGGCCAGACTGGATGGTAAAGATTCTGATGCATTTTTACAGAAAAGCCTATAAGGAGTACGAAAAATGAGAAAAGCCGATGTGATTATACCTACGTTCAAACCGGGGGATAAGCTGGAAAAACTTCTGTGGCGGCTGTTGGAACAGAGTGTGCCGGTGGGCCGTGTGATCATCATGAATACGGAAGAAAAGTACTGGGATGCTGAGCGGTTTGAGTCCTTATTTGAGGGGGGAGATACGAAGCTGACCGTGTGCCATATCCGCCAGTCGGAATTTGACCATGGAAGGACGCGCCATGAGGGAATTTTGAAATCAGATGCGGATGTCTGCATCTGCATGACGCACGACTGCGTGCCGTATGACCGGAATCTGGTGAAAGAGCTTCTGGAGGCGCTGGATGCTTCGGAACGTGTGGCGGCAGCATATGCGAGACAGCTTCCGGCGGCGGACTGCGGTGTGATTGAACGGTATACGAGGGACTTTAATTATCCGGCGGTGAGCCGTCTGAAAGGCAAAGAGGACGAGGACGAGCTGGGAATCAAGACGTATTTCTGTTCCAATGTCTGCGCGGCATACCGGCGGGATATTTACCTGAAGCTTGGCGGATTTACGAAGAAAACCATTTTCAACGAGGATATGATTTTTGCCGGACACGCGGTGGAAGCCGGGTATCAGATTGCCTACGCGGCGGACGCGCAGGTCATCCATTCCCACAATTATACGGCGATGCAGCAGCTGCACCGGAATTTCGACCTCGGCGTATCGCAGGCGGATCACCCCGAGGTGTTTGGGCGCCTTCATTCGGAGGGCGAGGGAATCCGTCTGGTGAAGAAAACAGCGAAATGGCTGGTGGAAAATGGCCATGTGCTTCTTCTGCCGCAGCTTGTGATGGCGAGCGGAAGCAAATATGCCGGGTACTGGCTGGGAAAGCATTATAAAAAGCTGCCGGAGGGGCTGATTCGAAGCCTGACGATGAATCCGGCATACTGGGAAGGAGAAGCGGGCGATGGAAGATAAGGCGTTATTGTCCACAGAAGAAGCTTCTGGGGCGGAAAAAGCCGAACTTTTAATAGTCATACCGGCGTACAACGAAGCCGAAAATATAGAGCGGGTTGTGAACCATCTGACTGCCAATTTTCCGCAGTATGATTATGTGGTCGTCAATGACGGATCGCGCGATGAGACGGCGGCGATCTGCCAGAGAAATGGATATAATCTGTTGAATCTTCCGGTCAATCTGGGACTGGCGGGGGCATTTCAGGCGGGACTTAAATATGCCGACAAGTACGGATATCAATATGCAGTCCAGCTCGATGGAGACGGACAGCACCGTCCGGAGTATCTGGAATCCATGATCAAGAAAATGGAAGAAGGTTACGATATCGTCATCGGTTCCCGATTTGTCGGGGAGAAAAAGCCATTTACGATGCGGATGCTTGGAAGTAATCTGATCGAGATGGCGATCCGCTTCACAACTGGTGTCAATATCAAGGATCCGACCTCGGGAATGCGGATGTTCAGCAAGCGCATGATCCACGAATTTGCATCGGGGCTTAACTACGGTCCGGAGCCGGACACCGTTTCCTACCTGATCCGCCAGGGCGCGCGGGTGGCGGAGGTGCCGGTCATCATGGATGAACGGATTCTGGGAGTCAGTTACCTGACACCGGTCAATGCGATGCGGTATATGCTTAAAATGCTGATTTCGATTCTGTTAATCCAGAATTTCAGAAAGAGGAGGTAGCGCCATGACGCCAACACTCAGAGTTGTCCTGATCGTCGTGTCGATCCTGACAACCTTTATGATTATGCGGAAGATCCGGCAGTCAAAACTCCAGATCGAGGATTCGATTTTCTGGCTGGGATTCTCGTCCATTCTCATTGTGTTCAGTATCTTTCCGGGGCTGCCGGATCTTTTGGCGGAGCTGGCGGGAACGTACACGACTGCCAATTTTATCTATCTGGCGGTTATTTTCCTCCTGATTGTGAAAATGTTCCATATGTCGATCAAACAGTCGCAGCTGGAGACGAAGATCAAGGATCTGGCGCAGAAGATTGCGCTGGATGAAAATGAGCGGGGGAAAGAGGCACAAACATCTGTAAAAAAGGTTGTCAGCCAGAAAAACGAATGATATAGTTAAAGATGGCACAGTCGAAAAGGGTGATGCCAGTTACGTATTGAAAAATGAATTGAAATACCTGCATAAGAAGGAGATAGAAAAATGGGAAAGATTAAAGTAACACCATGTGACATCAAGGGACTTTATGTAATTGAACCGACTGTTTTCAAGGACGAGCGCGGTTATTTTATGGAGACATACAATCAGAACGATTTCCATGAGGCGGGACTCGACATGGTATTTGTACAGGACAACCAGTCCATGTCTGTCAAGGGCGTTCTGCGCGGACTTCATTACCAGAAACAGTATCCGCAGGGCAAGCTGGTGCGTGCAGTGCGCGGTACCGTATTTGATGTGGCGGTAGACCTTCGTACTGGTTCTGAGACCTACGGAAAATGGTTTGGCGTGGTTCTTTCCGCGGAGAACAAGAAGCAGTTCTACATTCCGGAAGGATTTGCACACGGCTTCTTGGTACTGTCCGATGAGGCAGAATTTGCATACAAATGTACCGATTTTTATCATCCTGGCGATGAGGGCGGTATGGCATGGAACGATCCGGAGATTGGCGTTGAGTGGCCGATCGAGGAAGGCATGGAGTTGATTATTTCGGAGAAAGACCAGAAATGGGGCGGCTTCCGGGATGCATTCAAATTTTAAGAATGGAGTTAGGATAGAATGCGGGAACTGATTTCCCTGTTTCGGGAACTGATAGGAAAAAGAAAATTGGTCACCGAGCTTGCCAAGGCGGATTTCCGCAAGCGCTTTGTCGGCTCATACTTTGGAATTGTCTGGATGTTTATCCAGCCGATGGTTACGATCGCGATCTATGCGTTCATCTTCGGTGAACATGGCATGAAAAATGCGCCGCCGGTTCCGGGGGCGACCTATGTCATCTGGCTGACGCCGGGTATCATCCCGTGGTTTTATTTCAGCGAGATTTTAAATACGGGTACAAACTGCCTGCAGGAGTACCATTATCTGGTTAAAAAGGTAGTATTCCAGGTGGAGATGCTTCCGGTTATCAAGCTTATCTCCTGTTTCCTGGTACATGCCTGCTTCCTGATCATTATGGCGGGGCTGTACCTGATTGACGGGCGTATGCCGTCTGCAACTTGGATTCAGGTGTTATACTATTCCTTTGCGGCGTCGATGCTTGGACTGGCGCTTACCTATTTTACCAGCGCCGTGCAGGTATTCTTTAAAGATATGGCGCAGATCGTCGGCATCTGCCTCCAGTTCGGCATGTGGCTGACCCCGATCATGTACGACGAGGCAATCTTCACCAGCCGCGCATCCTGGCTGGAGTGGGTATTCAAGCTTAACCCATTCTACTACATCGCCGCAGGCTACCGCGACAGCATGCTTACGGGAAGCTGGTTCTTCGAGCGGCCGACGATGACGATTTATTTCTGGGTGGTAACATTTATTTTGATGATAATAGGACTGAAGGTGTTCAAAAAACTTCGTCCCCATTTCTCAGACGTACTGTAGATGGGAAGGGAGCTGCTGTAGATGGTGTTGACGGCTTTTGGATTATCGAGATGCGAACAACGATAATCTGAGAAGCTGCCAGTGCCGCCTCCGGCAGCTCCCTTCTGCGACAACTTATTAATAGGAGTTTACATAAAATGGTTTTCAGCTCAATCATCTTCCTATGGGTTCTTCTCCCCTGCATCCTGCTCCTCTACTACGTGAGCCCCAAACCGTTCAAAAACGGCATCCTGACCGTATTCAGCCTCTTTTTCTATGCCTGGGGCGAACCGCGGTATGTGGTGCTCATGATTTTTTCGGTTCTGCTCAACTACGGTTTCGGGCGTCTGGTGGAGAAATTCGGGAAAAAGAGATGGCTTTTGGCGCTCTGCGTGACGCTCAATCTTCTGATCCTCGGCTATTTTAAATATTACAATTTCCTCGCCGAGGTGCTGAATCCGCTGCTTCGCGGGTTTGATATAGCGCTTCCGGCGATTCAGGTGACGCTGCCGATCGGAATTTCCTTCTATACTTTCCAGGCGCTTTCCTACGTGGTGGATGTGTACCGGGGCGAAAATCAGGCGCAGAAAAATCCGCTCAATATGATGCTTTATATTTCCTTCTTCCCGCAGCTCATAGCGGGACCGATCGTGAAATACCATGACATCGAGGAGCAGATCGAAAACCGGACCGTCACGCTGGAGGGCTTTTCTTACGGCGTGAAACGCTTTATTTTTGGTCTGGGAAAGAAGGTCATCTTGGCAAATACCTTTGCCGAGGTGGTGGACGCAGTCTACGCGTATCAGGCGGCGGATGTGAGCCAGGCGATGCTCTGGCTGACGGCGCTTCTCTATATGCTGCAGATTTATTTCGATTTTTCTGGCTATTCGGACATGGCGATTGGGCTTGGAAAAATGTTTGGTTTTACATTTATTGAAAACTTCCGGCTGCCGTACACAGCGACTTCGATCCAGGATTTCTGGCGGAAATGGCATATTTCCCTCTCCAGCTGGTTTAAAGAGTACGTGTACATTCCGCTCGGCGGAAACAGGAGGGGCACGGCGCGGACGTATGTCAACCTTTGGACGGTCTTTCTGCTGACCGGCATCTGGCACGGAGCGGGCTGGACGTTCATTTTCTGGGGCATTTACCATGGCTTTTTCAACGTGCTGGAGCGCTGTTTTCTGGGAAAATGGCTGAAGCAGGAGAAATTCCGGCCATTGGCGCATATCTATGCGGTGTTTGTCGTGCTGATCGGCTGGATTTTCTTCCGCGCGGACACGATCGGGCAGGCATTTTCCTTTATCCGGTATATGTTTGTGCCGCACAGCGCAGTCGTTTTGATGGAACGCTACATGAACCGGAAACTCTGGATGTTTCTGGCGGCGGCGCTGCTGGCATGCGGTCCGGTGCAGTGGTTCTGGATGAAATGGAAAGGGCGCGTGCTGGCGCAGGATGGATCGGTGACGGTCACAAGCTGGATCGGCTACATGGCGATCCTGTGGTTTTCCATTTTGCTGCTCGTCAACAATACATACAATCCATTTATTTATTTCCGTTTTTAAAAGCGGTGTAGAAAGCATGCTTGCCTGTGCAATGAGAACATAAAAATGAAAGCATGGGCGTCAGGGCGTGAAAGTACAGAAAGATGGATTCATGCAGGGAGAAGAAAACGAGAGATATGAATCGAGAGACAGGGACAAAAATACTTCTGATTGGTTCCTTTGCGGCGAGCCTGGTGCTGCCGACGCTTGTCTATCCGGCGGTCAGGAGCCATCTGGACCAGCAGAATTATGAAAACAGGGAATTGGCATCCTTTCCGGAACTGTCGGCTGCCAATTTTGACAATATTCCAACGGAATTTGAAGCGTATTACAACGACCATGTTCCGTTTAAAAATCTGTTTGTCAAGGCGAAGACAAAGCTGGATCTGGAGCTTTTAAATGAAAGCTCGATTTCGGATGTGACGGTCGGAAAAGAAAACTGGCTGTTTTACACCGTTTCGGAGGACGGTGAGGATGCGCTGGCGGATTATCAGCGGACAAATCTCTATACGGCGGATGAGAAAACAGCGCTGGCGGACGCGATTACCTCGGTAAACGAGAAAATGAAAGAGCGCGGCATCCGGTTTGTGATGTTTGAGGCACCCAACAAGGAAAGTGTCTATGCGGAATATATGCCGGATTCGGTCCGGGTATACGGAAGTGAGTCGCGTCTGGATGCAGCGCTCCCGGAGCTTGCAGCGCAGGGACTTCCGGTATATGACATGAAGCCGGAGCTTCTGAAAGAGGCGGACACGTATCAGCTTTATTACAAATATGATACGCATTGGAACCAGATCGGCTCTTTTATCGGAAGCCAGCAGATTGCACAGACTTTGCTTGGAACCTCGACACCGCTCAGTGCAGTCTCGATTGAGGCGGCAGGACCGGCGTCCGGAGACCTGGCGCGGATGCTTAACATGGCAGCAGAGTACAGCGACGATACCGAATATGTGATTCAGAATTATCTGCCGGAGGTTACGGCTACGACGGTGGATATGAACGAGGACAATAGCTTTGCAGTGTTTGAGTCGGATTCGCCGAATGATAAAACACTTCTGGTGGTAGGCGATTCCTTTAGCCAGAACCTTAAATATTTTATGCCGAAGCTGTACCGGAAAACGGTGTTTGCGACCTTTGACACGTACACGGAGGCGCTTCTGGATGAATACCAGCCGGATGATTTTGTCTATCTGACGGTCGAGCGCAACCAGGAGCTGTTTGAGGATGTGGAGACGGTTGTCTGGCGGGATGAGGTGCCGGAGAAGGACGGGTAATGTGCCGGATGTCCGGGCAGAATGGGGATGCAAAGTTTTTTTAAAACTAAATAAAAAGAATCACTCGTAAAGTGCTAGTTCGGGTGATTCTTTTTTTATGCCTCTTGATTCCATATTTTGTTGCGCGAGGGTTATTATAAAAAAATGGAAGAGGATATAAAGAGGGAAATTTTGAAAAGCGAAGGTAGAAGGCTTGAAAATCAGGGGTGGATAGATTAAAATAAATGGATAATATATTATACAAAACAAATAAAATATAGCATTAATAGATAATATATTATCCGTGATTTAAATGGAAAAAATTAAAATAGAATTTCCCCAAAGTTTGTGTTTATGGGATAATAAAGGAGAAAGGATAGGGCGGATGGAGACAGGAAAGAAACTTCAGGTTATGTATGAAGACAGACTGGTAGGAACTCTTGCATTAACAGCGAATCACAAGGTGGCATTTGAGTATGATGATGCATGGCTGGAAGAGGGATTTTCGATCAGTCCGTTTTCACTGCCTTTGAAAAAGCAGGTGTTTATTCCAAATAAGGATTATTTTGAAGGTTTGTTTGGGGTGTTTGCGGATAGCCTGCCAGATGCGTGGGGGCGCCTGCTTTTGCGGCGTCTTTTGCTGGCGCATAAGCAGCAGCCAGACGATTGGACAGTGTTAGACCGGCTGGCGGTTGTGGGAAGATCTGGGATGGGGGCGTTGACCTATCGTCCGCAGCGGGAACTTTCGGTTGAGGAGAAAAATGATAATCTGGACGAACTTGCGGAGGCCTGCCAGAAAATATTAAATACCGAATACTCGGACAAACTGGATGAACTGTACCGGCTGGGCGGTACAAGCGGAGGTGCGCGCCCGAAAATCATGACGCAGATTCAGGGAGAGGACTGGCTGATTAAATTTCCGGCACATATAGATGGAAAAGATGCAGGGAAGATGGAGTATGACTATGCGTGCTGTGCAAAACAGTGCGGAATTGTCATGAGTGAATCGAGATTGTTTCCCTCAAGGCGATGCAAAGGATATTTTGGAACCAGACGATTTGATCGGGAAATAGAAAATGGGATGGTAAAGCGGGTTCATATGCTGACGGCAGCGGCGTTATTAGAACTGGATTTTGAACAGCCAAGTCTGGATTACCATCAATTGATGAAATTAACGAAAATATTGACGAACGGGAAGGCAGAAGATATAGAAAACATGTTCCGCCGTATGTGTTTTAATGTGTTTGCCCACAACCGGGATGATCATTCAAAGAATTTTACTTATATATATCGGGAGGAGGAAGAGCAATGGCGCCTGGGACCAGCGTATGATCTGACGTACAGCAACACATATTATGGGGAACATACGACCAGCGTAGATGGCAATGGACGAAATCCGGGTGAGAAGGAGCTGCTTGCAGTTGGGCTTGCAGCCGGAATGAAAAAAACGAGATGCATGGAAATGATAAAACAGATTCGTACATGTGTGCAGGACATGTTAGGTCATTATCTTTAGAGAGGCAGGAGAGCAATATGGAAGCACTTATCTGGGAAACTGCAGATGAACTGGATCAGAAACTGGCATCACGGCTGCGTAACATCCGGAAACGCCGCGCTATTTCACAGCAGAGACTGGCGGACATGAGTGGGGTGAGTTATGGCTCAATTAAGCGATTTGAGGCGACGGGGCAGATTTCCCTTTTGTCACTCACAAAAATCGCGATGGCACTGGATTTGGCGGAAGAGCTGCGGGGGCTTTTTACGCGGGTTCCGTACAAAAATATTGAGGAGGTAATCCGCGAATCCCGTTAAGCCACCGTTCACGCATTGTGTAGGCAGCACCCATCCGCGTAGCCCTGCCAGAACCGTTCGCAGGCGACCGCGCGAGACGCCTGAATGAGCCAAGGTACATTCTTTTTTAGGCGGGATGCACAAATCCGCAAATCGCCGCCGGACGTTTTTGTTTATATTTCAAGTATGGCTGTTTTTGTAACTTTTGTACATAGTCAGGGCGTCAAAATTGGTACTTATTACATATATTAACTTATGTTTATATAATTGCAAATGACTTATAAGTTTATACCACTTCCGGGGATGGTACTTTTTGTTTGACAGTGTTATATTATTGCCATCGAAAGAAACAAGAGATTTTCACAGACGGATATCGTAATAGTATCATAAGAATATTGCAATGGATTTCCGCCTATCATATGAAAAAATATAATTTTATTTGATGGAGGTAATTATCATGATGAAAGCAACAAGAACATTCAATAACGGTTTATATCAGGAGAATTTATATCAGGCATATTACAACACACCAGCAGAAAAGCATGTAGTTTCCGAGTCCTTAGAGCAGGAAGCAATGCCGGTACTGGTACATCGTTTAGCTGCGCAGTTAGGTTATACCGAGTCTGAGGCAGAAGTAGAAAAAGAGTTTCTGTGCGAAATGTAATGGATAATCTGCTCGCAAGCTTATAACCATCCGGCAGAACTGGATGAGTTACCACCAACCTAAAGCATTTACGACAGAACAAGGCTTCTGAAGCCAGAAAAAGAAAACCGTCTGAGAAAGAATGAAAGATTCTTTTACAGACGGTTTTCTTTTTTTACCGAATCGCGTCTTTCATGGATTTCACGTATTCTGCCACATACGGCACACAGTCTTTTCCATACTGCCCACAGAGCTTCACAATCGCGCTTCCAACGATGACACCGTCGCATTTTTCTGCCATTCTGGCAGCCTGCTCAGGGGTGGAGATGCCAAAGCCGACGGCACACGGGATATCGCTTTCTTCTTTTACCAGATTTACCATCGCGCCGATATCGGTCGTGATCTCACTCCGGACGCCGGTGACACCGAGGGAGGAGACGCAGTAGACGAAGCCGTTTGCCTCCTTTGCAATCATGCGGATGCGGTCATGGGAGGTCGGGGCGATGAGGGAGACGAGATCCAGCCCGTACTTCTGGCATACGGTGTCAAATTCCTCTTTTTCCTCAAATGGAACATCCGGGAGAATGAGCCCGTCCATGCCGAGGTCGGCAGCGCGTTTGATGAAGCGCTCGGTGCCGTAGGAAAATACGACGTTGGCGTAGGTCATGAACACCATTGGAATCTGTGTTTTCTGGCGCAGTCTGGCGACCATATCGAAAATTTTGTCGGTGGTCACGCCGCCGGAAAGGGCGCGCAAGTTTGCACCCTGGATGACCGGTCCCTCGGCGGTCGGGTCGGAAAACGGGATTCCCAGCTCAATCAGATCGGCGCCTGCATGTTCCATGGCAAGAACCAGTTCTTCCGTCGTCTCAAGCGACGGATCGCCGCAGGTTACAAAGGCGATAAATGCCTTTCCGTGTTCAAATGCTTTTTTTATATTACTCATGAAGATCCTCCCCTCTGTAACGCGCGATGGCAGCGCAGTCCTTGTCGCCCCGCCCAGACAGGGTGATCACGATAATCTGGTCTTTTCGCATGGCGGGTGCCAGCTTTCTTGCGTAGGCAACCGCATGGGCACTCTCGATCGCCGGAATAATACCTTCTGTGCGCGACAGGTATTCGAACGCATCGACCGCCTCGTCATCGGTGATTGCGACGTACTGTGCGCGCCCGGTGTCGTAGAGGTGCGCGTGCTCCGGTCCGACGCCCGGATAGTCCAGACCGGCGGAGATGGAGTAAACCGGGGCGATCTGTCCGTACTCATCCTGGCAGAAATACGATTTCATGCCATGGAAAATTCCGAGACGCCCGGTGGCGATGGTTGCTGCCGTTTCAGCGGTATCAATGCCGCGTCCAGCTGCCTCGCAGCCGATCAGTTTGACATCCGGATCGCTGATAAAATTGTAAAAGGTGCCGATCGCGTTGGAACCGCCGCCGACACAGGCAAGAACGGCATCCGGGAGCCGTCCCTCTTTTTCGAGGATCTGCTCCTTGATTTCCTTGGAAATGACTGCCTGGAAATCGCGGACGATCGTCGGGAATGGGTGCGGTCCCATGCAGGAACCGAGGACATAGTGCGTATCATCGATGCGGTTGGTCCATTCGCGCATGGTTTCTGAAACGGCATCCTTTAAGGTGGCGGTTCCAGAAGTAACGGCATGGACTTTCGCGCCAAGAAGCCGCATCCGGTATACATTGAGCGCCTGGCGCTCGGTATCTTCTTTTCCCATGAAAATTTCGCATTCCATCCCCATCAGGGCGGCAGCGGTAGCGGTTGCGACGCCGTGCTGACCGGCTCCGGTCTCGGCGATGACACGTGTTTTTCCCATCCGTTTCGCGAGAAGAACCTGTCCGAGCACGTTGTTGATTTTGTGCGCGCCGGTGTGGTTTAAATCTTCCCGTTTTAGATAAATCTTGGCGCCGCCCAGATCCTCGGTCATGCGCTTCGCAAAATAGAGGCGGGACGGGCGTCCGGCATATTCATTTAAAAGTTCCTGCAATTCCCGGTTAAATTCAGGGTCATTCTTGTAGAGGTTGTAAGCTTCTTCTAATTCGATGACTGCGTTCATCAGGGTTTCCGGTATATACTGACCGCCGTGAACGCCAAATCTTCCTTTTGACATAGATTTTCTCCTTATTTATAAAGTGTTTATTTTATTTAAGACAATTTCATTAAGACAATTTCAGGTTGCAGATATAGGCTCAGATGTATTTGCTAGTCATGAATGGCAGCATATTTGTGGGCGATCTGAACCGCTTTCCAGATTTTTTCCCGATCCTTGACCCCGTCCGTCTCCACTCCGCTGCTCATATCGACACCCCACGGATGCAGCGTGGAAATGGCGGATTCCAGATTGTCCGGTCCCAATCCTCCGGCGAGGATGTAGGGGCGGGTAATGCCTTCTAAGACAGACCAGTCAAAGGTTTTGCCCGTTCCTCCAGCCCCATGATCCAGTAAAATGAGATCGGCAGGACTTTGAAGTGCCGGAAGCAGGCTTTTGCGGTCAGTTACGCGGAATGCCTGAAAAATGGGAACAGAAGTCCCTTCCTTTAACTGCCGGACATACTCCTCCGTTTCATGCCCGTGAAGCTGGATGGCTGCAAGCGTTCCGTCCGCCGCGAGCGGAAGAATCATCTCCATCGGGGCATCGACGAACACACCGACGGGTTTTACCGATGCATCCAGCCGTTCCCGCAGGGTATAGAGTGTGGAAATGGAGATGCAGCGGCGGCTTTTGGGAAAACCCAGGATAAAGCCGCAGAAATCCGGTTTTGCCTCATTGACAAAATCAATGTCGCAGGGGCGCGTCAGGCCGCAGATTTTAATCTTGCTCATGATTCTTTTCCTCAAGTGGTTCTTTTGGCAGCAGGTGTGTCAATTCATTTAATATGGCGCGCTTATCGTTCGCCCGCATCAGGGTTTCACCGATGAGAACGGCGTCAGTGCCATTTTCATACAGCGCCCGGATGTCTTCGGCGGTGCGGATGCCGCTTTCTGATACAAAAAGCGCATCGCGCGGCGCCAGTTCGCGCAGGCGCCGGCTGTTTTCCACATCCACCTCGAAGGTTTTTAAATTCCGGTTGTTGACGCCGATGATCCGCGCCCCAGCATTGACGGCACGCTCGATCTCCCCGGCGGAGTGTGTTTCCGTCAGCACGTCCAGATGTAGTTCATCTGCAAGCTGCATATAATCGTGAAGCTCGGCATCATCCAGAATGGAGCAGATGAGAAGGATCGCTGACGCGCCGTAAGCCTTTGCCTGATATATCATATAAGGACTAATGGTGAAGTCCTTCCGCAGAACCGGAATCGATACCTGTGAGGCAATTTCCTTCAGATATTGATCTGAACCCAGGAACCAGTGCGGCTCCGTCAGGCAGGAGATTGCCGCCGCGCCTGCCGCCTCGTATTCTCTGGCGATATCCAAATACGGGAAATGTTCGGCAATCACGCCCTTGGAAGGCGAAGCTTTCTTGACCTCGCAGATGAAAGAAATACCCGGTCTGGCGAGGGCGCGGCGGAAGGAACCGCCATGGCTGCTAAAATCGCGGGAATCCTGCAAAACTCGTTCCGCCTGCCTGCGGATTTCGGAAAGCGGAACCTGCCGCATTTCCACGGAGATCCGTTCCCTCGTTTTAGCGGAGATCCGATCCAGAATGTTGTTGCTTGCGTTCATGTGTAAAACTCCTATTCTCGTGTGCTCTCTGTGATAAACTGCTGCAGCTTTTTCGCCGCCTCCCCGCTGTCGAGCAGCTTCTCTGCCATCCGCACACCATCCTCGATGGTTTCGGCTTTTCCGACGATGTACAACGCAGCCCCCGCATTCAGGCACACCGCCTGGCGCTTGGCGCCGCGCTCGCGTCCTTCTACGATGGCGCGGGTGATTTCGGCATTTTCTTCCGGGGTACCGCCGACGAGTTCTTCTTTGCTGCAGCGTTCATAGCCGAACTGCTCTGGCGTTAGCGTGTAGGACTGGAACCAGCCGTCGCGGATTTCACAGACGGAGGTCGGGGCGCTCATGGAAATCTCATCGAGCTTATCCTGTCCGTATACAACCATGCCGCGTTTGACGCCTAAGTTTGCCATAACCTGTGCGAGTGGTTCGACAAGGGAATCGTCAAAGACGCCCATCAGTTCCATGTTGGCACCCGCCGGGTTGGAGAGCGGACCTAAGATATTGAATACGGTGCGGATGCCGAGCTCTTTCCGGATCGGCGCGACGTATTTCATGGCAATGTGGTAATTCTGCGCGAACAGGAAACAGATGTTGATCGTTTTAAGCAGTTTGGCGCTCCGCTCCGGCGGCAGGTCAATCTTGACGCCCAGCGCCTCTAAAACATCGGCGGCGCCGGATTTGGAGGAAGCGGCGCGGTTTCCGTGTTTTGCGACCGGGACACCGGCTGCGGCAATCACAAGGGAGGAAGTGGTGGAGATATTAAAGGAATTAGCCCCGTCACCGCCGGTTCCGACGATCTCCAGCACATCCATATCGTGCAGCAGTTTAATGCAGTGTGCCCGCATGCCTGCCGCGGAAGCGGTGATCTCGCTGATCGTCTCGCCTTTTAGGGAGAGTGCGGTTAAGTAAGAGGAAATCTGAATCGGGCTTGCTTTTCCTTCCATAATTTCATTCATGACTTCCTCGGCTTCGGTGTAGGATAAGTCCTCTTTTTTTGAGAGACGGATAATGGCTTCTTTTATCATGGTGAAGACTCCTTTCTGAGGTGTGTAATTTATTGGATGGATGCCAAAAAGTTTTCCAGAATCTTCCGTCCATCCGGCGTTAAAATGGATTCCGGGTGAAACTGCACTCCGTAAACCGGCATCGTCGTATGTTCGAGTGCCATGATTTCCCCATCATCGGAGATGGCAGTCACGCGAAGCTCTGGCGGCAGGTCCTTACGGGAGGCGGACAGGGAGTGGTATCTGGCTGCCGGAAATGGATTCGGCATACCCTGAAAGAGGCGGCTGCCCGCTTCATAGGTGACCGGGGAGGTTTTTCCGTGCATCAGCCGGGAGGCATAAGTAACGACTCCGCCGAATGCGGTACAGATGGACTGCAATCCGATGCAGACGCCGAATATAGGGATTTTTCCGGCAAAATGGCGGATGGCTTCCAGGCAGATACCGGTGTCCTCCGGTTTTCCGGGACCCGGGGAAATGATGATAGCATCCGGCGCCATTTTTTCAATATCCGCAATTGTCAGCTGGTCGTTTCGGATGACAACCGTGTCCGGGCGAATCGTTCCGACAAGCTGGTAGAGGTTGTAGACAAAGCTGTCGTAATTATCAATCAGTAAAATCATAAGAGACCTCCTTCTGCTGTCTGGATGGCGTTTACCACGGCTTTGGCCTTATTGCAGCATTCTATAAATTCTTTTTCCTGGACACTGTCCGCGACGATTCCGGCGCCGGACTGGACGCAGATGCGGCCGTGTTTCTTGTAAGCCAGCCGGATGGCGATGCAGGTGTCCATATTTCCGGTGAAATCCAGATAACCGATGGCGCCTCCGTAGATACCGCGTTTTCTTCCCTCCAGCTCTGCGATGATCTCGCACGCCCGCACCTTCGGCGCACCGGAGAGTGTTCCGGCTGGGAGAATGGAGTCGATGGCATCGACCGCATCGCGATCCGGGTGGATTTCGCCGCGTACTGTGGAACCGATGTGCATGACATGGGAGAATCGCACGACAGAAGCGTAGGTTTCTACCTGGACGGAACCGAGGCGGCTGACGCGTCCTAAGTCATTTCGACCGAGGTCAACCAGCATGTTGTGCTCGGACAGCTCCTTTTCATCGGCGAGAAGCTCCCGTTCCAGCGCCTCGTCCTCTTCTTTATCTTTCCCGCGCGGTCTGGTTCCGGCGAGCGGGAAGGTGTAGAGAGTGCCGTCGGTTAAGCGTGTCAGTGTCTCTGGCGATGCACCGGCGATTTCCACATCATCGCTGGTAAAATAGAACATATACGGGGATGGATTGAGTGTCCGCAGAACCCGGTATGTGTCGAAGAGACTGCCCTCTGCGGCGGCGGTCATCGGATTGGAGAGAACCACCTGGAAAATATCGCCCTCATGGATGTAATGTCTGGCTTTCTCAACCATTGCCCCGTATTCCTCTTTCGAAAAAGCAGGAGCCAGCTCTTCTTTGAGCTTTAATGGCCGGAAAACCGCTTTGGCGCCGCTTTGCAGCAAGGAGACAATCTCGTTTAAGCTCTCTTCTGCCTGCCGATACGATTTTTCTAAGGAATCCGTCCGGACACCGGCGATGAGAATCAATTTCTGTCGGTAATGGTCAAATACGATAACGCGGTCAAACAGCATCAGGTCAACATCGCAGAAATCATCGTTTTTCAGTTTGGAAAAGTCGAGTGTCGGCTCAGCGTAATGGATGTAGTCGTAAGAGAAATAGCCGACCAGACCGCCGGTAAAAGGCGGCATATCCGGCAGCTTCGGGCTTTTGTAGGCAGCCAGGATCTCACGGATAGTCTCGCCCGGATGGGAGACGGCGCGGTTTTCTTCGGCTGCCAGCTCGTCCTCCTCGCCGGTGCGGATTTTTAAGACGCCGTTTTGGCAGGTCAGCTCCATCGCCGGGGAGTAGCCTAAAAAGGAGTAGCGTCCCCATTTCTGGTTTTCCTCGGCGCTTTCAAGCAGATAGCAGTGATGGCTGGCAGCGCGCAGCGTCCGCAGCACCTCCACCGGGGTAAAAGCGTCTGCGTAGAGTTCACGGGAAACAGGGATGCGCCGGTAATCGCCGGATGCAGCGATTTTCCGGACTTCGTCAAGTGTTGGATACATAGCAAATCCTCCTGTTGTTGAAATGTGGGGCTGTTTTCCAGTGATAAATTTCTGAATGTGGAAATTCTGGATAGGACAGCAACCCTGTTTTCTGTCCGGGCGGGAGGTGCAGGGAAATTTGTTTGAATGAAAGATGGATTTCAGAACAACAAAAAACCCGCCCATGACAGATCTTTTAAGAATCTGTCAAGGACGGGTAACTATCAAAAGAATCTGGATCCCCTTCGGATCCATCGTTCGCTTTTAAGCCCGCGGTGCCACCTTGATTCATGGAGTGATTCCATGCGCTTTGCGAGATACCTGCATATCTCCGGCAACTAACGTATGCCCTACGTCGCAGAGTACTAGGCTGAAAATATATCCGGCTTTTGGCTGCGCCCTCAGCGGTCCATTTGGCAACCTGCATCTCGACCCGGTTCTCAGCCTCCCGGACTCTCTGTGCGCGCATATGCTGCTTTGATCTCCGCTTCAACGGTTTTGGTGTGTTCGATTTTTCATCAATATACTACGAATGATATAAAATGTCAAATATTTTTTGGGGCAAAATCAAATTATTTTAAAATTATGTAATTCTTTGGAAGAATGTCCCAGCTTTGCCAGCAGCAAAATAGCGAAGAAAGTGATCATTTCCGATGCCAGGAAAGACAGCCAGACGCCGTTCAGCCCAAACAGGCGCGCCAGTGTGACAGCGCAGGGGATGATAGCGACGGCCCCGCGCAGCAGAGAACCGGCGATGGCTGGTTTTGGCTGCGCGACGGCGGAAAAATAGGCAACCAGCAGGATGTTGATGCCAGCAAAGAGAAAGCCCAGGAAATACAGCCGGAGCCCGCTGTGGGCGTAATGCAGAAGTTCGGCGTTCTGCTCCTGGTTGAAGATCTGGATCAGTGGATCGGTCATGCTCCAGGTCAGCACCAGAATGATCGCTTCCACGATCAGGCAGGCGATGACGCCCCAGGTCAGGAACTGGCGGCTCTGCGTGTGATCGCCTTTTCCGTAGCTTTCGCTGATGAGCGGCTGCGTGCCCTGCGCGAGTCCGTTGAACAGGCACATGGCAACGACGGAGAGATTGGCAGTGACGCCGTAAGCGGCGACACCGACATTTCCGGCGAGTCCCAGAAGCAGGAAATTAAAGACGATCGCGATCACGGCGGAGGATATTTCGCCGACAAAGGCGGATACGCCGAGCTGGCAGCAGGCGATCAGGTGGCGCAGGGATGGAGCGCGAAAACGGAATCCGACCTGATTGTGTTTTCCCAGGTAGTGCGTGCCGCAGATGCTCATCGTCACAAGCGGGCAGAATGCCGTCGCTAACGCCGCGCCGGTCAGTCCCAGACCTGCCGGAAACATGAAGATGTAGTCAAACACGATGTTGAACATACTTCCGGCGATGGAGCCGAGCATCGCGATCGCCGGAGCGCTGTCATTGCGCGCAAACGCCGTGAATGCGTAGTTGGACATAAAAAACGGCGAGGCAGCCAGAATAATGCGGAGATACTGCTTTCCGAGCGCGGTCAGCCCCGCGTCTGCGCCGAGAAGCTGCAAGATTTTATCCGGGATGAAAATGCCTGCCAGCACCAGCGGAATGCTGATGAGAATATCCCAGGTTACGGCGGAGAGAAAATAGAAGCTGGCGCTTTTGCCCTGCGCACGGTCGATGGCATAACGGGTCGCCGATCCGATCCCGATCATTGCTCCAATCGCATAGATCAGTCCGTAAACCGGTAAAATCAGATTTAAGACCGCCAGACCATCTGCACCGGAGTAGACCGAGATAAAATAGGTGTCTGCGAGGATGTAGACGGAAATTCCCAGCATGCCCGCCATGCTTTGGAAAATGTATTTAAAAAATTTCTGCAACATAAAAAATCTCCCTTGTATCTGTTCTCATAAACGGTAACGACCATTGTACCGAAGAATGAGAATAAATACAAGGGAGAATGTGTTTTTTACAGCGTCTTGGCCCGCTCTTTAATATTCTGGTGGAAGTTGATGATGTCATGCTCATACTCCTCATCCATCAGCGGCGAGGTAATCATAAAATCGGCAGTCGCTTTATTGTTGGCGATCGGGATATCGTAAACCTGGGCGATTCGAAGAAGCGCCTTGACATCCGGATCGTGCGGCTGGGCGGTCAGGGGATCAGAGAAGAAGATGATAAAATCAACCTGTCCCTCGACGACTTTTGCACCGATCTGCTGGTCGCCGCCCAGAGGACCGCTGTTATAGCCCTTGACCGGAAGCCCGGTATATTCCGTAATCATGCGGGCGGTTGTGCCGGTTCCGCATAAGAAATGTTTTTTGAGGATCTCTTTGTTCGCCTCACACCAGTCGATGAGTTCACGTTTTTTATTGTCGTGTGCGATGAGTGCAATATTTTTTTGTTTTCGAATTGTCATTGTTAAAAAATCCATAGAATCATCCTCCTTTGCCATGATTTTTGCATAGCATCTGGATATTGTCAAGAAAATACAAAACATTTCACAAAAAAATACGAATGTTTTTCGTGAGTACATAGAAAGAGGTGTGTTTTTCTGCGTACAGGAATTGCAAGAAACATAGAAAACATGCTATACTACGAGAATAGTGGAACAGGAGGAACGAAAAAGATATATGTCTGCTGAAAATACAACAAACACAGGGGCACAAGAGGCGGAGAACGCAGAGAAGTACGCGGTCGAAGTGAAAAATGTGACCAAGATATACAGGCTGTATGATAAACCGATCGATCGGCTGAAAGAATCTCTGAGCGTCAGCCATAAAGAATACCACAAGGATTTCTACGCGTTGAGCGATCTTTCCTTTACGGTTGAAAAAGGTCAGACGGTCGGCATCATCGGTACGAATGGTTCGGGTAAATCGACGATCCTTAAGATCATTACCGGCGTTCTCACGCCGACGACCGGCGAGGTGACGGTGCGCGGCAAAATTTCGGCGCTGCTGGAGCTGGGAGCCGGATTTAACCAGGACTACACCGGTATCGAAAATATCTATATGAACGGTACGATGATGGGATATACCAAAAAAGAGATGGATGCAAAGCTGCCGGAGATTCTCGATTTTGCCGAGATTGGCGATTTCGTCTATCAGCCGGTCAAGACGTACTCGAGCGGTATGTTCGTGCGTCTGGCATTTGCGCTTGCGATCAACGTCGAGCCGGAGATCCTGATCGTTGATGAGGCGCTCTCGGTCGGGGACGTCTTTTTCCAGTCCAAGTGCTACCGCCGCATGGAGGAGATCCGCAAAAACGGCACGACTATCATCATGGTAACCCACGATATGGGAAGTATCATCAAATACTGCGATAAGGTAGTGCTGCTCAATAAGGGCGAATTTATCGCACAGGGTTCGGCGGGCAAGATGGTCGATCTCTACAAAAAGATTCTGGCAGGACAGATGGACGCGCTGCGCGCCGAGCTGGAGGTAATGAACGATTTTTCCGGGGACAAGGTAATAAAAGCGGAGAAATCAGGAGCCGGAAGTGCGGAGAACGGTGCATCTGAAAATGAGGTTGGAAATAACGATGCCGGAAATGTAAACGGCTCCGAGGCAGTGGATGGCACCGCAGAAAATGGAGTTGGTTCAGCATCGGACGGCACCGGAAATCCGACTGCTTTGAACGGAGAAACGGCGAAAAAGCCGGGCTTAATGCGCGACAAGCTGACGATCAACGCAAACCGCGAGGAGTACGGCGACGGCAGGGCGCAGATCTTCGATCTGGGACTGGTGGACGCGCGCGGCAATATCACTAACCTGCTCTTAAAAGGCGAAGAGTTTACCATCCGCGAGCGCATCCGTTTCAATGCACCGATTCAGGCACCGATCTTTACTTATACGATCAAGGATAAGAAAGGAACCGACCTGACCGGCACGAACACCCTGTTTGAGGGAACGGATGTCCATCCGGTCAAGGAGGGCGATATTTACGATGTCGCGTTTACGCAGAAGATGACCCTGCAGGGCGGCGAATACCTGCTGTCCATGAGCTGTACCGGATTTGAGGGCGGCGAGCACGTGGTGTACCACCGTCTCTATGATGTGGCCAATATTACCGTTATTTCCAATAAAAATACGGTCGGTGTCTACGACATGGAGCCGGATGTAGCAGTCAGGTTATCGCCAGCCGGGGAGGCGGCAAAGCAGGCGGAGTCGCTCAGCGCGGATGAGGCGGCACAGGAAGATCTGCAGGCATGATAAAAGGAGATTAAGATGAAAAAAATCAATCAGGAGTTGATTGCTCTGTTTGATAAATACGGCAGTGACCGGCGCCGGGCGCTGCGGGAAAATAAGAAGCTTTCCTATCTGTACGCACTGGCAGATCTGCGGGAAAACCTGTTGGACTGGTGTCAATTTGACCCGGAACAGCAGGCGCTGCAGATCGGGGCGGACGCGGGCGCGCTGACAGGGTTGCTTGCCAGACGTTTATCATCGGTAACGGTGCTGGATGTTTCCGAAGAAAATCTGGAGGTAGTACGCCGTCGTTTCAAGACAGAGCCGGAGCTGGCGGCGAAGATCCGCTATGTCTGTGCGGATGTGGAGACGTATGCGAGGGAAGCGGAAAAGTGCGGCGGGACATATGGATATGTAGTGCTGATCGGGGATTTGACGGCGGCAGATAGGGCTGGACGCGCGGCGCAGATGACAGCCGCAAAACAGCTTCTTTCTGCTCATGGAACCTTGATTGCGGCGGCTTCCAACTGGTTTGGCGTGAAATACATGGCAGGCGCAGAGCGGGAGACGGGCGCACTTTCCTGGAACGAAATGAAGCAGCTGCTTCCGGGCGGGGAATTTTACTATCCGATGCCGGATTACCGGACGGCGGGAGAGATTTTTTCAGATGCCTATCTGCCGAAAAAAGGCGATCTGACCGGTGTGTTACCGGTCTATGACTGTCCGCAGTATATGCTGATGGATATGGGGGCGGCGCTCGATGCAGCCTGCGAGGACGGACGGTTCCCGGAATTTGCGAATGCATTTCTGGTTTTTTGGCAGAGACAGGCTGCGCCGGAAGCTGAGAATGCTTCACAGGACGTTATCTATGTGAAATACAACCGCACCCGCGAAGACTGCTTCCAGATCCGGACAGAGATCCGTGAAAAGAATGGAATCCGCGAGGTCTGGAAGACGGCGCTCTATCCGGAGGGAAAGGCGCACATCCAGTCCTTCGAAGAAAAATATCAGGTGCTTGACCGTCAGAATCCGTCCCTGAAACTGGTAAAACCGGAGCTTCAGGACGAGGGAATGACAGCGGTCTTTCCGTATTTAGAGGGAAAAACGCGGGCGGAACTTTTGGGAGAAATTCTGACTGCCCAGGGCGTGGATGCGGAGGTTTCCGCGATCCGGGCTGCGATGGATGAGATCTACAGCATCCGCCCGGAGGAACGCAAACCATTTGCGGTGACACCGGAATTTATCAAGGTATTTAATGCGCTGGGCGAGCTGGATTCCTATCGGGATAAAGAGACAGAAAATGGCGGCGGATGGGCTTCTTTAGGGGCAGTTCTTGCGGACGAGAGCTACAGCGCCTCCAACATTGACGCCCTTTTTGAAAATATGCTGGTGACGGCGGACGGAACCTATGCGATCGACTATGAGTGGGTCTTCTTATTCCCGGTTCCGGCTGGCTTTGTGAAATACAGGACACTGGTTTATTTCTACCGCCGTTATAAGAGTCTGTTGGGCGGTCAGACCGAGCGGGAATTTATCGGACAGTTCCCGGAGTATGTGAAGGCGGATGAGAAGCTGCTTTCGCTTTACGAGGCGATGGAACGTGGCTTCCAGGAGTACGTGCACGGGGAAAACCAGCGCACCTACCAGGAAGATTACATGGTAAAGACGAAGACATTAGCCGATCTTTCCCATGTGGACGGAGAACTTGCAAGGGCAAACGAACGTCTGGATGCGCTCCGGGCAGAAAATTCGGAAAAAGATACGGCACTCCGCAAAGTGCAGGAGGTACAGCGCCTGACGAATAACCACGTGGCGAATCTGGACGTTATCATTTCTGATCTGCGCCATGAAAATGCAGAGCTTGGCAAGACGCTGACCTACTTAAATGGTCATGAGGCGGTCATTTTCAAGGTGCGCCGCAAGCTCGGACAGGCATTTAACCGGTGCTATCCAAAGGGCACGGTACGCCGCAAGAAGCTCGGCTACTGGAAACGGACGATTCTTCATCCGGGTAAAATGATGAAGATGTACACCACCGAGGAAGGAAAGAACCTTATCAAAGGTGATTTTGAGATCGGTGAGGAGTATCTGACCTACGGAAAAATCCACCTTCCGAAGGAAGAAAATCCGACGGTTTCCATCGTAATTCCGGTATACAACCAGATTCACTATACCTATCTGTGCCTGCAGTCGATTCTGGAGCATACGAAGGATGTGAGCTATGAGGTTATCATCGCAGATGACGTTTCAACCGATGCCACCGAGCATCTGACGGAGTTTGCCGATAACCTGGTGATCTGCCGCAATCAGACCAATCAGGGATTCTTGCGCAACTGCAACCAGGCGGCGAAGGCGGCGCGCGGCAAATATGTGATGTTTTTAAACAACGATACCCAGGTAACAGAAGGCTGGCTCAGCTCCCTGGTAAATCTCATTGAATCTGACTCCACCATCGGTATGGTAGGATCTAAGCTGGTATATCCGGATGGACGTTTACAGGAGGCAGGCGGCATCATCTGGAGCGATGGTTCCGGCTGGAATTACGGCCGCCTCGACGATCCGGACAAGGCAGAATATAACTACGTCAAGGATGTAGACTATATTTCCGGCGCAGCGATCCTTTTATCCACCGCACTCTGGAAGCAGATCGGCGGTTTCGACGAGCGGTTTGCCCCGGCGTACTGCGAAGATTCGGATCTGGCATTTGAGGTGCGGAAAGCGGGCTACCGCGTCGTTTACCAGCCAAAATCCAAGGTCATCCATTTCGAAGGCATTTCCAACGGAACGGATGTCAACGGAACCGGTCTGAAACGGTATCAGGTGGAAAACAGCGAGAAACTCAAAGAAAAATGGAAAGAAGAGTTCAAGAATCAGTGCGTCAACAACGGCAATCCGAATCCATTCCGCGCACGCGAGCGCAGCATGGGCAAAAAGATCATTGTCGTGATCGATCACTATGTGCCGACCTTTGACAAAGACGCCGGTTCCAAGACAACGTTCCAGTACCTGAAAATGTTCCTGAAAAAGGGGTATGTTGTTAAATTTATCGGAGATAATTACCTCCATGAGGAACCGTATACGTCTACGCTGCAGCAGATGGGAATCGAGGTCCTCTACGGACAGGAATACCTGACCGGTATCTGGGACTGGCTGGTGAAAAATGGAAAAGATATCCACGTGGCATATCTGAACCGTCCGCATATCGCGACAAAATATGTGGATTTTATCAAAGAACACACGGATATCAAGATGATTTATTACGGTCACGACCTTCATTTTATGCGTGAGTTCCGCGAGTATGAGCTGACCGGCGATGTGAAGAAGCGTCAGGAATCCGAATATTGGAAATCGATCGAGTTTTCACTCTTCCACAAAGTGGCGGTGTCCTACTATCCGTCCTACGTTGAGGAAGAGGCGATCCACGCCGTTGATGAGACGATTCCGGTCAAGGCGATCACGGCATATGTCTATGAGGAGTTTTTACAGAATCTGAACAAAGACTTCGCCAAACGGGAAGGACTTCTGTTTGTCGGCGGCTTTGCGCATCCGCCGAACGCAGACGCGGTGCTCTGGTTCGCGAAAGAAGTATTCCCGAAGATCCGGGAACAGATCAAGGTCAACTTCTACATCGTCGGTTCCAAAGTGACCGACGAGATCAAAGCGCTGGAACAGCCTGGAAATGGCATCATCGTCAAAGGCTTTGTAAGTGAAGAAGAACTGGCAGACCTGTACCGGAACTGCCGGATTGTAGTGGTACCGCTCCGCTACGGCGCAGGGGTTAAGGGCAAGGTGGTAGAAGCTATCTATAACGGTGCCCCCATCGTCACCACCTCCGTCGGCAGCGAGGGAATCCCGGATGTAGAAAAAGTTCTCCTCGTCAAGGATCAGCCGGACGAATTTGCCGAGACAGTCGTAGAACTCTACAAAGACGAAAAACGCCTGGAAGACCTGGCAGAGAAAACGCAGGTTTATATCCGCGAGCATTTCAGTATTGATGCGGCTTGGGATGTGATTAAGGAAGATTTTGAATAAAAAATAGTAAAAGATAGAAAATTATATATAATAAAGAAAACGATCAGGGGAATGTGCTTCTGATCGTTTTCTTGCGTAAGGGTAATTTAAAGTTATCCAAGGAAGGAAAGAGCCAGCTACGCCGGTATGCTGCAGGCTCTTTCCTGTACTACCGGGTAGAGCACTCTATATTACCGATCGTTCTTCCGCAGCGCCTCTACCCGTCCATATCTCCGATACATTAAAAGCTCAAATATTACCATACAAGCCCATCCAATCGTCGTACCAATCGCCACAGCCTGAATTCCCAGCCGTCCAAACAGCGCATAACTGATCACAACGCGGATTGGAATCTGCACCAGAGTCGCGAACAGGGTGATCATCAGGTGCCCGATTCCACGGTAATATCCCTGAAAAGTATTGGTGATACCACTGATGAAGTAAAAACCAGCCATCGGCACCAGATAGGACATGCCTTGACGCAGCGCCTCCGTTTCATTCGGCTTCAAGAAAATGCCGAGCAGCGGGTGACGGCAGAACAGCACGACCACCGCTGTCAAAATAATATAAATTTCTGCAATCACCAGCATTTTCCGAAGCCCTTTCGGAATCCGGTCATACTCTTTCGCGCCGAGGTTCTGTGCGGAGAACGTCGTGATAGATGCCGCGAGGCTGTCGCCCGGGGCGAGCACGTAGCTGTCGATGATGGAGACGGCATTAAAAGCGGCAACAGCATCGACACCGAGCGCATTGACGCCGGACTGGACGAGCAGGCGGCCGACGTAGAGAATCGTCTGCTGGACGGCGGAAATGGAGCTGAAATCGATCGTTTTTTTGAGCATCGAGGTTTTCAGTTTCAGATCCCGGATGCCGAGCCGTAAGAGTGGCACTTTCGACCAGATATAGACAAAGAGGGCGAGCGCAGAGACTGCCTGCGAGATGATTGTAGCGATTGCCGCACCGGGAACACCAAGGCGGCAGATGCCAACCAGGAATACATCCAGAAATACATTGACAATGGTCGTCAGGATCAGGACATAGAGCGGCGCTCTGGAATCTCCGATCGCGCGCAGGGCGGCGGAGAAAATATTGTAAAAAAAGGTAAAAATAAGACCCAGCGAGATAATCTGCAAATACAAGGACGCCTGTGCTGAGATTTCTTCCGGCGTCTGCGTCAGGCGGATAAACAGGCGGCTTCCCGCCAGTGAGATTCCGGAGAGTACGATGGTTAAAAGCAGTCCGGAGAGTACAGAGGTCGCAAATTCATCCTTCAAATCCTGGTAATCTTTTGCACCAAAGTAGCTTGCCATTAAAATCGATGCGCCGAGTGACAGTCCCACAATCAGAAAAGTCAGGATATTCATGATCGGACCTGCCGCACCGACTGCCGCCAATGCTTCTTTTCCGTAAAATTGTCCGACAACCACCGAATCGACCGTGTGGTAGAGCTGTTGAAATAAATTTCCAAAAACAAGCGGAACCGCGTAGGCAATCAGGTGTCCGGTTATATTTCCTTTTGTCATATCACGTGCCATAAGCATTTCCTCCAAATCCCAATTTATAACCAAGATTGTAGCACGGAACAGAGTGTCTGCCAAATAAAAAAATCTGTCGAATCATGCAAAAAAATCAACAAATTGTTGCAATTTCCGCAAGGAAGCGCTGCGAATCCGATGGGAAAGTGGTAACAGCATAAAACCGCCCTATCTAGTGGAAATCACTAAGGAAATGTGGTAAGATATATAAGTTAAACTGGACTTAATAGCGGTTGACAGATTGACAAAAGTAAAAATTGTATCTTTCAGTATAAAAACAGTAAAAATTGAGTTGGAAACAACAGACAGACAGAAAGGAAGTACAGTATGCAGGCAATCATTCTGGCTGGCGGACTGGGGACGCGGCTTCGCAGTGTGGTAAGCGATCGTCCGAAACCGATGGCGCTGGTTGAAGGTAAGCCGTTTCTGGAGTATGTGCTTCAGGGGCTGAAAAAAAGCGGAATTGATGATATTATTTTTGCCGTCGGTTATAAGGGCGGCATGGTGGAAGAATATTTTGGAGACGGATCGCGGTTTGGCATCCGGGCGCGGTATGCGTATGAGGAAGAGCTGCTCGGCACGGCGGGCGCGATCAAGAATGCCGGGAAATATGTGACGGACGAGCAGTTTTTTGTCCTGAATGGCGATACATTTTATCAGATGGATTTCGGTGATTTGAGCCGGATCCAGCAGGAAAAAAATCTGGAGATGGCGCTGGTTCTGCGCGGTGTGCCGGATATTTCCCGTTATGGGGCGGCGCGCCTGACCGACGGGCTGCTGACCGCTTTTAATGAGAAAAACGGCAATACTGGGGCGGGCACGATCAACGGCGGTGTGTACCTGATGAAGCGGGCGCTGCTGGATGAGATTCCGGAGGGAAAAGTTTCGCTGGAAAATGAGTGCATCCCCAGGTGGATGCAGGAGGGAAGACGTCTCGGCGGCATCGTAAATGATGGCTATTTTATTGATATCGGTGTGCCGGAGGATTATTTCCGGTTTCAGGAGGACGTAAGAAAAGGAGACATTACATGGTAATCAGAGGAAGAGCGCCGCTGCGCGTGAGCTTTGGCGGCGGCGGTACGGATGTAGAACCATTCTGTGTAGAACAGGGCGGTGCCATTATCGGAAGTACTATCAATAAATATGCATATTGTTCGATCATTCCGAGGGATGATGACCAGATCACGGTTCATTCCCTGGATTTTGATATGACAGTCAAGTACAATGCGAAGGAAAATTACGTCTGCGATGGACGGCTGGATCTTGTCACGGCAGCGCTGCGGGCGATGGATATCAAGCAGGGATGCGAGGTTTATTTACAGTGTGATGCTCCGGCTGGTTCGGGACTTGGAACCTCCTCGACCGTCATGGTAAGTCTTCTGACCGCGATGGCGCGCTGGAAAGGAATTACGCTGGATAATTATGCGATGGCGGATCTGGCTTACGGCGTGGAGCGGATCGATCTGGGGATTTCCGGCGGTTATCAGGATCAGTATGCGGCGACCTTCGGCGGCTTTAACTTTATCGAATTTCACGGACGCAACAACGTCGTGGTAAACCCGCTCCGCATCCGCCGCGATATTATCAATGAGCTGCAGTATAACCTGTTGTTATGCTACACGGGCAATATCCATGTATCCGCGAATATTATCAAGGATCAGGTAAGCAACTATAAGAAACCGGATGCATTTCAGGCGATGTGCGAGGTAAAGGCGCTTTCTTATGCGATGAAGGACGAGCTTTTAAAGGGAAATCTCCACAATTTCGGCCGCCTCCTGGATTACGGCTGGGAGAGCAAGAAGCGGATGAGCAGCAAGATCACAAATCCGCAGATTGATATGCTCTATGACGAGGCGAAAAAAGCGGGCGCCCTCGGCGGAAAGCTTTTAGGTGCTGGCGGCGGCGGCTTCCTTCTTGTGTACTGCCCATACAACGTCAAACATCAGGTGGCGCGCCGTCTGGAAGCGGCAGGCGGACAGCTGATGGATTGGAATTTCGAACTGCGCGGCGCTCAGAGCTGGATCTGCGATGAGGACCGCTGGGACTACCGCGATATTCAGGTGCAGATGCCGGATAAGGAGTATACATTCCATGTGTAAAAATAGCTGTAAAGTAGTATTCCTCGACCGTGATGGCACGATGAACGTGGAGGTCAATTATCTTCACCGAAAAGAAGATTTGAAGCTGATTGACGGTACCGCAGAGGCGGTCCGTCTCCTGAACGAGGCCGGATATAAGGTGATCGTCATTACCAACCAGGCGGGCGTGGCGAGAGGTTACTATACCGAGGCGGATGTAAAAATCCTTCATGATTATATGAATGAGGTGCTGGAGCGTGACGGAGCACACGTAGATGCGTTCTACTATTGCCCGCACCACCCGGAGCATGGGATTGGACTTTATAAGAAAAAATGCCATTGCCGCAAGCCGGAGACGGGAATGTTTGAGATGGCAGAGCGGGATCTGACGGATGGCATTGATAAGATGCATTCCTATATGATCGGGGACAAGCGCATCGACGCGCAGGCAGGAAAAAACTTTGGCGTGACAGGAGTTCTTGTCGGAACCGGCTATGGGGCAAAAGAACACGCGGAAGATATGGCGGCTGGACTTATAAAAGAGGACGGAAGCTGCCCGGCGGGCGGTTATGACGCGTATGCAGATACGCTGCTGGATGCGGTGCGCGGGATTTTAGGCGGGCGTATATAGAATGCGGCTCACAAAAAGATTCCGGGAGTACATAAGCTAGAAAGAGAGGAACCATCGACATGCAGAATCAGAGACAAAACGGACGACCAAACGCAGCCGTGCGCATGGCTGGTTTTTTTCTGGTGCTGTTCTGTGTGGCGGCGGTTCTGATTCCGGCGAAAACACTGTTTACGGGAAATGGTTTTTTTGCAGATTACATTCATTTCACGGAATCGAAGAGGATGTATGCGGAGATTGCGATTCTGGCAGTCTTGATCTTTGGGGGGCTGGCGCTTTTGAAGCGCGGACGCAGCCGGATGTACTGGCTGACGGCGGTTGTGCTGGTGTTTTCCTGGATTCATGTGGTATTTCTGCCGATGGTGGTGTCGGCGGTGTATCTGATTAGCCTGTTGGCGATCGGGCGGTTTTTGAGAAAACGGGTGTTTTTCAGGGGAACGGTCTGGGAGCGGCCTTATTTTTCTTTTTATATGGACTTCCTTTTTGGCGCCTCCTTTGCAATCGTTGTGTATTGCCTCCTTTCTGCCCTTGGCGTTGGAAAAATCGCCTGGATGCGCCTGAGCGTCTATGCTCTGGGTGTGGTGGCGCTGGGCTTTGATTTTTCCTCGATTTCCTGCCAGTGCATCAGGGGATGGCAGACGCTTTCCTGGATGCTGGATGGCAGGGACAAGGTGTCGGTTCATGTGATTGAGGCAGGGAAACAGGCGTTACTGTTCACAGGTAGGCACTTTTGGAACCGAAAGTGCCGTAAGAAAACGTGGTGGCAGCAGGAATTTGCCGTATTTAAATGCGAAGCCACGGCAAATTCCGTTACTGGGCACGTATGCGTGAACAGTAACAAACCGGCTGGCAGCAGGGCATCGCGGGAAATACCGCGCCGGGTGCGCCGGGCATGGACGCTGGCGGCTGGCTGGTGTGTCCTGATGTTCCTGATTCAGGTGGGACGCCTGAATATCGCACTCGATTTTGATACACTTTGGTATGGCGTTCGCTCTCAGTATATCGTGGCAGGCGGAACCGGGCTGTATGAGAATCCAGGGCTGGTCGGCATGGTCTATGTGTATTCGAAGGGCTTTGAGGTGCTGACACTTCCGCTCTGCGATCTGGCAAGCCACAGCTACCTGACGTTCTTTAACCTCTGGCTGGCAGTCCTGGGAATCGGGGCGATGGTCTGGAATGCGGTGCTGTTGACGGGCGATCGAAAACATGGGAAAGAGAGCCGGGAAGCCGGAACAGAGAAGAAACTAACGCATCGAAGCGTCTTGCCGGGAATTATGGCAGCTGTTTTGACGGTTTCGGTGCCGGGCATCATGAATATGGCGCTCACAGCCAAGGCGGATTTGATTACGTGGCTGCTGCAGCTTATTATGCTGGGATGTTTCTTTCAGTATATTCATGTGTATGAAAATCATTGGATATTCCTCTCCGGAGCAGCCGGTTCCTATTTCCTGTCCCTCACGATGAAGCCGACCTCCCTGGTCTTTTCCACTGCCGTATTTGGCATGATGGGGCTGTACCTTCTGTGGTTCTGGTTTCATGAGCGCGTGGCGGCGGCTGACCTGTTTCACCATATGGTCCGCCTGATTGGCTCCTTATGCCTGCCGTTTGGGGCATTGGCCGGTATCTGGGCGCGGACGATGAAGATCACGGGAATGCCGGTCACTTCGGTGTTTACTTCGATTTTTGCATGGTTTGGTTTTAAAATGAAATACCCATTTGCTACCTCGGAGCTGCCGCAGAATTATCAGGAGGAATCAACGCTTCATGTGCTGGCGCGGCGCATCTGGCAGATGCTGATGCAGCCGCAGGGTGAAGATATGGGGCATGTAATTCTGGCGTGGGGAACCTCGCTGATGGCGGTGCTGATTGTGATGCTGGTGCTTTATGGGATTTTGTCCAAAAGGGGAGAGGAGCAGTCCCATATCTGGAACGCGGCATTGGTAATTTTTTTTCCGTTTGTGATCGTCAGCCTGATCAGCCTGTCGATGCTTTACCAGATCGACGGAAATTATTTCATGCTTCTGTATTCTATGCTGATTCTGGGGGCATGCCGGGCGATGGTGTATTTTAAGAAAATCGGCTTTTATCCGCTCGCGTCGAAGTGCCTGACGCCGTTGCTGGTATTAAATCTGATTGTCACGGCGATCAGCAGCTGGGCGTGGACGGCTGGATTTTCGGAGATTCATCTTCTGAATAAAGGGCGTGTCAATCACCGGGCGCAGGAACAGGCGCGGATGGAGGAAAAGGGAAACACGCTGATCTGGCAGGAAGTATCGCAGGATCCGGAAAACCGGGTGATCGCATTTGGAACGCATCCGTACTGTTTGCAGTTTCCGTGCAATGTGGAGTCGTATAAGGATATTACATCGCCGTGGGGCAACGTCGAACTCGTCAACTCGCCGGAGGCGTTTGAAACCTATATGGCGTATGCGAAGACAGATTATGTCTACGCGGAAGCAGGCTATCTGGGACCGGGAAGCTGGGAGTGGAGTCTGGATCTTCTGCGGGAGCTGATCCGCAGAGGCAGCCTGACCGATCTGTTTTTTGAAAATGGAAATATGCTTGCGCGGGTATCCGACACAGCGGTGCCGGAGGAAGAAGCGCAGAACAATCTGGAAATGTTTGAGCAGGAGTATTTATTTTATGATGCAGAAGCTCAATAGACATCGAAAAAACTGACAGGAGGAAATAGAAATCATGAAGGAATACGAGTACCTAGACGAGCTGATCAGCCGCTATCCGGTTCTTGCACCGGTGAAAGCGGATATTCGCACTGCGTATGAGACGATGAAAGAGTGCTATGAGCGCGGCGGAAAACTTCTGATTGCCGGAAATGGCGGAAGCTGTGCGGATTCGGAGCACATCGTGGGCGAGCTGATGAAGGGGTTTGTGAAGAAACGCCTGGTTTCGGCGGAGATAGAGGCGGCGCTTAAAACGGTAGACCCGCAGATGGGAGCGGAACTTTCTGAAAAGCTGCAGCAGGGACTTCCGGCGATCGCGCTGACTGGGCATGCAGGACTGACCACCGCATTTATGAATGATGTGGATGGCAGCATGACTTATGCGGAACAGGTGCTTGGATATGGAAAAGAGAGGGATGTGTTCCTCGGAATCTCAACCTCGGGCAATTCAAAAAATGTCCTGTATGCAGCCGTGACGGCAAAGGCAAAGGGGCTTAAGGTTATCGGGCTTCTGGGACGCGACGGCGGGCGGATCCGTGGGTACAGCGACACTGCGATTGTCGTGCCGGAGCAGGAGACATTTAAGATTCAGGAGCTGCATCTTCCGGTGTACCATGCACTGTGCCTGATGCTGGAAGAATATTTCTTTTAAGATATATTTTGTTTCATGGAAAGGAAGTAATGATTCAGCAGGTTCATGAAGAAAACTGGATGATTACAAGGGAAAAGTATGTTATTTGGAAACAGGCCGGCAGACAAAACGGCAAAATGGAGAGTCAGTACCCGCAGTTTTGCAGTGCTGCTTGCCTATACGCTTTTTATCTGGTGGCTGGAAGTGCTGGATCTTCTGGCATGGCTTTTACATGTACCACAGGGAACGATTTTGTCGCGGGCGGCAGCGCTCGTTTTATGCGGTGCAGTCATGGCGGCAATCGGAAGATTTGAACGGGACCATGCGGGAGTGAGTCCGTTTTTTATAGCGGGAAGTTTGTTCATCCTGGCATTTTTTTCGGTCAAGGGATTTGCCCCGGATCAGAGCTATGATACGCAGAACTATCACCTGCTGTCGCAGATTCCCGGATTTGTGGACAACCTTCATTATCATGTGATACCGGGACGGTTCCAGATGTTCGGTTTCCGGCTGGGCGACCGGATGTTTTATCCATTCCGGGCGCTTCTGGGGCTTCGGATGGGGACATTGTTAAATGCGCTGGCGATGCTTGTGATTTATCGGCAGGTAACGGTGTTCCTGAGCATGGAGGCAGGCCGGCTGGAAAGAACATGCAGCTGGTTGAAGCATCTTGCGCCGGTACTTGCATTTCTGATTGTCAGCCGTCTGGAGCTGATTCAGGAGAGTGGCAGCTACATGGTCGAGCTTCTGGCACTGCCGTTTCTGCTGGAAATGGTATTTCTGCTTCTGCGCGGTCTGGATGAGGCGAAGTGGGAGCGCGAGGCGGTTTTATTCTGCCTGTTTGGCGGAATCCTGTTCTGCCTCAAGATGACGAATATCGTGTATCTGGTACCGCTGGTGCTTCTGTATCTGTGGAAAATCCGGAAGTATCTGACGCCGAAGCTGTTTCTGGGATGCCTGGTGACGGGGATGATTCCCGTCAGTGTGTACCTGATTTACAATGGGATAGCGATGAAAAATCCGGTTTATCCTTATTACAACAGCCTGTTTCATTCGCCATATTTTGGGGAAATGGACTTTAAGGATCCGAGATGGGGACCCAGCAACATAAAAGAGTTCCTTTTGTGGGCATATTCGATGATCCGGCATCCAGATTACCGCCTGAGTGAGCTCCCGGCGAAATACAACCTGGATCTGGCGCTGATGTATCTGGGAGCGGCGGGAGCCGGGCTCTGCTGGATTTGGAAGCGGGTCAGCAGCAGGACGGGAACCCTATTTCTGCTGTATGCCGCATCCTTTATTCTCTGGGCGGCAACGACGGGACACAGCCGCTATTTTATGGGCGGAATCTTATTTGCCGGAATGCTTTGCGGGTGCCTGGTGCTGCAGGGAATGGCTTCCATTTCTCCCAGGCTGACAGGCGGCGTTGTATTTGCGATTATGTTTATAGTTGTTTACGCCGGGCGCGCTTACGATGCTTATACCTGTGTCTGGAACGGCGGGGAATGGGCGATGCGGGCGGTGAGCCGTGAGAGTATCCGCAGCAACCTGCCTTACGTATTTCATGATCATCAGCTGTTTACACCGGAAGAACGTTCCAAGATTGACCGCATTTTCCTGACCTGGTCGGATGTGGGAAGTTATGCGCGGCTTGCGGGCGAAGATGTGCCGGTCTGGAACCGGTATTCGATCGTCAATGAGCTTTCGGAGCAGAAAGACGCCTATATCGATGAAATCGAGGCGGCGATGGAGGCAGGCGAGGGCGTCTATGACATGATCCCGCAGGGACTTGAGACGTTGGAAAGCTATCTGGAATGGATGAATGAGGCGGGATGGTACGTGCATGATATGGAGTATCAGGAAACAATCCTGCAGGGCAGCCAGTCCTTTACGCTGGCAGGGCTTGAGATGGCGCATGGACGCGAAAACTGCTGGTACCGCACACAGGAGATTTTCATGGATGCACAGGAATCGGAAAAAGAAGTACCAGAATGGCGCTGGGAGAATACCAGCGGGGACGATCATCCGACTATTCGGGCGGTTCTGTGTGATCCGGACTACTGGGTGCTGAAGCAGCCATTTGAAGTGGAAATCATCGCCTCGGATGGGACAAACAGCCGGACGGCTGCTGTGATCCAGGCGGGACAGAAGGAATATGAACCGATGGAAGTACAGCTTGATCTGACAGGGCTTCAGAGAGAGATAAAATTGGAATTGGTAAGTACAGCTGAGACAAAACGGGCTGTTGTGATCAATCCGGAATGGTCCGCCAAAACGGTGGAAGAGTGAAAACGGGAGGAGAAAAATGGACAAGATAGCGGTATTAATTCCGTGTTATAATGAAGGCCAGACGATTGCCAAGGTGGTCAAGGACTACCGCGAGGCATTGCCGGAGGCAACGATCTATGTATATGACAATAATTCATCGGATCACACGGATGAGATTGCCAGGGAGGCAGGCGCGGTTGTGCGCTATGAATACCAGCAGGGCAAGGGAAATGTCATCCGCAGCATGTTCCGCGACATTGACGCGGAGTGCTATGTCATGACGGACGGCGATGACACCTACCCGGCGGAGGACGCGAGAAAGCTGGCAGACCAGATTTTACAGGGAAAAGCGGATATGGTCATCGGCGACCGCCTTTCTTCGACGTATTTTACCGAAAATAAGCGTCCGTTCCACAATACGGGAAATCGTCTGGTGCGTGGGCTTATCAACCTGATTTTCAAGAGCAATATCAAGGATATCATGACAGGCGCGCGCGCATTTAACTATGAATTTGTCAAGAGCTTCCCGATTCTTTCAACCGGATTTGAGATTGAGACGGAGATGAGCATTCATGCGCTGGACAAGAACTTTAAGCTGGTGGAGATCCCGGTTGGATACCGTGACCGCCCGGAGGGAAGTGTGTCAAAGTTAAATACGTTTTCGGATGGATTTAAGGTGCTCCGCACGATCGCGAGACTCTTCCGGGATTACAAGCCATTTGCGTTCTTTGGATGGCTGGGACTCATTTGTTTTGCGATTGCAACGGCATTTTTCGCGCCGGTGCTCAGCGGCTATCTGGCAACCGGCATGGTGCCGAAGTTCCCGACCCTGATCGCGTGTTCCGGGCTTTATGTGATTTCGTTCCTGCTGTGGATCAGCGGTGTGATTCTGGAGGTTATCACGAAGAAACACCGTCAGTTATTTGAACTTTACTTGAACCAGCTGAGCATTTTAAAGAGGAGAGACGGATGAAACGCCGTGTATTTTTAGGGCTTCCGGTTATTTTGGGGATTTTATTTTATATCTGGTATATATTTCATGCCTCAGACAATGTGGCGTATTCGGATTATATCCGGCTGATCAATTCATATCTGCCGGATGTGACAAATCCGGCGAAATTCTTTGTACCGGATATCCTGACGCGCGTTCCGATCACGTATCTGGGGCGCATCATCAATGTGAAACTATTTGGCTATAATGCGTATTTTGACATGATTCTGGGTGTTTTGAGCCTGGGTGCGGGCGCGGCGGTGCTGGCGCTCTACGCAGAGCGGAACCGCTCGGTCGGCTATCTTTCCTTCCTGTTGATTCAGTTTGTATATTTCAGCCTGAATAAATGGGAAATGATGACGAACGGGACCGGCTGGGTCTGCACTCTGTCGATCTCCGGATTTTTATTCCATTTTGCAGTCCTCGACCATGCAGCGGCGACCCGGTGCCGGAATATGTCTGACCGGGTGCTTCTGGCAATTCTGCCGATCCTGCTGGTCGTGCTGGTGGCAGGACCGTACAGCGGCGGCTATGCGGTGATTCTGGTGCTGGCATACGGCGCACTGTGGCTGGCGGATCGGCGCGGGGGTGCTGAAACAAGCAGCCGCTCCTGGAGCCGAAAGTGCCGGAGAACCTGGTGCATCGGGGCATTGACAACGGTTCTTGCGATGGTATTATATCTTTGGAGCAATTCACAGGCAGTTTACGTACACCGTGGAGCAGTGACGGATGTTTCAATCGCTCAGGAATTTGCCGCCCAGCCGCTCTTTTTCCTGCGGTTTCTGCTGAAAGCGGTGGCATCGTCGGTGATCGGCGTGGCGCAGATTCAGGAGCTGGAGGCAGGAAGCCCCTGGTTTGTCCGGCTGCATCTGGTGTATCTGCTGGGGCTGGCAGTGTTTGTTTCGTATCTGCTGGCACTGTATCTGAATGTGCGGTTTCAGCTTTATAAAAAGACTATTTTTCCGCTTCTGCTGGTTCTCAGCGGCGGCTGTAACCATCTGCTGGTGCTGGCGGCGCGGTGGATTTTCCTGAAGGACGAGTACGGGATGTCCTCGCGGTACGAGATACAGTATCAGATGGGAATTGTAGGAATTCTGCTTACGTTTGCACTCGTCTGGAGTATGTGCCGGGAAAAGGCGCAGGAAACAGAGGCAGATAAGGCGAAAACACGCGTGCCGGAGAAACGGGCAGCCCGCACACTTTTAAAGGTCTGTATGCTGGCATTTACCGTGCTGACGGTCTTTGGAAATGCATGGACAACCCGGGCAGAAATCCGGACAGCGCCGTACCGGAAAGCATATTTACAGGTATCAAGGGAGCTGGGACGGAATTACCGGACGGCGAGCGATGAGGATCTGGAAACCTACCTGCATAACGACCCGGATGCAGTGCGGGATGCGATGAGAATTTTGGAAGAAAACCATTTGAACATATTTCGATAAAAACGATGGACGGAAGGAGAAGTGCAATGAAAGTTGTAATATTAGCGGGTGGATTCGGCACACGAATCAGCGAGGAAAGCCATTTAAAACCAAAGCCAATGATCGAGATCGGAGAACAGCCGATTCTCTGGCATATCATGAAGCACTATTCCCAGTATGGGTTCAATGATTTTGTGATCTGCCTGGGCTACAAACAGTATGTAGTAAAAGAGTATTTTGCCGATTATTTCCTGCATACGTCGGATGTGACCTTCGATCTGGCGAAAAACGAGATGCAGGTGCATAACAATTATTCCGAGCCGTGGCGCGTGACGCTGGTCGATACCGGACTGCACACGATGACGGGCGGTCGTATCAAACGTATCCGCGATTACATTGGGGATGAGACGTTCATGCTGACCTACGGCGACGGCGTTTCCAACGTGGATCTGGACGCGCTGGTGGCATTCCACAAGCAGCACGGCAAGATCGCGACCCTGACCGGCGTCAACATCGGGCAGCGTTTCGGTGTCATGGATGTTGACAGCGACGGACACATCCGCGAGTTCCGTGAGAAGAACGATGATGACGGCAAGATCGTCAACGGCGGCTTCATGGTACTCGAACCGGGCGTCTTTGACTATATCGAGGGCGATGATACCGTCTTTGAGAAAGCGCCGTTGGAGCAGCTTGCCAAGGACGGACAGCTGATGGTATACCGCCACGACGGTTTCTGGAAATGTATGGATACCCAGCGTGACAAGATGCAGCTGGAACAGATGTGGCAGGAAGGCAATGCGCCCTGGAAGCTGTGGAAATAATATGTTACTGTACACGCATACGTGCCCAGTAACGGAATTTGCCGTGGCTTCGCATTTAAATACGGCAAATTCCTGCTGCCACCACGTTTTCTTACGGCACTTTCGGTTCCAAAAGTGCCTACCCGTGAACAGTAACAATAATATACTGTAAGGGAAAATTCAAGGAATATACACAAATCCTGTAAGAAAGTATGATATAATGAGCGCAAGTGAGCCAGAAAGCTGCTTGCAGATTTATGGCGAACGGCGAATGGCGATCACGATAGCTGCGTCAGCAGCGGTAAGCATCGAAGATGCGAATCGCGGGTTCGTGAGTGGACGGGTGAGAAATATAATAAGAGCACTCAGCAAAGATAATGGAGTGATGAAATCACGAAATTAATTAAAAAGAGGAAAACCATGGAACTTCTTGATTTTTATAAAGGAAAACGGGTCCTTGTGACCGGTGACACAGGCTTTAAGGGAAGCTGGCTGGTCCGCATCCTCCATCTGGCGGGGGCGGAGGTGACCGGCTATGCGCTGAAAGCGCCGACCGAGCCGTCGATGTTTGAGATCCTGCATCTGGGGGAGACGATTCACCATGTGGATGGGGATGTGCGCGATTTTGCCCATTTAAAACAGGTGTTTGATGAGACGAAGCCGGAGATTGTACTCCACCTGGCAGCGCAGCCGATCGTGCGCGAGTCGTACCGGGATCCGGTCGGCACGTATGCGGCGAATGTCATGGGTACGGTTCATGTGCTGGAATGCGCCAGACAGTGTGAATCCGTCCGCTCTCTCGTCAATGTGACGACGGACAAGGTTTATGAAAATAAGGAATGGGAGTACGGTTACCGCGAAAATGACCCGCTGGACGGCTATGATCCGTATTCCAATAGCAAATCCTGTTCGGAGCTGGTGACACACAGCTATAAGCAGTCGTTCTTCACGGACGGCCGCTGCGCCGTCTCAACCTGTCGTGCTGGCAATGTGATCGGCGGCGGTGATTTTGCGGCGGACCGGATCGTGCCGGATTGCGTGCGTGCAGCGGAAAAGAAAGAGCCGATTATCGTGCGGAATCCGCATTCGACGCGCCCGTTCCAGCATGTGTTAGAGCCGCTGTTTTTGTATCTGACGGTGGCAAAGGCGCAGTGGGAAAATGCGGAGCTGGCGGGCTGCTACAACGTCGGACCGGATGACTGTGACTGCGTCAATACAGGACGTCTGGCGGATCTGTTCTGTGAAACATGGGGCGGCGGGATGCATTGGATCAACCGCTATGACGGAGGTCCGCATGAGGCGAATTTTCTGAAACTGGATTGTTCCAAAGTGAAAAAGGTATTTGGCTGGAAGCCGCACTTCCATGTAGAAGAAGCGATGGCTGCGACGGTGGAATGGTCGAAGAAGTGGCTTGCCGGAGCGGATATGCGCGAGGTGACGGATGAGCAGATCCGGGCGTATGCGGCTCGGTTTGAAGAAAAATAAATAGATGCAGGCGGCTGCACGAAAGGTGTGTCTGGCAGCAGGCAGAACGGGTGCGGCAGAGAGCAGTAGCAAAAGCAGGAGGAGAAACATGTCAGAAGAAAAAGTAACCCTGTCGGACGGAAAAGAGGCTGCGCGTCAGCAGATTCTCGATCTGGTGGCAGAGTATTGCGATAAATATCATAATCAGAAAAAAGAATTTACCGAGGGACAGCGGATTCCGTATGCGTCCCGCGTTTACGATAACCATGAGATGGTCAATCTGGTAGACAGTGCGCTGGAGTTCTGGCTGACCTCCGGACGTTACACCGATCAGTTTGAGGCGGGGCTTGCGAAGTACCTGGGCGTCAAATACTGTTCCCTTGTAAACTCCGGATCCTCTGCGAACCTGATCGCATTTATGGCGCTGACTTCCCCATTGTTGGGAGAACGCCGGGTGCGCCGCGGCGATGAGATCATCACGGTTGCGGCAGGTTTCCCGACGACGGTAACCCCGGCGATCCAGTATGGCGCAGTTCCGGTATTTGTGGATGTGACGATTCCACAGTACAATATCGACGCCGACAAACTGGAGGCGGCGCTTTCAGAAAAGACGAAAGCGGTTATGATTGCCCACACGCTGGGAAATCCGTTTGATTTACAGAAGGTAAAAGAATTCTGTGACCGTCATGACTTGTGGCTGGTGGAGGATAACTGTGATGCCCTCGGAAGCCGCTATGAGCTGAACGGCGAGTGGCATTTTACCGGTACGATCGGAGATATCGGAACGTCCAGCTTTTATCCGCCGCACCACATGACGATGGGAGAGGGCGGCGCCGTGTACACGGACAATCCGCTTTTAAACAAGATTATCCGTTCCTTCCGCGACTGGGGACGCGACTGTGTCTGCCCGTCCGGCTGCGATAACCTCTGCGGTCACCGATTTGACCGCCAGTATGGTGAGCTGCCGCTTGGCTACGACCATAAATATGTATACTCCCATTTTGGATATAATTTAAAGGCGACCGACCTGCAGGCGTCGATCGGCTGCGCGCAGCTTGAAAAGTTTCCATCCTTCGTGGAGCGCAGAAAACACAATTTCGCCCGTCTGAAAGCGGGACTTGCCGGAACCGAGGACGCATATATCCTGCCGGTTGCCTGTGAGCATTCCGATCCGAGCTGGTTTGGTTTCCTTCTGACCTGCCAAGAGGGCGTGGATCGGAACAAGGTAGTCAAATATGTCGAGGAAAAGGGCGTGCAGACGCGTATGCTCTTTGCCGGAAACCTGATCAAGCATCCGTGCTTTGATGAGATGCGGAAAGAAAACTGCGGCTACCGCGTAGCCGGAACTCTGGAAAATACCGACCGTATCATGCGCGATACCTTCTGGGTCGGCGTTTATCCGGGCATGACAGATGAAATGATTGATTATATGGCAAAGACACTTCGTGAGGCATGCCGTCAGTAGGGACGGGGACCGCGGCAATTCACAGGCGGGGAGATACTCTGCCTGTAAGAAAATGCCTGTGAAAATGAGCAGCTGTGACAGAGAATGAGCAGTTGCAGAAGAAAATGAGGGGACAACCATCATGAATGAGGAAAAATCAGAGAGCCGCAGGGCGGTCAAACTGCCGCCGTATCCGGGGCTTGAGAAGGTTCACCGGGCGAATCTGCGCCTTTTGAAGGAGATAGACCGGATCTGCCGGAAATACAAGATTTCCTATATGCTGGATTCCGGGACACTTTTGGGCGCAGTGCGTCATGAGGGATTTATCCCGTGGGATGATGATGTCGATCTGGCATTTACACGTGCCAATTATGAGATGTTTTTGAAGGTAGCGCCGCGGGAGCTGCCGGAGGGAATGTCCCTGCTGCGCCCGGAGGAGATCCGGGGTGGCAAGGTGTTTTATGATTTTACAACGCGCGTCATCTATGACAACAGCCGCGTCCATGAGGACAATGAGCAGATGCAGTTTTATGAGGGAAAATTAAACCATCTCTGGGTGGATCTGTTCGTCCTTGACCGCCTGCCGGATAGTAAGGTGGGCGCGTGGAACGCAAAATTTCTTCAGAAGGTTATTTATGGAATGGCGATCGCACACCGTGATCAGATTGATTTCAGCAAATACAGCCTGATGGATAAGCTGCGGGTTGGTGTGCTGGCAGGTGTGGGACACCTTGTCCCGATGCCGGTTTTATTTAAGCTGCAGAGACTTGCAGCGGCGAAGGATCGCAAAAAGAAAACGAAACACTGGTATTACAGCAATTACCAGCCGGATTATCTCTATGTAACGCTGGAGGGCGCATGGTGCGAGCACGCGGTGGATCTGCCGTTTGAGGACACAAAGCTGATGGTGCCGGCGGGCTATGAGCATGTGCTGGAGTGGATTTACGGCGACTATATGACGCTGCCGCCGGTGGAAAAACGGGTTCCGGCACATTCTTCGATAGCGATCGAAATTTTGGATGACCCGGATGCTTAATTGAAAGATGAAATATGAGTAAGAAAGATAAGAAAAAACGGACAGACAGCATGGAAGATAAGAAGAAAAATGAAACCAGACAGTCGACCATGCAGAACAGGATGGAAAATATGAACGGACAGAAACCAAAGACGATCTCGATCGTGATTTCTGTTTACAACGAGGAAAAGGCGCTGCATGAGTTCTATCGGGAGGCAACTCCGATTTTTGAGGCGCTGCCGTGGAATTACGAACTGATTTTTGTCAACGACGGAAGTGCGGACGCCTCGGGGCAGATTCTGGCAGAACTGGCGGCAGCGGATCCGCGGGTACGTGTGATCAACTTTTCCCGCAACTTTGGCCATGAGGCGGCGATGCTTGCGGGGCTGGATCACAGCATCGGGGAGGGCATCGTGTGTATGGATGCCGATCTGCAGCATCCGCCGGAATGTGTGGCGCAGATAATCGAAAGATTCGAAGAGGGCTATGAGGTTATCAACATGGTCCGGACGAAAAATAAATCGGCTGGATTCATCAAAAACCTGACGTCTTCTGCTTTTTATAAATTTTTGAACAAGATTTCAGATGTGAAGCTGGAAAATAACGCATCCGATTTCTTTGCGCTGACTGCCAATGCGGCGCAGGTGTTAAAGACCAATTACCGGGAAAAAGTGCGTTTCCTGCGCGGCTATGTGCAGAATATCGGATTTAACCGGACGACCATCGAGTATGAGGCGAGAGCCAGGGTGGCGGGCGAGAGCAAGTACAGTATTCGTAAATTATTTAAATTTTCGATCAATACGATTCTCTGCTTTTCGGATCTGCCGCTAAAGCTCGGCATTTACTCGGGAATTATCGTGGGCTTTCTGGGGCTGCTCGTGATGCTGGAAACGATTTATGAGTGGGCGGTCAAAGGAACGCCCAATGGTTACGCGACGATCGTAGTGCTTTTATGCTTTATGTTCGCGATGCTGTTCGTGATTGTGGGAATTATCGGGGAGTATATCGCGATCCTGTTTACAGAATTGAAGGATCGTCCAATTTATATCGTTCATGATACAAAAGGATTTCCGGAAAAGGAAAGCTGACAGGAAGGAATCGTATGAAGAGATTAAGACGTTTACTGATAAGTTTGATGATCACGGCACTGATGGCTGCCGGAATGCCGATGACGGCATTTGCAAAGCCGGACTGGCCCTCGGATACGGGGATCGAGTCGGAGGCAGGCATTGTCATGGATGCGGACTCCGGGGCGGTTTTATTTGGGCAGAACATCCATGTGCAGAAGGCGCCGGCAAGTATCACGAAAATATTGACGGCGCTCGTAGTCATTGAGAACAGCAGTCTGGATGATACGGTCACATTTTCCCACGATGCCGTTTACAACGTGGAAGATGGCAGCGGAAACAAGAACGCCATCGAGGAGGGCGACACGCTTTCGGTGCGCGATTGTCTCTACCTGCTGCTGATGCGTTCTTCCAACCAGGCGGCGAATGCGCTGGCGGAGCATGTGGGCGGAAGCCGCGACGGTTTTGTGAAGATGATGAACGAGAAGACGGCGGAGCTTGGCTGTGAGAACAGCCATTTTGCGAATCCGTCCGGTCTGAATGACGACACACAGCTCACTTCGGTGTATGATATGGCGCTGATCGCATCGGCGGCGTATAAAAATGACACGCTTTTAACGATCAGTAAGGATAAGAGCTACCGATTACCGGCGACGAAGAACAATCCGGACGGTGTGACCATCCAGCCGGAGCACAAGCTTCTTATCACGACTGACACAGAGAGTCCGAACTATTATCCATATGCGGTGGCCGGAAAGACCGGTTACACATCCGTTGCGGGGCAGACGCTTGTTACCTATGCGATCAAGGATGACAGACGCCAGATTGCGGTCACGATGAAGAGTACGCAGGCGACCCATTATCAGGATACGATTGCATTGCTGGATTTCGGCTTTCTACGGTTTGAAAATGTAAATATTTCGGAAAATGAGACGGCATACACAAGCGGCGATCAGCCGGTGCAGATCGGAGACAATAGCTATCAGCCGTCCGATTTATCGATGGATACGTCGGCAGTCATCACGATCCCGAAGGATGCTTCGTTTGCGGATGCGGAGAAGACGGTGGTAACGGATCTGCCAGAGGATGCACCGCTGGGCGCGGTGGCACTGCTTTCTTACAAATACAACGACCGCAAGATCGGACAGGTGTATCTGATCAGCGCATCGGCGGCAGAAGCGGCAGCAAACGGGGAGACGGCTCCGGATGACGGAAATACGGCATCGGATCCGGCAGCATCCAATACAGGCGCGTCCGGAAAACCGAAGCAGGCGAAATCTTCGTTCCACCTGACCCTGCCGAAACTTCCGAAAGTATCGGTGAGAACGGTGCTGATTGTGGTCGTCAGTGTGCTTCTGGCAGCGGCGTGTGCGGCGCTTGTATGGTTGTTCTACCAGCGTCATCAGGAAGAAAAGAGACGCCAGGAGGAGCGGAGAAAACGGAGAAGACAGCGTCTGCAGGAGATCGGCTGTTCGCGGGAAGAGTTTGAAAAACTGCTTGAAAAGCGGATGGGCGCGTCCTACAGGGCGCCTGGCACAGCGGAGGCAGATGAGAGCACAGAGCAGGCGGAGTCTGACATGGATGTGCGATCTGGTTCAGGACAGGTTCCGGCGGCAGATGCAGCCGCGTCCCGGCTGGCAGAGAGTGGAAAAGTAAGAACTGGTTCCACGGAAAAGAAGCCGCTGAAAGAAAAACCTGCACAGAAAGAGGCAGAGGATGCTAAAACACAGCAGGGTGTGCAGGAGGATGACACAGAGCTTACGGTTGAGGATTTGGATTGACAACCTGGATGCGCTAAATGGCGGTAAAATGGTCCAGATGGATTGTTTACGGGAAATTTTGGAAAGTATGAAGATTTTTTGAATTTTTCTAAAATGACTACAAAAACAAAAGGCGATATTATATAATAGCCATGCGGTTCGGGCTGGTTCCGGCTGTGAATGAGTGAATGAAGGGATAGAAGAACACGATGAAAAAACTTCTGATAATGATGGTTGCGTGTATGGCGCTGCTCAGCGGATGCACGGAGAGTACGATTGTAAAACCGACTTCTGAGACGGTAGTCGGAGATCCGAATTTTGAGACCCAGGAAAATGTTGAGATCGACTGGACACAGGTCAGCACGGACGCGGAAGACATGTTCAAGGATACAAGTACCTACGAGTACGGCCGCGATTTCCATTTCTATATGGAGCCGAACAAGAAACAGATCATGCTGATCTGGGTAGTGGCAGATGATCTGCCGGATGATCAGATAGGAACCTATGCGGAAGATTTAATCAAGGGATTCAACGACATTGTCCACACCCAGGACTTCTCGATTGAGATGTCCGGTGAAGATTCCTACGGCGGACTGTGGAAACAGTATGCACTGTCCTACAGCATCGTTCCGGAGAGCGACCAGGATAACGAGGACGCATGGTTTATCAGTGGTTCCTATGAGGCTGGCGCAGATTTCAAACTTCCGGATACCAAAGAGCTGATTTCCAAGGTGAAAGAGAAAGAAGCAGCAGGCGAGTACGATACGACTGAGGCGGAGGAAGAGACAGAGAACGCAGAATAAGAGGTTGTCTGCACAGACACGGGATATTTTCTGTGTATAATTAAGAGAAAAGTGATCAAAAAAGCTGTCATATGAGAAACAGATGAGTGTTCTTCATATGACAGCTTTTATTTACCAGGAACCGAAGTACGTGTTTTCACTCAACAGGTAGTCCGCTGTGATAAGACTCATTCCCCAGTTCAGCCAGAAGCGGCGATAAATCCTGTTTATCTAACGGCATGTTGTCTGTGACGGCGCTGTTTAAAAGCGCATAGACACGGCTGCATTTGTCCAATGTTTCATGGAAGAGATCAACAAACGAGGCGGTTGAGACGCGGGTCGGATCCCACGGGTTGCCCCATGCTTCGTGGTTTAGGTTACAGCTGCTCCGGTAGTCGGTTACGGAGTCCGTTACCATTTTCGCGGAAGCAACTGGGTGGTTGACGAAGATGGATTCGACCTGTGCAATGCCGAATTTTTTCTTGCCGTTCTTGTCCGAGAGTGTCCGACAGCCGAAGCGCAGCGCCCAGATGGAGCGGTGCACCATCGCCGGAGTAACCTGGAAGTTGTTGCGGTAGGTGATCGGATAATAGGTTTCGTTGATGCAGGAAGCCAGGAAATGGGAAATAAACTGGATTTCCTGTCCATTTAGACAGATCGTGGCGGTCTGGTTAAATTCGGACGGCTTCTTTTTTTTATATTTCCAGAGCAGGATCGCGTCGAGCTCGTTTTCCAGATGTGCGTGCATCCCGTGATGCATGGAGGTCGGGGCATCCACTGGATAGCCGATACGCCCGTACACGTAAGGATGACAGATCGAATCGGCAATGTAATGGTTTATAAATCCGGCCAGATAGGAGATGGCTTCCTCCTGCTGCTGGCGCGAGCGGATGGTTCCAATACGGCGCAGACAGCACTCAAAAAAGGCGTTTACCTTGTGTTCGTGCATATAGGAACCGACGTTGCGGTAATCGCGGTGGCGCAGGATCGGGATATTATAGAAAAACATATCCGGTCCCTGCAGACCGAGCTGGTAGAGCCAGCGGTATTTGGCGATCGTGTGTTTTAAGGGTGTGAACGGCATATCGTTGTATGCTTTCATGCCGAATATATAGTGCGTGGTAAAACCTGGCATATTGTTTTCATCCTTTCCAGAAGGACAGAGATTTGGAAATTTGTCCGCCTGTCCGATATGCTTATTGTAGCACTGCCGGTCTGGTTTGTCATGGGGTTTGCGGATGTTTACAGAAAGTGTAAGAAAACGTGAATGGAAAGAGAGTTCTCGGAAGGCAATATCACGGCTTGGAGAATGAAATATCATAGTAAATCATAAGATTGGTTTGATAGAGTGAAAATAGATATAGAAAGGTGCTCGGATGGAAGCGCTCAGAATCGTACAGAAAATGGTGTGGGGACCGTGGCTTCTGGGACTGTTTCTGGCGGTTGGAGTCCTCTGCATGGTGCGTCTGCGGGGATTTCCGATCCGTCATATCAGAGTCTGGTGGGGAGAGACGGTTGGGAGCGGCGGGAAAGGACAGCTTTTGACGACCTGCACCGCGCTGGCGGCGACGGTCGGAACGGGAAATATCACGGGCGTGGCAGCCGCGTTGGCGATCGGTGGTCCGGGTGCTGTGTTCTGGATGTGGGCGGCGGCATTTCTGGGGATGGCGCTGGCATATACGGAGGTTTATCTGGGAATTTTGTATGGGGGCGGACCTTATGTCTATCTGGAAAATGGGGTTGGAAGCTGTTTCGCTGGAAAATGCTATGCCCTGTTTTGCGTGCTGGCGTCGCTTGGAATGGGATGTATGGTACAGGCGGGGGCTCTGGCGGATAGTCTGCGCTATGCAGCGTCCCTGCCGCCGCTTGGAACCGGTATCATACTGGCAGTTTTGACTGCCGTGGTGCTCTTTGGCGGGGCAAAACGCATCGGATGGACGGCTTCGGTGCTGGTACCGGTATCGGCGGGGCTGTATCTGCTGGCAGGTGGAATCGCCGTGTTCAGCTTTTATGATCAGATACCAGAAATATTGGGGAACATTGTGGGCGGGGCATTTGGACTGGCAGATAATGCAGGACAGACGGATGGAAGCAGTATTTTGAATTTTTCAGGAATTTCGGGCGGGATGACCGGGTACGGAATGGCAGCGGCGATCCGGAGCGGGGTATCGCGCGGTGTGTTTTCCAATGAGGCGGGCCTGGGGAGTCTGGCGGTGCTGCATGGGATGAGTGAGGGAAAGGGGAGGCTAAGACAGAGGCAGGAAGCGCAGAAACAGGGAATGTGGGCGATTTTCGAGGTGTTTTTCGATACGATCATAGGGTGCAGCCTGACCGCTTTTTTACTGCTCTGTGTATTTCCACACAATCTGACCGAGAAGATCGGTTCCCTGGGCGGCAGCGGCGCGGTGGCGGCGGCTCTGGCAGCCCGTTTTGGGAATGCAGGCGGCATGGTGACGGCGGCGTGCATGGTGCTGTTTGCCTTTGCCACGATCCTTGCTTGGTTTTACATCGGCGATCAGGCCCTTGGATGGCTGATGCGGGATGTCCCACAGAAGCGCGCCGACAAAATATGTATTTTGTATCACGGGGGTTATCTTGTTTCGGTCTTTCTCGGCTGCGTCATCCGGATGGAGGCCGTCTGGGCGGTATCTGATATTTTCAATGGGCTGATGGCGGTGCCAAACCTTGCAGCGCTGGTGGTGCTTGGCAGGAAGGTACGAAGACCGGAACAGTGAGAGAATTGAGGGATTCAGATACAACAAAAGACCTCTCCAGCAGTGAGAGGTCTTTTGGTATTGAAAAAGGGAGGAGAGCTGATATAAACTCAGCTCGGTATTATGAAAAAAATTTGTAAGCATTGCTTGTTGCTATGGTTATAGTATAGGGAAAAATCGTGAAGAAACCATGTTAATTGTGTAAAAGGTTTTTTAATGAAGTGTGAACGAAATATGAACGCGGAACATGGATTCCATGATCCTGGTAAGTATGTTTTATGTTCAGAGGATCGAAAATGGCAGCCTGGGCAGGAAGCGCAGATATTTTGCGTGCTTCGTCTGTCAAGACTGCCATAAAAAATACGGGTATAAAGTGTGTCAACAATCCTTATTCCGCTTTTTTAACTGATAAAACGGTTCCGCTGAATGCATCCACTTCACTGACGGTTCCCGTATACGTTACGGTAACTTTATCCCCATCTTTTACATCAGAAAGCCCGTCCGGTTTCTGATCCTGCTCGAAGCTGAATTCATAATCGGTTCCGTCGGCGGTGATCGTAAACATAAAGTCTTTGATGTCGCTGATCGTACCAGTCAATGTGGACTGTTTTGCATCGGCAGTTCCTTCGGATGGAAGAACGGCGTCTTTGGCGTCTTCTTTTAAATCATCCATCGGGCTGCTTTCGTCCATGCCATTCGAGCTGGACTCGGAGGAGGCGGACTGGGACGATTCATTAGCAGTCGGTTCATTCACGTTTTTGGAAGAGCAGGCGGTTGCGAGCGAGAGGATCGCAGCCGCGCCCAGGATAGCAAAATATGTTTTTTTCATAGTACATTACCAACCTTTCTTTTGACTTAGTTTGCTCACAGATGTATGATGCAGGACAGATGATGATTCCTGAGCGCAACATTCATCTTTTCGCATAGAATGTCCATTTCGACATTGTGCTATACATCTTAAGCCATAAATGTGAACGAATTGTGAGGAGAAACTTACGAAATGTAAAGAAAATGGACAAATATGGAACGAAAAACAGTCGATTTTCGAACGTTCTTATGGTATAATGTGACCACTTAATGAGGTATTTTTTAAAATTCAGGAGGAAACATACATGAAAAATCCAGTTGTTACCATTGAGATGGAAAATGGTGATATCATGAAGGCAGAGCTCTACCCAGAGATTGCGCCGAACACAGTCAACAACTTTATCAGCCTGATCAAGAAGGGCTTTTATGATGGTCTGATCTTCCACCGTGTCATCAAGGGCTTTATGATTCAGGGCGGATGCCCGAATGGAAATGGTATGGGCGGTCCAGGGTATACCATCAAGGGTGAGTTCAGCCAGAATGGTTTTACGAACAATTTCAAGCACACCAAGGGCGTTCTCTCTATGGCGCGTGCGATGGACCCGAACTCCGCAGGTTCCCAGTTCTTCATCATGCATGAGACTTCCCCGCATCTGGATGGTCAGTATGCATCCTTCGGGAAGATAGTTGAAGGTCTGGATATCGTGGACAAGATTGCCGGCGTCCGCACCGACTGGGGCGATCGTCCGCTGAAAGAGCAGAAGATCAAAAAGATGACCGTTGACACCTTCGGCGAGGAGTACCCGGAGCCGGAAAAAGGAAAAGAAAGATAATCTATGACAATCGAACGAGAAGTAACCATTGCGGGACAGACATACCCGGTGATTCTCTCCGATGAAAACGAAGCTCTTCAGGCTGCGAAAGCAGCCGGGAGAGCTATTGTTGGCTTATGGAGGGAAAACGAGGAAAAACAGCCGGCCGACTATTCATCTTGCCTTTACCTTATTACAGACCCTGAAGACGCCGATGAAACATTCCTGGAACGCGTCGTCCGCCGCCACCTGGCTCTCCCGTGGCTCATTGCTGAAACTGACCGCCTCATCATCCGTGAATTTTCCCAGGACGATCCGTTGGAACCGGCATCCGCTGAGGATGCCGACGGAACTTTTTCTGATTGGAACAAGCGCGAGGAATACCGGAAACACCAGTACCGCTTTGCCGAGTGCGGTTTGTGGGCGCTGGAACGCCGCGCGGACGGTGTGCTGGTTGGAAAGGCGGGGCTGACGGACGGAGAGCTGGGATATCATATTTATGAACCGTTCCGCCGTCAGGGATATGCGCTGGAAGCCTGCCGGGCGATTGTGAAATATGGGTTTGAAACGCTGGAGCTGGATAAGATCCGGATTTGCACGAAGCGTTCCAACACGGCTTCACGGATATTGGCGGAAAAAATGGGATTCGTTCAGGTACCTTCATTCTGTAAGGATTCTATTGTATTTTGTATGCAAAGAGGATATAATAACTTGTATACAAAATAATGAAAAAATACAATCTAGTGTGATTACACTAAGGGAACGATGGGAGGAATGACCGATGATCAGGCATCTGGAGCTGAAAGCATATGGAAAGATCAATCTCGGTCTGGATGTAGTCCGCCGGAGAGAAGACGGCTACCACGAAGTGCGGATGATCATGCAGACGGTGCGCGTGTACGACGCGATCGAACTGAACCGGACGGAGGAAGAGGGAATCCGTCTTTCAACGAACCTTTATTATCTGCCGGACAATGAAAATAACTTGGGTTACCGCGCGGCGAAGCTTCTGATGGATGAGTTTGGAATCCGCGACGGTGTGGAGATCAAGATGAAGAAATTTATCCCGGTGGCAGCCGGGATGGCAGGCGGCAGCAGCGATGCGGCCGCAGTCCTGTTTGGTGTCAACAAGATGTTCGGACTGGGGCTTTCGAAACAGGAGCTGATGGAGCGCGGCGTCCGTCTGGGGGCGGATGTGCCGTACTGTATCATGCGGGGAACGGCTCTTTCGGAGGGAATCGGGGAGATCCTGACACCGCTTCCACCGATGCCGCAGTGCCGCGTGCTGATTGCCAAACCGTCGGTCAGCGTTTCGACGAAGCATGTGTACGAGAACTTAAACCTGCCATCTCTGGGCGCAGAGGCGCATCCGGATATTGATGCGATGCGGGCGGCGATCGAGAAAAAAGACCTCTCCGGCGTCGTTTCACAGCTTGGAAACGTGCTGGAAACGGTGACGATCCCGGAAAATCCGGTGATTCAGACACTCAAAGATAAGATGATGGAGATGGGCGCGGACGGCTCTTTGATGAGCGGAAGTGGTCCAACCGTATTTGGCTTGTTTACGAACCAGACGGCGGCGCAGGCGGCGTATGAGGAACTCCGCTATGGCAGCAGCCAGGATCTGGCGAAACAGGTATACCTGACTAGTTTTTACAACAGGAAGGGGCACGCAGATGGGGAACAATTTTGAGGTTAAAATGAATGAATATCTCCCACTCAGGGATGTGGTATTCAACACACTCCGGCAGGCAATCTTAAAGGGAGAGCTGGCACCGGGCGAGCGCCTGATGGAGATCCAGCTGGCACAGAAGCTGGGCGTCAGCCGCACCCCGATCCGTGAGGCGATCCGCAAGCTGGAGCTGGAAGGACTCGTTCTGATGATTCCGCGGCGCGGCGCGGAGGTGGCGCGGATTTCGGAAAAAAGCCTGAAAGATGTGCTGGAAGTGCGCCGTTCGCTGGAGGAACTGGCGATTGAGCTGGCGTGCCAGCGCATGACGGAAGAAGATATGCAGGCATTGGAAGAAGCACAGAAAGCATTTAAAGCGGCGATTGATCAGGGCGATGCGATGAAGATCGCGGAGACGGATGAGGCATACCATGACGTGATCTACCATTCGACCCGCAACAAGCGTCTGGTGCAGATTTTGAACAACCTGCGTGAGCAGATGTACCGGTTCCGTCTGGAATACATCAAGGACGAGGATAAACGGCAGATTCTGCAGTTAGAGCATGAAAAAATATTGGCGGCACTGCGTCTGCGCCATATGGCGGAGGCAAAGGCGGTAGCCAGGGGGCACATAGATAACCAGGAAATCACGGTACTTAAGAATTTAAAGGAGCGGAAGGAAGTATGACATTTAAAGAATTGTACCTGTCCGGACAGGTTCCATTTGAGGAAATCGATCGCTATATTTCTCGTTGGAACCGGTCGGATGATGAGCGGACACTGGCAAAATATCTCGGTCTCAACGCCGATGAGGAGGATGTCTGGATCGATGACAGCGACGAGGCACTGAAAGAGATGCTGGACGCAAGAGAAAGGGTAGCCGGTACGCCGGTTACCCTTGGAAAGACGGATATTATCGTCAATAAAAATGGATTTGGCGCGCTGCCAATCCAGCGTATTTCTTTTGATGATGCGAAGGTACTGCTTCGCAAGGCGTATGATGCGGGTGTCCGTTTCTTTGATACGGCGCGCTTTTATACGGACAGTGAGGAGAAGATCGGCTATGCGCTGAGCGACGTGCGCGAGCATATCTATATTGCGACCAAGACAGCGGCAACGACGGCGGAAGGCTTCTGGAAGGATCTGGAGACGAGTTTACATAATTTAAAAACAGACTACGTGGACATTTACCAGTTCCACAATCCGGCAGTCTGTCCGAAGCCGGGAGACGGAAGCGGTCTTTATGAGGCGATGCTCGAGGCAAAAGAGCAGGGGAAAATCCGTTTCATCGGCATCACGAACCACCGCATGAGCATTGCGGAGGAGGCGATCGAGTCGGGGCTTTACGATACCCTGCAGTTCCCATTTAATTATCTTTCCACCGAGCGGGAGATCGCGTTGGCGAAGGCCTGTGCGGAGCACGAAATGGGATTTATCGCAATGAAGGGTCTGTCGGGCGGTCTGCTGACCAATTCGGCTGCGATCTATGCCTATATGGCACAGTTTGAGAATGTACTGCCGATCTGGGGTGTACAGAAGGAAAGCGAGCTGGACGAATTTTTAAGCTACATCGGCAATCCACCGGAACTGACGGACGAGCTGAAAGCTGTTATTGAAAAAGACCAGAAAGAGCTGGCAGGTGAATTCTGTCGAGGCTGCGGCTACTGTATGCCGTGTCCGGCAGGAATCGAGATCAACAACTGTGCGCGTATGTCCCTGCTTCTGCGCCGTTCTCCGTCAGCGAGATACCTCTCCCCGGAGGGACAGGCGAAGATGAAGAAGATAGAGGACTGCCTGCATTGCGGACACTGCAAGTCGATGTGCCCGTATGGTCTGGATACGCCGAAGCTTTTGGAGGAGAATTATAAGGATTATAAAGAGGTTCTTGCAGGGAAGAGACTGTAAAGAGAGGATAAATGCAAGAGGCATTTTTCCGTTACTGGGCACGTATGCGTGAACAGTAACTAGAAATGTGGTGAAATAGACCAGGGAGGCGGAAACAATGGATATAAATCAGAAACAGAAAGAACGTCTGGAGCAGCAGTTTGCATTTATCCGGGAGATAGACAAGGAGAAATTTATTGGTCGCCAGACGTATCTGACAGACGGCGAGCGGAAGGAAAATGACGCGGAGCACGCATGGCATATGGCGATCATGACGGTGCTTCTGGCGGAGTATTCCAATGAGCCGATCGATGTGCTGAAAACGGTTACCATGCTTCTGATTCATGATCTGGTCGAGATCGACGCCGGCGACACGTATGCCTATGATGAGGAGGCGAAGAAAACCCAGCGGGAGAGAGAATTAAAGGGTGCAGAGCGCATTTTCGGAATGCTGCCGCCGGATCAGGGCGAAAAACTGCGCGCTCTCTGGGATGAATTTGAAGCCGGGGAGACGCCGGAAGCGCGGTTTGCACATACGATGGACAACATCCAGCCGACGATGCTCAATGATGCTTCCAAGGGAAAGGCGTGGGCGACGCGCGGCGTGCACCTGAGCCAGATTCTTGGAAGAAATAAGAATACCGCCAAGGGCTCGGAGACGCTGTGGAACTATTCCTATGAGAATTTCATCACTCCGAGCCTCCGGGAAGGAAAGATAAAAAACGACACGTTACCCGAAGAGTAATCGAATTGTCGGAGGAAGCATGAGCTTTATCCGGCAGACTGCTGTCAGCGGAAACGGCGTGCGTGGCTGCTATTTTTGAGTTCGAAGAAGATTCTGTCGGTTCGGTGGTTATTTTGGAAGCTGAAGCTGTTCCAGAACGTTCCGAGTGATTGGAGCAAGTCATCGGGTCAGCTTTAGAGGAAATCAGAGCAGCAGCTTTCTTGTTTACATCAAAAACGATATGTTTCTTTTGCGACAGCCAGTTCATATCGTTATCAAAAATCAGAGCGTCAGAGACGGAATCGGCGCTCTGATTTTTTGAGTTTTCTTCCGGCATGACACCTCCGGACAGGGCGGGCGGCGGATAGAGAACACCCCACCAGTTGTCGATCACATGAGTCTGCAGGATCGGCGGGGCGATCGCGTACGCCAGGACTTTCTGCTGAATCTGGTTTCTGGTAAAAGTAAGAAGAGGCAGGCAGAAAAGCAGAAATAAGAGCATGGAACATAATGCGAGAAGCGGGAGTATTCCATCGTAGATATGGGAAAACTTGCAGGAACCGGTGGAAAAATGGCGGCATTTATTGGTAACAGGTGGATGAATCCTGGATGCGGATGACAGAGAATTTTCAGACTGGAACGAAATCACTTGATTTAACATAATGGCTCTCCTTTTACTGAAAGAAATCGAATCTTCTTGTCGCAAGTATTGACAGTTATGGTATAATCTAAACTATATTTTGGAATAGCATTCCGGCGTGTGGTGAAGCTTCCCACACCCGGCAGAAAGGCGGATATTATGAAAAAGAGTGTACTTGTGGTATTTGGCGGACGGTCTTCGGAACATATTGTTTCATGTATGTCGGCAATCAATGTCATTAAAAATATAGATACAGAGCGCTATGATGTAACCCTGATCGGCATTACCGAAGAGGGAAAATGGCTGCTGGTTGACTCGGTCGAGCAGATCGAGGATGAGAGTTGGAGAAAGAACACGACGACCGCGATCCTTTCCCCGGATGCAACGGAGAAATCCGTGATCGTCCTGAAAGATGGTAAGGCGGAAATGATCCGCATTGATGTGGTATTCCCGGTTCTGCATGGACTCTGGGGCGAGGACGGCACCATTCAGGGCATCTTTGAGCTGGCAAAAATCCCGTATGTCGGATGCGGTGTGCTGGCGTCCAGCGTTTCGATGGATAAAGTGTATACAAAACAGATCGTTGACCACACAGGCGTGCGCCAGGCGGCATATGAGCTGGTCATCCGCAAAGAACTTGAAAAGATGGATGAGGTTGTGGCACGCATCGAGAACCGGTTCGCATATCCGGTATTTATCAAGCCGTCCAATGCAGGTTCTTCCAGAGGTGTCAGCAAGGCGTCGGATCGCGAAGAGCTGATTGCAGGCTTAAAGGAGGCGGCGCACCATGACTGCAAGATTCTGGTTGAGGAGACGATCGTCGGCCGTGAGATCGAATGTGCGGTCTTTGGAAATGGCACAGAACCGGTCATCGCTTCCGGTGTTGGCGAGATTCTGGCAGCAGCCGATTTCTATGATTTTGATGCGAAATATTACAACGCAGAGTCCAGAACCGTTGTAAATCCAGAGCTTCCGGGCGATGCGACCGAGCGTGTGCGTCAGGCGGCGAGACGTATTTTCAAGGCGGTAGATGGCTATGGTCTGTCGCGTGTCGATTTCTTTGTGACGAAGGACGGCGAGGTTATCTTCAATGAGATCAATACCATGCCGGGCTTTACCGCGATCAGTATGTACCCGATGCTCTTTGAGGCGGCCGGAATCCCGAAGTCGGAGATGGTGACAAAGCTGATTGAACACGGACTGAAACGCTACGAAGCCTAGAAATAAATAAAACTGTTTCAGAATCCTGAAACAGTGTGAGAGAATCTACTTTTGGACGTTATATGATTCGATATACACAGATGTTCGGGAAAGAATGGAAACATGACCATAAGAATTTTGCCGAAAGGAAGGTAAACATGGATAGAAATGCCCCGATCGGAGTTTTTGATTCAGGCATCGGCGGTCTGACGGTAGCCCGTGAGATCATGCGTCAGATGCCGCAGGAGCGCATCGTATACTTTGGAGATACGGCGCGCGTTCCATATGGAAGTAAATCGCAGGAGACGGTACTGCGCTATTCCCGCCAGATCATCCGTTTTCTGAAAACACAGGGAGTCAAGGCGATCGTGATTGCCTGCAACACGGCCTCGGCGTGTGCACTGGAGACGGTCAGACAGGAATTGGATATCCCGATCATCGGGGTTATCTACGCGGGCGCGCGCACGGCTGCCGAGGCAACCCATAATGGAAAGATTGGCGTGATTGGAACCGAGGCGACCATCCGGAGCGGTATTTATACCAGAGAAATGCAGAAGCTGCGCCCGGATATTGAGGTCATTGGAAAACCGTGTCCGCTCTTTGTGCCGCTGGTGGAGGAAGGACTCTTCCATGATTCGGTAACAGATGAGATTGCCTCCCGGTATCTTTCTTCGCTGAAAGAAAAATACATTGATACGCTGGTTATGGGATGTACGCATTATCCGCTGCTGCGTTCGACACTGCATCGGCTGATGGGTGACGAGGTGACTTTGGTAAATCCGGCATATGAGACGGCGGTTGAACTTAAAACTCTACTGCGGGACATGGATCTGACACGCAGTTCGGAGGATCTGGAACGTTTTTCGGAGGAAAACAGCCGCCGCGCTGCTGCCGGGGAGCCGATTCTTGACCAGTATCAGTTCTTTGTCAGCGACCGGGCGGAGAATTTCACGCGTTTTGCCAAGGCGATTCTGCCAAAAGAGGTAAAAGACACGAAACAGATTAACATTGAGGAGTATTAAAATATGACGAAAGATGTGCTTGTATCCGTGCGCGGTGCCCATATTGCGGACGGGGAGACGAATAACCTGGAGGTTATCATGGCAGGCAGCTATTATTTCAAAAATGGCAAGCATTATATCATCTATGATGAGATACTGGAGGGCGAGGAAGGAAGCATCCGCAATACCATCAAAGCCAATGCGGACAGCGTCGATATGATCAAGGGAGGCGATGCGCGGGCGCATATGATTTTTCAGGAGAACCGTCCGAATGTCAGCTGTTATGTGACTCCATACGGTCAGATGATCGTGGGTGTCACGACCGACCGCATCAAGATCAATGAAGGTCCGGATCATCTGAAAATCCAGATTGATTATACGCTGGAACTCAACTATGAGCAGACCAGCCAGAGCCATATTGAAATTGATGTGAAATCGAAGGCGACGGCGAAATTGAACCTGAAAGAGCAGTAAATATAAAAGAATATAGAAACAAAGAAATAAAATCGATGAATCAAAAATCCCGGAAACGTGCAATCAGTTACATTTCCGGGATTTTAAGATCCATTATTTATTTTTCTTGGACTTGGAAGCTTCTTTCTTTGCTGCCTCTTCTGTATTTTTCTTGAAACGGTCAAAGAATTTTTTCTTCTTCGGCAGCGGCGGGATGCCTCCGCGCACGCTCTTAATCTCTGTGATATAAAGACCGCTGATGACAACCTTTGCCTCGGTGCGGAGCGGTAACTGAAGGAATACCTTCTCATCCGCGATCATGGTCACAACCTTCGGTCCGATCTTAGCCTTTACGATCGGGAGCTTCGCCCACTTCATATACCATGGAGTCTGGTCAATAACCATCTTCGGGAGACCGGAATCTCCGATTTTCAGTTTCTTTTTGTCAATCGCCAGAATCGAAACAGTCTGTTTCGAAGCGTCGATCATAGTCTGCTGCTCTGCCTGACGTTTCTGCATCCGGGAACCCAGAATATACAGTACGACAAGAAGGATAGCCAGAATGACGATAATAACTAGCAGTACATTCCAAAATGACATATATATATACCTCCGTTGTAGATAGCGGCGGGACGCAAATCCAATCCCATTTCGCAGAAATAACGAAAATAGCCGCGCAATTACTATGTATTATAGCATTGGAGAGGGGAAATGGCAAGAAAAATAGACGGGTAACTATGGCGATGGGGACTTAAAAATAAAAAAAACCAAAATCATGTTATCCCGCCATTTCATCGTAATGATAATGTGGATGATGGAATCCTGATAGAAAGATAAGTGCATTAAGGTGGGCATAATTTATTGAAAAGATTTGTTTGCACTAATCAGAAAAGGCAGGGCTGTAAGTGCTGGCAGGGTCAGAAAACCTGCAAATAGCTTGACAATTAGAGTGACTGTGTGATATGCATATGATAGTTGATATATGAGGGATGATAACATATATTAGCATTGAAGTTGATGGATGTGAGGGAAGTATGGTAGAAAAACAGCTGGGGTATAAATACCAGGTATATAACGAAATAAAAAAGGGGATCATGACGGGCGTTTATCCCCCGGGGTTCGTGATGAATGAGAGAAAATTGTCAGAAGAACTCGGAATCAGCCGCACGCCGATCCGTGAGGGGATGCAGATGCTTGCCAGAGATGGCTGGCTGCAGATGGAAACATACAAGGGAACGGTGGTGCGTGAATTTGACCCGCATTATATGTGGGAGCTGACTCGTGTCAGAAGCGCGCTGGAGTTATCTGCGATCGAGGATGCTGTGAAAAATGTCACAGAGAAAGATCTGAAATGTCTGGAAGAGATTCAGGAGAAACAGAAGGAAGTCCTGGAACATTATGATATTACGAGATTTATTCAGCTGGATCGGGAATTTCATACCTATATCTACCAGATGAGCCAGAACCGTGAGCTTTTAAAACTGCTGAGCAATTATTATGATATGTTCCGCTTTATGGGAATGCAGGCAGTGAGGGGAACGGATAAACGGCGTCAGACAACGATCGATGAACACCAGGGAATTTTAGACGCTTTGAAACAGAAAAATGTGGAAGCGGCAGTTCGGGCGATGAAGATCCATATGGAGGAAACAGAAAAAAATATCAACCAGAACCATGCAATGAAGCAAAATGTCAGATAAAATTGGAAGATCATCCAAAAAGAGATTTCGGTTTTTGTGAAAAGAGTAGATTGACGATAAAAAAAGAGAGTGTTATTATTCTAATTGTTGGTATACCAAATACCGAATACCAAATACCGAATACCAAATACCGTAAAATGGAGGTCAGGTATGAGAGTTGCGATGATTCAGATGGATATGCAGTTGGGGAAGCCGGAGGCAAATTTTGAAAAAGCAGAAAAGCTGGTCCGGATGGCTGCAGAGCTGAAACCGGATGTGATCACACTTCCGGAGACATGGAACACCGGTTTTTTTCCGAGAGAAAATCTGAAAGAGGTGTCGGATGTGAATTTGGAACAGACCAAAAAGCTGTTTTCCAGATTGGCGAAAGAATACCGTGTCAATATAATTGCCGGTTCCGTGGCAAATTGCCGGGATGAGAAGATTTATAATACAGCCGCTGTCTTTAACCGGGACGGCGAAGTGGTGATGGAATATGACAAGGTGCATCTGTTCAGCCCGTCCGGCGAACATGAGTATTTTGAACATGGAAAAAACATCTGCAATTTTGAATTGGATGGAATCCCGTGCAGTCTGGTAATTTGTTATGATATCCGGTTCCCGGAACTGATTCGTTCCGAGATGCTTGCGGGTTCAAAAGTCCAGTTTGTGGTAGCACAGTGGCCGGATACGAGACTTCTTCACTGGGATACCTTGAACAGGGCGAGGGCAATTGAAAGTCAGAGCTTTTTATGCTGTACTAATTCGGTCGGAACGGCTGGAAATACAAAGTGCGGCGGACATTCTGCCGTCTATGGACCGATGGGAGAGTGCTTGGTGCTGGGCGGAGAAGCGGAACAGATACTGATGGCAGATATGGAGATTGGAGCAGTCGATGGGGTCAGAGATTCGATCAATGTTTATCGGGATCGGCTGCCGGAAGTATATAAGATATAAAAGAGGGAATGGAATAAGGAGGAAACAGGATGGATACAATGTGTTTTACGGTTCAGGGAAAGAACGGAGAAAAGCCGCTGGAGCTGAATTATGAGAGGGTGTTTGCCATTGGATATGCAGGCAGAAACATTGAAAAGACGATGGAGCATATCAAAGAACTGGAACGGGAATTAGGCGTTCCGGCACCGAAGAAAATACCGACCATTTTCCAGTGTGGCAATTACGTTTTAACACAGGAAAAGAAACTGGAGTTTGTGGGCGAAAAGACCTGTGGAGAAGTCGAGTATGTGATTGTCATTAAAGATAAGACGATTTACATCGGATTGGGAAGCGACCACACAGACCGGGAGCTTGAGGCAGCCAGTGTTCCAAAAGCGAAACAGATTTGTGCGAAGCCGATTTGCGATACCGTTTGGGAGTACGAGGATGTCAAGGATCACTGGGATGAGATAGAGCTTCATTCCTGGCAGACATTGGATGGAACGGAAGTTTTATATCAGGAGGGAACGTTGTCAGATATTCTCCCGGTGGAAACCATCTTAAAAGAACTGGACGAGCGGGTTGGCGGAATTGATAATTGTGTGATCTTTTCCGGAACGGTGCCGGTCAAGGATGGATTCCGTTTCGGCAGTAAATTCCGCTATGAGATGGAAGATAAAAAGCTGAACCGGAAGTTATCGTCGGAGTATGAAGTGGATGTCATCAGCGAGGAGGAACGGTAATGAAAAAAGGTTGGGCAGGGACGTTCGCGGCACTTGTCTTGGGAGCAACGGTGTTGACCGGCTGCGGCAGTACATCAGACAGCGGACATATCAAGTTGAAAATAGCGACAGTTGGAAATGAGAAGCACCAGTCAACGATGGCGGCAGCGGCATTTCAGGAAAAGCTGGAGGAACTGGCAGGTGATCGGTTCGAAGTGACGATTTACCCGAGCGCGCAGCTGGGCGGTGAGCGCGAAATGGCGGAAGGCGTCAAGATTGGTTCGATAGAGCTTGCGATTGTAACAACGGATGGCGCGCTTCCAAGCTTCGTGCCGGAGACGCAGGTTCTGGCAATCCCGTATCTCTTTGCGGATAAGCAGGAAGCATACTATGTCCTGGATAATACGCTGCAGAAAGAACTGGAACCGAAGTTTGAGGCACAGGGCTTTAAACACCTGGGTTTCTGTGAGTTAGGCTTCCGTCATTTTACGAATAATAAAAAAGAAGTGACCAAGGCATCCGACATGAAGGGATTATCGATCCGCGTACAGGAGTCTCCGATCTGGTTCTCATTGGCAGATCACCTTGGATTTATTGCGACGCCGATCGCATTTAACGAGCTTTATACTGCTCTTCAGCAGGGAACCGTAGATGGTCAGGAAAACCCGATCGCGTCTATTTCCAGTTCTGCGTTTGATGAAGTGCAGAAATATATGGTTCTGGATGGTCACACATATGCGCCGGAAAGCATGATCATGAACCTTGACTTTTATAATAAACTGACCGATGAAGAGCGCGCTTGGATCGATGAGGCGGCTGAATACGCAAAAGATACACAGCGTCAGGAAGTAACGGACATGGAAGAAGAGATGCTTGCGTCGATTGAAGCGAACGGCGTAAAGGTATGCAAGGATCCAGATTTACAGTCCTTCCAGGATGCAACGGCCAGCCTGTATCAGGAACCGGCTGTAACGGCACTGGTTCCGCCGGAATTGACGGAAAAGGTAAAACAGGCGGTTGAAGAGTATAGAAATACGCATGGGAAAGAATAGGGGGATGGGAAATGTCTGGTCTGGTCGATAAGATTACAAAAGCTGTCATGGGAATCAGCGCGATTGTGGTATTTGTCATTACCTTTTTACAGGTTTTATGCCGCTTTGTTTTAAAATCTCCGCTTCCGTGGAGTACGGATATCCTGCGTTTGGCATTTACCTATCTGGTATTCTGGGGCGCTGCGTGGTGTGTGCGGGAAAAGGAACACCTGAACGTGGATGTTCTGCTGATGTCGTTTCCAGTTAAAATCCGCAAGGTGGTGGAACTGGGAATTGACCTGGTATTGTCTCTCTTTTTCATTTTTATGATTGTATTTGGAATTAAATTCTGTGCGTTTGGATGGACGCAGACGACTTCCTATCTGCCGATTCCAATGAGTGTTTACTATGCAAGTATTCCAAGTGCCGGAGCGATTATGCTGTTCTATATGATTAAAAATATGGCAGAGCAGCTGAAAAAGAATGATTAGGAGGGAAAGGTATGATTTATATTGTCTTATTATTTGTCTTGTTTTTAATAGGAATTCCGATCTGCTTTTCACTCGGAATGGTATCGGTGGCTGGAATTATCCAGGGAGGAACCCCGTTAATTGTTGTTATCCAGAGAATGTTCACCGGTGCTGACAGCACGGCGCTGATTGCGATTCCGCTGTTTATCCTTGCCGGAGGTCTGATGGTTCAGGGCGGTATTTCCAGAAGAATCGTCGATTTTGCCGATGCGCTGATCGGACATTTTCCAAGTGGTCTGGCACTGGTAAGTATTCTGGCGTGTATGTTCTTTGCGGCGATCACAGGTTCTGCGATCGCGGCAACCGCAGCGATCGGTGGCATTATGATTCCGATCATGCGTGAGAAAAACTATGAAGATACGTTTTCGGCTCCGTTAATCGCCTGCGGCGGTTCGATTGGACCGATCATTCCTCCGAGTATTCCACTTCTGCTATACGGAACGATGGCAGGTGTGAGCGTTGGTAAATTGTTTATCGGTGGATTTATCCCGGGCATTATCATGGGACTCGGACTGATGATTTACAGTTATTATGTAGGAAAAAAGAGACATTATGTAGGACGTGAGAAAAAGGCGAGCCGTGAGGAGAGAATCCGTACCGGAAAAGATGCCCTTCTTGCCCTGATTATGCCGATTATCATCATTGGAGGTATCTTATCTGGTATTTTTACGGCAACCGAGTCCGGCGCTATCGCGTGTGCATATGCGATTATCATCGGCGGTTTTGTTTACCGGGAGTTAAAGCCGTCCAAGATGTTTGACCTCTTTGTGGACTGTGCAAAATCAACGGGACAGGTTTTAATCGTTGTGTCCTGTGCGAGCCTGTTTACCTGGGTTATCACGGTTGCACAGGTTCCGCAGACCGTCAGCGCCCTGCTGTCCAGCACGGTCAGCAACAAATATGTATTGTTGATGATCATCAATGTGATTCTGTTAATTGCAGGCACCTTCATCGATACGACAAGCGCGCTGGTTATCTTTACCCCACTCTTCCTGCCGCTTGTTAAGGCAATGGGAATTGACCTGATCCATTTTGGCCTGGTCATGGCAGTCAACCTGACAATTGGTATGTGTACGCCTCCGCTGGGCGTGTGCCTGTTTGTATCGGGATCGATTGCCAAGGTAAGCCTGAAAGACCAGATGCGGGATTTGCTCCCTATGTTAGCAGTCCTTCTGATTGTCCTTTTGGTGATTACCTATATTCCACAGACCGTTACATTTTTACCGAATTTATTTGCATAAAATTTCTATAAAAAATCGGACGCCGCTATCATCTGGGGAGCGGCGTCTGTTGTCTGTCCGGATTCTGGCGTTTCTTGAGAAAACTTTTTCATAATCATTCCAAATTTATTCCAAATCTATCAAAAAAACCACTTGACACCCATCAAATCCCATGCTAAGATGGAGAATGCACTATTGTGGAAAACTGTGTTTTCCGGGTATTCGTATGCCCAAATGACAGTGCAGCTCCGTCAGCATGAAACAAGGCTGGTTCGGAGATGGAAAAATGCAAACCATAGAGATAGAAAGAAAACAGGGGTGAAACATCGAATGGAGAAAAGCAGGATGCGTCCGGTAAAAACCGGTAAAGGTGTAAGGATGACCTTCTCAAGACAAAAAGAAGTTCTGGAAATGCCGAATTTGATTGAGATTCAGAAAAACTCGTATCAGTGGTTCCTGGATGAGGGACTGAAAGAAGTGTTTGCTGATATCTCCCCGATCACGGATTTCGCAGGTCACTTGAGTCTGGAATTTGTGGATTTTACACTGTGTAAAAACGATATCAAATATACGATCGAAGAGTGCAAAGAGCGCGATGCGACCTATGCAGCTCCTCTGAAGGTAAAGGTAAGACTTTGCAATAAAGATAAAGATGAGATCAATGAACATGAGATTTTCATGGGTGATCTTCCACTTATGACCGACACCGGCTCCTTCGTTATCAACGGAGCGGAGCGAGTTATCGTCAGCCAGCTTGTTCGTTCCCCTGGTATTTATTATGGAATCGCGCACGATAAGATCGGTACAGAGTTATACAGCTGCACCGTTATCCCGAACCGGGGTGCCTGGCTGGAGTATGAGACAGATTCCAACGACATTTTCTACGTGCGTGTAGACCGGACCAGAAAAGTTCCTGTTACTGTTCTGATCCGTGCTCTTGGTTACGGTACTAACGCCGAGATCATTGACCTGTTCGGCGATGAGCTGAAACTGGAGAAGAGCTTCGAGAAGGATCCGTCCAACAACTACCAGGATGGTCTTCTGGAATTATATAAGAAGATTCGTCCGGGTGAGCCGCTTTCCGTAGACAGCGCAGAGAGCCTGTTAAACAGCATGTTCTTCGATCCGCGCCGCTACGATCTGGCAAAGGTAGGTCGTTATAAATTCAATAAAAAGCTTCACTTTAAGAACCGTATCGTAGGTCACGTTCTGGCTGAGGATGTGGTTGATACAACTACCGGAGAGATTCTGGCGGAGCAGGGAACAAAGGTCACCAAGGAACTTGCTACTGACATCCAGAACGCAGGCGTTCCGTTTGTATGGATTCAGGGTGAGAAGAAGAATCACAAGGTTCTTTCTAACATGATGGTAGATCTGGGCGCTTATGTGAATTTCGATCCGGAAGAAGTAGGCGTCACAGAGTTAGTATTCTATCCGGTTCTCCAGGGTATTCTGGAAGAAAATGCCGGCGCTTCTGATGAGGAGTTAAAAGAGATTATCCGCAGAGATATCCATGACCTGATTCCGAAGCACATTACGAAGGAAGATATCATCGCTTCCATCAACTACAACATGCATCTGGAAGGCGGCATCGGCAATCCAGATGATATCGACCATCTGGGCAACCGTCGTATCCGTGCGGTCGGCGAGCTGCTTCAGAACCAGTACCGTATCGGTCTGTCCCGTATGGAGCGTGTGGTACGTGAGCGTATGACAACACAGGACATGGAAGGTGTTTCTGCCCAGTCCCTGATCAATATTAAGCCGGTTACAGCAGCAGTCAAGGAGTTCTTCGGAAGTTCCCAGCTGTCCCAGTTCATGGATCAGAACAACCCGCTGTCCGAGCTGACCCATAAGAGACGTCTTTCCGCCCTGGGTCCTGGCGGTCTGTCAAGAGACCGTGCCGGATTCGAGGTACGAGATGTACACTACACACACTATGGCCGTATGTGCCCGATCGAGACACCTGAGGGACCGAACATCGGTCTGATCAACTCCCTGGCATCTTACGCACGTGTCAATGAGTACGGTTTCATCGAAGCTCCGTACCGTGTAGTAGATAAAACCGATCCGTCCAACCCGGTTGTTACGGATGAGGTTGTATACCTGACAGCAGACGAGGAAGATAACTTCGTTGTTGCACAGGCAAACGAGCAGTTAGACGAAGAAGGACACTTCGTCCACAATAACGTATCTGGTCGATTCCGTGAGGAGACCTCCGAGTTCCAGAAGAAGAAAATCGACCTGATGGACGTATCCCCGAAGATGGTATTCTCCGTAGCTACTTCCATGATTCCGTTCCTGCAGAACGACGATGCGAACCGTGCTCTGATGGGATCGAACATGCAGCGTCAGGCGGTACCGCTTCTGACCACCGAGAGAGCCGTTGTCGATACCGGTATTTCCGCGAAGGCAGCTGTTGACTCCGGTGTGTGTGTCGTTGCAAAGAATGCCGGTGTGGTTGAGCGCTCCGCTTCCAACGAGATCATCATCAAGAGAGATTCCGATGGAAACCGCGATGTATACCATCTGACAAAATTCAAGAGAAGTAACCAGTCCAACTGCTACAATCAGAAACCGATTGTATACAAGAATGACCATGTCGAAGCTGGCGAGGTTATCGCAGATGGTCCGTCCACCTGCAACGGTGAGATCGGTCTGGGCAAAAACCCGCTGATCGGCTTCATGACCTGGGAAGGCTACAACTACGAGGATGCCGTTCTTCTGTCTGAGCGTCTGGTTCAGGAGGATGTATATACCTCCGTCCATATCGAGGAATACGAGGCAGAAGCACGTGATACCAAGCTGGGACCGGAAGAGATCACAAGAGATGTTCCGGGTGTCGGCGAGGATGCACTGAAAGATCTGGACGAGCGCGGTATCATCCGCATTGGTGCAGAGGTTCGTGCCGGTGATATCCTGGTAGGTAAGGTTACTCCGAAGGGAGAGACCGAGCTGACCGCAGAAGAGCGCCTGTTACGTGCGATCTTCGGTGAGAAGGCAAGAGAGGTTCGTGATACTTCCCTGAAAGTACCGCATGGTGCATACGGTATCATCATTGATGCGAAGGTATTTACAAGAGAGAACGGCGACGAGCTGGCTCCGGGTGTAAATAAGACCGTTCGTATCTACATTGCACAGAAGAGAAAGATTTCCGTCGGCGATAAGATGGCTGGTCGTCATGGTAACAAGGGTGTCGTTTCCCGTGTACTTCCGGTTGAGGATATGCCGTTCCTTCCGAATGGCCGTCCGCTCGACATCGTACTGAACCCATTGGGCGTACCGTCCCGTATGAATATCGGACAGGTCCTGGAGATTCATTTAAGCCTTGCTGCCAAAGCACTTGGTTTTGATGTATCCACCCCGATTTTCGACGGAGCAGACGAGAAAGATATTCAGAACACTCTGGAGATGGCAAATGACTATGTCAACACCTCCTGGGAAGAGTTCGAAGCAAAATATAAAGATATTGTAGATCCGGAAGTTATGGAGTATCTGGGTACCCATCTGGAGCACAGAAAACTCTGGAAGGGCGTTCCGATCGGACGTGACGGTAAAGTCCGCCTGAGAGATGGACGTACCGGCGAATACTTCGACAGCCCGGTTACAATCGGACACATGCATTACCTGAAACTGCATCATCTGGTTGATGATAAGATTCATGCACGTTCCACAGGTCCTTACTCCCTCGTTACACAGCAGCCGCTGGGTGGTAAAGCTCAGTTCGGTGGCCAGCGTTTCGGAGAGATGGAGGTTTGGGCTCTGGAGGCGTATGGCGCATCCTACACGCTGCAGGAGATCCTGACCGTGAAGTCCGATGATGTGGTAGGTCGTGTGAAGACATACGAGGCAATCATCAAGGGCGAGAATATTCCGGAGCCGGGTATTCCGGAGTCCTTCAAGGTACTCTTAAAAGAGCTTCAGTCCCTGGGTCTGGATGTCAGAGTTCTGGCAGAAGACGGTTCCGAGATCGAGCTCAAGGAGAACATCGACGAAGGCGATACCGATCTTCGTTCCGTCATCGAGGGTGACAGCAAGCGTTACTCTCAGAATGAGTCCTTCGGCAACTACGGTTACCAGGAGCAGGAATTTAAAGATGGTGAGCTGACCGATGTAGAGCACGATGAGTATACAGCAGAGGCAGACGGCTATACGGACGATGACTATGCAGACGTTTCCGATGATAATGGATCTGACGACGAAGAATAATCGATAGGAGGGAGTACCGCTCATGCCAGAGACAAATGAAACATATCAACCATTGACATTTGACGCAATCAAGATCGGTTTGGCATCCCCTGAAAAGATTCTGGAGTGGTCTCACGGCGAGGTTAAAAAGCCGGAGACCATCAACTACAGAACATTAAAGCCGGAGAAAGACGGCCTGTTCTGTGAGAGAATCTTTGGACCGAGCAAGGACTGGGAGTGCCACTGTGGTAAATATAAAAAAATCAGATATAAAGGTGTTATCTGTGACCGCTGCGGCGTTGAGGTTACAAAAGCCAGCGTCCGCCGTGAGCGCATGGGTCATATCGAGCTTGCAGCTCCGGTTTCCCACATCTGGTATTTCAAGGGAATTCCGAGCCGCATGGGTCTGATTCTGGACATTTCTCCGAGAACTCTGGAGAAGGTTCTGTACTTCGCTTCCTATATCGTGCTGGATCCGGGACAGACCGGACTGCAGATGAAGCAGGTTCTGTCTGAGAAGGAGTACCGTGACGAGATCGAGAAATACGGTTACGGTTCTTTCCGTGTCGGCATGGGTGCCGAGGCGATTCAGGAGCTTTTAAAGGCGATCGACCTGGAGAAGGATTCTGAGGATCTGAGAAACCAGTTACAGGATGCAACCGGACAGAAGCGTGCTCGTATCATCAAGCGTCTGGAAGTCGTAGAGGCATTCAGAAATTCCGGCAACAAACCGGAGTGGATGATCATGACCGTTGTCCCGGTTATCCCGCCGGATATCCGTCCGATGGTACAGCTGGATGGCGGACGTTTCGCAACTTCCGACTTAAACGATCTGTATCGTCGTATTATCAACCGTAACAACCGTCTTGCAAGACTTCTGGAGCTCGGCGCACCGGATATCATCGTGCGCAACGAGAAACGTATGCTTCAGGAGGCAGTTGACGCATTAATTGATAATGGCCGCCGTGGCCGTCCAGTTACCGGTCCTGGCAACCGTGCCCTCAAGTCCCTTTCTGATATGTTAAAGGGTAAACAGGGACGTTTCCGTCAGAACCTTCTGGGTAAGCGAGTTGACTATTCTGGACGTTCCGTTATCGTCGTAGGACCGGAGTTAAAGATTTACCAGTGCGGTCTGCCGAAAGAGATGGCGATCGAGCTGTTTAAACCGTTCGTTATGAAAGAGCTGGTTTCCAACGGAACCGCTCATAACATTAAAAATGCAAAGAAGATGGTAGAGCGCCTTCAGCCGGAGGTTTGGGACGTTCTCGAGGATGTAATCAAAGAGCATCCGGTTATGTTAAACCGTGCTCCTACACTGCATCGTCTGGGTATCCAGGCATTCGAGCCGATTCTGGTAGAAGGTAAGGCAATCAAGCTGCATCCGCTTGTTTGTACCGCATTCAACGCCGATTTCGATGGCGACCAGATGGCGGTACATCTTCCGCTTTCCGTGGAGGCACAGGCAGAGTGCCGTTTCCTGCTGCTTTCTCCGAACAACCTGTTAAAACCGTCCGATGGTGGTCCGGTAGCCGTTCCTTCCCAGGATATGGTACTTGGTATTTACTATCTGACCCAGGAACGTCCGGGCGCCAAGGGCGAGGGTATGGCATTCAAGAGCATCAACGAGGCGATTCTTGCATACGAGAACAAGGTTGTTACCCTGCATTCCCGTGTCAAAGTAAGAGTAACCCGCACGATGCCGGATGGCACAACGAAGACTGGTATCATCGAGTCTACCGTTGGACGTTTCATCTTCAACGAGATCATTCCGCAGGATCTGGGCTTCGTAGACCGTTCCCAGAAAGAGAACGAGCTGAAACTGGAAGTTGATTTCCACGTAGGAAAGAAGCAGTTAAAGCAGATTCTGGAGAAGGTTATCAATGTCCATGGTGCAACCCAGACAGCGATCACCCTGGATGATATCAAGGCGATTGGCTACAAGTTCTCTACACGTGCAGCCATGACCGTATCGATTTCCGATATGACCGTACCGGCAAGCAAGCCGAAGCTGATTGCTGACGCGCAGGCAACGGTTGACCATATCGCAAAGAACTTCCGCCGTGGTCTTATCACAGAGGAAGAGCGTTACAAAGAAGTTATCGAGACCTGGAAGGCAACCGATGATCAGCTGACTCACGACCTGCTGACAGGACTTGACAAATATAACAACATCTTCATGATGGCTGACTCCGGTGCGCGAGGATCGGATAAGCAGATTAAACAGCTTGCTGGTATGCGAGGACTGATGGCAGATACGACCGGTCATACGATTGAACTTCCTATCAAGTCCAACTTCCGTGAGGGTCTGGACGTACTGGAGTACTTCATCTCCGCACACGGAGCTCGAAAAGGTATGTCCGATACGGCTCTGCGTACTGCCGACTCTGGTTACCTGACCAGACGTCTGGTAGACGTATCCCAGGATCTGATCGTCCGCGAGGAGGACTGCTGCTGGGATAAGCCGGAGATTCCGTATATGGAGATCAAGGCATTCATGGATGGTCAGGAGACCATCGAGACATTGCAGGAGCGTATCACAGGACGTTTCATCGCTGAGACAATCACAGACCCGGATACAGGTGAAGTGGTGATTGAGAAGAATCATATGTGTACGCCGAAGCGTGCAGCGGCTGTTATGGCAGCATTGAAGAAACAGGGCAGAGATTCCATCAAGATCCGTACCGTCCTGACCTGTAAATCCCATATCGGTGTGTGTGCGAAGTGCTACGGTGCCAACATGGCAACCGGTCAGCCGGTTCAGGTCGGTGAGGCAGTCGGCATCATCGCGGCACAGTCCATCGGTGAGCCTGGTACACAGCTGACCATGCGTACGTTCCACTCGGGCGGCGTTGCCGGTGGCGATATCACACAGGGTCTTCCGCGTGTCGAGGAGCTTTTCGAGGCACGTAAGCCGAAGGGACTTGCTATCATCGCTGAGTTCGGCGGTGTGGCAACCATCAAAGATACCAAGAAGAAACGTGAGATCATTATCACGGATAATGAGACGGGCAATTCCAAGACATACCTGATTCCTTACGGCTCCCGTATCAAGATTCAGGACGGCGCGGTTCTGGAGGCTGGTGACGAGCTGACCGAAGGTAGCGTGAACCCGCACGATATTCTGAAGATCAAGGGCGTCCGCGCCGTACAGGATTACATGATCCAGGAAGTACAGCGTGTATACCGCTTACAGGGTGTAGAAATCAACGATAAGCATATCGAGATGATCGTACACCAGATGTTAAAGAAGATTAAGATTGAGGAAAGTGGAGATTCCGACGTACTGCCGGGCGTATCCATGGATGTACTCGATTTCAACGAGATGAACGAGGCGCTGGAAGCCGAGGGCAAAGAGCCGGCGATCGGACGTCAGGTTATGCTGGGTATCACCAAGGCATCTCTGGCAACCGACTCCTTCTTATCCGCTGCATCCTTCCAGGAGACAACCAAGGTTCTGACCGAGGCTGCCATCAACGGAAAGGTAGATAAGCTGATTGGTCTGAAGGAGAACGTTCTGATTGGTAAGCTGATTCCGGCTGGTACCGGTATGAAGCGTTACCGCTCCATCAAGCTGAACACTGATGTTGAGGAAGAGGATGATATCGATCTGGCAGAGGACGACTTCAACGAGCCGGCTGAACTGGACGAGGCAGACAAGATTGTACTCAACGAGGATGAGCTGAGTGAAGAATAATTAAAAATGAAAAACGGAATCGTTTTTTGGAGATCGCCGCAGAGATGCGGCGGTCTTTTTTTGTGCCAATGATGCGCACTCGCGCGAAGCTGTAGGTTGTCGCAAGCGACCGAGCGAGACGCCCGAATGTGCCAAGGCACATTCATTCCTGCCATATCATAGACAGAAAACCGTAAGAAATAGAAGCGCGGGATTGGTTGAATCGAAGGGGAAAATCCGTTATACTTATAAAGGAAATGTTTAAAATCCAAAGTAATGTGATTGAATTGTATGAATTTAAAAAACAAATTTAACGATTTTAGACTTTCAAAACAGAAACAATTATTTAAAAAATAGAGACATTGGAAGGAGATTATATAGATGAAGAGACACAATCGGCTCAAAAAACATACACTGGGACTGGCGGCGGCTCTGCTGGTGACAGCCGGTATGTCGCAGATCGCGCTGGCAGGTGACTCGGTGTATGTCAATACGTCTTCCCTGCGCTACCGGACATCGGCGCAGATCAAGGACAATAATATCGCGGGCAATCTGTCCTACGGTCAGAAGCTGGAGCGCGTGGGAACCAGCGGGCAGTGGACGATGATTCTTTTGAATGGAAAGAAGTATTACGTTTCATCCGCCTATGTGACAAGCAAAAAACCGGCATCCGCAGGTGCTGTCCAGACAACCAGCCAGACAGCAGCGGGAGCGCAGACATCCGGCGGCACGGAGATCGCACTTTCTTCTAATTATAAATACGCAAATTATTCAAAGATCAACAGCGGAACTGCGACCCTGTACCGCTCGACTGCTTCCAACAAGAAAAATAAAGTGGTCTGCGTCAATGCCGGACATGGAACAAACGGTGGCGGAAGCGTCAAGACCCAGTGTCATCCGGATGGAAGTGCGAAAGTAACCGGCGGCACAACCGGAGCCGGTGCTACCTCAGCAGTGGCAGTTTCCAGCGGTATGACCTTTGCAGATGGAACAGCAGAGAGCAAGGTAACACTTGCTATGGCAAAGGTGCTTAAGACAAAACTTCTGAATGCAGGCTATGATGTACTGATGATCCGTGAATCAGATGATGTACAGCTGGATAATATAGCCCGTACGGTCATTGCGAATAACAACGCGGACTGTCATATAGCCTTGCACTGGGATTCAACCAGCAGCAACAAGGGTGCCTTTTTCATGAGCGTTCCAAGCAATGCAACCTACCGTGCGATGGAGCCGGTTGCCTCTCATTGGAAGCAGCACAAGCAACTGGGCGAGTCGCTGATCAGCGGCTTAAAGAGCGCGGGTGTGAAGATTTATTCCAAAGGCAGCATGGAGATGGATTTGACCCAGACTTCCTATTCAACGATTCCGAGTGTGGATATTGAGCTGGGAGATAAGGCGTCCGATCATTCGGGTGCGACGCTTGAGACGCTGGCGAACGGACTGCTGGCTGGCGTGAATACGTTCTTCGGACAGTAAAAACTGAAAGGAGGAAAGCATATGGGATTGGTGGCGTTTATTATGGCATATGCATTATTTGCGTTTATCTTTTATATTCTGCAGGTAATTGCATACTGGAAGATTTTTACAAAAGCCGGGGAAGAAGGATGGAAATCCATCATTCCAATTTACAATGGCTATGTACAGTACCGGCTGACCTGGGATGTGCAGTATTTCTGGGTGGCACTGGGACTGGCGGTCGGCGGAGGTATTTTAAATTCCTTCGGCGGAATCGTGGGAGTTATCGGTTCGCTTGCGCTTCTGGGAACAGCACTCATGAATGTGGTGGCACTCTATAAGCTGGCGTGTGCCTATGGTCACGGGATAGGATTTACGATTGGTTTATTTTTCCTGAATCCGCTTTTTATGCTGATTCTTGGTTTTGGTGATTCGGAGTACATGGGACCGCAGGAGTAGCGGAAATGAAGTTCCGGGATATTTAAGATATTTTCCAGAAAAAAAAGAGTCAGATGAGACAATAGAGGGTTTTGCACTGTACCTGGCTACAGCACAAAACCCTTGTTACTGCTCACAGGTAGGCACTTTTGGAACCGAAAATGCCGTAAGAAAACGTGGTGGCAGCAGGAATTTGCCGTATTTAAATGCGAAGCCACGGCAAATTCCGTTACTGGGCACGTATGCGTGAACAGTAACAAACCCTTTATTTTACGGGAAAAATTTGCATTTTATACCTTGACAGTGCAACTCAAACTAGCTATAATAAGTAAGCGTGCAAAATTCAAGGAATTTCTGCGCGGAAATACAAGCTTAAAAAAGCAACCACAGACAATATCACAGGAGGTGAAAAGGATGCCTACATTTAACCAGTTAGTAAGAAAGGGAAGACAGACATCTGAAAAGAAATCAACAGCTCCGGCTCTGCAGAAGGGATACAACTCTTTACAGAAGAAAGCTATCAACGTTTCTGCACCGCAGAAGAGAGGCGTGTGTACAGCCGTTAAGACTGCAACACCTAAAAAGCCTAACTCTGCTCTTAGAAAAATCGCCAGAGTTCGTCTTTCCAACGGTATCGAAGTAACAAGCTACATCCCGGGTGAGGGACACAACTTACAGGAGCACAGCGTTGTTCTGATTCGTGGTGGTCGTGTAAAAGACTTACCAGGTACCAGATACCACATCATCAGAGGTACTCTTGATACTGCAGGCGTAGCCAACAGAAAACAGGCGCGTTCCAAATACGGCGCTAAGAGACCGAAAGACAAGAAATAATTTTAATTAGGTAGAAGTTCTATTAGATTTAGAATGAATGTGCCGGACTTTGATATTGATCCTGTAGGTTGCAGGGAATCATAGAACCGCGCACGAGACGCAGGTTGAACTTAGAGAGAACCTGCCGAGTAGGAAGAGAGGAAGCACCATGCTCAATGTCGCGCTGAAAGACGCGCTCGTTTCGCAGGTGCGCTTTCACACTAAGCTCGTGAGGAACCTCGCTAAGTGTTCAATGCGAGTACCTAAGATCTAATGAATGGCTCCCGCGGCTCCCCGCCGGAGCAGATATTAAGGAGGGAAGTAACGTGCCACGTAAAGGACATACTCAGAAAAGAGACGTATTAGCGGATCCGCTGTACAACAACAAGGTTGTTACTAAATTAATCAACAACATCATGCTGGACGGCAAAAAGGGCGTTGCTCAGAAGATCGTATACGGCGCGTTTGATCGTGTCGCTGCAGAATCCGGTAAGGAAGCTGTAGAGGTTTTCGAAGAGGCAATGAACAACATCATGCCGGTTCTGGAAGTTAAGGCAAAACGTATCGGTGGTGCTACCTATCAGGTACCGATCGAGGTTAAGCCGGAAAGAAGACAGGCTCTTGCACTTCGCTGGATCACTCTGTACTCCCGTAAGAGAGGCGAGAAGACTCAGGAAGAGAGACTGGCAAAAGAGATTCTGGATGCAGCTAACAACACTGGTGCATCTGTGAAGAAGAAAGAAGATATGCATAAGATGGCAGAGGCTAACAAGGCATTTGCTCATTACAGATTCTAATAGGAGGAAAAAGCTTTGGCTGGAAGAGAATATCCGTTAGAGAGAACCAGAAATATTGGTATTATGGCTCATATCGATGCTGGTAAGACTACCACTACTGAGCGTATTCTGTATTATACTGGTGTTAACTATAAGATCGGTGATACTCATGAAGGTACTGCTACCATGGACTGGATGGCTCAGGAGCAGGAGAGAGGTATTACCATCACTTCTGCAGCGACAACCTGTCACTGGACTCTGCAGGAAAACTGCAAACCGAAACCAGGCGCTCTGGAGCATCGTATCAACATCATCGATACTCCAGGACACGTTGACTTCACGGTTGAGGTTGAGCGTTCCCTGCGTGTACTGGACGGTGCTGTAGGTGTATTCTGTGCTAAGGGTGGTGTAGAGCCGCAGTCTGAGAACGTATGGCGTCAGGCTGATACCTACAATGTACCGCGTATGGCATTCATCAACAAGATGGATATCCTGGGTGCAAACTTCTATGGCTGTGTAGAGCAGATCAAGACCAGACTTGGTAAGAATGCTATCTGTTTACAGCTTCCGATCGGCAAGGAAGATGATTTCAAGGGAATTATCGACCTGTTCGAGATGAAAGCATACATCTACAATGATGATAAGGGTGAGGACATCAGCATCCTTGATATCCCGGAGGATATGAAGGATGACGCTGAGCTTTACCACACCGAGCTGGTAGAGAAGATCTGCGAGCTGGATGATGATCTGATGATGGCATACCTTGAGGGTGAAGAGCCGTCTGTAGATGAATTAAAGAAAGTATTAAGAAAAGCAACCTGTGAGTGTCAGGCTATCCCGGTATGCTGTGGTACCGCATACAGAAATAAGGGTATTCAGAAGCTCCTGGATGCTATCATTGAGTTCATGCCGTCTCCGCTTGACATCCCGCCGATCAAGGGTGTTGACCTGGATGGCAACGAGACTGTAAGACATTCTTCCGACGAAGAGCCGTTCTCTGCTCTTGTATTCAAGATCATGACCGACCCGTTCGTAGGTAAGCTGGCTTACTTCCGTGTGTACTCAGGTGTTATGAACTCCGGTTCATACGTACTGAATGCAACAAAGGACAAAAAAGAGCGTGTTGGACGTATCCTTCAGATGCATGCCAACAAGCGTCACGAGCTGGAAAAGGTTTACTCCGGTGATATCGCAGCAGCGATCGGATTTAAGTTCTCCACCACAGGTGATACTATCTGTGATGAGCAGCATCCGGTAATCCTGGAGTCCATGGAGTTCCCGGAGCCGGTTATCGACATCGCTATCGAGCCGAAGACCAAAGCTGGTCAGGACAAGATGGGCGAGGCTCTTGCAAAACTGGCAGAGGAGGATCCGACCTTCCGTGCTTATACAAACAAAGAGACTGGTCAGACAATCATCGCTGGTATGGGCGAGCTCCATCTGGAGATTATCGTAGACCGTCTGCTTCGTGAGTTCCACGTTGAAGCTAACGTAGGTGCTCCGCAGGTAGCTTACAAAGAGACCTTCACAAAGGCTGTAGATGTAGACAGCAAGTATGCAAAACAGTCTGGTGGTCGTGGTCAGTACGGTCACTGTAAGGTACACTTCACTCCGATGGATCCGAACGGCGAAGAGACCTTCAAGTTTGAGTCCAGCGTTGTCGGCGGTGCTATCCCGAAAGAGTACATCCCGGCTGTAGGCGAAGGTATTGAAGAGGCTGCTAAGGCAGGTATCCTTGGCGGATTCCCGGTACTCGGCGTTCACGCTGACGTATACGATGGTTCCTACCATGAGGTCGACTCTTCTGAGATGGCTTTCCATATCGCAGGTTCCATGGCATTCAAGGATGCTATGCGTAAAGGTAACCCGGTACTGCTTGAGCCGATCATGAAGGTTGAGGTAACCATGCCGGAAGAGTATATGGGTGATATCATCGGTGATATCAACTCTCGTCGTGGTCGTATCGAGGGTATGGAAGACATCGGCGGCGGCAAGCTGGTTAAGGCTTATGTTCCGCTGGCAGAGATGTTCGGTTATTCTACCGACCTTCGTTCCAGAACTCAGGGACGTGGTAACTACTCCATGTTCTTTGAGAAATATGAGCAGGTTCCGAAGAGCGTTCAGGAGAAAGTTCTTGCTGGAAAAGCTGAGAAATAATTAAAAATGTAACTATATTGCCTTTTCCGGGCAGATAACTGCCCGGAAAAGCAATATTAGGCTTGAAAAAACGGCTCTAATCGAATATAATTAGAGTCAGCCTAACATAAATTGAGATACCCGTATTGGGTGTAAATTAAGGAGGACGTCTTAAAATGGCAAAAGCAAAGTTTGAAAGAACTAAACCGCATTGTAACATTGGTACTATCGGACACGTAGACCATGGTAAAACAACCCTGACAGCAGCTATCACAAAAGTTCTGGCTGCAAGAGTAGCTGGTAACACAGCTGAGAACTTCGAGGATATCGATAAAGCTCCGGAAGAGAGAGAGCGTGGTATTACTATCTCTACTGCACACGTTGAGTATCAGACAGAGAAGAGACATTACGCACACGTTGACTGCCCAGGACATGCTGACTACGTTAAGAACATGATCACTGGTGCTGCTCAGATGGATGGCGCTATTCTGGTTGTAGCTGCTACCGATGGTGTTATGGCTCAGACAAGAGAGCACATCCTGCTTTCCCGTCAGGTAGGCGTACCGTACATCGTAGTATTCATGAACAAGTGCGATATGGTAGACGATCCGGAGCTGCTTGAGCTGGTTGAGATGGAGATCAGAGACCTGCTGAACGAGTACGAGTTCCCGGGCGATGACACACCGATCATCCAGGGTTCTGCTCTGAAGGCTCTTGAAGATCCGAACGGCGAGTGGGGCGACAAGATCATGGAGCTCATGGACGCTGTAGATTCCTACATTCCGGATCCGGTACGTGCTACTGATAAGCCGTTCCTGATGCCAATCGAGGACGTATTCACCATCACAGGTCGTGGTACTGTTGCTACCGGCCGTGTTGAGCGTGGTACTCTGAAACTGAACGATGAGGTTGAGATCGTTGGTATTCACGAGGAGACTCGTAAGACTGTTGTAACTGGTATCGAGATGTTCCGTAAGCTGCTTGATCAGGCTGAGGCTGGTGATAACATCGGTGCTCTGCTTCGTGGTGTTCAGAGAACTGACATCCAGCGTGGTCAGTGTCTGGTTAAACCGGGCTCTGTAAAATGCCATAAGAAATTTACTGCTCAGGTTTACGTTCTGACAAAAGACGAGGGTGGTCGTCATACTCCGTTCTTCAACAACTATCGTCCGCAGTTCTACTTCAGAACCACTGACGTAACAGGCGTTTGTGAGTTACCGGCTGGTACCGAGATGTGTATGCCGGGCGACAACGTAGAGATGACTGTAGAGCTGATTCATCCGGTAGCTATGGAGCAGGGTCTTCGTTTCGCTATCCGTGAGGGCGGCCGTACAGTAGGATCTGGTAGAGTTGCTACTATCATTGAGTAATCAATGAATTAAACAAAGGTGCTTCTTGTATGCGCAGCAGGCAAGAAGATGTACCGTATATATATAATATAAAGTCGCTTCCAGGAAGCGCATTGTGTCCAGACGTAAGAGATACCCCGGAACCGTAAGGTTTCCGGGGTTTTTCTGTTGTTTCATAGGAAATTGCGTTCTATGAAACAACAAACGCTCCGCGAGGATGCGTACTCGCGCGAAGCAGAAACATGTCGCAAGCGACCGCGCGAGACGCCCGAATGTGTCAAGGTACATTCTTTTTCACAGAATTTCAGCCTTTTACGCATTGTCGGTTGCCAGAAGTCCGGCGGCACGCAGGTTGGCAAGAAGTTCATTGAAGCGTTCAACGACATCTTCAGCACTTGTTGCATCTGCGACGGGAGCAGCGGCGGTGACGATGGCGGCGGGACCGGTAGGACCCGTTGCGCCGGTAGGACCCGTTGCGCCGGTAGCTCCTGTAGCGCCGGTAGGACCCGCAGCGCCGGTAGGACCGGTTGCGCCAGTCGGCCCCGCAGCGCCGGTAGCTCCTGTAGCTCCTGTAGCGCCAGTTGGGCCGGTAGCGCCGTCAGCCCCGGTCGGCCCTGCCGGACCAACAGCCCCGTCAGCGCCAGCCGGCCCAGTCGGACCCGTAGCGCCCGCAGCCCCGTCAGCGCCAGCCGGCCCAGCCGGACCCGCAGCGCCGGTAGCGCCGGTCGGCCCAGTCGGACCAACAGCCCCGGTAGTGCCGGTCGGCCCAGCTGGACCCGCAGGACCGGTAGCGCCGGTCGGCCCGGTCGGACCAGTCGGCCCAGTCGGACCCGTAGCGCCGTCCAGTCCATCGAGTCCGGCAGCACCAGTGGGACCGACAGGTCCGATCGGTCCGGGGCAGCCGCGTGGTCCTATGGGACCGGGACGACAGCAGTTGTAGGGTTCAAAAGAACCGGGACAGCCGCGATCGCGTCCGCAGCGCCCATAGCCGTTATTTTCATAGTCACTATCATCAAAATAGTAGGGAAAATTACATGAATGACGAAACATAAAAAACTCCTTTCCAGATTTAGGACATCCATCCTGATGTAGTATATGTGTGCGATGAAAGAGATGTGCATTAGCAGAAAGGGGCGGGGAAATTGAGGGTTGGGAACTGTGGAATATTATAAGTGTGGAAGACGGTAAGAATGAATGTAGAAAGTGTGGATGCCGCTGGATGGAACGACTCCCAGTCCGCTGCTCAGACCACTGCAGAGGTCGGAGCGAATGTCACAAGATAGGTAATCCGTTTGTTTTATGGTTTGAGGATATGGTTTGAAAGTATTCTTCATTTGTCAAAACCGCCGGAGAATCCGGGCGGATTTTTTTTGTTTCCTTATGATAATACAGTGCCTTATCATAGTTTCCCATCCGATCATAGCAGACGCATAGCTGGATTAAAGGAATGAAATCATAGTAATCGGCTTCGATAAAGGCATTTGGATGATATTCTGGTCGGTCTTTGAGGGCAAGCTGGTACCAGAAAACAGCCTGGGAAATTTCTCCGAGGGAAAGTTTCAACCGTCCGATCTCACAGCAGGTTTTAGCACGTGGGCGGTCGTAGAGAAAACTCTGGAACAGAGAAAGCTGGCTGGCAGCCGTATTTCTGAGCATTTCATGGCAGCGCGCCAGAAGCAGACAGGCGTCCGCCTTATTTTCATACCACCCGTCCGGTTCGTTTAGGAAATGTTCCAGAACCGGGCGGGCTTTTTCGTATTGTTTGTGGTCGATGAGTTCGCGGGCGTAGTAGTATTGATGGCGCGGATCGAGCAGTTCGCCGTCTGCAAGCATTGTTTCATAGATTTTCAGGTTCCGGTCAGAATGGGTGAGAGCGGAAGCAGGCTTCCGGTGTTCGATCTGAATAGGAGAATAGAGAATTCTGCCGCGTGGCGCGATGGCTTCGTGGACGCGTCCTTTCCAGCGAAAATGCCGGTCCGTTCGCAGAATCCGTTCGCGATCGTAGGTAAATGCAGGTGTGCCGTCCGGCTGGAATCCAGCGATGTATTTCAGCATGACAACGTCGGGCTGCGGGGATTTGCTTAAAGTTTCTTTCAACTTTAAAATCGCTGTAATCGATTCTGCGGGAACGACATCGTCGGCGTCGAGCCACATCCAGTATTCGGTTGTGACCTTTTCACAGATGAAATTGCGCGCGGCGGCGAAATCATCGTTCCACGGGTAGTGATAAATATGTTTGGTGTATTGCCGGGCGATTTCTACAGTTCGATCGGTGGAACCGGTGTCGGCGACGAGGATTTCATCCGCAAATTGTATGGCAGATGCTAAAACACGCGTCAAAACGGCTTCTTCATTTTTGACGATCATACATAGGCTGAGGCGGATCATGGGATCTCCAAAATCAATATCAAATTGATATTAATATATGAAAGAAGTTTTTAGATGTGTACAGACATTATATATATAATTATATAAGGATAAACAGGAGAAAAGTAACGTACTTTTCTCCTGAGATGATGGCTGCAATTCACTCTGCGCTATTTAACAGCACTTGAAAAAATATTATAGAGCTTCAAAAAAAGCATCGGTCAATTTCTGTATATTCAGATACGGGTTCTCATAATCAAAACTACGCATCCGTCCCTTGGCAGCCAGAACACCGAGCTGGATCGGCTCAGCGATATCCGAATTGAGCCGATCATCGAGCATACCGCTGATGAAACCGCCGGCAAAGGAATCACCGGCGCCGGTATCGTTGTTTAACTGGTACTGGTAGAGCTTTTTGTGGCGGACTGTGCGGATCTGACATACGCCGTCCTTAAAATGGATCAGCTCATGGCGGTCATCGTGCTTGACAATGAGGGTGCGGGTGGGATCCGGGTTGATCGCAGAAAAATACTCACAGAGGTTCGCGTAGAGCGGACGGGCGCTGCGGGCATTGAAGCCGAGGTTTTTCTTTTCGGATTTATTTAAGAAAACATAATCGGCATATGCGATCAGTGGCTGTAAGCGCTCACGGCGCAGCGATGTATACTCAAAACCAGGATCCATGCTGACTTTCATGGCAGGATTTAAATGTTTTGCCTGGATGACCGATTGCATGATTGCCTCGAATTGGTCGAAATCAGACAGGGATGACAGGTGGATCCAGCGGGCCTGCGCGAGGTACTCCGCCAGTGTGGTTCCCGTCCGGGCTTCCTGTTCATGGATGCGGTCTAAGAGAGTGTTGTTGGCACACGGCGCGATCTTGATGCAATTGCGCGTGTGATTATAAAGGCGGACAATCGATTTGGCAATCGCTTTGGAATATGGATCGTCGAAGCGCTCGCGCGTGGTAAACAGCCAGTCACGGTTATCCAGGTGCGCCAGCTCGGCGTCAATGTCATTTGTCTTGCCGAAGCGCAGATCGAATGGACTGGGCGTGCCGCACACGCCGACGTAAGCGACCTGCAGGTTAGGGAGAATATGCTTTGCCACTTTCAGGGTGATGAAAGCAGAACCGCCGATCTGGGTTGTGTATTCCTTGCCTTTTATCGCCAGCTCCTGAATATCGTTTTCCACATCGGAAATCGGGTTGCTTAAGTTCTCGTCGCCTCCACCGGCGGATGTCTCCACCAGATCGAGCCCGGTGCAGTGAAACATATAGTCATAATTGATAGCGCCAATGCAAATAATATCTAAACCTGCCATGAGATTCTACCTCTTTTGTCCGTGTATTTTTTAGTATTTAAAATGAAGAGCGGTGCGGGATTTTTGCTTTTTCAGCAGGATCTCGCACCAGCACCATTTACAGAATATAACACGGTTTTTCGTTTGTCAAATAAAATGTAAAATTAGTGTAAAAAAGACGCGGAAAAGTGCCGAAAAGCCTTTATTTATAAGAAAAAACTACATTTTTTATTAGAGAAAATAAAGAAAAAAGATGGGGAGAAAGAGTGGAAAATGAGAATGGGAAAATAGGGGAGATGGAGAAAAAGGGAATGGAAAAGTGCGGATGGACAGCGGGTGAAATGTTCAGTATAATTTGATGGAATAGAGATAGAATGGACAGGAAACGAAGGGAGGAGAGTGCGATAAAAGATCGAATCAAGGAAAAGCAGAATGAGAAATCAGAGGGGATGGAAAGAGTGGTTTTAACCCGCCTCCATCTCAGCGCCTCCGCCCTTAAATATTTAGCACTCCTGGCGATGACGGCAGACCACATTGCGGTGATCTGCAGACCGATTCCGGGATTCCGGACATTTGGGGATCTGGCGTTTCCATTGTTCGCCTTTTTATTAGTAGAAGGTTTTTTTCACACGCGGGATCGCAGATGTTATGGACGGAGGCTGCTTTTGGCGGCGGTTGTGTCGGAGATTCCGTATGATCTGGCATTTTCCGGACGGTGGATGGATGCACAGCACCAGAATGTCTGCCTGACCTTTTTTCTGGCGCTGGTTGCGATGGAGCTGTTAGAGCGGTATGGAAACGGTATCTGGGAGAAGCTGGTGCTAACGGCAGTGTTCTGTACGCTGACAGAAGCGGCGGGAGCAGACGGCGGCGCATGGGGGATGGGAATGGTGCTGGCATTTTATTTTTGTGTAATAGGAAATTCAGGCACTAACGTGCCAAGGAACATTCTTTTTCATGAGAAAACGGCAGGGGTGTTTATGAAGATAATCGTTGCCGTCCTCATCGGAGCGTTCGCGTGGCAGGAACCCCTCTGGGTGCTGGCGCTCACGGCTGTCTGCTTCATGTTATATGATGGCTCCAGAGGTCGGAGCAGATTTCGTTCCTTCTTTTATGTCTATTATCCGGCGCATCTGTTGACGCTGTATTTTGTGGGAAAATGGCTGGGATGACTTTTATCCTATGGGAATTTTTGACAATTTTCGGGCGTAAAACACGCCCTTTTTTTATTTCCAGGTCAGGCAAAAAAACTTGACAATAAAGTTAGCATGTGCTAACCTTATGTATGGGTTAGGAGAAACTAATGAAAATTAGTCTCATCTAATGAAAATTAGCTCTCTCTAACAACTGTTAGCAGGCACTAATGAAAATTAATGTACGCGAATCAATTAGATTACCGGCAGATGAAAACAGCCGTTTCCGCCAAGTGAGACATCATGACGGGCAGAAGGTGGAAAAACAGAGGAAGGAGAATCGTATGCAGGGAGCAATGCCGATTTCGATGGCAACCGTAGGAACCGCCTATACGATCAAAAAGATCAGCGGAAACACAGAGGTTCGTTCTCATTTAAAATCCATGGGATTTAACGAGGGAACCGAAGTAAAATTGATAACCCAGCTGGACGGAGACGTGATTATTCACGTAAAGGAGTCCAGAGTGGCTATAAATAAGGATCAGGCAAGACACATTCTGGTCTAAGACAAGGGAATGGGGATATTCCGGAGCAGGTTGTATGGTAGAAAAGCAGACGGAATCCCGAGTGAAAAATTGGAATGGTTAGGAGGAACAGAGAATGACGCTTAAAGATGCACAGGTTGGATCTACCGTCAAAGTTGTCAAGATTCATGGCGAAGGCGCATACAAACGCCGCATCATGGATATGGGCATCACGAAGGGAAGCGAGATTTTTATTCGAAAAGTAGCTCCGCTGGGCGACCCGGTAGAGGTTACGATTCGTGGATATGAGCTTTCACTTCGTAAAGCCGATGCTGAGTGCGTAGATGTTCAGACAGTTTAATAAGTTTGATTAAAAAAGCAGGAGGATGAAAAATGGCAATTCATATTGCTTTGGCGGGTAACCCGAACTGCGGTAAAACAACCATGTTTAACGCACTGACGGGTGCAAACCAGTATGTAGGTAACTGGCCGGGTGTTACAGTTGAGAAGAAAACCGGTAAATTAAAAGATGCTTCGGGAGAAGAGGTAAATGTAACGGACCTTCCAGGAGTTTATTCCCTTTCTCCGTATACACTGGAGGAAGTTGTAACCCGTGATTTTATCTTAAAAGAGAATCCGGATGTCATCGTAGACTTAGTCGATGCAACCAACATTGAGCGTAACCTGTATCTGACCACACAGCTGATCGAGACAGGTATTCCGGTTGTTATCGCTTTAAATATGTGCGATCTTCTGAAGAAGAACGGCATCAACATTGATGTAAAGGCACTGTCCAAGAAACTTGGCTGCCCGATCATTGAGACTTCCGCGCTGAAGAAAACCGGTCTAAAGGAAGTTATTGCAGAGGCAATCAAAGTTGCAAAGAGCCATGCAACAGGCACTGTAAGCGCTATTTTCGAGGGCAGCGTAGAGGATAAAGTAAGCGCAATCGAGGCAGAGCTTCCGTCCAGCATTCCGGAAGCAGAGAAGAGATGGTACGCAATCAAAGTTCTCGAGAATGACAGCAAGGTTGTAGAGCAGCTTGGTCTTAGTGCAGACAACCGTTTCTCCCGTTACACCAAGGAGCTGGAGAAAGAGTTTGATGATGACGCTGAGTCCGTTATCACTGACCAGAGATATGTATACATCCAGAAGGTTATCGAGGAGACCGTAAAGAAACCGGCTCAGAAGATGAGTCTTTCGGATAAGATCGATAGCATCGTAACTAACCGTTTACTTGGTATTCCGATCTTTGTTCTTGTTATGTGGGCGGTTTACTATGTATCCGTTACTACCGTTGGTACATTCGTAACAGACTGGACCAATGATACATTTGTTGGCGCAATTCAGGGCTGGGCTGGCGATGCACTGGCAGCAGCAGGCGCTTCTGACCTGATTGTAAGCCTTGTAGTGGATGGTATCATCGGCGGTGTTGGTGCCGTTCTTGGTTTCGTTCCGCAGATGGCTATCCTGTTCCTCTTCCTTTCCATTCTGGAAGATTGTGGTTACATGGTACGTATCGCATTCGTTATGGACCGTGTATTCCGTCACTTCGGATTGTCCGGTAAGAGCTTCATCCCGCTGCTGATTTCTTCTGGCTGCGGCGTTCCTGGTATCATGGCGTCCAAGACCATCGAGCAGGACAACGACAGACGTCTTACCATCATGACCGCTACCTTCGTTCCGTGTGGTGCGAAACTGCCGGTTATCGCTCTGATGGGCGGTGTTATGGCTGGTTATATGAGCGGCGATATGGATCTGGCTACCATGATGGCGCCGATCATGTACTTTGTAGGTATCGCTGCGGTTCTTGTATCCGCTATCATGTTAAAGAAGACAAAACCGTTCTCAGGAAAACCGGCTCCGTTCGTTATGGAGCTTCCGGCTTACCACATTCCGTCCGCTAAGACCGTTCTCCTTCACGTTTGGGAGCGTCTGAAAGGATTCATCATCAAAGCTGGTACAATCCTGTTCCTGGCTTGTGTAGTTATGTGGTTCCTGTCCTCCTTCGGATTTGTAGACGGTTCCTTTGGTCTGGTAGAAGAATCTGCTGATTCTATCCTGGCTATGCTGGGCGGCGCTATCGCAATCCTGTTCCGTCCGCTTGGTTTTGGCGAGTGGCAGCCGGTTGCAGCTTCCATCACTGGTTTCACAGCAAAAGAGGCTATCGTTTCCACCATGGGTGTTCTGGCGAATGTATCCGAGGATCTGTCTGAGGAGACCGATGTCGTAGCAGCAGCTATCCAGACATGGTTCCCGACAACCATCGCAGCCTTTACATTCCTGCTGTTCAACCTGCTTGACTCTCCGTGTCTGGCAGCTATCGCAACGATGGCACAGCAGCTCCAGTCCAGAAAATGGTTCTGGTTCGCTATCCTGTATCAGAATCTCTTCGCTTACGCTGTATCCCTGATTGTATATCAGTTAGGTGGTCTGGTACTTGGCGCAGTTGCATTCAACGTATGGACTATCGTGGCAGCAGTCCTTTTGGTATTCATGCTCTTCATGCTGTTCCGTCCGGATCCATACAAGGATCAGAAGAGCTACACAAGAAGCTCTGTAGAGGCAGCTTCATAAGTTAGTTTCTAAATGAAAAATAAAACAGGTTCTGCCGTCCGGCCGGTGGTTTTGCGTTTCCGCTGACCGGGCATCGGCAGGTGACTGTAATCATAAGTGATAAAATTAATCCTTTATAAGGCTGCCTCGGATAGCAGGATGAAAGTCTGCTGTTTGGAGGCAGCTTTATTCGATTTCAAAAAAGAAAAGGAGAAAGCATAGATGGGAGATTCATCCGGATCCATGTTTTATGGTGTGATTGGTTTTCTGGTAGTTTATTTTGTAGGATATTTTATCTGCCGTGTGTATGATAAAATAAAAAAGATACTCCGAAGCCATTCATCGAAAAGTCAGAGAAGAGAGGACGATAACGTATGAGACCGATTGATATTGGAATTTTAATTGTAGTAGCGATTTTGCTTTTGCTGGCATTACGTTCGGCGATCCGTCATTACACGGGAAAAGGCGGCGGATGCTGCGGATGCTCCGGTGGAAGCTGCGGTTCCTGCGGCAGCGATGGGAATGCTGGTGCGCGCGGCGAAGATCTTTCCAAGAAAGCGGTTACAGCGGGTACCCCGTCCAAGATCATGCGGATCGAGGGTATGCACTGTGCAAACTGCAAGAAATCCGTTGAAAAAGCCCTGACCGCCCAGAACGGCGTCATCTGTGCAGATGCGGACGTAGACAGAGGCATTGCCCGCGTGTTCTATGAGAATGGCGTGGACGATGCGAAGCTGCAGGAAGCGGTTGAAAAAGAGGGATTTGTGGTTAAGAATATTGAGACTGTTGTCTAAGAGAAAAAGTGTGATCCTGTTCTGGTGTTACTGTTCACGCAAACGTGCCCAGTAACGGAATTTGCCGTGGCTTCGCATTTAAATACGGCAAATTCCTGCTGCCACCACGTTTTCTTACGGCACTTTCGGTTCCAAAAGTGCCTACCCGTGTACAGTAACGTTCTGGTTTCAGATGTGCTGGATAGGTTTATTTTGTATCGCAAAATAAAAAGACTTGTGGTATACTTGGAAAAAATGATAAAACTTATACAGAGAGGCAGAACGTATGATCAAGATTATAAAAGAAGCACAGGTTCGAAGCGAGGAAGATAATCGGAATCTGCGGGAGACCGTGGCGGGGATTATTGGTGAGGTCCGGGGGCGCGGGGACGCGGCACTGAGGGAGTACAATGAGAAGTTTGACGGATGTACCCGTGAATCGCTGCGGGTCAGCCGGGAGGAGATTGATGCGGCTTATAAGGAGCTGGGCGAGCAGGAGCTGGCGGATCTGAAAGCGGCGCATCACAATATCGAGGCATTTGCGAACGCGCAGAGACAGACCGTGAAACCGCTTGACAATTTCAGCCCGGAGCCGGGAGTCTTTTTAGGACACCGCATCATTCCGGTGGAGTCCTGCTGCTGCTATGTGCCGGGCGGCAATTATCCGCTGTATTCGACGGCGCTGATGTTAGCGACTCCGGCGAAGGCAGCGGGTGTAAAACGTATTACCGCCTGCTCTCCGGTAGTGCGGGGAACGGGTCATATCAATGCCAGGACGCTGGTAGCGATGGATCTGGCTGGCGTGGATGAGATCTACGCACTGGGCGGTGCACAGGCGATCGCAGCATTTTCCTATGGAACTGAGAGCATCAAGCCGGTGGATATTATTGTAGGGCCGGGGAACCGCTTCGTAACCGAGGCGAAACGTCAGTGCTACGGGCAGGTCGGCATCGACTTTGTAGCCGGGCCGAGCGAGGTCCTGGTAATCGCGGACGGAAAAGCGAGCGCGAAGGTGGTAGCGGCAGATCTGCTGGCACAGTCCGAGCATGATGTCAATGCGAAAGGCATTCTTCTGACAACCGATGAGGCATTTGGAAAGAGCGTGATTGAGGCGGTAGAGGAAGAGCTGAAGATTCTGGATACGGCAAAGATTGCGAGACAGTCCTGGGATACGTTTGGAGAGATTGGCGTGGTAGACAGCCTGGACGAGGCAGTTCAGTATGCGAATGAGTACGCACCGGAGCATCTGGAGATCAACGTGGAAGATCCGGATGCACTGATTCCGAAGCTGGTGAATTACGGTTCCCTGTTTATCGGTCAGAATACGGCGGAGGTATTTGGTGATTATGCTTCCGGAACCAACCACACACTTCCGACTCTTCGGGCGGCACGTTATACCGGCGGCGTCTGGGTTGGTACATTCTTAAAGACCTGTACCCACCAGAGCATGACCCCGGAGGCATCCGCGCGGATCGCACCGCTTGTATCGCGTATGGCGCATGGAGAAGGATTATCTGGACATGCAGCGGCTGCGGATGCAAGAAAATAGGAAAAATAGAAAATAATAGAATAAAACCCCTAAGATGCTGCAGCATCTGGGGGTTTTGTGTTTCAAAGCATACCGCCTGCTATTCTTGTCTTTTATTCCGGATAAACCAGTCTCTCTGGACCAATTCCATCTAAGACTTCGCGCAGAAAGCGGTCAGCCAGCCAGTTTGCCATCGGCAGGTTCATATCGAGGTAGTTGCCGCAATCTTTTGCACAAGCACCCGGAACCTCGTCTTTGTAGTCGCGCATGAAAGTAAAGAGCCCTTTCATCAGCGGCACGATCTCCTCGGATGTCAGGTCGCCTGCGAGAAGCAGGTAAAAGCCGGTGCGGCAGCCCATCGGTCCGAAGTAGAGGACGCGGTCTTTCCACTCATCGTTATTTCGCAGCCAGGTGGCAGCCAGGTGCTCGATGGTGTGAACCTCCGCCGTATTCATGACTGGCTCATAGTTGGGGCGTGTCATGCGGATATCAAAGGTGGTGATGACCTGATCGCCCACGCGATCCTTGCGGGACACATAGACGCCAGGGAGCAGTTTCAGATGATCAATGGTGAAGCTTGTAATTTTATCCATGAAAATACCTCCAAGTCAGTTTCATTCATCCCTATTATAAGGAAATAACGCGGATCAGACAAGGGCTTTATTTACCCAGAACCGACAAGATTCTACATGTTAAATGCATAAAAATGCATAAATCATGCATAAACCATCCGAAAATGAATAAAAAACCTCTTGACGCATAGAACCTACCTATGCTATAATCTTTCAGAAAATGAACAAAGGCGTTCGTGGGCTTGGCTCATGGACGCTTTTTTTGTAGAAGCAGACAATTTATAAAATACGTCTGTAATGATGTGAAAAACGCATCTGAGGAAAAACAGATTTGCTCAAATGTGAGGCTATTGAGAATGAAAAAGTAAACTGCCTGCAAGAAGCTATTCACAGGCGGGGTACGAGAGAGAAAGGAATGGTGACCAGATGGAGAAACCGGTATATCTTCTGTTGGAAAACGGCGACTATTTTGAGGGAAAAAGCTTTGGCGCTCCTTTACGTGAAGTGACCGGAGAAGTCGTATTCACAACCGGTATGACAGGATACCTTGAGACGATCACAGATCCCAGCTATTTTGGACAGATTGTCGTTCAGACATTTCCGTTAATCGGAAACTACGGAGTGATTCCGCAGGACTTCGAGAATGAAGAGGTATATTTATCAGCCTATATCGTAAAAGAGTGGTGTCAGGAACCTTCCAACTTCAGATGCAGTGGGGATCTTGACACCTTTTTTAAAGAAAGAAACATCCCGGGCGTCTATGGAATCGATACGAGAAAGCTGGCAAAAACCATTCGTGAATCCGGTTCGATGAACGGCTGGCTGACCGAGGTGAAGCCGCCGTATGATGCGAAAAAGCTGGAGGAAGTGAAAAACTTCCACATTACAAAGGCGGTTGAAACCGTTACACCAAAGAAATGTGAGATCAAACCGGCGGATGAGAAAGAAGAGTTCCAGATTGTGCTCTGGGATTTTGGCGCAAAGGAAAATATCATCCGCGAGCTGACCAGGCGCGGATGCCGCGTGGCTGACCTTCCGGCTGGTACGACGGCGGAGGAGATTCTGGCGATGAATCCGGACGGAATCATGCTTTCCAACGGTCCGGGAAACCCAGAGGACAACCCGGAGCTCATCGAGGAGATCCGAAAGATTACGAAGGCTGGAAAACCGATGTTCGGCATCTGCCTGGGACACCAGCTGCTGGCGATTGCCAAGGGCGCGAAGACTGGAAAGATGAAATTTGGTCACAGAGGTGCGAACCAGCCGGTCAAGGATCTGACGACCGGACGCGTCTACATCAGCAGCCAGAACCACGGCTATGAGGTACTGCGCGATACGCTGCCGGAGGGCGCGGAGGAGACATTTATCAATGTCAACGACGGCACCTGCGAGGGCATCACCTACCACGATATGCCGGCATTTACCGTCCAGTTCCATCCAGAGGCTTGTGCAGGTCCGAAGGATACGGAAGAGCTGTTTGGGCGTTTCATTCAGATGATGAGAGATTATAAGGAAAAGGAGGGCGCGTCATGCCGTTAAATAAATCCCTGAAAAAAGTTATGGTAATCGGTTCCGGTCCTATCGTCATCGGTCAGGCGGCAGAGTTTGATTATGCAGGAACGCAGGCGTGCCGGGCTTTAAAAGAGGAAGGTCTGGAGGTCGTTTTAGTAAACTCCAACCCGGCAACCATCATGACGGACAGCGCCATCGCGGATCACGTATACATCGAGCCGCTGACCCTGGAATTTGTCAAGAGAATCATTGAAAAAGAGAAGCCTGACAGCATCCTGTCCACCCTGGGCGGACAGACCGGACTGACACTGTCCATGGAGCTTGCCAAAGAAGGTTTCTTAAAGAGCCACAATGTAACGCTTCTCGGCGCGTCCCCGGAGACCATCGATAAGGCGGAGGACCGACAGTGCTTTAAAGACACGATGGAAGCTATCGGTGAGCCGGTCATTCCGTCCAAGGTTGTCACCACCATCGAGGATGCGCTTGATTTTGCCGAGGTTATTTCTTACCCGGTTATCGTGCGTCCGGCCTTTACCCTGGGCGGTACCGGCGGCGGTATTGCGGCAAATAAAGAAGAGCTTTACAACATCGCGGAGGCGGGTATCCGCCTGTCACCGATCAATCAGATTCTGGTTGAGAAATGTATTTCCGGATGGAAGGAGATCGAGTTTGAGGTAATGCGCGATGCCATCGGCAACGAGATTACGGTCTGCTCGATGGAAAACTTTGACCCGGTCGGCGTCCACACCGGCGACTCCATTGTTATCGCACCGGCTGTGACGCTGGCGGATAAGGAATACCAGATGCTTCGTTCCGCAGCGCTGAATATTATCCAGGCGATGGGCATCGAGGGCGGCTGCAACTGCCAGTTTGCGCTGAATCCGGAGAGCTTTGAATATGCCGTTATCGAGGTAAACCCGCGTGTATCCCGTTCTTCCGCCCTTGCTTCGAAAGCAACCGGATATCCGATTGCCCGCGTGGCAACCAAGATTGCGATCGGTTATCATCTGGACGAGATCCCGAACGAGGTAACCGGCGAGACGATGGCATGCTTCGAGCCGGCCCTTGACTATGTAACGGTTAAATTCCCGAAATGGCCATTTGATAAATTCGTTTACGGACGCCGGAAGCTGGGTACCCAGATGAAGGCAACCGGCGAGGTTATGGCGATCGGCCGCAACTTTGAGCAGGCGCTCATGAAGGCAGTCCGCGGCGCAGAGATCTCCCAGAACAGCCTGAACATGAAGAAACTGGCGCCGATGAGTGTGGAAGAGCTGAGAGAAAAAATTCTGGCGCAGGATGACGAGCGTCTGTTTGCAATCTATGAGAGCTTCAAGCGCGGCGTGACCGTTGCCGAGATTCATGAGCTGACCAAGATCGACGAGTGGTTCTTAAATAAACTGATGCATATCCTGTCCCTGGAACGCCGGATGCAGTCTGAGACTCTGAGCGATGCGCTTTATATGGAAGCCAAACAGAACGGATTCCCGGATGCAGTCATCAAGGAGATGACCGGGCTTTCGGAAATCAAGCATGTTCCGGCATGCTACCGCATGGTTGATACCTGCAGCGCTGAGTTTACGGCAAGTACCCCGTACTTCTACAGCACCTTCGGCGAGGAAGATGAGGCAGAAGAATTTATTAAAGAGAATGCAAGCGGAAAACCAGTTGTTATGGTATTTGGCTCCGGTCCGATCCGTATCGGTCAGGGTATCGAGTTTGATTTCGCATCCGTTCACTGCGTATGGTCGTTAAAGAGAGCCGGTTATGAGGTTGTCATCGTAAATAACAACCCGGAGACCGTTTCCACCGACTTCAACGTAGCAGACCGTCTGTATTTTGAGCCGCTGACACCGGAGGATGTGCTGGATATCATCCGGATCGAGAAGCCGATCGGCGCAGTTGTAGCCTTTGGCGGACAGACAGCGATCCGTCTGACAAAATGTCTTGTAGAGAACAATATTCCGGTTCTCGGCACTCCGGCAGACAGCATCGATATGGCGGAGGATCGCGGACGTTTCGCAGCCCTGCTGAAAAAATTAAATATGAAACAGGCAGCGGGTCAGACCGTTTACACTGAGGATGAGGCAATCCAGGCGGCAAATCATCTGGGCTATCCGGTTCTGATGCGTCCGAGCTATGTATTAGGCGGACAAAACATGATTATCGCGTACAACGACGCCGATATTCATGAGTATATGAAGATTATTCTCTCACACAAGATTGAGAATGCGATCCTGATTGATAAATACCTGATGGGTACCGAGCTGGAGGTCGACGCGATCTGCGACGGCGAAACGGTTCTGATTCCGGGTATCATGGAGCACATCGAGCGTGCGGGCGTCCATTCCGGCGACTCCATCGCGGTATATCCGGCATTTATGCTGACCGAGAGCCAGAAAGACCGTCTGGTGGACTATTCCATCCGTCTGGCGCTTTCCATGAATACGAAGGGACTCATCAACATCCAGTACGTTCTGCATGAGGATACGATCTATATCATCGAGGTCAACCCGCGTTCATCCCGTACCGTGCCGTACATCAGCAAGGTAACCGGAGTGCCGATGGTCGATCTGGCAACCCGCATCATGATGGGCGAAAAGCTGGCTGACATGGGCTATGAGACAGGTTTGTATCCGTGCTCTCCGTACTACGCAGTCAAGGTTCCGGTATTCTCCTTTGAGAAGTTGTCCAACGTAGATACACAGCTCGGACCGGAAATGAAATCGACCGGCGAGGTACTGGGTATCGCCCGGACGATGGAGGAAGCGCTGTTCAAAGGCCTGGTAGCAGCCGGATACACGATGAAGCGCGAGGGCGGCGTCTTAATCAGTGTCCGCGATACCGACAAGAGCGACCTGCGTGAGCTGGTCAAAGAGTATGTGGCGATGGGATTCCACATCTACGCGACCTCCGGTACCGCAAGCCGGTTAAACAGCGTCGGCATTTCTTCAACGTTAGTCAAGAAGCCGAAGGAAGCCAAAGAGGGCGAGGAGACGACCATTTCCCTGCTGGAAGAAGGAAAGATAAGCTACGTAATTTCCACTTCCAAGACGGGACGCCAGCCGGGACGCGACAGTGTCCGCCTGAGAAGAAAGGCAGTCGAGCTTGGTATTCCGTGCCTGACATCGCTTGATACCGCGGCTGTCCTGGCGCTGACACTGGAAAGCCAGTATAACGAGGACAACGTTGAACTGGTGGACATCGCGCACATTGCACATGGTGCAGCCGCTAGAAAAGAGCTGAGCCAGATGGAAAAACCGGAAGAAATCCAGATTCCGGGTTATGTGCTTCAGGAGCATGAAAACGACTAAGAAGAACGATGGTCTGCATGGATTCTGCGTTTTGAGGGTTGCGGAATCCGTGCAGGCTGAAATCTTTTGCGAAGGCAAAATCTGACAGAATCATATATGACGGAAAAAGTGGATTAATATTTAAAGAAAGGAAGAGGAGGAAAAGCAGATGGCAAAATTTATTTTTGTGACAGGCGGTGTTGTATCAGGATTGGGGAAGGGTATTACAGCAGCGTCTCTGGGACGTCTTTTGAAGGCACGGGGATTTAAGGTAGCAGCGCAGAAGCTGGATCCGTATATCAACGTCGATCCGGGAACCATGAGCCCGTATCAGCACGGCGAAGTATTCGTAACAAACGACGGTGCGGAGACGGATCTGGATCTGGGACATTATGAGCGTTTTATAGATGAAGATTTAAACCGTTATTCCAATCTGACGACCGGAAAGGTCTACTGGAATGTGCTAAATAAAGAGCGCCGCGGCGAATATCTGGGCGAGACGGTACAGGTAATTCCACATATCACAAATGAGATAAAATCATTTATCTATTCCGTGCAGGAAAAGACCGATGCGGACATCGTTATCACAGAGATCGGCGGAACGACCGGCGATATTGAGTCACAGCCGTTCCTGGAAGCCATCCGCCAGGTGTCCTGCGAGGCGGGACGCAGCAACTGCCTCTTCATCCATGTAACCCTGATTCCATATCTGGAATCTTCCGGCGAGCATAAATCAAAACCGACGCAGCATTCGGTTAAACAGCTGCAGTCCTTTGGTATCATGCCGGATATCATCGTAGCGCGCTGTGACCGTCCGGTGGACGATCCATCCATTTTCCGCAAGATCGCACTGTTCTGTAACGTCAAAGAGGACTGCGTCATCGAGAACCTGACCCTTCCGGTTCTCTACGAGGCGCCGATCATGCTGGAAGAAGCAGGACTTGCCAAGATCGTGCTTCGCGAACTGGGCATCGAGAAAGCGCCGCAAGAGTGCGATCTGACTGAGTGGAAACATATGCTGGACCGCATCAAGAACAGCCGCAAGACAGTCAAGATTTCCCTGGTCGGCAAGTACGTCAAACTGCACGATTCTTATTTGTCTATCGTAGAATCCCTGCACCATGCCGGATGGGAAAATGGCGCGCAGGTGGAGATCAACTGGGTGGATAGTGAGACGATCACTCCGGAGACGGCACCGGAAATCCTGGGCGGTTCAACCGGTATCATCGTGCCGGGCGGCTTCGGCATCCGAGGCATCGAGGGCATGATTGCGGCAGCTGATTATGCGAGAAGAAACAATATCCCGTACTTTGGCATCTGCCTTGGTATGCAGATCGCGGCGATCGCATTTGCCAGAGGCGTGTTAGGCTATGAGGATGCGAACTCAACCGAGTTTGCGCCGGACAGCAAGCATCCGGTCATTGCCCTGATGGAAGAGCAGATGGATCTGGCTGACATGGGCGGAACGATGCGTCTGGGTGCATATCCGTGCCGCATCAGTCCGGATACGCTGATGATGAAAGCGTATGGAAAAGGTCTGATCGAAGAGAGACATCGCCATCGTTATGAATTTAACAACAAGTTCCGGGAAGTTTATATGGAGCATGGCGCTATCTTTTCCGGACAGTCTCCGGACGGTACGCTGGTAGAGGCGATGGAGATTCCGGGACATCCGTTCTATCTGGGAGTTCAGTACCATCCGGAGTTCAAGAGCCGCCCGAACCGCGCACATCCGATCTTCCGGGAGTTTGTGAAAGCGGCTCTGGAGGTAAAGGAAAAAAATTCTTAAAATATGGAGAAAATAAAGTATGAAGATCAACGAAAACTATAAAAATCTGGAAGAAAGCTATCTGTTTTCCACCATCGCTAAAAAAGTAGATGAGTACACCAAAGCCCATCCAGAGGCAAAAGTAATCAAAATGGGTATCGGTGACGTAACCCTTCCGATCTGCCAGAAAGCAGCTGACGCATTTGCAAAAGCAGCTATGGAGCAGGGCAAGGCGGCTACGTTCCATGGATATGGTCCGGAGCAGGGATATGATTTTCTGCGCGTAGCAGTTCAGAAGTATTATGCGTCCTTTCAGGTTGAGGTGGCGGCGGAGGATATATTCATCAGCGATGGCGCGAAGAGTGATGTCGGAAATATCCTCGATCTCTTTGATGCGGACAACACGGTCCTGATCCCGGATCCGGTATACCCGGTTTACATGGATACGAACGTGATGGCAGGCAGAAAGATCGTATTTATGGATGCCAATGTGGAAAATGGCTTTCTTCCGATGCCTCCGAAGGGACAGAAAGCGGATATTATTTATCTCTGCTCCCCGAACAACCCGACTGGCGGTGTGTACAACCGTGAGCAGTTAAAAGAGTGGGTTGACTATGCGAACGAGCAGGATGCGATTCTTTTATTTGATGCGGCGTATGAGTCCTTCGTAGCAGATCCGGCGCTTCCGAGAAGTATTTTTGAGATTGAGGGCGCCAAGACCTGCGCGATCGAGTTCTGCTCCCTTTCGAAGCTGGCAAGCTTTACCGGAACCCGCTGTGGCTATACCGTGGTTCCGTCTGAATTAGAGCGCGGTGGTTCTTCCATCCGCAAGATGTGGCTGCGCCGCCAGACAACCAAGTTTAACGGCGTTTCCTACCCGGTACAGCGCGCCGCAGAGGCAGCTCTTTCACCGGAGGGCATGGCACAGTGCCGCGAGCACCTGGACGTATACCGCACCAATGCGAAGATCATGACCGAGACCTTAAAAGAGCTTGGCATCTGGCACATCGGCGGCGAAAATTCACCGTATATCTGGATGCAGTGCCCGAACGGCATGAAATCTTGGGAGTTTTTCGACGATCTACTTGCCAAGGCAAATGTGGTCGGCACACCGGGCAGCGGATTTGGTAAGAATGGAGAAGGATTCTTCCGTCTGACTGCATTTGGTACGACTGCGAATACAAAAGAGGCAATGGAGCGGATCAAGAAGGTTTACGGAAAATAAATAGCTCTATTTTATAAATGAGGGGGCTGGTGCATCTGGGGCATTGTTATCCTATGCACCGTCCCCTTTTTGCTGCAGCAGGGAGGTGAGGATCATGGTGACCTTAAACGATTATCTGTATTCCGGCGATACGATGTTTAAGATTTTAAAGAATTACAGCCGGGATTTGAAAGCGGAGGCTAAACAGACAAACAATGAGATAGATCTGATACATGCAAATTTCCTGATTCAGATCCGGGAACTTTTGGAACACAACGATTTCCTGACTGCCCAGTCACAGAAGATCCGGGAATTTTATATCCATATGGCAAAGGAATATCCGCTTCTGGCATTTAACTTTAAGGGAAGAATCAAGTCGTTGATCCGCTCGGAGGCGAAATTTAATGGATATATCGTCGAATATATTTATGACTGTTATACAGAACATAAGGCATTTCCGTCGATCTCCGATTTGAAGCAGAGATTGAGCTGTTTCCGCGATCTGATTGCGTACCGGATCGTGATTTCACTGCCGAAGTGTTACCTGAAACCGGGGGAATCGCAGCAGGAGGCAGATATCCGGTACCTCTACCAGATTGCGAATGAACTTCCGGGATTTCTGGAGGAACGCGGGTTTACGGCGGAACCGGCCTACGGGGTGAAGGAGAGTACCTCCCCGTTGATGGATGAGGAGGTAAGGCCGTACTACCGTGATTATGTCTGCGGAAATAGTTCGGATGATTACCAGTCTCTGCATATTACGTTTTACGATAATTGTTCCAGAAGCTATGTGGAGGTACAGCTTCGCACGAAGCACATGGACGATATCGCGGAGATCGGCGTGGCCAATCATTTAAGCTATGAAAAGCGCCAGGAGGGCGAGCGGGCCAGGCGGGATGAGATACCGGAAGGTGCATGTATTTATTTTGATGAAGCATATGAACGCTGTCAGCGCCTGGTATCGCTCAATTTAGCTGAAGTGGATGTCAATATGTTTACGGCAATCAACAACGACCTTGTCAATGACGGCTGCGGGCTGTACCGGGGGCGGCTGATTCTGCCGTATGAGCATTTGTCGAGGCATCAGAATGAGCTGGTGGATTGAGGGAGTTCACGGGCAGGCATGAATCCGGTTGCGAATAGTTGACGAAACGGGAAGATTCATATATAGTTGCCTGTAAAGGAAAAATGACCGAAAATGATAGGGAGGAACCAGTTTATGGACCATACATCCTGCCGCCTGCGTCTGGCTGCTATCGCCGATGCACCTGCGATATTGGAAATTTATGCACAATATATGGACACGCCGATCACGTTTGAGACGGAGCTGCCGTCCCTGGAGGAATTTGAGGGGCGCATCCGGGCGATCACGGCAGAATATCCGTGGATTGTCTGCGAGGATGAAACGGGCAGAATCATTGGCTATGCATATGGGCATAAGCAGCTTGAGCGCGCGGCGTACCGTTGGAATGCGGAACTTTCTGAATATCTGGACAGTCGGGTGACGTCGAAGGGCATCGGCAAACGGATGCTTCTGGTGCTTTTAGAGCTTTTAAAGGCACAGGGCGTCCACACAGTCTACAGTCTGGTAACAAGTCCGAATGTGAAGAGCGATGCGATGCATAACGGATGCGGATTCCGGACGATGGGCGTGTGCAAAAATACCGGTTATAAGAGCGGAAAATGGCACGATGTTACCTGGTATGAGAAAGCGCTGCTGCCATATGAGGACGTACCGGCGGAGATGATTCCGATTGGGGAGATGGAGAAGGAGACGGTAGATAAGATTTTGGCGTCTTTTTGAACAGAGACATAAAACAAATCTGCATAAAATAAACAGGGCGTATGAAAAAGGAATTTTCCATTTTCATACGCCCTCATCCGTTCTTTTTTATTCACCAGCGCCGTAATGCGCTGTCCATTCATTCACTCAGATTAGTTGAAGTATCTCTTTAACAGACCCTCAAATGCCTTGCCATGTCTAGCCTCGTCACGAGCCATCTCATGAACGGTGTCATGGATTGCATCCAGGTTAGCAGCTTTCGCACGTTTTGCAAGGTCAAATTTGCCTTCGGTTGCGCCGTGCTCAGCCTCTACACGCATCTCCAGGTTCTTCTTGGTGGAATCAGTTACAACCTCGCCGAGAAGCTCTGCAAACTTAGCAGCGTGCTCAGCCTCTTCGTGAGCTGCCTTCTCCCAGTACAGACCGATCTCCGGATAGCCCTCTCTGTGAGCTACACGTGCCATCGCCAGGTACATACCAACTTCTCTGCACTCGCCTTCATAGTTAGCTCTTAAATCTTCGAGAATATCCTCGCTGACACCCTGTGCCACACCAACTACGTGCTCAGCCGCCCAGGTCATCTCGCCGGACTGCTCTTTGAACTTGGAAGCCGGAGCGCCGCATACTGGACATTTCTCCGGAGCAGCCTCACCCTCGTATACGTAACCACATACTGTACAGACAAATTTCTTCATAGTCAATTCTCCTTTTCTAAAATAAATTTTTAATTTCGTGTTTTATAGAAACAATAAATAGATAGTAAAGTTGCTTGCAACCATTCTGTTTCATAGGAGCTTTTAAAACGAAATCGTTTATTTGGCTCAAACGAAATCAGTAATGATTACTGATATTAAGATATCATAGATTCTTGTGTTTGTCAATGAAAAAATAGAAATAATTCTTATTTTTTTCATTTTTATCGATAACCTGGATATTCTCAGAACCTTTTCACTGGTGATACGTTCATATCCAGTCAGCACATGGCAGAAATCGGGAGGCGGCTCATTTGGTACAGGCTGTTCCGATACAAAATGAGCCGCTTCTATATTAGTGCTTTTCCCCTTTCAGACACTCATCGCATATTCCATAGAAAAACACGGTATGGTCGTCGATCGTTCCCGGCACAAATTCTTTGGCGGCTGTCTCCAGCTCCTTGGTTGCTTCCATCGGAATATCCATGACCCGTCCGCACTGGCGGCAGACATAGTGGTAATGTGGGGATGTATCATAATCGAAATGATCCGTGCCGTCGCCGCAGGACAGCTTCCGGATCTCGCCCAGCTCAACTAACAGGTTTAAATTGCGGTAAACGGTTCCAAGGCTGATATTCGGAAACTGTTCCCGGATGCTGGTGTAAAGGGCGTCGGCGGTCGGATGATCCTTCCGGCTCATCAGGCAGGCTTTGATCGATTCGCGCTGACGGCTGTATTTTAAGGTTTTCATAAGCGACACTCCAATCCTTCTAAATAATATTGATAATGATTATTATTTATATTATGCGTCCTGACGCGATGAAAGTCAATCTTTTTTCAAAGATTTCCGTGAGAAATTTTAGAGTCAAATTTCAACATCACCGATGCATAAAAGATCCCGTCCTCATACCGGAAATCCACCAGACCCTGGTACCGCTCGGCGATCGAACGGATGGAGGCGGTTCCCGTGCCGAAGCCGTCATGTTTGGTCGAGCGGAACCGCCCATTTTCCTCGATCGGCGGATGGCAGCAGGTGTTGTCAACGGCGATCACGATGTGACCGGCATCCTCCTGGGCGCAGATGCGGATAAACGGCGCGCTGTCTGTACATTCCCGACAGGCGTCGAGGGCATTTTCCAGAAGATTGCCGAAGATCGAGCAGAGCTGTGGCTCACCCAGCGGGAGAGAGGGCGGAAGCTGGATGCGGACCGAAAAATCGACCGACATTGAAGGTCTGGAAAAAATGCTGGAGGGTGCGGACGGGACGAAAACCGATAAAAACTGGAAGGAAGTCAAGGTCCGCTGGGTGCTGGATGAGACATTTAGTGAGAAAGATACATACGAAGGAAAAACACCGGGTATCTATCTAAATACCTTATGAAGCCGAGTCAAAATGAAATTCCAATGTGTTTACAGCTGTATTCATGAAAAAAATATGATACAATGAAACTTGGGGATCATAACCTGATTCACAAGGGGAAAACAAACCGACACAGGAGGGGAACACATGAAGAATTTCTACACCGAAGAACAGTGGAATGAGATTCTGAAACAGCAGGAATCCGTACTTCGCTACGACACATTTACCCGGAAACAGGCGCTTGAGCTGGGGCTTTTGATTGCAGAGATCACGGGGGAAAAATATCACGGTTCGGTCGCTGTCCGCATCGTGGAGGACGAGACGACCGTCTTTGCCTACAAGATGGAGGGCGCGACGCTGGAAGCAGACTGGTGGATGACCAATAAGCTGGCAGCATCGCGGCTCACGGGGATGAGCTCGCTGCGGGCACTGACGGCATCGAGAGCCGGAGAACTGGAAGCATCCTGGAAAGTGCGCGAGGAGAACTTCTTCGTGTGCGGCGGCTGCATTCCGGTTTTCATGAGAGATGGAAGCCGTCCGTTTGCCTATGTGATGGTATCCGGCATGGAACACTGGGACGATCATCAGGTGATCGCGGATGCGATGGCGAAACAGCTGGGGGTTGAGATTCCGGAGGTTCAAAAAGAGCAGCCATAAAATGATTGACTTGTAAAAATAAAGACGTTTGCAGAAATGGAAGGTAGATGAGCTATCTGCATTTTTGCAGGCGTCTTTTGTGGTTTTATTGCGCCGTATGGCGATGAATTATCCGTTATTTTATATAGCGCACTTCCCCACCTGGTGGTATAATTCAAGTATTATAAAATTTGATATGAAAAGAATATTTGCAATGACTCAGATGGTTTTTGCATAGCAAAGAACCATCTGAGAGATCCAGAGAATGCGAGGAATGTGGATGAGTAAAAAAGAGGTACGTCAGGCGGCTGCGGAACTGACCGAGCGCCTTTGTGAAAAAGACTTTTTAGACCGGTCGGGACTGAGCCGGAAAAATGTCATGATGCTCATGAACAAGGAACACTGGGAGGAGCAGTTTGCCCATATTTTCCCGATTAAAAAACGGATTTCCTGCCGGGCGGTCTACGAGATCTGTGAGGAACCGTTAAGCCTTTTAGGGCATGAGCCGGAAGAGGGCTGGATGAAGTTTACCTACCAGTATGTGTGCCATATTCTCTACCCGGATGCGGAGTTTACGAAGGAAAATGCCGCTTTTTCCGCCGGTGCGGAGTTCTATCTGGCAGTGCTTCAGTTCGTGTTTGACCGCGAGCGGGCGGTGCTTCCGTACAAACCGATGGAGGACTTTGCATTTTTGGATGATGAGGAAGCTTCAAGCTTTGAGTGCGCGGCAGAATACAGCCGTTTCAAGAAGTTTTTCGCACAGGAATATATCTATGAGATGATGCGCCTCAATGCGGAGGTGACGCCGTTTCGGACGCTGGAGCACATCGCGGGCGTGCATTATGTCGCGATGACGGTGGCACGCGGGCTTTACGAGGCGGGTGTTCCGATCGATCTGACGCTGACCTCGGGCGCGGCTGCAGGTCATGATCTCGGCAAATTCGGTTGTAAGCCAAATGAGCGGGTTCCGTATCTTCATTACTATTATACAAACCAGTGGTTCAACAACCATTCAATGGAATACATCGGCCATATCGCGGCGAACCATTCGACCTGGGATCTGGAACCGGAAAACCTGTCGGTTGAATCCCTGGTGCTGATCTATGCCGATTTCCGTGTAAAACAGAGCCGCGGCGATGACGGGCGCGAGATTACCTACATTTCTAATCTGGATGAGGCGTTCAACGTCATCCTCTCGAAACTCGACAACGTGGACGAGGTCAAATTAAACCGTTACCGCTTTGTTTATTCCAAACTGCATGATTTTGAGGATTATATGCGGTCTCTCGGTGTGGATGTGGATTTGAATGGACACCCGAAAAAGCCGGAGGTGCTGCCGGATATTTCCCTTCGGAATGCAGAGCAGACGGTGCAGTCCCTCGTTTTCATGGGTATCGAGCATAATATCCGCGTCATGCATCAGATGGGGGCGGAACGCCAGTTTGGCAATCTCCTCGAGGCGGCGCGAAGCGAGAAGGATTGGAAGAGTGTCCGCGCGTACTTAAACATTTTCCGTGAATATTTTACATACACAAACGACAAACAGAAAGAGCAGACGCTGGGCTTTTTATATGAGCTTCTGATGCACCGTGAGGGCGACATCCGCGCGCAGGCGGCGAGGCTGATCGGACACGTGATCGCGCAGTTCAACGCCGGTTACCGCAAGGAGCGCCCGGCGGGCATGCCGGATATTGCCGAGGAGCGCGTGATGGAGATCTGGAAGCAATATCTGGAAATGATCATCCGACCGGATCATAAGCTGATGCTGCAGCAGAAACGGCGCATCCGTTATCACCTGAAAAATGTGCTGGCATCGGTGGTTGATCATGCGACGCCGGGGGATCTGCGGGAATTTCTGGAGGCATTTCTGGTTTGGTATGACCGGGCAAAGGAGCTGGATCCGGGCGAGGCATTTTCCCTGCTGGATACGGTGCATTTCATGCCGTTTGATAAACTGAGCGAAGAGGAACTGGGGAAAATCGCAAAATTTGCCCTGATTGAGTCGCAGAGCGGGGAACCGGATGTGCGGATCGCATCGTGGCGCGCCTTCAAGCTTCTGACGGCGTACCAGCCGGATCATCCGTGCTGTGCTGAGATCGGCGTGTGCGTGAGGGCGGCGCAGGTTGAGGACAATATCACGATGACCTTCCTCAAATACCGCGTGTTAAGTAACCTCGGAGAGGACACGGCGAGAGAACAGGAACTTTTGTATGACCGCGATGTTGTCTCTGATATTTTCCTGGATAACCTCAAAACAGCGACGCCGTGGGTCATCAAGTCGGCCAATATCAAGCTGCTCGTCGATCAGATCGCACATGGCAAACAGGAACATATGCTGCATATCGCAGCGCATCTCTCAAACCTTGTAAAAGTCAGCGAGCACGTGATCGTGCGCCATGATGCCGGAACCGCCCTGCTTCGCATCATCGGGCTTCTGACACCGGATCAGAGAAATGAGATCGTGGTCGAGTTGATGAAGGGGCTGGAAGTCGGTGAGTACGAATTTTCCAAATATATTCCGCAGTATCTGGGGCAGGCGGCGCTGTGGCTGCCGCCGGAACAGCTGGAGGAGATCGTTTCCTACCTGCATGGCATGATGGCAAATGCAAACGACCAGATAGTCTCGGTTGCGCTTGATACGGTCGGCGTGCTGCTGGAACGGTATTCGTGCTACCCAGAGCGCTTTGCGGAGGAAAAAGAGGTATGCGAGGAACGGCGCGGACGTCTGCTTGGCATCCTGCTCAGCGGTCTGGCGAATTATCGCGAGTCGGTGCGCCAGGAGGCGATGCTGGTGCTGGGGCAGACCGTCTTCGGCTCATCCTGGATGGAGTGCCGGGAGAAAAAAGAGCTGTTCGCCCTGTCCTTCCGCAAGATGCTGTTCTTATTCAATGAAAATAAGGGAAATGAGCTGACGGCATTTTATCGTGCGGCGTCCCTTTCTAATATTTACCGGTTCATCACGCAGTACCATATGACCGAGGGCAATTTAGAGATCAAAGAGCGGAACCAGGTGGCATTCTTCCCGGGCACATTTGATCCGTTTACGCTGTCGCACAAAGAGATTGTCCGCGAGATCCGCGACCTCGGCTATGAGGTATTTCTGGCGGTCGATGAATTTTCCTGGTCGAAAAAGGCGCAGCCGCATCTGATCCGCCGTCAGATCGTGAGCATGTCGGTGGCGGATGAGTTCCATGTGAACCTGTTCCCGGATGAGATTCCGGTCAATATCGCCAATCCGGCGGATCTGAAACGCCTGAGAGAGGTGTTTTCCGGAAAAGAGCTGTATATCGTGGTCGGCAGCGATGTCATTGCCAATGCCTCTTCTTATAAGAAGAAACCGGTCAAAAATTCGATTCATTCGATGAACCACATCGCGTTCCGCCGCGTGGGTGATGTCAAGGCGGACAATAAATACAACCGTCAGATGATGGATCAGATCAGCGGCAAGGTTGTGGAGCTGGAGCTTCCGGAGCATCTGGAGGACATCAGTTCGACGAGAATCCGTGAAAATATCGATCTGAACCGCGATATTTCGAATCTGATTGACCCGTCTGTGCAGGAATATATCTATTACAATGGTCTGTATCTGCGGGAGCCGGAATATAAACCATATATCCGCGCGCGTGCGATCTCCTATGAGGAGGTGGAGATGCCGGATGAAATGCTTCTGGCGGAAATTTCGAATTTCGTTCTGCGGGACGAAGAAGATCGGGAGGACCTGTTAAATTCGATGAAGGAGTCGGGCGACCGGCTGCTGCTTCTTAGGAATACCGTGCAGGAAAACCGGCTGGTCGGCGTGGCACGGCTTCGCTATCTGGCGCCGGATGAGCTGTTTGCCGTCCTGGGACAGGTCAGTCTGGCAGATCAGGTGCGCCGCCATACCTACGGTGAGATTCTTCTGATTTCGGGTATCTATGTCGAGCGCGATCCGATGATCTACGACGCGGAACAGCTGCTTTTAACCGAGGCGATCGCACGGTCCTTTGAGTATAAATGCGGCTATGCACTTTTCTTCCCGGCAGACGGTTACTGCCCGGAGCGCGTGCTGTCGGCGGTGGTCCGCCAGGGCTTTGTGAAGGCGCCGGAATCCCCGGAAGACGCGCCGCTCTATCTGGTCGATATGCATGCGCCGCTTGTATTAGTGCAGAATCTGGAAACAACGTTAAAAGAACCATTTTCCAGCAATCCGCGCGTTCTGGATGCGATCTACAAGGCGCATCGGGAATTGCAGATGGCGATGACGCGCTTCTATCCGGGACAGCTGGTTCTTTCGATGTCTGCGAGCGTGATTTACCATCGTCTGGTGGAACGGATCACGGCGTTAAATGGTGTGCCGCGTGACCCAGTGACGCCGAGACGCCTCGGCGGGGCGATGTGCGTGCCGTTCGGCAAGATCCTGCGTGGAAAAGTTATTCCGAATACGGTGACGAAGACGCTGCATACAGATAAAGTGTACGATCCGGAGCTGAAAGAGAAGTCGATCGAAGCATTCCCGTACTATTCGCCGCTGCGAAGCCAGATCAAGGCTATCAAGTCCTTTGACCGCCCGGTGATTCTGGTGGATGATCTGCTGCATCACGGCGGACGTTTCGAGGCATTGGAACCGATGCTGCGCGAAGAGGGCGTGGAAATCAAAAAATTGGTGTTAGGTATGATTTCAGGCTACGGACGCGACACGATGGCGACGAAGGGCGTGCCGGTAGACAGTATTTATTATATTCCGAATCTGCGGAACTGGTTTGTTGAGTCCACACTGTACCCGTTCATCGGAGGCGATACGGTGCGCCGCGATACCGTGAAGGTGGCGGGACTGACGCCGTCGATCAATATGATCCTGCCGTATGCCGCACCGCCGGTACAGGGAAGTACGCCGGAAGCCGCGTTTGAGTTCTCCGCGTGCTGCATCCGCAACGCGCGCAACATTCTTCTGGTGCTCGAATCCGAGTACCGGGCGCTGTTTGCGAGAAACCTGACCTTAAGCCGCTTGTCTGAAGCGGTCATCCTGCCGCTCTGCCCGGATAAAGGCGAGTGTGTCAGCTACGATCCGAATCTGGCAGCGTCGGTGTATCTGGAAAATGATTTGGAGATGCTGTATCGGACGCGGAAGTGAGAAATTATGTCAAATAACGCAAAATAATATCATATAAGATATCAAAAAGAGCAGGGGGTATACAATATGTACTATTATAAAATTGGAGATAAAATCTGTTGTTCCTTCAATGGAAATTTATCATACGAAAAGGCAGAAATGCCGCACCCGGGCACGCCGCTCACATTCTTATTCGAGCGCGAGCCGGGAACCGGAAGAGATTCTTTTAAGGTAAACTCGCCGCTGCTTTTATTCCAGGAGGCAGAGAATGTTTCCTGGCTGAGCAGCCGGAAGCTGGAGGTGCAGGCGGCAAACAAGAATTGTGAGCTTGACGAGGCAGTCAAAGCCGCGATCGCTCAGGGCGTGATGCGCGCAGTCAACCGCCAGCATCCGGATTTTGAGGCTATTTTGGCAGAAAAACCGCAGAAAACGAAGAAAAGAGTCCATGTTCTGGCGATCGGCGATGTCGGAAGTACGCTGTTGACCGGGCTTCATCTTCTGGGCGGCGACTGCATCAGTTCGATCGGCATCTGTGATATTTCCGATAAAGTGACCGCACGCTGGGAATTTGAGGAAAACCAGATTGCCTACCCATGGTCGTATGACGCGCTGCCGGAGGTCGATGTGGTAAAACCGGAAGACCTCTTCAAGTGCGATGTATTTGTATTTGTCGCTTCTAAGGGAATCCCGCCGGTTGGTTCTGGCGTCAAGGATGTGCGGATGTACCAGTTTGAAAATAACTCCAAGATCGTTGCGCAGTATGCAAGACAGGCGAGAGCCGAGCATTTCAAGGGCTTATTTGCCGTTGTCTCCGATCCGGTTGACCCGCTGGCAAAGACGGCATGGCTGGAGAGCAACAAGGACGAAAACGGCATCCTTGATTTAAAGGGACTCCGCCCGGAACAGGTACAGGGCTTCGGACTCGGCGTTATGAATGCGCGCGCGGCTTATTATGCGAAGCGCGACGGGCGGTTTTCACAGTTTTTGATTGAGGGGCGTTCCTTCGGACCGCATGGACAGGATCTCGTCATCGCAGATTCCATTGAGAATTACAACGACGAGCTTTCAAAAGAACTGACCCAGCTGACGGTAACGGCAAACCTGCATATGCGTGCGATCGGTTTCAAGCCCTTTATCGCACCGGCATATTCCTCCGGCGCGATCTCCCTGATTCTGATGATGCGCGGCGAATGGCACTGCGGTTCCGTATTCATGGGCGGCATCTTCATGGGCGTGAAAAACCGTTATACTGAATACGGTCTGGAAACAGAAATCCTGCCACTGCCGGATGCGCTGTATGAGCGGATTGTGACGGCGGAGGAAAATCTGAAAAAGATTGTGTGATTGATGAGTCTTATCGCAGGAAGGAAGCGAAAATAAATGATTCATTCAAATTCAGAAGGAGATATTTATATAGAAGAAATGCCTCTCCTCCTCGTTCATCTGCGCGAGGAGGAAAAAGGCGCGGATGCGCGCCTTTCTGAGGTATTATCCTATGCGCTGGACGGCTACGCCTACGAGACAGCGGCGGAAATCAGTGCTTTTGAAGATTATGTAAACCGATGGAGGCGCCTGGAGAAGACACAGAATCGAAAAAATCCAGTCCAGGGACGTATCCTGTTTGCCGTGCCCCTTGGCACATCTGGCATCAACCTGGAGCTTTACCGTCTGATTCGTTTCCTGCGGGAACATCCGGATTTTCTGAACGGTTTTGTCGGCGGACTTTTGGTGGACAGTGAAAATGACCTCTATTCCAAATCGGCGGCGAAGGATCTGGTATTTGCCGCTAACTGTGCGGGCTGCGCGTTCGTGGGACGCCCGCTCGTCGAGGGCACGCGGACACTTTCCAATTACACGATCGTTTCCAATAATCTTGGAACCGATCTGATGGGGGCATACCGCGAGAGCGCGGCGGGGCTGGTCAAAGAAGTACTGGGAACGGATTGCGTCAGGAAAAAATGTCCGAAAGTATTGGTATTGCACGCGTCAAGCCACAAGACCTCCAACACCTACGCGATCTGGGACCGGGTGAAAGAACAGCTCCCGGAGATGGAGATCCGGGAGATAGGGCTTCGAAACGGTACGCTTTCCGACTGCGCCGGATGCCCGTACAAGATGTGCCTGCATTTTGGCGAGCAGGGAAGCTGCTTCTACGGTGGAGTGATGGTCGAGGACGTCTATCCGGCAGTCCGCGAGGCGGATGCCATCGTGATGCTCTGTCCAAACTACAACGATGCGCTGTCGGCAAACCTGACTGCGTTCATCAACCGCCTGACTTCGCTGTTCCGGACGACGCGGTTTTATGACAAAGCGCTGTTTGCGGTGGTTGTGTCGGGCTATTCCGGAAGCGATATCGTGGCGGAACAGCTTATCGCGGCGTTAAATATGAACAAAACCTTCTATCTGCCGGGGCACTTTGCGATGATGGAGACGGCAAACAATGCCGGGGCAGCGATGCAGCTGCCGGGGATTGAGGAACGGATGAATGCGTTTGCGGAGAGAATCCGGGAGACGCTATTATATAGGTAAAGAGGCGTTATAAGCAGGGCAGCGTCACTGGGAGAGTTTGTAACTGTTCACAGGTAGGAATTTTTTGAACTGAAAATTCCGTACGATACAGTTCCGGCAGCAGATTTTGCCGATTTGGAATGCGTAGCATCGGCAAAATCCCGTTGCTGGGCACACGTGTGTGAACAGTAACGAGAGTTTCACATCTGCTATAAAATTCTTTACAGATTTCATGAAACTAAGTATACTATATAAATATGCAAAAACTGTTTTACTCAGGCTAAAAGCTATGTGAAATTGTACTATTTAAAGAGGGAGAAAGGCAGAAATGAAATCCTGGAGACGAACATTAGCGATAGGCTTTATCATAGCGATAACTTCGCAGCTTTATTGGAACGTATTTGTCAACAATTTCCGTGTGTCAGCGTCGGTTATCCTGCTTCCGGTGCTGATTATGACAGTCGGAAGCCAGATTCACACGATGACGATCTGTACGGTGACGTCGATCATTGTTTTTTTATTCCGAATTGTGATATATTATCTGCAGGGAATGCCATCCGAGATGCTGGTACAGCTTGCGATGCCCGGAGCATTCTTTTATATCGTGTACGGCATGATGTTCAAGCTGCAGATCCGGAATAAACATATCGCGAATCTGGAAAATGTGATTGCGGCGGCATTTTTCTGTGACTTATGCTCGAATATATTCGAAAACTTCCTGGCGGCGCTTCTTAAAAACAATGCGATGCCGGGACCGGATATAATTCAAAAGCTTTTTATGATTGCCGCAGTCCGCACACTTTTTGTGGCACTGGCACTGATCGGAGAACAGCAGTACCGGCTTCTTCTTACGAAAGCGGATCATGAGAGCCGTTATCAGCGGTTATTTCTTATGACAACGGGACTCAAGACTGAGATTTACCTGATGCATAAGAACACCGAGGAGATCGAGCGCGTCATGAGCAATGCATACAAGCTCTATGAGCAGATTCTGGAAAAGGATCTTCCACGGGAAATGCAGCAGATGGGACTTGAGATAGCGCGGGATGTCCATGAGATCAAGAAAGATTACATCCGCATCATTCAGGGCATTGAGGAGGCGATCGAGGAAGAGTCGAACGAGGAAACGATGAGCCTGCAGGATCTTCTTCGGATTCTGGAATCATCCACCTACCGGACCATGGCGGAGAAAAAGCTGGATATCCGTCTGATGTTTGACTGCCGGGACAATTTTATGACGCAGGAACACTACCAGCTTATGACGATTCTCAAAAATTTGGTAGGAAATGCGGTGGAAGCGATCGAATCGACGAAAAAAAGTGGGATGATCTGGATTCGGGAGTACAAAAAAGATGGCAATTATGTGTTTGAAGTAGCGGACGACGGACCGGGAATTTCAGAAAAACATCTCCCACGGATTTTCAATATGGGATATTCAACGAAGTTTGATGAAAAAACCGGCAATATATATAGAGGCGTCGGGCTCTGCGGTGTGAAAAACGCGGTAGAGGAGCAGTTTGAAGGTAGTATTTCAGTGGATTCGGAAGAGGGAAGAGGAACGAAATTCCATATTGAGATACCGATAGCGAAATTGGAGGAAATAGAGTAAATGGAGATTTATATTGTTGAAGATGATATGTCAGTGATCAGCGTCCTGCAGGATATTATTGAAGATAATGATCTGGGAATCGTCTGCGGAACTTCAGAGGGACAGCCGGCGGATGTGGATGATATCCTGGCAAAGAACCCGGATATGGTTCTGATTGATTTTCTGATGCCGGAAAAGGACGGTGTTCAGGTCATGCGTGAGCTGCGGGAAAGAGGCTGCAAGGCAAAATGCATCATGATTTCCCAGGTGGCGGCGAAAGAATTGATCGGCAAGGCATACGATGCGGGCATTGAGTTCTTCATCAGCAAGCCAATCAATATCATTGAGGTAAAATCGGTCATCCGTAATGTGGATGAGCAGATCAAGAATGAGAAAACACTGACGAATATTAAGAAAATGTTCATGGCAGAGATCGCGGATATGCCGAAGGAGAAGAAAAAAGATGACGGTTACGGCAGAAAGGTGCTTTACATTTTAAACCGTCTCGGCATGTCCGGCGAGAAGGGCGGCGACGATATCCTTCGGATCTGCGAGTATCTGCACAACAACGGACGCCCGATCTCCCAGGTCAGCATCGGTCAGCTCTGCGAGCTTTTGAGCGATGCGCCGAAGAACATGGAGCAGCGTGTCCGCCGTGCGATCGCGGTCGGCATGTCGAACCTGGCACATTTGGGTATTGAGGATTTCATGAATGAAACCTTTACTGCATACTCCAGCACCCTGTTCCCATTCGAGGAAATCCGGGCAGAGATGGATCACATCCGCGGTAAACGCCGTTACGGCGGCAAAGTCAGCATCAAAAAGTTCATCGACAGCCTGATGCTGGCGGTAGATCGTGAGGTATAACGGGTAGATTTACAAAACTTTCCAATCTGTTTATCATAAGTTAAAAAAATGTTATAAAAATTTTATGTTTTTATGATGGATTTTGTAGTTTTTTGTCGGGGCTACAGTATTATACACTTGCGAGCAAGAAAAAAAATAGGTTGGAGGTAGTTGTATGAAGACAATCGAGCTTGATATGTATCAGGCAACCGCAGTTGCGGCACTTGTACTGTTACTGGGACGTGTTCTGGTAGCTAAAATTTCTATTCTTCGTCGGTATTGTATTCCGGCACCTGTAGTTGGTGGTTTCCTTTATGCAATCGTTCATACCATCGTAAGAGGCATGGGCATTCTGGAAATTTCCTGCGACATGACACTTAAAAACGTATTCATGGTAGCTTTCTTCTGTAGCGTAGGTTTCACAGCATCCTTCCGTATGCTGAAGAAGGGCGGCGTTCAGACAGTTGTATTCCTGGCTCTGTCAGCTGTTATGGTAATTCTTCAGAACGTTCTGGGTGCTGGTCTGGCAAGCGTATTTGGTCTGGATCCTCGTCTGGGTCTGGCAACCGGTTCCATCCCGATGGTAGGTGGTCACGGTACTGCTGGTTCCTTCGGACCGTTACTTGAGGAATTAGGCGTAGCAAATGCGAGCGTTGTAGCTATCGCTTCCGCTACTTATGGTCTGGTTGCAGGCTGCGTAATCGGTGGTCCTATCGCAACTGCTAAGATCCGTAAGTACAAACTGTCCGCAGCTACTGAGGCAGCTACTAAGACTGAGACTGTAGAGACAGATGAGACTGGTGCAATCGATTCCGCTAGAATCCTTGACGGTCTTCTGTACTTAATCGTTGCTATCGGTGCTGGTACTATCGTATCCATGTTCCTTGGCAAGTTTATGACATTCCCGTTCTACATCGGCGCAATGTTAGTTGGTGCTATCATCCGTAACATCATGGATGTTCAGAACAAAGAGATCCCGATGGAAGAGATCAGCACACTGGGCGGTGCTTCCCTTTCCGTATTCCTGGGTCTGGCTATGATCGATATGAAGCTGTGGCAGTTAGCTGAGCTGGCTGTACCGATGGTAGTTATGCTTCTTGCACAGACAGTACTTATGTTCTTCTATGCAAACTTCGTTGTATTCAACGTACTTGGCAAATCCTACGATGCTGCTGTTATGACCAGTGGTTTCTGTGGATTCGGTATGGGTGCTACCCCGAACGCTATGGCAAACATGCAGGCAATCACCGGCGTATATGGTCCGGCTCCGACTGCATTCATGGTTGTTCCGCTGGTAGGTTCCTTATTCATCGACTTTGTAAACGCAACTATCCTGACAGGATTCATCAGCTTCCTGGGCTAATAGATGCGAATTTCAAGAGGTCTGCTTTTGGGCAGGCCTCTTTTTTTGCGTAATAGGAAATTTCTTGGAATTTTCTATCACACAAAAAGGAACTAATGTGCCAATGATACGTACTCGCGCGAAGATGCAGGTTGTCGCAAGCGGCCGCGCGAGACGCCCGAATGTGCCAGGACACATTCGTTGTCCATCCCCGAGTTATAATCAAGAACAATATAACTCCATAAGCAAATGATAATAACATCTATAAGACTATTTTTATTTGATTTTGCCGAAGAGATGATATATAATACATTACAGAAACAGAAAAGTTCACAAAAACGATTTGGAACCAGAGGGAAAATTGTACAAGATAGATGAATATATCATCGAGTATTAGTGGTAACCATAGTTGAGTGAGCTATTCAAACTTATATACATATCAGGAGGTATTATCTAATGAGCAAGTATGTTGACAGAGTTCTTGCAGAACTCAAAGAGAAAAACGCACATGAGCCGGAATTCCTTCAGACTGCAGAGGAAGTATTATCTACTCTGGGTCCGGTTGTAGATGCACATCCGGAGTACGAGAAGGTAGCTCTTCTTGAGAGAATGGTTGAGCCGGAGAGAACAATCGAGTTCCGTGTTCCGTGGGTTGATGACAACGGTGCTGTTCATGTAAACCGTGGCTATCGTGTACAGTTCAACGGCGCTATTGGACCGTACAAAGGAGGCTTACGTTTCGCTCCTTCTGTAAACCTGTCTATCATGAAGTTCTTAGGCTTCGAGCAGACATTCAAAAACAGCTTAACAACTCTGCCGATGGGCGGCGCTAAAGGTGGTTCTGACTTCGATCCGAACGGCAGAAGCGACAACGAGATCATGAGATTCTGCCAGTCCTTCATGACTGAGTTATATCGTCACATCGGACCGGACGTAGATATCCCGGCTGGTGACCTTGGTGTAGGCGGACGTGAGATTGGTTATCTGTATGGCCAGTACAGAAAACTTCGCGGTGCATTCGAGAACGGTACTATCACAGGTAAGGGAATGTCCTTCGGTGGTTCTCTGGTTCGTCCGGAAGCAACTGGTTACGGCGCTGTTTACTATGTAGAAGCTGTTATGAAACATGAGAACGATGACATCAAAGGCAAGAGCGTTGTTGTATCTGGTTTCGGTAACGTTGCTTGGGGTATCTGCAAGAAACTGGCTGAGCTGGGTGCTAAGGCTGTTACCCTGTCTGGTCCGGATGGATACATCTACGATCCAGATGGTGTTGTAACTGAAGAGAAGATCAACTACATGCTGGAGATGAGAGCTTCTGGACGTAACAAAGTTCAGGATTACGCAGACAAGTTCGGCGTACAGTTCTTCCCAGGTGAGAAACCGTTCGGCGTTAAGGCTGACATCATTATGCCGGCTGCTACTCAGAACGATGTTCGTATGGAAGAGGCTAAGAAGATCGCTGCTAACGGCATCAAGTACTACATCGAGGTAGCTAACATGCCAACTACCAACGAAGCTCTGAGATTCTTAATGGATCAGAAGAACATGGTAGTAGCTCCGTCCAAGGCTGTAAACGCAGGTGGCGTTCTTGTATCTGGTCTTGAGATGAGCCAGAACAGCGAGAGATACAGCTGGACAGCAGAGGAAGTTGATTCCAAACTTCATCAGATCATGACTGGTATCCATGATGGTTCCGCAGCAGCAGCTGAGAAATACGGCTTAGGCTACAACCTGGTAGCTGGTGCTAACATCGTTGGTTTCCAGAAAGTTGCTGACGCTATGATGGCTCAGGGTATCTGCTGGTAGTCAGTAGTTCCCCATACCATATGGAGTGAATGTATAAGTAATATAATTGCATAACGCAGTTACATAAAGAGACTGCTGATTCGGACAACCTGGCGACAGGAAGTCCGGCTCAGCGGTCTTTTTTGCGTAATAGGAAATTCCTTGGAATTCCCTATTACGCAAAAAGGCACTAACGTGCCAAGGAATAATTCTTCCCTCCCACACATAAAATAGTAATGGTAATTTTTGACAGTCTATCTAAGACGTAAATGTTCAAGCAGGGAGGAGAATGAGAGAATGAGAAGAACAAAAAAGACGAAAAAAACGAGAATGCAGGGACACATGGCAGTAGCAATTTCCATGGCGATGGCGGCAGGGCTGGCGCTGACGGGATGCGGCAGTACCGGAACGACAGGAGTATCGGCAGAGACATCTGCGGGAGGTAAAAATGAAGCCGGGAGGAATACTGCCGGTAACACAGCAGGCGGACAGGAAGAAAGTCAGAGTGGGGCTGGCGCTGCGCAGGTGACAGACACGAAAAAGGGCGGAAAGGATGGCGGAACCAGCCTCATTTTCACGACGGGAGGCGATCAGGGTACATATTATGGATTTGGCGGCGTGCTTGCAGGAAAGATAGGGGAATCGACCAGCACTTCGGTGACGGCGATCACATCGGGCGGTTCGCAGGCAAATATCGAGGCGCTGGATGCACATGATGCGGATTTGGGATTTGTGCAGTCGGATGTCATGGCATATGCCTACAATGGTACGAATCTCTTTGAAGAATATGGAAAAGTTGCTGATTTCTCGACCGTGGCGGCGCTCTATATGGAGCAGGTGCAGATTGTTACGCTGGATCCGTCGATTCAGTCGGTAGCCGATCTGGAAGGCAAAAATGTTTCGGTCGGCGCGGCGGGGTCAGGCGTCTATTATAATGCGGTGGATGTGCTGGGAGCATATGGATTGGATATCGAAAAAGATATAAATCCGACGTATCAATCCTTTGGGGACAGCGCAGAGGCGCTGCAGGATGGCAAGATTGATGCGGCATTTGTCGTAGCGGGTGCACCGACGACCGCAATCACCTCCCTGGCAGCGACGAAGGATGTGTATCTCGTCAGCCTGGACGATGAGCATATGGATCAGCTGATTAAAGAATCGCCATATTACAGCAAAAACACGATCCCAGCGTCCGCGTATGGAACGGATGAGGATATCAGGACGGTGGCTGTCGGTGCGGTAGTAGTGGCGCGCGATGACGTTCCGGCAGAGGATATCTATAACTTCTGCTATGGCGTCTTTGAAAATATGGATTCCATCAAGGCGGCGCATGCGAAGGGAGCGGAGCTGAACCTTGAATTTGCCACTTCGGTCACAGCGGTTCCGTATCATCCGGGAGCAGCGGATTATTTCGCAGAGAAAGGGATGGAGGTGCCGGTGAAATAAGGGGGAAACCCAGAAATGAAGTGTGAAAGGGGGTTATACGAATGGGTGAATGGAAGGAAAAGAAAAACAGGGCACCAGATCTAAAATACCTGGAACGTGAAAGCCTGAAAAAGGGCGATTCGGACACAGGGACAGCTGCGGATGTTGAGTTAGTCATGAAAAAATATGACCGCGAGTCCAACACGCGCGTCTGGCAGGGGAAACCAGCATCGATCATCCGGTGGCTGTCGGTATTATTTTCCGTTTACAGCATTTATGTGACGCTTTTCAGTACCGCCTTGCCGGAAATCCGGTTGTCGATGTTTCTGGGAATGATTCTGATTCTCGGGTATCTGCATTATCCGATTCAGAAGGGAGACGGACGCATCAACCATATGCCGTGGTACGACTGGGTTCTGATGGCAGTGGGGGCGGTTCCATTTTTCTATTTTGCGGCGAACGCGCATGCGATCATTAAGCTGGCGACGCGGGTCACGAAGAATCCGGTTATGGTGCTGATGGCGATTCTGGCGGTGCTCTCGCTGATGGAACTTTGCAGGCGTTGTGTGGGAATCCCGATTCTCTGTGTGGTCGGTGCACTGCTTGTATATACATTTGCGACGGTGCGTTTTGGAAAGGTTATTTATGATTTATTTTACACGACGAGCGGAGTTATGAATACGCCGATCAATGTCTGTGCAAAATATATTGTGGTCTTTATCATTTTCGGGGCGTTTCTGGAACGGACGGGGATCTCGAATTTTTTTATCGACCTGGCGAACTGTCTCTGCGGTTCCTCGGCGGGCGGTCCGGCGAAGGTGGCGGTTATCTCCTCGGCGCTCTGCGGGATGGTATCGGGATCTTCGGTTGGAAATACTGTCACAACGGGTTCGGTCACGATCCCGATGATGAAAAAATGTGGTTACCGCCCGGAATTTGCCGGAGCAGTGGAGGCGGCTGCTTCGACCGGCGGGCAGATCATGCCGCCAATCATGGGCGCGGCAGCATTCCTGATGGCAGAATATATGGGCGTGCCGTATGCGACGGTGGCGCTGAAAGCGATTCTTCCGGCAGTGCTGTATTTTGCGGGTATTTATATCGCAGTGCATCTGGAGGCACAGAAACTGGGACTTCGTGGAATTCCGCGGGAGGAACTGCCGCAGATGCGGGTGCTGATGAAACAGATCTATCTGCTGGCACCGTTGATTGTGCTGGTGGTGCTGGTATCGACAAATACATTTACGATGCAGTTTTCTGCGTCGGTAGCGATCTTTGCCGCGATTGCGGTCGGTGCTCTGAACCGGAATAACCGGATCACGCTGAAAAAGATTGTGGATGCGCTGGAGGCAGGCGGACGCGGCACGATCACGGTGGCGGTTGCCTGTGCGATGGCGGGGCTGGTGGCTGGATGTATCACATCGACCGGTCTGGCATCGAAGCTGATCACGGCAATTGTGGCAGTTTCCCAGGGAAAACCGCTGATCGCGCTGTTCCTGACGATGTTATGCTGTATCGTGCTTGGCATGGGCGTTCCGACGACGGCAAATTACTGTATTATGGCGGCGACCTGTGCGCCGATTCTGATTGCACCGGAGATCGGGATCAATCTGGTCTGCGCGCATTTCTTTGTTTTCTATTTCGGAATCGTGGCGGATATCACACCGCCGGTGGCATTGGCAGCTTATGCGGGTTCCGCGATCGCGAAAGCGCCTCCGATGAAAACGGCGCTCAATGCGACGCGGCTGGCGGTTGCCGCTTTTATCGTGCCGTATATTCTGGCATTTAACCCGGCGATGGTATTCATCGACACGAATGCACTGCAGGTTGTGCAGATCTGCATCACCTCGCTGCTCGGTATCTTCGGGATTGCGGCAGCGCTTAACGGTTTTCTGTTTGGATGGCTGTCCGTTGTAGAGCGGCTGGTTTTGATCGTGGGCGGTCTGTGCATGATGGATCCGGGCGCATGGACGGATCTGCTGGGACTTGTGTTGGTTGGCGGTGTGACATTCTGGCAGAAGAACCATGGATTGGAGAAAGATGCGGAGACGGGTGTTGGATGAATGAATTTGCATTGCAGTTTACATAACGTGTAAACTGTGATGTGAAGTGTGTGTAAACGTAGACCGCACAGGCGCAGGCATGTGCGGTCTTTTGTGGCATAGGAAACTTCGTGCGGTTTCAGCAAGGTATGTTTTTTGTTTCCGGTGGGATGTTTGCAAACCAGAGGCTGTGAATCGGGCGGTAGCGAATCGATTTTAAGATAATTTTCACAAATTCACTCTGGAAATATCGGGTGGAATATGGTTAAATAGACAATAGAGTTTTGGCACCCAAAAGAGTGCAGAAGGAACGGAAAGGAGAAATACCAGAATGGATGAGAATAAAGGATTGGTAGAGACAATGGAGGACTACGCCGAGGAGCTGGAGGCGTCTTTCAAGCGTCTGCATGAGGGTGATATTGTGACTGGCACGGTTGTTGCAGTGACGGACGACCAGGTGCTGGTGGATCTGAAATATTTTGCTCAGGGCGTGATTGACCGTGAGAATCTGAGCAATGATCCGGATTTTAATATGAAAGAAGAGATTCAGCCGGGCGACCTGCTCACGGCAACGGTAATTCAGACCGACGACGGCGAGGGCAATGTCGTTTTATCCCGCAAGGAGGCGAATGACAGGATGACGTGGGAACATTTCCGTCAGCTGCTCGATGAGCGCACACCGCTTGAGGTTACTATTTCCGAGGTCGTAAACGGCGGTGCGGTTGCGATGGTGGAAGGCGTGCGCGGCTTTATACCGGCGTCGAGACTGGATGCAGCGTATGTCGAGGATCTGGACAGCTGGAATGGAAAGAAGATTCCGGTGCTGGTGATTGAGGCGGATGAGGAGAAGAAACGTCTCGTCCTGTCCGGCAGAGAGTTGGCGAGAGAAAAACAGGATGCGGAGAAGAAGAGCCGGATTGCACGCTGTGAGACCGGCGCGATCATGGAAGGAACGGTCGAGACAATCAAGCCATACGGCGCGTTTGTCCTGCTGGAAAATGGCTTAAGCGGACTGGTACACGTTTCCCAGATGAGCAAAAAGCGCGTGGAGAATCCGGGTGCAGTCGTAAAGGTGGGACAGAAAGTGACGGTGAAAATCCTGTCTACCGCAAATGGCAAATTAAGCCTTAGCATGAAAGAGGTAGAGCCGGACGAAGCGCCGGAAGAGGAAGTATTTAATTATCATGAGTCAGGCGAGGCGACAACCGGGTTTGCCGAGCTGTTAAAGGGCTTTAAATTTGACTAAATAGCAGTAAAGGAGAGGGAAAATTGAATATCCCTGAGACGTATAATCAGCTTGACCAGTGGACGACAGTCATGTTTCTGTACAATTCTGCCCTGAAAGCGATTAACACGAAAATTGAAATTCTAAATAACGAGTTTATTCATTTATATAATTACAATCCGATCGAGCACATCAAATCGCGCCTGAAAACGCCGGAGAGTATTGTCAAGAAGCTTAAACGCGGTGGATATGAGGTAACGATCCCGAACATGATTGAGCATCTGAGCGATATTGCGGGCATCCGTATTATCTGCTCGTTCAGTCCGGATATTTATCGGATCGCGGAGATGATCGCGCGTCAGTCGGATGTGACGGTGCTGGTGGTGAAGGATTATATCAAGAATCCGAAGCCGAACGGCTACAAGAGTTACCATATGGTTGTGACGATCCCGATTTATCTAAGCGATGGTCCGGTGGATACGAAGGTGGAGATCCAGATACGGACGATAGCGATGGATTTCTGGGCAAGTCTGGAACACAAGATTTATTATAAATTTGAAGGAAATGCGCCGGATTATCTGGAGCAGGAACTGAAAGCCTGCGCGGATATGGCGGATATGCTGGATAATAAGATGTTTTCCCTGAATCAGGCGATCACAAAGATTGCGGAGGAACAGGCGAAGGAGAAGGAAGCTGCGAAAGTGGCGGAGAAAATGAAGAAAGCAGAGCGGGAGGATGTGCCCGCGGGGAACGAGCAGGAGCCGAAAGACGGGAAACGGAGCGGGGAAGCTGCGTCCGGGAACCGGAAAGAAGCCGGAGAGTAAGAGACGAAGAAAATGAAGATACGCAGGCGGATGGGTGAGACAAAGCAGATTGTTCAGGTAAATGGGGGGAATATTCTGCTGTTTGAGCTGGCTTCCCGTTTGCTCACGCTGCCGCTTCTTTTGCAGGCAGTGGCGGCGCTGTTCCGGCTGTCGGTGCGTGCGTCTGGCTACAGTTATGTGACGGTCAGCAATCTGGTTTCCTACCTGCTGCGACCGGTTACGATCGCGATTCTGGTTTTGATGGCAGCGATCCTGCTGGTGGGAGTTTCCATCGAGGCGGCGGGACTTCTGGCGGCATATCAGGCGGCGGCACTCTCGCGAAAAATGAGCGCTTTTTCGATGTTTGCGGCAGGCATCCGTCTGACGGTATCAGAGATCCGAAAGCGGAATCTGCGGTTGTTTCTGGTGCTGGCGGTTCACGGCCTGGTGCTTCATTCATTTTTGATTTACCGGATGTTATGCCATGTGAAGGCGGTCAAATTTATCCTTCCGGCGCTTCTGGCGGAGAACTGGGGGCGGCTTTTACTGGTTGGCGTGATTGTTGGCGCGGTTGTGATTTCACTTCCGACGATTTTTATCTGTTTTGGCTGTATGCTGGAGCAGCGGTCGTTTCGGGGCGGATTTCTGCGAAGCAGGGAGCTGCTGCGCGGTAATCGGGTACAGGTAGTTGGGACGCTTGTTTTGTGCAATCTGGCAGTTACGGCGGTGACGGTGGTGCTCTATCTGATTGCGGTTGTGATTGTGGCGGTGTTTGCTGTCTGGTTTGCGGACCGGCGTCTGGAATTGATTCTGGTTTTAGAGGCGCGCGACCGGATCGAGATGGTTCTGATGCCGCTCATGAGCATCGTGCTGATGTCGGTCAATTATGGCGCATTGACGGTGTTATATGTGCAGCTGGACCGGAAACGTCAGAACAAAGAGCGCTGGAAGTTTGAAGCTGGCGAACATGCGGGTCTTCCGTGGTTGAGCCGCCGCAACCGGATGGCGGCGCTGGCACTTCTGACGGCATTGAGCGCCGGAGCAATGTACGACGCTTTTTACCGGGGCAATGTGCTGGCGGCGGATCAGCTGAGGGAAGTGCAGCTCACAGCGCATCGGGGCGCATCGACGAGCGCACCGGAGAACACGATGCCTGCGATGGAGGCAGCGGTCGATCAGATGGCGGATTTTGCAGAGCTGGATGTGCAGGAGACGCGGGATGGTGTGCTGGTATTGTTCCATGACAGCACTCTGGAGCGGATCGACGGGACGCGGCGGACGATCCGGTCGCTTTCCTGGGACGAGCTGCAGCAGGTAGATGCCGGTGGCTGGTATTCGGAGCAGTACAGCGGGACGCGGATTCCGAAGCTGGAAGACGTCATCGAATATGTCAGGGGACGGATGATGCTGAACATCGAGATCAAATATGCCGGCGCGTCCAGCGATCTGCCGGAAAAGGTCGTGGACTGTATTCGGGAGAATGATTTCGCGGAACAGTGCGTCGTGACATCGACGAGTCTTTCTTATTTAAAGCGGGTGAAGGCGGCGGATCCAGATATTTATACGGGCTATATTTTGTCGGCAGCATATGGAAGCTATTACGAGGATGATGCGATTGATTTTATCAGCCTGATCTCCAGTTCAGCGAACCGGAAGCTGGTCGAGCGCGTCCATGCCTGTGGTAAGGAGGTCCATGTCTGGACGGTCAATAAAAAGAGTGAACTGGAGCGAATGAAGATGATTGGCGTTGATAACATCATCACTGACCGACCGATTCTGGCGCGGGAGGTCATTCTGGGCGAGGAAAATGCGGAGAATCTGCTGGCGCGGCTGAGGGCATTGTTACGCTAAAGCAAGATTACAGGAAATATAAAAATCAGGAGAACAATATGAGATTTGTACTACAGAGAGTCAAACACGCGAGTGTAAAGGTAGACGGCGAGCTGATCGGCTCGATCGGTCGTGGATATATGGTGCTGATGGGCGTCAGTGACACAGACACGGAGGAAATCACCGACAAAATGGTGGATAAAATGTGCAAGCTGCGTATTTTTGAGGATGAGAACGGCAAGACGAACTGTTCGCTGGCGGATGTGGATGGTGAGATCCTGCTGATCAGCCAGTTTACTTTGTACGCGGACTGCAGCCACGGAAACCGCCCGGGCTTTACGGGTGCGGGAAATCCAGAACTGGCGAACCATCTCTACGAACACGCGCTGGCGCGCTGCGCCGGACAGGTGCGGAAGGTCGAGCACGGTATTTTCGGGGCAGATATGAAGGTCGAGCTTTTAAACGATGGACCATTTACGATTCTGCTGGATAGTGATACGATAGTGAAAAAGAAATGATTTGCAAAAGGAGGAAGGATATGTCAGTAGCGAAAGAACAGAGAGAAAAACTGATCTGGGAATTTCCTAATATTGGAAAGAAAGCTCCGGAGCAGGAGGAAAAGGCATTTGCATATTGCGAGGGATATAAGGAGTTTTTAAATGCGGCAAAGACCGAGCGCGAATTTGTGCGCGAGGCGGTGCTCCGCCTGAAAGAGGCTGGTTATGAGGAGTTCGAAGAAGGAAAAATCTATCAGCCGGGCGACAAGGTATACCAGATCAACCGCAAGAAAGCGCTTCTGATGAGCACGTTCGGAAAACGTCCGCTGGAGGACGGCGTCCGCATTAACGTGGCTCACATCGATTCCCCGCGCCTGGATCTGAAACCGAACCCGCTGTATGAGAAGGCAGAGGCGGCATATTTCAAGACCCATTATTACGGCGGCATCCGCAAATACCAGTGGGCGACGATCCCGCTGGCGATGCACGGCGTTGTGATTTTAAAGGACGGTACCTCGGTGGATATTTGCATCGGCGAAAAAGAGGGCGATCCAGTCTTCTGCGTGACCGATCTGCTTCCGCATCTTGCCGCACAGCAGAATGAGCGGAAACTGAAAGATGGCATCAAGGGCGAAGAATTAAATATCATTGTTGGATCCCTGCCGTACCCGTGCGAGGAAGAAGACTCGATCAAGGAGCCGGTCAAGCTACTGGCGCTGTCGATCTTAAATGAGCGCTTCGGCATGACGGAGAAGGATTTCCTGCGTGCAGAGATCGAGTTTGTGCCGGCAGTAAAAGCAACGGATGTCGGTCTGGACCGCAGCCTGGTCGGCGCTTACGGACAGGATGACAAGGTGTGCGCGTACACGGCACTGACCGCAGAGATGAAAGCCAAGTCCCCGGAATATACGACGGTTACGATTCTGGCAGATAAAGAGGAGATCGGTTCCGTTGGAAATACCGGCTTAAATTCCGATTTTACCCTGCATTATATCGAGGGACTGTGCAAGGCAGGAAATGTGGATGTCCGCAAAGTGCTGAAGCATTCTCTGTGCCTGTCGGCGGATGTCAATGCGGCGTATGACCCGACGTTTGCGAGCGTATTTGAAGAAAAAAACTCCTGCTATCTGAATAAGGGTGTCGTTTTGACGAAATATACGGGTGCGCGTGGCAAATCCGGCAGCAACGACGCGAGCGCGGAGACGATGGCGAAAGTGATCCAGATCATGGATGAGGCAGGCGTATACTGGCAGATCGGCGAGCTGGGCGCAGTAGACGTCGGCGGCGGCGGCACGGTTGCCCTGTTTGTGGCTGGCATGGATGTAGATGTTGTGGATATGGGTGTTCCGATTTTATCCATGCATGCCCCATTTGAGCTGGCATCGAAACTGGATATCTATAACACATATCTGGCATTTGCAGCATTTTGCAGCTAAAAAATAGCCAGAAAATTCCGTCAGGAAAGACAAAACGTTTTTTTCTGGCGGAATTTTTTATCAAATAATTCATATCCGGTTTCCTTAAATTGGGAAAAGTGATGAACTATGAAAAAAGAGTTGCTGAAAATATAAAATATTGAAAAATCGCTTTTGCGACAGGCTGGTTTGTGGTATGATGATTGGTAAGACATACGTGCAGATATATCATATGTGCGTTTGAAAGCCAGGTGCCGGATGGCGCAGGCAGGAAATTGAGAGATAGAGGACGACTAAATGAAGAGATGGAAAATAGCAGGCATCTGTCTGGCGGTTGCGGTAGCAGCAGCGGCATCTGGATGCGGAAAAAAGACAGGGACTGAGACGACCGCAGCAGAGAGCACGGCAGCAGAGACAGAGGAGTATGTCGCAGAGAGCAGCGTGAAGCTGGGCGAGTACAAAGGCATCGCTGTGACCGTGACCGAGGCATCCGTGACGGACGAGGAAGTAGAAAACCAGATTCAGCAGGTGTTGAATTCAAAGGCCGAGTACCGCGAGGTAGACCGGGCAGCTCAGATGGGCGATCAGGTCAACATTGACTATAAGGGGCTTTTAGACGGCGAGGCATTTAAGGGTGGTACCGCTGAAGGATATGATTTGACGCTTGGATCCGGCAGCTTTATCGATGGATTCGAGGATGGGCTGGTCGGCGCTGTGAAGGGCGATCAGAAAGACTTAAACCTGACCTTCCCGGATTCGTATCCGAACAACCCGGATCTGGCAGGTAAGGAGGTTGTATTTGAGGTAACGGTCAATGCGGTCAAGGAGCGCTCCGTTCCGGAACTGACGGATGAGTTTGTTGCTTCCGTATCACCGGATGATGGAACCGTGGAGAAATACCGTGAATCCACCCGTGAGAACCTCTTAGAGCAGAAACAGCTCTCGATTGACAATCAGAGAGATACGGATATTCTGAATGCGGTTGTGGACAATTCAGAGGTTGTATGCTCGACTGCATCGATCGACGAGGCATATGATACACAGTTAAAGGCATACACCAACATGCTATCCTCCTACGGCGTCGATCTGGCGACCTATGCGGGCATGATTGGAAGCGATGAGGACAGCTTCAAGCAGGAGATCCGCCAGGAAGCCAAGGAAATGGCGAAACAGTCCCTCGTTTTAAATGAGATTGCGAAGCAGGAAAATATCACGATCGACGATTCGGACAAGGAAGCACTGGCGAAACGCTACGGCTACGAGAGCCTGAAGACGATGCTTCAGAATGACAACATCGATCAGAAGATGGTGGACGATACGGCACTGATGCAGAAGACACTTGATTTTCTGGTAGAAAATGCCAAGATCACCGTCAGCACTGAGGAGAACAATGCGGCGCTGAATACAGAAGCAGCCGAGGACGAGGCGGAGTAGAAAGCGTCTCATAAAAATACAGATAAGGGGATAGACATATGCAGATTTTATACGACAGAATCCGTAAAGATGGAATCGTAAGAGCAGGAAATGTATTGAAAGTGGATCGTTTCCTGAATCACCAGATGGATATTCATCTGTTCCAGGAGATCGGCAAGGAGTTTAAACGCCGTTTTGAGGGTGAGGAGATCAACAAGATCCTGACGATCGAGGCGTCGGGTATTGGTATTGCCTGTATCGTAGCCGAATATTTTGATGTTCCGGTTGTATTTGCCAAGAAAACAAAGACGAAAAATATTGCCGGAGAAGTGTATACAACGAAGGTTGAATCGTTTACCCATGGCACTGTATATGATATTATTGTGTCCAAGGAGTTCCTTGGAAAAGGCGATAAGGTTCTGGTTATCGATGATTTTCTGGCAAAGGGCAAGGCATTAGACGGTCTGACCACTTTGATTCAGGATTCGGGAGCAGAATTAGTTGGTGCGGGCATTGTCATTGAAAAAGGTTTTCAGGACGGCGGCAAACGCATCCGTGATAAGGGCATCCGCGTTGAGTCACTGGCGATCGTAGACAGCATGAATGCAGAGACCGGGGAGATCATATTCAGAAATGAAGATAAATAAAAAAGCATTGTTTTTTGATATTGATGGAACATTGTTTAGTGAAAAATTAAGGCAGGTACCGCAAAGCGCGGTGCTTGCCTTAAAAAAAACAATGGAAAAGGGAAATTTGACATTTATTAATACGGGGCGGACCTGGTGCCAGACGTCCAAAATCCGGGAGGAAGCGCCGGTAAACGGGCTGCTCTGTGGCTGTGGTACCTATATTTCCGTGGATGGAAAGACACTCTATGACCAGAGAATTTCGCCGGAACGGGCGGAGAAACTGAAAGAGGATATTCTGCGGTTCCGGATGGATACAGTGATGGAGGGCGTGGACGCCTGCTTTTTCCGGCCAGATGGGGTGCAGACCGAAACGATGCGGGCGATCCGCTCGATTCTCGACCAGAGCGGCTCGGTTTCGGCGAAGAACTGGTCGGATCCGTCCTTTTCGATCAGTAAATTTTGCGTGGCAGTCGGAGCAGACAGTGATCCGGCGGGATTTTTTGAGACACTTCGGGATTTTGAGGTGATTGACCGGGGCGGCGGCTTCTATGAGTGTGTGCCGATGGGGCATTCTAAGGCGAGTGCGATCGAGTGGATTTTGAAGCAATATGGGATCGCGCTGGAGGACGCGTGGGTCTTTGGAGACAGCATGAACGATCTGTCGATGTTCCAGTATGTGCCGAATGCGGTTGTCATGGGAAAACACGATGCCGGGCTGGAGTCGTATGCGACGTTTACGGCGAAGACCGTGGAGGAAGATGGGATTTACCGGGCGATGGAAGAGCTGGGGCTTTTGTAAGGAAGCAATGGTTTGGTGTTTGATATATATGTATAAAGAGTGAAATTTGTGTGGATGTGTGGAGTTCAGAGAAACATCCTGTGGAGAGAAGTTTAAGGAAAGATTGACCTGGTGGATGTCTGAGACTTGAAATGCTCAAGATTGTGGATAGTTGAGACAGAACTAGAATGAAAGGGCGTTGGATAAAGATATATGAATTATGAGAAATCGGAAAAATATGAAGTTCTCAAGCGGTATTTCGGATATGACAGCTTCCGCGAAGGACAGGAAATACTGATTGACGGGATTCTTGATGGGCGTGATGTGCTGGGAATCATGCCGACGGGCAGCGGAAAATCACTGTGTTATCAGGTTCCGGCATTGATTCTTCCGGGAATCACGCTGGTGGTGTCACCGCTGATTTCTCTGATGAAGGATCAAGTCACGGCACTCAATCAGGCGGGCGTCCACGCGGCGTATCTGAACAGTTCGCTGACGACGGCACAGTATTATAAGGCGCTTGGGTATGCGCGCGAGGGGCGTTATCCAATCATTTATGTGGCGCCGGAGCGTCTGATGACGGAGACATTTCTTGATTTTGCGATGCACGTGGATATTGCGATGCTGGCGATCGATGAGGCGCACTGCATTTCCCAGTGGGGACAGGATTTCAGACCGAGTTATTTGAAGATTGTTGATTTTATCGAGAAGCTGCCGAGGCGTCCGGTGGTCAGTGCTTTTACGGCGACCGCGACCAAGGAGGTCCGGGACGATATCATCGACATTTTGCAGTTACAGAATCCGGTGATGCTGACGACGGGATTTGACCGGAAAAACTTGTATTTTGCAGTGGAGACGCCGAAGGACCGCTATGCGGCGATCCGGGCATATCTGGAGGCGCACCCGGGGCAGGGAGGGATTATTTACTGTCTGACCCGCAGAAATGTTGAGGAGATCTGTGAGAAGCTGATCCGGGATGGATTTTCAGTGACGCGTTACCATGCGGGACTTTCCGATGCAGAGCGGCAGAAGAATCAGGATGATTTTATCTATGACCGGGTTCCGGTGATGGTGGCGACCAATGCGTTCGGCATGGGAATCGACCGGTCGGATGTACGGTTTGTCCTGCACTGCGGGATGCCGAAGAACCTGGAAGCCTACTATCAGGAGGCAGGACGTGCCGGGCGTGACGGCGAACCGGCGGAGTGCATCCTGTATTATAGCGGGCGGGATGTGGTGACGAACCAGCTCTTTATTGAGCGGAACCAGGACAATCAGGAGCTTGACGACTATACGCGGCAGGTGGTGCTGGAACGTGACCGGGAACGCCTGAAAAAGATGACATTTTATTGTTTTACGAATGAGTGCCTGCGTGATTATATCCTGCGGTATTTCGGCGAATATGGAAGTAATTACTGCGGAAACTGTTCGAATTGTATGACGCAATTTGACACGATCGACATTCAGGCGGCGGCAGAGAGTCTCTTAGGCTGTGTGCAGTCGTGCGGACAGCGCTATGGAACAACGGTGATTCTCGACACGGTGCACGGGGCGAATACGGTTAAGATCCGCAATTACCGGATGGATGAGAATCCGCATTATGGGGAGCTGGCGAAGGAGAGCGTCGTGCATCTGCGCCAGATGTTTAACTTCCTCCAGGTGGAGGAGTATCTGTTTGTCACGACGGATGAGTATTCGATTGTCAAATTGACGGAAAAAGGTGCTGCTTTCCTGGAAGCACCGGAACCAATCGAGATGAAGATGGCGAAGGAGCGGGAGAAACAGACAGCTGGAAGCAGCAAAAAGAGCCGCCGGGGCGCGAAACTTCCAGCCGGGGCAGACGAATTTACGGAGAAGGAAGAGACGCTCTTCGAGGCACTCCGCGCGCTGCGCCGCGAGATCGCATCCGAGGAAAAAGTGCCGCCGTATATCGTATTTTCTGATAAGACGCTGACGCATATGTGTATTTTAAAACCGGTCACGGAAGCGGAGATGCTGGAGGTGTCCGGCGTGGGTGCGTATAAGTTTGAAAAATATGGAGAACGGTTTCTGGAGTGCGTGCGAAAGTTCTTAGAGTCTTAGTATCGGGTGTGTGTTCTGGTTGTGAGTGAAAAAATGCCTGAAAAAAAGACAGAAAAATAAAAAAATATACATATGATGACAGATTTTATCTTGTTAAACGCCACATTTTCTAGTATAATAAGGGTATCAATCCATGGATGGAAGTGACTGTGAAAATGGAACTTTTAGAAGCAGTTTCAAACATTTATGAACACCTATTTAGATGGAGAAGGGGGCGTTTTTATGGAGAAAAGTTATACAAAGATCTACACAACTGGAGCGACAGTACCGTTAAAGATTCGTCCAGGACATTTCGCAACAAACCATGCACATATCAATTATTACATTGATGTGACGACCCTGAAAGCGAGAACGAAAGAGGCGGAGGAAGTTGCACAGGCGCTGGTTGGCATGTATCTGTATGACACCGTGATCGACACGATTGTCTGCATGGAGGGCACGGAAGTTATCGGTGCTTTTCTGGCGGAGGAGCTGGCAAAGGGCGGTTTTCTCTCGACGAACGCGCACAAATCTATCTATGTAATCAGTCCGGAGTTCAACAACAACAGCCAGATCATTTTCCGTGACAACCTGATTCCGATGATCCGCGATAAACACGTGATGATCCTGATGGCATCCGTGACGACAGGACGCACCTTAAATAAGGCAGTTGAGAGCATCCAGTATTACGGTGGTATCTTACAGGGCGCATCGGCGATTTTCAGTGCGATGGATTCGCTGGATGGTGTGCCGATCAAATCAGTCTTTGGCAAGAAGGATTTACCGGATTATACGTATTCAGATTACCGTGACTGCCCGCTCTGCAAGGCAGGAAAGAAGATTGATGCGCTGGTAAATACGTTTGGATATTCGCCGATGGGGTGATGCGGCGATCGGAAGCTGCTTCGTTTGATGAATACAGGATTTGTAAAAGCCGGATCGTTGAAATGAAACGCGATCCGAATGCGGGTGCTGCATGGCAGCATAGAAAGCATTGTTGAGAAAGAGATAGATTTTACAAGGTTTGAGAACAGATAGTGGATACCGCAAAACCACAGAATCCGTGCACTGACCTGTCAGAAATAAGAAGATGGGGAGCAGAGGGATGTGAGGTTTTGCGGTATCTCTTTTTGTGTCAAAGGTGCCAAGGCACATTAATGAAAAAAATAACAGAAACAAGAATAAAGAAGGGAAAGAAAGAGGGATAAAAATGGATACACAGCAGATGTTTCAGGAACTGGATCGCCTTTATGCACAGGGAAAACTGGACGAAGCGGAAGAGAAAATGATGGGCTGGATGAAGGAAGGGCTGGATTCAGGGAACAAAAGCCTCTGCCTGATGATGTGCAATGAGATGGAAGGACTCTACCGGAATACCGGACGAGTTGCACAGGCAGTCGATATGGCGGATATGGCACTGTCCCTGATTGCGGGGATGGGACTGGATGGTTCGATCCACCATGGAACGACACTTTTAAATGCGGCAACTGCGCGCCGGATGGCAGGAGATGTGGAGAAAGCGCTTTCCCAGTACCGGGAGGCGGAAGCGATTTTTAAGAATCTTGGAAAAACGGATGGCTATGAGATGGCAAGTCTCTACAATAATATCAGCCAGATTTATCAGGAACAGGAGGAACATGAAAAGGCGCTGGAATCGCTGGATAAGGCGCTGGAACTGATTAAAAAGATGGAGAACAGCGAGGCGGAGGTGGCAACGACCCATGTCAACCGGGCGCTATCCTTGATGGCGCTGGGACGGCTGGATGAGGCAGACGAGGAGTTAAAGGAAAGCCTGACCTTTTATGCGTCCCCGGAGGGCGTGCAGTCGGGACACTTTGGTTCGGCGCTGGCAGCAGCCGGGGAGCTGGCATGGCGGCGCGGCAATTATGATCAGGCGATCGGGCTGCTGGAAAAAGCACTGATGGTAACGCAGTCCCGGTTTGGCGAGAGCGATGCGTGCGCGGTGATCCGCCAGAATCTGGAGATGATCAAAAAAGAAAAGGAAGAAAAAGGTATTACCGGTGACGAGGGCAGAACGGAAAGCACAGGCGGAAAACAGAGCCACTGTGCGAGCTGCCAGTTCAAGGATGCGAAATTCTGAGATGGAAATTTTCTGGTTACTGTTCACGGGTAGGCACTTTTGGAACCGAAAGTGCCGTAAGAAACCGTGGTGGCAGCAGGAATTTTCCGTATTTAAATGCGAAGCCACGGCAAATTCCGTTACTGGGCACGTATGCGTGAACAGTAACATTTTCTGAAATAGATTCAGAAAGCGGAGAAAGGACAAGAAAAAGCCATAAAATCAGGTAGGGGGATCAGATGCAGGGACTGGAACTGGCAAAACGATATTATGAAGAAGTTGGGCGTCCGATGCTGGAGCGGGAATTTCCAGAGCTTCTGCCGCGGCTGGCGGCGGGACTGGTGGGCGAAGGTTCGGAATGTCTGGGATTTGACGATGCGATATCGCAGGATCACGATTTCGGGGCAGGTTTTGACCTCTGGCTTTCGGCGGAAGATTATAACCAGTACGGGAAGGCGCTTCAGGATGCTTACGACCGTTTGCCGGGGGAGTTTGCGGGCATTCCGGCACGGCTTACAAGTGCGCGGGGCGGCGGACGTGTCGGTGTGTTTGAGATAGAGGCATTTTACAGCCGTTTTATCGGGATGGAACAGCCGCCAAGGAGCTTGATGCGCTGGCTGCATCTGCCGGAGGATAAGCTGGCGGCAGTTACAGGCGGGGCAGTTTTTGAGGACGGACTGGGAGAATTTTCCGCGGTCCGCGAGGAGCTTCGGAAGTATTATCCGGAGGATGTCCGGATCAAGAAGATCGCGGCGCGGGCAGCGAAAATGGCGCAGTCGGGACAGTATAATTATGGCCGCTGTATGCGGCGGGGGGATACGGTTGCGGCGATGCTGGCGCTCGATGAATTTGTGCGGCAGGCGATTTCGATGGTCTATTTACTAAACCGGACGTATATGCCTTACTATAAGTGGATGTTCCGGGGAATGGAAAAATTTCAGATATTGCCGGAGGTGGCGGAAAAAATCCGGGAGCTTTCGGTGATGGGAGATACGAGCGAGATGTGGAAGCCGCCGTTTCCCCCGGGATGGAATCCTTATGTAAACCAGTTAGATCCGCGCGTGGGTCGGATCGAGGAAATCTGTCAGGCGGTAGTTGGGGAACTGCGAAAACAGGGACTGACTGACAGCCGGGATGCATTTCTGGAAGCGCATACGTGGGAGATCATGAAACGGATTCAGGATCCGGAGCTGAAAAAATGTCATGTGATGGAAGGATAAGCCGCGGATAGACACATCAAAATGGGAACGCGCATGGACTGTAACTGACAGAAAAGATGCAGGAAATTGATTTGGAAGGGATCTGTCAAGCGAAAGGGAGGACAGCGTATGACGAAACAGGAGAAAATAGAGAAACTGATTCAGATGGAGTGGGAAGATTTTCAGAAAGTCAATAACGAGGGCGGACGTGCTTCCTGTCAGGACGATCCGGAGACATTTTTTATCATGCGACGAAGCCATTTTGCACCGTGGACAGAGGAACTCATCGACTGCGTGCAGGCGGATATGGATCGCGCCCATGAGCAAGGGCGCAATCTGGTAATGGAGAAATATGCGTGGATGATGGCGAGCACCGCACCGGAGCAGTTTAAGAAACTGCATCATTTTCTGATTGATCCGACGCTGGCGGGCGAACAGTGGAGTGATGCGATCGTGAAACAGCAGCTTGCCTGGATGGAAGAGTACCAGGCGAAATATCCGGTGCTGGCGTCTGGAAACCGGCTTCTCTACAGTTCTGAAGATACGCCGTATGATACTTCCTTCCAGACGTACCTGCTTGGAGAACTGCGGACTTACTCGGACAGCACTCTGCATACGTACTGGCAGTTTATCAATGAACTGAAAAAGGAAGGAAAGAGTCTGGCACTTCTGACGATGGAGGAGGAAGTGAAGGCATATGGATATGAGGGGCTGGATGCGGCGGAGAAGGCGCTCTCTAAATAAAAATTAGAAGGATGTATATTCGAAAATTTATGGCAATGATTTCGAAAAAGTGAATGTATAATAGCTAATATACAAGGTAAGTTGAAAAAAATCGGAGAGAATGAATGATCAAAGTTCCTCTCCGATTTTCTTATATCAGCACATTCTTTGTTTCCAATTTTTACGAAAACCGCCGAACCACCCGCATCACCTGTTCCACCGTATCGCTCAGATTCTTCCGGGCGGATGCCGGTTCCATTGCTTCTTCCAGCGAGCAGATGGAGCGGAGAATTGGGAAAAAGGCGTCGATTCCGGCATCGTTACACTGGATGGCATCTGGGGTGACGCAGCCGGAGAAGGCGAAGACGGGCTTGCCGTATTTTTTAGCCAGTCTGGCGACGGCGATGGGGGCTTTTCCCATAGCAGTCTGTCCGTCGAGACGACCCTCACCGGTGATGACGATATCGCTGTCCTGGATGAACGATTCCAGAGAAGTTTCTTCCAGCACGATCGAGGCGCCCGGTTCCAGGACAGCGTTCATATAGCTTAAAAAGGCAAATCCGAGACCTCCGGCGGCACCCGTGCCGGGAACCGTTGGATCGGCGTGTGGAAATTGCCGGGCAGTAAGGACGGCGTATGCCTGCATCCAGCGATCCATATTTACGATATCTTCCCTGGAAGCGCCCTTTTGCGGACCATAGACGGCACTGCAGCCATTTGGACCGCAGAGCGGATTGGTGACATCGCAGGCGATCCGGAAGCTGCACGCGGACAGTTCGGGAAGAACGGAGCCGGTACGGATGGAAGAAAGCTCTGACAGTCCGGCGGCACCCGGGGAGACGGGCGTTCCGTCTTCTTTGAGAAATTGATATCCCAGCGCGGAGAGCATGCCGAGTCCGCCATCGTTGGTGGCGCTGCCGCCGATGCCAATCAGGAAACGCCGGCAGCCTTGGCGGATGGCGTCAAGGATCAGTTCTCCGACACCGTAGGTGGTAGTGCGGAGTGGATTGCGTTCCGCAGCAGCCAGGAGCGGAAGTCCGGAGGCAGCAGCCATCTCGATCACCGCAAGCGGTTCGCCCTGTCCCGGTGAGGTGAGAATCCCGTAGTCGGCTTGAAGGGGGCGTCCGAGCGGATCGGAGACGGAGATGGTGCGGATCCTGCCGCCCAGTCCTTCCGTCAGGGCATCCACGGTTCCCTCGCCGCCATCTGCCAGAGGGCGCACGAAGACCTCTGCCTCGGGATAGACGCGGAGAATGCCGCCTTTGGCGGCGTTTCCGGCTTCCATCGAGGCCAGACTTCCTTTCAGGGAATCGATTGCAACCGTAATTTTCATATGAGGTTCCTCCTTTTTGGTGTTTTGGATCCGATTCATTGTTACTTTCAGATGGAAATTGAAACTTTTCTTGACAGCTATGCTTCTTTTTATTATAATACTATTGGACACTGGATACAATATTGGATGCTCCATTTTAGGAAACAAATTTGGCATTTATCTCATGTTTGAGATAGCCAGACGAGCGACAGGAGGTACCGATATGAGTAACTTAACAATCAGACCAATCAACACTGGTTTCGTGACGATGATTCCGAAACAGTATCTTTACCACCATTCTACGGTGGCATATTATCCCGATGCTTCCGATCGGGAGGAAGAATACCCAGTTTTTACGTATCTGGTAGAGGGCGGAGACAAACTGCTGCTTGTGGATACAGGCATGGCATACACAGAGCGCGCCGATAAATACCACCATCATGGATCATATCAGCCGGAGGGCATGGCGATCGCGGATCAGCTTGCAAAGATCGGATATAAACCGGAGGATATTGATATTGTAGTGTTTACCCATCTGCACTGGGATCATTGCTTCTATATGGATAAATTCACGAATGCGAAATTTTATGTAAACAAGAAGGAATACGAATTTGCGATGGATCCAATCCCGCTCTATTACAAATCATACGAGGCACCGCAGCTTGGCATTACCCGCCCATTTGAGGGACTCAAGATGGAATTGGTAGAAGGCGAGGCAGAGATCATGCCGGGGGTACGCGTATTTGAGACGCCGGGACATTCCATCGGGCATCAGTCGGTTGAGATCAACACGGCAGCGGGCAGATATATTTGCTGTGGCGATGCAATTTTCATTATGGATAATACGAAACCGATCGAAGAGATTCATTATGATATTACGCCTCCGAACCGGTTTTCAGATATTGTCTCCGCCTGGAAGAGCATCGAGCTTATCAAAGCCCGGGCAGAGAGTCTGGATAAGATTCTGACCTGCCATGACCGCGAAATGTTAGATCGGGTTTCGAAAACACCGATCCTTGGTCTTTAAGACGAAAGGCAGGTGAAAGAAGAAGTTCGTGAGACTTCGAGAAAATGGCAGTGGTTGGGGTAATTGCAAGCTGTGACACGAAATATCATGAAGTACAGTTTGTACAGAAAAAAATAAAAATGAGCGGAAACAGTCCGCTGATACTCGATGTCAGCACGGGACCGCATATTCCGATGCGCGCAGATGTCAGCCGGGAGGAGATTCTGGCAATGGGTGGTTATACCTGGGAGCAGGTGCACGCGATGGACAAGAGCGGTGCGATCGCAGCGATGACGGAGAGTATTTCCAAGATGCTGTTAAAACTCGTCGGAGAGAAAAAAATTCACGGCGTGATGGGAATGGGGGGACTGCAAAATACAGTTATGTGTTCTGCGGCGCTGCGGCTGCTTCCGATCGGATTTCCGAAGATTATCTGTTCCACGATCGCCAGCGGATACCGGTATTTTGACACGGTTGTGGGCGATAAAGATATCATGGTGGTTCCGTCGATCGTTGATTTTGCCGGTATGAACCCCGTTAATGAGGCTGTGTTGGGAAATACAGTCAGCGCCCTGATTGGCATGGTGACATATGGGGGAAAACGGATCGATACACATGGGGAAAAATATATCGCGACAACGCTTATGGGGATTACGAATGATACCGTGATGCGGGCATCCGACGAGCTGACGGCGCGCGGCAGGAAGATGATCAGCTTCCATTCGACCGGAATCGGCGGCCGGGTGATGGAGTCGATGATCCGCGAGGGCGTTATTTCAGCCGTTATGGATCTCTCACTGCATGAGATGACAGCGGAATATTTGGGCGATTACGGATACAGCAAGGGTGCGGATAACCGCCTGTGTGCGGCAGCGGAGATGGGGATCCCGGCGCTGATCTGCCCGGGCGGCATTGATTTTGCGTGTCTGAGGAAAGAGGAACTTTTAAAAGATGAGGAAGATCGGGGGTACGTATGGCATAATCAGGATTTAACACATACGCGCCTGTATGAGAGCGAAATTCTGGATATTACACACACGATCGTGGAACGACTGAATCGTTCCAAGGGAAAAACGGAGGTCATTCTCCCGATGGGAGGACTGCGGACAATGAGTTATCCGGGGGAATTTTTCTATAAACCGGAGACAATTCAGAAGATGCGTCAGATTTTCGAGGCGGATCTGAAGCCGGAGATTGTGTTTAAAGCGTATGATCTGAATTTCTGTGATCCTGAATTTGCGGATATCTGCGCACAGGAGATGGAAGCGCTGCTGAATGAAGCGGAGGGTAGCAGAAAGGAGAGCGCATGAAATATCAGGAATACAAAGAGCTGAGCGATGCGATGGAACAGGCGGCTCACAAATTTTATCAGCTCCGCTATCAGATGAGCAACGGCGGAAATCTGAGTATGCGTGCGCCAGGGCATGACTGGATGCTTGTGAAGGCGACGGATGTGGCGTTTGACGAGGTGTGCGCGGACACAATTGTTGTGACGGATTTTGACGGAAACTTGATTGAGGGCAATCGGAAACCATCCAAAGAAGCTCTTTTGCACGGTGCGATCTACCGGGAGCTCCCGGAGGTGTGCGCGATCATGCACTGCCATTCCCCATATGCGACTGCATGGGCGGATAAGCATGAGACGCTTGATTTTTCGACGCACCATTCGGAAATGAAGCTGGGCGGAAATGTGCCGGTGTTTGACACCCATTCGTATGCCGTTCCGAAGGAATATTTCCCGATGATTCTGGAAGAGTTCCGGAAAAATAAAGAGATGAATGCATTCCTTCTGCGCGGTCACGGTCAGGTGACGGTGGCAGGGACGATGCGCGAGGCAGCTTATCTGGCGGAACTTGTCGAGGAGACGGCGCAGATTTCGCTGTTGGCGGGTAGATAAGAAAAGCAGAAAAAAGTAATAGGCGGTGAACGCAGAGAGACAGGAACTGCGCTCATCGCCTTTTGTAATTATACGGCTGTCGATGCTTGGTAGGTGTTTTGTCTTTAAGAAAAATTGGCTTGGCGTCCAACACATTCGACAACATCTTTCAGATGACCGTAGATCGCCTGTTTGGTGGCGTCGATATCGCGGTTTTTCAGTCCCTGGATGATCTTTGCATGCTCGGACAGAGTATCGTTGATGCGTCCCTCCAGAGAGTAGTAGATGGATTTGAAGGAATCACATTTATTCCAGAGTCCCTGCAGGATCTCAACGGTGTCGTCGCAGCCGGAGAGCTCACAGAACCGGGTGTGAAACTGGCGGTCCAGCTGCATAAATTCCTTCGAATTATTGGAAAAATCGAGCATTTTTAAACTAATCTCTTCCAATTGGCGGATATCGTCATCACTTGCCCTGATACAGGTTCTGGCGGCGCAGTACTGCTCCATCAGGATACGGATGTCGTAGATTTCCGTCAGACGTTCCTTGGAGAGCTGGAATACGACTGCCCCACAGTGCGGTTTCGTGATCAAAAGTCCCTCTGCTTCCAGACGTTTGATTGCGTCGCGGACCGGGGTGCGGCTGACTCCAAGTGTTTTGGTGAGGCGTTCCTGGGCGATATGTTCGCCTGGCTTAAACTCACCTTGAATAATTGCATTTTTGACCCAGAGATAGACTGAGTCGGAAACGGTTGTATATTGAATAATTGGTTGTGTCTGATCCATAAACCATGGCTCCTTTTAAATTTCTTTATGATTATTATAACCGAAAAGAAAAGGAATAGCAATAAAATTGGATAATGTATCCAATCTGAAACTAAAATATTGTTTAAACTGTACAGAATGATGTTTATATAAGAAAGTTTATTGACAAAACAGACAGGTGATGTTAGAGTAATAGTATCAAATTGTATCCAATATCCGGTGTCCAACGGAGAAGCGAAACAAAAAAGAAACGCAGAACGTGAAAAAGAGAAAAAGAAAGGAAGAAGGAACATGAGGAGAAGACGATTTGTGGCATTAGGTTTAGCAGCGATAATGGCAATGACGGCAATGACGGGATGCGGTGGAAGTTCATCTGCGAAAACAGACAGTACAACAGGCGGCGATAAAAAACAGGCAGAAGCAACCAGCGGAAAAGAAAAGATTACACTTCGAATTGGATCCGGACATTCGGAATCCAACCCATGGATCACAGCGCTGGAAGATTATTTTGTGAAAAATGTATCGGAGAGAGTCAGTGAAGAGACAAATTATGAGATCGACTGGGTTAAATCCTACGGCGGTTCTGTTATCTCCCTGGGAAATGAGTTGCAGGGCGTGCAGGATGGTCTGGTCGATATCGGATGTACGATTCTTGTATTTGAGGCATCCAGACTTCCGTTACAGGATATGGTTTACAGTATGCCGTTCTCCTGCTCCGATCCGCTGATTGTGGCAGAGACGATCAAACAGATGTATGAGAAATATCCGGAATTCACTTCGATTTATGAAGACAGCTACAACCAGAAGTTCGTCGGAATCGGTGTATCGGATCCGTATGGATTCTTCAGCACGAAAGAAGTTAAGTCTCTGGAAGATGTAAACGGAATGAAGATCGGCGCGGCAGGCATCAACCTCTCCTGGATCGAGGGCTCTGGTGCAGTCGGCGTCCAGACTTCCTTAAATGATACCTATCAGAACTTACAGACGAATGTATGTCAGGCGACGATTCAGCCGACCCATTCCTGTGTCAACTTAAAGGTATATGAGGTAGCGCCGTATTATCTGGACGCAAACTTCAACGTAGTTCCGTTCAATGCAATTACTGTCAATATGGATACCTGGAATGACCTGCCGGAGGATGTACAGAACATCATTTCCGAGGTTGGCGAGGGCTATCTGGACTATGAGTCTGAGTATATCAATACGATTCACGAAGAAGATATCAAAGCACTGGAAGAGCAGGGCTGTACCGTTACAACTCTGAGCCGTGAAGAGCAGGAAAAATGGGCAGCAAGTCTTCCGGATGTTGTCAATGGTCTGGTAAAGAGCCTTGACGACGCTGGGTACAATGGTTCCGAGATCGTGGAAGATTATTATGAGATTCTGGAATCTCAGGGTGTAGAGAGAGTACGCGACTGGAAGATCAGCGAGTAAGAAAATTGAAGGGAGCGGCTTGTCGCAGAGGAGAGTGTGAGCCGTGTGAAAAGTGCATCGGGACATACAGCGAAGGTATGTCCCGATGTGTTCAGAAAGACAGAGAAAGAACAGACAGAAGAGAGAAAAGGTGGGATGATATGTCAGTCCTTAGAAAATTAGATCGGTGTCTGGAACGTTTTTTGAGTATTATGGATGGAATTGCAGCGATCTCAGTATTTGGAATCATGATTCTGATTACAGCGGACGTTCTAAGCCGATTGATATTAAATAAACCGTTCGCGGGAACGGCGGAAATTGTCAGCAGCATTATCATTATCGTATGTTTTCTGGAGATTCCGTATGTAGCAGTTAAGGGAGCCCATGTCCGGACAACTATGCTGTATGATAAGGTCGGTGTAAAGGGAAAACGTGTGATCGATATTGTAGCAGCGCTGATTGGTGTTTTGGTGTATGCATTTATTATCCGGGCAAGCTGGGGAAATCTGTTAAATGCAATTTCGATTCATGAAGCGGAGATAGCCGGATCGGTCCGTATCACAACGGTTCCGGGGCGTTTTTCCATTATATTCGGTTCCGCGCTGATGATTCTGGAATTTATCAACCAGATTATAAAGTATACGTATGAATTAGTTACAGGAAAAAGCTTTGCAGAAGGGGGGAAGGCAGAATGAGTACAGGAGCAGTAGCAGCACTTTCACTGATTCTTTTGCTGGCGCTGATTTTCTTTGGTGTTCATCTGAGCACATCCCTGATGTTTACCAGTGTGCTCAGTGTATTCCTTTTCACGGGACGTTTTTCAACAGCGATGAACGTGCTAAGCCAGTCGGCGTGGGGCGCGGTCCGGCAGTATATGTTCGGCGTTATTCCGCTGTTTGTCTTGATGGGACTTCTGGCGAACTTATCCGGCGCCAGCCAGGATTTGTATGATTCAGCCAGCCTTTTATTAAAGAAAGTCCGGGGCGGCGTCGGAATCGCGACGGTTATCGCCAATGCGATTTTCGCAGCTATCACAGGTGTTACGGTTGCGTCAGCGGCTGTTTTTACGAAAATTGCACTTCCGCAGATGCTTCGTCTGAAATATAACCGTAAGATCGCGCTGGGAACGATCTCTGGCTCTGCGATCTTAGGTATGTTGATTCCTCCGAGTCTTCTGATGATTGTCTACGGCTCGCAGGCGGACGTATCGATCGGCAAGTTGTTTGTGGCGGCGGTTATGCCGGGTATTCTGATGACGATCGCATTTATCATCGTCATTTTGACGGTCGCACATATCAAACCGGATTATATTCCGGAGGTAGAGGAGCTGACTGAGTATGAAAAAGAAAATTTCTGGAAAATTGTGCTGCGTCCGTGGCCGATTGTTCTTCTGATTATCATCTCCCTCGGAGGTATCTGGTGTGGATTCTTCACTCCGACGGAAGCAGGCGGAGTCGGTGCGTTCGGCGCTTTCCTGATTGTGATTTTCCGGAAGCGATTCAACCGCAAGGAGTTCTGGGAGACGCTTTTATCGGCAGGTTCAACCTCCGGCAGCGTCCTGATTCTTCTGGTATCGGCATCCACATATTCCAAGACGTTGTCCATGTGCGGTGTCATCAATGTACTCCGGGATCTGGTAGAAGGTTTCAGCATCCCGCCGATCGGAATCGTTTTATTATTTATCCTGATTCTGATGGTACTGGGATGTATCCTGGATTCTACTTCGATTCTGCTTTTAACGACGCCTCTGATGTGCCCGATTATGGCAGATTTAGGCTATGACTTAGTATGGTTCGGTCTGGTTATGATCATTGCGATTGAAACCGGTATGATTACGCCTCCGTTTGGCATGAACGTATTTACCGTTAAATCGTCCCTGTACGGAATGGATGGCATGGAGGGGATCACAGTCAACGAGATTTTCGCCGGTTCGATGTGGTTCTTGGCAGCGATCATTATTGTCGATTTGATTTGTATTTTCATTCCGCAGATTGTATTATTCCTGCCGAATGCGATGTAATAGGAAAGGAGAAGTGTATGGCACAGATTAAGATTCCGAAAGAGAAAGTTGCGATTGTTTTGATTGAACCGCAGAATGACTTCTTGTCCGAGGGCGGAACGATGTACGCCCACATCAAGGAGCAGCTCGCCGAGCGTCATGTCATCGCCAATCTTCAGGATTTACTGGAGAAGGCGCGAGGTCAGGTGGCAAAAATCTTTTACTGCCCGTTCCATCCGTTTGATCCGGGATTTCCAGAGCTGAAAAAGGGTGGTCCGGCGTGTGAGGGTCTGCGTGGAATCGAGATGGATATGGAAGCAGACTGGGGAACCGGCGCATGGCTGCGCGGCACACCGGGACCGGAGATTATCAAAGAATTGACTCCGCAGCCGGGTGATGTGGTGGTTGAAGGCAAGAAAACGCTAGACGCGTTCCATTCGACTGGTTTGGACTATTATCTGCGGGCAAATGAGATCGAGTATGTAGCATTTACTGGTTTCCATACCGACTGGTGTGTAGAGTCATCGGCGCGTTCGGCGTATGATAAGGGCTACCGTGTCATCGTCATCAACGACTGCACCGCGACCGATACGCAGGAAGAGCAGGATTTCTGTGAAAAATGGATTTTCCCGAAGATTGGAAAAGTCATGAACCATGAGGAATTTCTGGAGGCGCTGGAGTAGCCAGAATGTGAGCGTGGCAGAGCTTTGAAATAAAAAAACGAAAACATCCCACGGGATTGCCGGAAGTAGCAGTTTCGTGGGACTTTTTTTGTCTATCGATGAAAATGTTGATTTTACATGTTTTTATTCAATTTTACATAAATAAGATAGTTACGAAGAACTCTGCCTGCTGTGATGCAAAGTGAAAATAGATTTCGGCAGAATCGAAGCAGCGGGACTGTACGGAAAAATACATGATGGAAACGCCTCTTTGTTGGTAGATCACATTGTCATCGGATGATCAGAAAGTGTTGTAGTTTCTATTTTCGTTGTTAAAACAACTGAAAAAATGTCCCAAAGCATGTATACTCCTTCTTGTAAGCGGCACAATACATATGAATGGCAGGAGAGACTAGAGGCATGCTTGTCCATATGCAGAGAGTGGATGCTAGAAATATGGACATGCAGTATAAGCCGGAGAAAAAAGGAGAAATGAGCGTATGAGCAGAGAGGTAAATCCAAGAAAAGCGGCAGTCATCGGGTGCGGATTTGTGGGTTCAGCAACGGCATTTACACTGATGCAGAGCCGGTTATTTTCCGAGCTGGTTCTGTTAGATGTGAATATGGAAAAGGCGGACGGCGAGGCGAAGGATATCGCGCACGGGATTCCGTTTGCAGGGCAGATGAAGATCTACGCGGGCACGTATGACGACGCGGCGGACGCGGCGATCATCATTATCACAGCGGGGGCGAACCAGAAGCCGGGGGAGACGCGGCTTGACCTGGTGCAGAAGAATACGGCAATTTATCAGAGTATCATCCCGGAGATTGTAAAACGCGATTTTGGCGGGATTCTGCTGATCGTATCGAATCCGGTAGATATTTTGACGTATGTGGCATTGAAACTGAGCGGGCTGCCGGAGAACCGGGTGCTCGGTTCGGGTACGGTGCTTGACACGGCACGGCTTAAATATGCGCTGGGCGAACACCTGGGCGTGGACAGCCGGAGTGTACATTCGTTTATCATCGGTGAGCACGGGGACAGCGAGATCGCGGCATGGAGCAGTACGAATGTATCGGGCATTCCGCTGAACGATTTCTGCGAGATGCGCGGGCATTTTAACCACGATGCGGCGATGGACGCGATCGCGGAGAAGGTCAAAAACAGTGCTTACGAGATTATTTCGAAAAAACAGGCGACGTATTACGGAATTGCGATGTCGGTAAAACGTATCTGCGAGTGTATCGTCCGCAATGAGCGCTCGATTCTGCCGGTGTCTGCGATGATGCACGGGGAGTACGGCATCGAAGACATCACGCTGAGTATGCCGGCGATCGTGGGAATCGGGGGTGTGGAGACGCATGTGCCGATTGCATTGAGTGAGGAAGAGGCGGAGAAGCTGGTGGAGTCGGCTAAGAAACTGAAAGAGGTAGCGAAAGGGCTGATAGAATGATGCCAGATGGGCTGCCGTACATTGGCACGGCAGCCCATCTGAACCAATCGGTTTTACTATAAAATTCTTTTCTATCAGTAAAGGCCATCTTTTAGGACAATAAGCGGGAATCCTCGGCAATTCAATTACCGAGATGAAAGCGCAGGAGTGTGCATATCTGCACAATGCAAATAGTATAATAATTCTCATCCTTTGATGGTAATGCCGTAACCGGCATACAATAAAAACGAAAATATGTTCGAATAATAATTGCGTATTACACTTCAATATGATATACTATATGTATGAAAGGAAATCTGATACATTATAGAACTTGCGTGTGTAATATTAACTACCATATGGTTTGGCCGGTGAAATACAGACGGAAGATATTAACCCCAGAAGTTGAGAAATACCTACAGGAACTCGTGCAGCAGATAGCTGACGATAAAGGTTTTACCGTTCATTTATTTGAATGTGGTGAAGGTGATCATGTTCACTGTTTTGTATCAGCTCCACCAAAACTGTCAATAACAGCCATTATCAAGTATCTGAAGGGGATCACAGGCAGGAAATTATTCGAACGTTTTCCGGAAATAAGAAACCAGTTGTGGAAGGGAGAACTGTGGAACCATTCCTATTATGTGGAAACGATCGGATCCGTATCTGAGGAAAATATTCGCCGTTATATTGAACATCAGAGCAAGTCGTATTAATTCAATGTGAATTGTAAATATTCATATGCATGGCTGTCTGAAGGGGGAGGAGAATGCTGTTGTCGCACAGAACATCGGTCAATATCCGGCCGGAATATTCTAATATTATAGGG